>NZ_CAEUHO010000001.1:2189916-2919888 GCF_903181435.1 Bacteroides acidifaciens
CCCTGCCACTCTTATTCGTCTCCCAATTCAAGGCGGTAGATGAACAGGAAGCGGAGAAAATAAAAGCAAATGTGCAAGAAGCTATCCGGCAAATTTATGCCCGCCAGCTTCCTAACGGTGGATTTATCTATTGGCCGGGAAATGCCGTTGCTGACGAATGGATTAGTTCATACACGGGAATGTTCCTGACGCTGGCACAAGAAAAAGGGTATGCCGTCCACTCCAATGTAGTGAATAAGTGGAAACGCTTCCAACGTGCAGCGGCCCAGAACTGGCGAATGCCTCAGGATGCAAACAACTGGCAGCAATGGCAGTCGGAACTGATGCAGGCTTTCCGTTTATATACGTTAGCTTTGGCGGGTGCACCGGAATACGGAGCTATGAACAGGATGAAAGAACAGCAAGGTCTATCCATTCAAGCCAAATGGAGACTGGCAGCCGCTTATGCCCTGACGGGAAAGATGAAGCCTGCCGAAGAACTGGTGTACAATGCGGAGACTACTGTCACCCCCTACTCTTCTATGAACTGGATTTATGGTTCGTCCGACCGGGATGAAGCGATGATTCTGGAAACATTGCTTCTGATGAACCGCGAACGGGATGCGCTTCAACAGGCTAAGAAAGTATCTGAGAATTTATCGCAAGAGAACTGGTTCAGTACCCAATCTACCGCATTCGCCTTGATGGCAATGGGACGGTTGGCGGAAAAGCTGTCAGGCACACTGGACTTCACATGGACATGGAACGGTAAACAACAGCCTGCGGTGAAATCAGCGAAGGCAGTATTTGAGAAAGCAATCTCCACTTCCCCGAAATCCGGAACAATCTCTGTAAAGAACCAAGGTAAAGGGGCACTGGGCGTAGATGTTATCACGCGCACACAATTGCTGAATGATACACTACCTGCTATCTCGGATAATATACGGATGGATATAAGGTATGCAGATATGAACGGTACGCCTATATCAATAGATGATATCAGACAGGGAACCGATTTTATCGCCATTGCCTCCATATCCAATATCAGTGGTACTTCGGACTACACCAATCTAGCACTGACACATATCATACCATCCGGCTGGGAGATATATAATGAACGGATGCTGGTTGCCGACACTGAAAGCCCCGACAATAAGGCAAGTTCTTCAAGAAACTCAATCAGCAAATATTCTTATCAGGATATTCGCGACGACCGCGTACTGACTTATTTCAACTTGCGCCGTGGAGAAACAAAAGTATTTACAGTCAGGCTGCAAGCGACTTATGCAGGAAACTTCATTCTTCCGGCTGTTCAATGCGAAGCTATGTATGACGCAACTGTACAGGCACGAAGCAAAGCGGGAAGAACGACGGTGAGCCGCTAAGGCAAGTCCGGTCGGTTCATAGAACAAACCTAGTGCATGAGAGTCAAGATATTGAATTTCTTCAAGAATTTATCCGTCACGAGGAAAGTAATGCTCGGCATCATTACTCTTCTCGTGTTCGGGTATATGTTTTGTCTTCCCCGCCAACTGTTCCATGTCCCCTATTCTACAGTCGTCACCGACCGTAATGAAGAATTATTAGGGGCACGTATCGCTTCCGACGGACAATGGCGTTTTCCCCCACGCGAGACAATTCCGGAGAAAATCAAACAATGCCTCATCACATTCGAGGATAAGCATTTTTACCATCACTGGGGCGTCAACCCGCTATCTATCGGAAGAGCTGTCTATCAGAATACCAAGCATAAGCGCATCGTCAGTGGTGGAAGTACGCTGACGATGCAAACTATCCGGCTTGCCCGGAACGAATCGAGAACTTTCGGAGAGAAAATAATCGAAATGATTTGGGCTACCCGTCTGGAATTCCGGGCTTCCAAAGAGGAAATCTTATCCATGTACGTATCTCATGCACCTTTCGGTGGAAATGTAGTAGGACTGGATGCAGCCGCCTGGCGGTATTTCGGGCATTCGGCGGAAGACCTGTCATGGGCGGAATCGGCTATGCTTGCCGTGCTTCCCAATGCTCCCGCCATGATTCATCTATCCAAAGGGCGGAAAATGCTACTCTCAAAACGCAACCGTCTGTTGAAACAACTTCTTGAAGAGAAAATCATAGATTCATCGACCTACGAACTGGCTGTCACCGAACCGCTTCCCGACGAGCCGCATCCTCTTCCGCAGATAGCTCCGCATCTGGTCAGCCATTTTTATAAAGAGAGAAACGGGCAATATACCCGTTCTACCATCGACCGGGGGATTCAGACACATATAGAAGACTTGGCAGAACGATGGAGCAATGAGTTCAATCGGAGCGATATCCGTAATCTGGCCATTCTGGTGATTGACATACCCGCCAATCAAGTGATAGCCTATTGCGGAAATGTACATTTCGACCGGAAGCAGAGCGGCAACCAAGTCGATGTGATTCAAGCCCCCAGAAGTACAGGGAGTATTTTAAAACCTTTTCTATATTATGCCATGCTGCAAGAAGGTTCCCTGTTGCCCGATATGCTATTGCCGGATATACCTATTAATATAAACGGCTTTACTCCCCAAAATTTCAGTTTGCAATATGAAGGAGCTGTCCCGGCTTCGGAGGCACTTGCCCGCTCACTGAATATCCCTGCGGTGACGATGTTGCAAAGATACGGCGTACCCAAGTTCCACAACTTCCTGCAACAGACCGGGTTTAAAACCATCACCCGCCCCTCATCCCATTACGGATTATCACTGATTCTCGGGGGAGCGGAAGCTACTTTATGGGACGTGACAAATGCTTACGCCCAAATGGGACGGACGCTTGTCCCCGACTTGAGTCCAATACTTTCCAAAGAAAAAGAAGCTAAGATTACAGAAGCGAAAGAGGAAGAAGAAAAGGAAGGAAAGGAGACAGCCCGACATACATACATTTGGGACAAAGGCGCTGTATGGCAAACATTCAACGCTCTGAAAGAAGTAAACCGTCCCGAAGAAATAGACTGGAAATCTATTCCGTCCATGCAGACCATTGCCTGGAAAACAGGAACCAGTTACGGATTCCGGGATGCCTGGGCAGTTGGCGTCACTCCCCGTTACGCAGTCGGCGTATGGGTAGGAAACGCGACAGGTGAGGGAAAACCCGGACTGGTCGGCGCACAAACGGCAGGCCCCGTATTATTCGACATATTCAATTATCTGCCCTCTTCATCCTGGTTTGAACGCCCGACCGGTGTCTTTGTAGACGCTGAAGTGTGCCGTCAATCAGGGCATTTGAAAAGTCGTTTCTGCGAAGAAACGGACACCGTCCTTATCCTTCCTGCCGGACTGCGCACGGATGCCTGCCCGTACCATCACCTTATCACTCTAGCTGCCGACGAGAAACACCGTGTCTATGAGAGTTGCGCCAACACAGAACCCACCTTTCAAAAATCATGGTTCACCCTCCCACCCGTATGGGAATGGTATTATAAACAACACCACCCGGAATACAGGCCTCTCCCACCCTTCAAAGCAGGTTGCGGAGAAGATACTTTCCAGCCCATGCAATTCATTTATCCTCCAATCAACGCGCACATCAAATTGCCGAAACAACTGGACGGCAGCAAAGGATTCCTGACCGTCGAATTAGCACATACAGACCCCGATGCAACCGTATTCTGGCATCTCGATGATACCTATCTGATGCAAACGCAGGATTTTCATAAGATTTCCCTGCAGCCCGCTCCCGGAAAACATTCTTTGACAGCAGTGGATGGAGAAGGCAATACAGTTTCGACTACTTTCTTCATTGAGTGAGCATCAATTTTACTATCTTTGCACCATGAAACAGCCATTAAAAGAAAACGGGGGACTACCGGTGTCTATCCTCTGGATACTTGCTATTGTGGCGGGTATCTCAGTAGCCAATATCTATTACGTCCAACCTTTGCTGAATATGATACGCCACGAACTTGGCGAATCCCCGCGCCTCGAACCGTATCAATACGATTTTCATGACAACTTACTTCATCGGCGGTTCCACGGGAACGTTCCTTGCCGGCAGCTTCTGGCAGTTGTACGGCTGGCATGGTGTTATCGGTGTTGGAGTCGTTTTAACCGGAATTTCATTATTAATTACGCTTTTCTATAAGAAATGAGTCAACCAAATGAACGTTCAAACCGTTTATTAAAAAAATAAAGCCAATGAAGTACGGAGTTAACAAGCAAATCTTACTAATCACCGCCGGCACTGTTTGGATTATTGCCGGTGCCAACATCTTGCGAATAGGAATTGTGACCTGGCTGAACAGCTCTCAAGAATGGATGTTCAAGATTGGAGAAGCAACCGTTGTTTTCTTATTATTCTTCATCCTGATTTTCAGAAGACTTTATTATAAGCATACCCGGCGTATCGAAGAAAAAAAAGAAACCCGCAACTGCCCTTTCTCCTTCTTTGATGTAAAAAGCTGGATAATCATGATATTCATGATTTCACTGGGAATCACCATCCGAAGTCTCCGCCTGTTGCCCGACAGTTTTATTTCTGTCTTCTACACGGGATTATCCATAGCACTGATTCTCACCGGAATACTATTCATCCGATACTGGTGGCTAAAACGTAAGACGATTCTCGACTAACGTTTACATCCGCCTATATTCCAATAAAATATAAACTTATAAAAGTTTTAATTAAAGAAACAGTACCAGAGAAGTTCATATGAAAAAAGCTCCTTCACCTTTTGTATCGCTGATACCAATTATCGTACTTATATCGCTGTTATTCGCCACTATCCGCACTTTCGGCAGTGATGCCCTGAGTGGTGGAAGTCAGGTATCACTGCTTACCACCACTGCCGTATGTATCCTTATCGGCATAGCGTTCTACAAAATCCCCTGGAAAGACTATGAGATAGCCATAACCAACAATGTGGCGGGAGTGACGACAGCTATCATCATCTTGCTCATTATCGGTGCACTGAGTGGCATGTGGATGGTTAGCGGCATCGTGCCTACCCTGATTTATTATGGGATGCAAATCATCCATCCCAGTTTCTTCCTCACCTCTACCTGCATCATTTGCGTGCTGATTTCGGTCATGACGGGTAGCTCGTGGACTACAATCGCTACTATCGGCATCGCATTGATGGGTATCGGCAGAGCACAAGGGTTTGAAGAAGGCTGGATTGCAGGAGCCATTATCTCCGGCGCCTATTTCGGAGATAAGGTTTCGCCTTTATCAGAAACGACTATATTGGCGGCTTCCGTGACGGAAACTCCCCTGTTCCGCCATATCCGTTATATGATGATAACAACGGTTCCCTCCCTCATTATCACACTGATTATTTTCACTGTGGCGGGACTCTCACATGATGCAAGCAATACGCAGCACATCACCGAGGTGGCAGCCGCATTGAATGAGAAATTCCATATCACCCCGTGGCTGCTGATAGTTCCTGTGGCAACCGGAATATTAATTGCCCGGAAAGTGCCATCTATCATTACCTTATTCCTGTCTACGCTGCTAGCCGGAATTTTTGCCTTAATCTTTCAGCCGGATTTGTTACGGGAAATTTCGGGGATGGCTGCTTCCAGTGCCGATGCTCTGTTTAAAGGTCTGATGATGACTATCTACGGAGAGACAAATTTGCACACGGACAATGCCGTTCTGACAGATTTAATCGCCACGCGCGGTATGTCGGGCATGATGAATACCATCTGGCTGATACTATGCGCAATGTGTTTTGGCGGGGCGATGACAGCCAGCGGTATGCTAGGAAGCATCACTTCCATCTTTGTCCGGTTTATGAAGAAAACGGTCAGTGTGGTTAGTGCAACGGTCTGTTCCGGCCTGTTTCTTAACTTGGCAACTGCCGACCAATATATCAGTATCATTTTAACCGGTAATATGTTCCGTGACATTTATGCTAAAAAAGGATACGAAAGCTGCCTGCTGAGCCGGACTACGGAAGATTCAGTAACCGTTACATCTGTGCTGATTCCCTGGAACACCTGCGGAATGACTCAGGCCACAATCCTGAGTGTGCCGACACTTGTGTATCTTCCCTACTGTTTTTTCAACATTATCAGCCCTTTAATGAGTATCGCCGTCGCAGCTATCGGATATAAAATTGCGCGACGTTCGTGAACAATCTGGCATAGACTTTGTTTTTGCAATAAACGGACAACGTATTAAACCTAAACAAAAAAAAGTTATGAAAAAGTTTATTGCATTATTAGCATTAGTATTAGTAAGTGCAAGCACGATGATGTATGCACAGGAAAGTAACGCAGCAGCACGCCGCGCAGAAAGAAAAGCTCAAAGAGATGCGGAAAGAGCTAAACTCCGTGCCGAAGAACAGGTACAGGACATGGCAGCTTACCAACAAGCCGTACAGGCTTTGAAGAACAAACAGTTCGTTTTGGAAGCCAATCAAGTTATCTTCCGCAACGGCATGAGCGCGTTTGTTACTTCAAACACTAACTTCGTTCTGATGAACGGCAACAGAGCCACAGTACAGACTGCTTTCAACACTCCTTATCCCGGCCCTAACGGAATCGGTGGTGTCACGGTAGACGGTAACTCTTCGGACATGAAAATGAATGTCGACAAGAAAGGCAACGTGAACTGCTCATTCAGCGTTCAAGGTATCGGTATCTCCGCCCAAGTATTTATCACTATGAGCAGTGGAAGTAATAACGCTTCAGTTACTATCAGCCCGAACTTCAACAGTAACAATCTGACACTGAACGGAAATATCGTTCCGCTCGACCAGTCTAACATCTTCAAAGGACGTTCCTGGTAATCCGGATACAAGAATCTTATCACAACTCCGCTACAAATCGCGCAAAATGCGTACATTTGTAACGGAGTTTTTTATTTATCCATTCTTTAATTATGAGAGAATTCATCATCGCAGACAATCAGGATATCAGCAAGGCAGGAATCATGTTTCTGCTGAGTAAACAAAAAGAGGTATCCGCTCTTCTTGAAGTTGACAATAAGGCGGAGCTGATTCAGCAGCTACGATTGTATCCGCAAGCGGTGATTATCTTGGATTATACCCTATTCGATTTTGCCGGAGCAGATGAACTCATCGTCCTGCAAGAACGATTCAAAGAAGCCGACTGGATTCTATTCTCTGACGAGCTTAGCCTTAGCTTTCTCCGACAGGTACTATTCAGCAGCATGGCTTTCGGAGTGGTGATGAAGGATAACTCCAAAGAGGAAATCATGACTTCCATACAATGTGCCACCCGCAAACAACGGTATATATGCAATCACGTCAGCAATTTACTGCTTTCGGGAAGTGCTTCTCCGGTAGCTGCATCAGTAGTGAACGACCATTTACTGACACAAACGGAAAAGAATATCCTAAAAGAAATTGCGTTAGGAAAAACAACCAAAGAAATTGCGGCAGAGAAGAATCTCAGTTTTCATACAATAAATAGCCATCGCAAGAATATCTTTCGTAAGTTGGGGGTGAATAATGTGCATGAAGCTACCAAGTATGCGATGCGGGCGGGAATTGTGGATTTGGCGGAATATTATATTTGAGAGTAATCTATTTCAGCCCATTCTGTTTCAAAAGCTGCTCAATTTCCTTTTCTGATATAGAAGCCCTGTCTGCTTTATCATAAATATAGAGAAGATTTAAAACTGCATCCTGTTGGGAGACAATTAAAGTAAAAGTAAGCACTCTCGCTCCTCCACTTTTACCCTTACCTTTTGAAGTTATTTTCATTCGAACCTTACGCAATCCATGCCCAAGGTCTATTCCTAGTTGAGGATTCTTTTCCAAGTCATCAATCAATAAAGCAAAATCCTCCTTAAAAGAAGCATAATGTTTTGCCATTCGTTTAGCTTCTCGCTGAAATGTAGGCTTTACTATTATCTCATAATTCATTAAGAAACTCCCTTGCACTCTTTAGTTCCAGCTTACCATCCATTGATAACTTCACTTCTTTCAGCCCAGCGTCAATCCCTGCAAGAATCTCTTCCTTACTAATTTCTCCCCCTTCTTTTTCAGCTTCTACTTTCTTAAGACGTTTCAAATAGTTCTTCACGCGATTAAGCATTTCTTTATCATTCAAACTAAGGAGTTCTTCCACCAAATCCATTTTCAGGCTTTTCAATTCCATTGTTGTCATAATCAATCCTCCTTTATATATATAATACGAAACAAAAGTAGTAAAAAATATCCTGATTAGCCAATCTTCACCATTCAAAAAGAACTATTTAACAGAAGATTTCCCCACTCCCTACACAAACTTGCGCAGCTTTATCGTAAACAACTCCGAACTGTCCCGGAGCAATGCCCTGTAACTTTTCAGAAGACAAGATGCAAAATTGGTTTTCTCCTTCCTGCACCAGTTTACCTTTGGTAAATTCGGGAGTATGGCGGATTTTAAAAGTTATGTCCAATTCCTTATTCTGTTCTGTCCACGGGTTGCCCGTAATAAAATGGAAGTCGTTGATTCGGAACTCATTGCCATATTGCGTTTCCACGCCATAACCGTGGGATACATAAATAATATTTTCCTGAATATCTTTCTTTATCACAAACCAGGGACCGCCACTCAACCCAAGTCCCTTCCGCTGTCCGATAGTATGGAACCAATAGCCGCGATGCGTACCCAGTTTCTTTCCGGTTTCAAGTTCAATTATCGCCCCTTCCTTTTCTCCAAGAAAACGGCGGACGAAATCATTATAATTTATCTTTCCGAGAAAACAAATACCCTGACTATCTTTTCTGCGGGCACTCGGCAGACCTGCACTTAGCGCTATTTCACGCACTTCGTGCTTCATCAGTCTACCGATAGGGAACATCAGTTTGGAGACTTGCAGATAATCAATTTGTGCAAGAAAGTCTGTTTGGTCTTTTACAGGGTCTTTGGCAGTGCCAAGCCAGGTTTTGCCATTACGTTCCAAGGTAGTAGCGTAGTGCCCGGTCGCTGTATAGTCGAAATCCTTTCCGATACGCTGTTCAAAACAACCGAACTTGATGAGCTTGTTACACATTACATCGGGGTTCGGCGTCAGCCCTTTCTTAATCTTGTCAATAGCATATGCCGCTACATTGTCCCAATATTCGCGGTGCAAATCCACCACTTCCAGAGAGAGACCGTACTTTCGGGCTGTAGCAGCAGACAATTCAATATCTTCTTCTGCCGAGCAATCCATATATTCCGCTCCGTCCATGCCAATCTTAATATAGAAAAGGGTTGGCTTGTATCCCTGTTCACAAAGGAGATGCACGACAACTGAACTGTCGACGCCTCCTGATAATAATGCAGCTATATCCATGAAAAATAATCCGTCTATTAATAACTTACTCTATAACAATTAAAGACCTAATAATAACCAATATTTATTGAAAACTTTAACGTCACAAAGATAAGGCTGAATTCTCTAACAGCCAATCACACATTAAAGGCATTTTTATACCATAAATGTGGTAGATAAGCAAAGTATTTCCTACATTTGCACAGTGAAAAGCTTTTTATGATGACAAAATTAAGAAAGATAATCCTCATACCTGCCCTGGTTATCGTATTTATCAGCGGCTTTTTCTCCTGCGGTGTCGACCGTTGGCCGGAGTATGCCCACATGACTGCACTGGATACATGGATGTACGACATCATGCAACAGAATTATCTGTGGTATCAAGACCTACCTTCCTATGACGATGTGAACCTGTTTCAGGAACCTGCTACATTCCTGTCTAAAGTAAAATCAAAAAACGACAGTTATTCATTCGTGGATTCCGTGATGGAGACTCCATTGCCTACGTATGGCTTTGATTATTCACTTGTTAGAAGTGCGGACATTGATACGGCTTACAATGCGTTGATTACTTATGTAATTCCCGGTTCGCCAGCAGCACAAGCCGGACTAGTACGTGGCGACTGGATTATGAAAGTAGACACTTCTTATATCAGTAAGAAATATGAAACTCAATTGCTGCAAGGAACAGAAGCCCGGGATTTGGTGATGGGAATATGGAAGAAAGTTCCTGTTGAAACGGAAGAGGGAGAAAAAGAAGGTGAAGAAACGAAATATGAATATAAAGTAGTGCCGGATGATAGAACACTGGATTTACCAGCTGCACGAGTTGTAGAAGATAATCCGGTACATAAATATGAAATTCTGCCAGTAAAAGAGAAGGGTATGGATATCAAAGTTGGCTATCTCATGTACAACAGTTTCACTGCCGGAACAAAAGCCGAACCGGAAAAGTACAATGACGAACTGCGTCGAGTTTCACAAAAATTCCAAACAGCAGGCGTGAAGCACGTTATACTTGATTTACGCTACAACGCCGGCGGCTCATTGGATTGCGTCCAACTCTTAGGCACAATCCTAACTTCAAGCGCCCGATTAAACGAGCCTATGGCTTATCTGGAATACAATGATAAAAACAGGGATAAAGATGTCACTATTAACTTTGACCCCGACGTATTGAAAACCGGTGTTAATTTAAATCAGTCCAGCCTATATGCCATCACCAGTTCAACAACTGCCGGAGCACCGGAAATGCTAATCAGAAGTCTTTTCCTGAAAGACAGTTATCCTATTGCAACTATCGGTAGTTCCACAAAAGGACAAACTGTGGCAACGGAACAGTTCATCAATGAAGAATTCCGATGGTCTGTGAATCCGGTAGTCTGCACGGTTTATAATTCCACTCACGACGATTGGGGAGCTATCTCACCTAACGACAAGCTAAAAGTCAGTGAAACAAGCATTGACGGAGTTACCAATTATAGTGAATTCCTGCCATTTGGTGACCCTAATGAAAGACTATTAAAAGTTGCAATTGGAGTTATCGAAGGTACTTATCCACCGCAAGAAGAAGACAAGGGAGATAAAACAAAAGCACAATTCAAGATAGAGAAGAGTGTCAGCAGTCCGGCAAGCAGACGGTTTACGGGTGGAACCGGACTGAGAATCAAATAATAAATAATGTATCCTCAAATATAATATAACTAAAGTTTCGCAAGTACGCTGCATAGCTTCTCCTCCTTCAAGGACTACCCTTTATACACAAGTATATATTATTTTTTTATCTTTGCTTGATGTTATTAGAGACAGATCAAATTCGTGATCCTCGGCTTTTGCGACGTTTAAACTTAATTTGCTCTCAGATGGTTGTCCATCAAAGTGCTATAGTGAATCAATTTAGTAAGGAACATAAAGAAAAGATGGGTGCTTATAGATTTTTGAACAATTCCTCAGTCAGTTCTGATGCTATCTTATCAGGTCTGATACAAACTTGCTGTAAGAATGCTTCCGGTCGTAAGCATTTACTGTGTATTCAAGATACCTCGGAGATAAACTATGAGGCTCATGTTGAGCGAATGAAGAAAAAAACAGTCAGTCCCGGCATTGTCGGTCAAAAGCAATGTGGTACTTTTTTGCATCCAGTCTTGGTAGTGGATGCCTCCAGCCATATTCCTATAGGCTTTTCTTCGGTCAAGCAGTGGAATCGCTCACCGGATGCTTTAAGTCGTGAAGAACGTAATTACAGATATCAGCCTATAGAAGAAAAAGAGTCATATCGTTGGATAGAAAGTGGCATGGCTGCCAGTGAGCAAATGCCCCGGGATGCAGTTAAAACGATTATCGGTGACCGTGAAGCGGACATTTTCGAGCTTTTCAGCCGTATCCCTGCTGATAATGTTCACTTGCTGATCCGTTCTGTTCATGAAAGGAATTGCCGGTTGGATAATCCAGACTGTTCTGTCCATCTGAATACATTAATGGATCAGGCTGTTCTACGGGCAGAGTATAGCTTTGAAGTGCTCCCGGGAAGCGGACGTAAGAAACGGATAGCGTGTATGGAACTTCGCTTTGAAAGAGTCACTTTGTGCGCTCCTGTTAACGGTCCGGCAAAGGGCAGTCCCCCTGTTAGTCTTTATTGCATACATGTTAAAGAAAAATCTTCCAGTACACCGATAAATGAGAGTCCTATTGAATGGAGACTGCTAACTACACATGTGGTGGAGACTGTAGAACAAGCAATTGAATGTATCGGTTGGTATCGTTGTAGATGGCTGATTGAAGAGTTGTTCAGAGTACTCAAAAGAAAGGGATTCATGATTGAGGACGCACAGTTGGAAACAGTTTCGGCATTACAAAAACTAATCTTAATTTCCTTGCAGGCAGCCCTGCAGGTGATGGTACTCAAACTTTCTTTTGATAAAGAAGATGAAAACCTCTCTTCAGAAATCTACTTTACAAGCAAAGAAATAGAATTATTACATATAGTAGGAAAAAAGAGTGAGGGAAATACAAAAATACAGCAAAATCCATATAAAAAAGAATCAATGGCATGGGCGGCATGGATTATTGCAAGGTTAGGAGCATGGAGTGCATACAAGAGCCAGTCCATTCCAGGATATATAACCTTTAAGAATGGACTGGATAGATTTTATACACAGTTTGAATTGTATGAGTTAATCAGCTAAGACTTGTGTATAAAGGGTAGCTTCCCAGAAGGAGGGGAAACCATGCGGAATATACCAACTTGCGAAACTTGAATAATATAAAAGGTAAATATTGCGCCGTTCTTGTCAAGAGCAGATTTATGCATCATTAACAGAACGGCGTCACTATTTTGTCTTATCCGAGTGAAGCGTCTGTTTTCACCGGAGTATCCAAAGATACGACATCAAAAAGCCAAAGTCAAGTATTCCCTCTTTATTTCTTGAAAAACTTATCGAAGAACAGGATTTGGTAATCAATAGAGTTGTTCCAGTATTGTCCGTTATGTCCACCCGGACGGATAATAAAGTCATGATTAATCTTTCTAGCTAGCAGACGGTTGTGCAAATCCTTGTTCACATTTAGGAAGAAGTCCGATTCACCACAGTCGATAATAATTGCCAAATCCCCGTTTTCTATTTTATCAATCTGATTGATGACGGTATGTTCGTCCCATGACTTCTTATTATGTGCAAATTCGCCCAACTGTTTCGCCATCTCCCAGTTTAACGGGAACGGACGAATATCCATCCCGCCACTAGTACTACCACCGGCACCAAACGTATCTTTATGACGAATAGCATTCCACATCGCCCCATGTCCGCCCATGCTCAAGCCGGTGATGGCACGTCCTTTCCTGTCGGCAATCGTCTTGTAATGTTCGTCAATATACTTCACCAGTTCCGATGAGACAAAGGTTTCATAACGGTAAGACGGATTTTTCGGACTATCCCAGTACCAACTATTCTTTCCGTCCGGACAAACAAAGATAATTCCTTTTTCATCCGCAATCTGCGGAAGATTCGGCTTTACCTGAATCCATGTCTTTGCATTTCCGCCGTGACCGTGCAACAGATAGATGACGGGACAAGCCACTGCTTTCTTCCCCAGCGCAGCATCCGGCGTAACAACTATCACCTGCACATCTTTATTCATGGAAGGACTATTAACTAATAAGGTATCTACCCGGGCAGCAAAAGAAGGCGCTGCCAATACTAATAATAAAACTGCTAACAAAAAAATTCTTTTATTCATTATGTGTATATAGTTAGAAAAAGTTATTCTTCTTTCTCTTCCGAAGAAGAAAATTTGGAAACAGGCACTTCAAAAGTCTTATGGCACTGTGCACAGATATACTCCCAATGATTATCCCCAGGAGGGGCTGCCGCCAACATCGAAAAGATTGCTGCCCCTATTGCACGCAGCCTCTTTCCTTTTTTTAATCTGAACTTAATATCCGACGAACCGCAATACGGACAAAGCGTCAACTCTTCCGGCCAACTCTCATTATCTCTCAACACCTGGACAGCCCTTGCATAATCTTCGTCCGCCACCAAAATGTCAACTCCTGCTATACTGCTCACACAACTCTTATACAAGGTGGAGAAATTCTCATTGTGCAGAATAGACTCAATCCCCTCATTCTCTAATGCCCCCTGAAGGATGTGCGCCTTCATCGCATCATTGCAAGTAATCAATTTTACAGTCTTCATAAGGAACCTGTTTTTATATTTCCCACAAATATAGAATATATTCCTTTTTTATTCACCGAGTATATCATTCTTTAATACTTTTTTTGTAATTTCGCAGCGCTAAACTGCAATCAAATGAAGATGCTGTTGACGCTTCTTTTGTTTTACACAACTCTACTCCCTCTGCTTCAGGCACAACCGGTGCATCAGATAAAGGGAACAGTATTACATTTGAATATTAATTTTATAATTGAACGTTAATTAAAAGAGTATGAAAAGACAAATTGCTATGATTGCCTTAGTATTACTAGGCATGGGAATGACAGCTTCCGCACAGTTCGGAAAGAAATTTAATGTAGGTAAAGCCCTGCAAGCAGGAAAAGACTTAGTATCGGCAGTAACTTTATCAGATGCCGACATCGCCAACATGAGTAAGGAATACATGGCGTGGATGGACACACACAATCCATTGACAAAACCTGACACAGAGTACGGCAAACGCTTGGAGAAACTGACCGGACACATCAAAGAAATGGACGGATTGAAACTGAACTTCGGTGTTTATGAAGTAGTAGACGTCAACGCCTTTGCCTGCGGCGACGGTAGCGTACGCATCTGCGCCGGACTGATGGACGTTATGACTGACGAAGAAGTGATGGCGGTGATTGGACACGAAATCGGTCACGTGGTTCACACAGACTCAAAAGACGCAATGAAGAACGCCTATCTCCGCTCGGCAGTGAAGAATGCAGCGGGAGCAGCCAGCGACAAGGTTGCCAAACTGACCGACTCCGAACTTGGAGCCATGGCAGAAGCTCTTGCCGGCGCACAGTATTCACAGAAGCAAGAAAACGAAGCAGACGAGTATGGTGTTGAATTCTGCGTAAAAAACAACATCGACCCTTACGCTATGGCCAATTCATTAACCAAACTGGCTGAGTTGGCAAAGGACGCTCCGAAATCTTCTTATGTACAGAGAATGTTCTCCTCTCACCCGGATACTGCAAAACGTATCGAACGCGCTAAAGCCAAAGCAGACAGCTACGCAAAGAAATAATTAGAATAAAAGAAGAGTAGTACTCTCTAATGAATACTTCAGGCACGGAATTTGAAGCAATTCCGTGCCTGAATACTATTAATACAAACTATATCCTAATGCCTCAGGTCATCCGCACATTTCCCCCACTATGTAAAATTCCGATATGATGAAGCAAACAATTTTACCCAATTATCATTAATATATATAGAGAGTATTCATTTTTTATGTAATTTCGAAGTAATAACCATTTTAATCCATTTATGGAATTTCTTATTATCGTTTTCTTACTCGTACTGAATGGCATTTTTGCCATGTACGAAATCGCATTGGTATCATCCAGTAAAGCACGTCTCGAAACCCTTGTAGCCAAAGGCAACAAATCCGCCCGCGGAGTATTAAAACAATTGGAAGAACCGGAAAAATTCCTGTCCACCATCCAAATCGGTATTACATTAATAGGTATTGTATCCGGTGCATATGGTGGGGTAGCCATCGCCGACGACCTTGTCCCCCTATTCTCCCTCGTTCCGGGAGCAGAAGCCTATGCACGCAACCTCGCCATGATTACTACCGTGGCAGTCATCACTTATCTTTCCCTTATCATCGGAGAGCTGGTTCCCAAATCCATCGCCCTCAGTAATCCGGAAAGATATGCAATCTTATTCAGCCCGATTATGATTCTGCTGACAAAAGTATCTTATCCTTTCGTCTGGTTGCTTAGTATCTCTACCCGACTGCTGAACAGGCTTATCGGTCTGAAAAGCGAAGAACGCCCCATGACGCAGGAAGAGATTAAAATGATTCTCCACCAAAGTTCGGAACAGGGAGTGATTGACAAGGAAGAGACGGAAATGATACGCGATGTGTTCCGCTTCTCAGACAAACGCGCCAACGAACTGATGACACACCGCAGGGACATTATCATCCTTCATCCTAACGACACTCAGGAAAAGGTGATGAAAGTCATTGAAGAAGAACATTACAGCAAATACCTGCTGGTAGACGAACGGAAAGACGAGATTATCGGAGTGGTTTCCGTAAAGGATATTATCCTGATGGTAGGCAATCAACAACAGTTCAATCTGCGTGAAATAGCCCGCCCGCCGCTCTTCATTCCGGAGAGTTTGTATGCAAATAAAGTTTTAGAGCTATTTAAGAAGAACAAAAATAAGTTTGGAATTGTTGTTAACGAGTATGGTAGCACAGAAGGTATTATCACACTGCACGACCTGACCGAAAGTATCTTTGGAGACATCCTCGAAGAGGACGAAACGGAAGAAGAAGAAATCGTCACAAGACAGGACGGTTCGATGCTGGTGGAAGCTTCAATGAACATTGACGACTTCATGGAAGAGATGGGAATCCTGTCTTATGAGGACCTGGAATCGGAAGACTTCACCACGTTAGGCGGACTGGCAATGTTCCTGGTAGGCCGTATTCCGAAAGCCGGAGACATATTTACTTACAAGAACCTGCAATTCGAAGTAGTGGACATGGACCGGGGACGAGTAGACAAACTGCTGGTCATCAAACGGGATGAAGAGGAATAATGATAAACCGAGCGATAGCTCACTATATTTATATTAACTTAAAGCACTTAACAATGAAAAAAGTAATTATGTTAGCAGCCGTCGTAGCTGCTTTGGCATCTTGTCAATCAAAAGCCAACAAAACTGTAGAGGCAGAAGCAGACAGTATTGCCATCGCAATGACTCCAATCACAGAAATGACTGAAGTTTATGCCGGTACTCTCCCTGCTGCCGACGGTCCGGGCATCGACTATGTACTGACCCTGAATGCTGCAACTGATGGTGTAGATACCACTTATACACTGGATATGACTTACCTCGACGCTGAAGGTCAAGGACAAAACAAGACTTTCACCTCGAAAGGAAAACAAGAGACTGTACAAAAGGTAGTGAACAAAAAACCGGTAACTGCTGTTAAGTTAACTCCGAAGGATGGTGAAGCACCGATGTATTTCGTGGTTGTTAACGATACCACTCTTCGTTTGGTGAATGATAGCTTGCAAGAAGCTGTCAGTAATTTGAATTATGACATCATCAAGGTGAAATAATAATAACCCTAACCCTAACCAGTAAAAATGCTCTGCAGAGAATAAATAGTTCTTGCAGAGCATTTCTTTTTTATCCAAGCACTCCGTGCCCTTCCTGAAGGCGTTTCAGTCTTAGTAATGCTTCGATATAATAGTAGTCCGCATAAATGATGGATGCATCAATTTCCGAATGGTTCGGCCAATGTCCTACGCTATGCAACAGGAATGACGGTTTGCTTTTGCCACTCTGGTAACTGTCAGAGTTTAGGCTTGTCAGTATTTCAATAGCTGCATCTTTATAACGTTTTCCGGTTCCATTCGGAAGGTAAGTGGATAGTTCAAGCAAAGCAGAGGCCACCACTGCGGCAGCTGAAGCGTCACGCGGAGCATCCGGTATTCCCGGGGCACTGAAATCCCAATAAGGAACCTTGTCTTCCGGCAGACGTTCAAGATAGACATCCGTTACTTTCTGAGCAAAATCCAAATATTTCGGATCTTTCGTTTCACGATAGACTACGGTGTATCCATAGATTGCCCATGCCTGTCCGCGTGCCCACATAGTACTGTCAGCATATCCCTGATGGGTGACTCCTTTAATTAGATTTCCTGTAATTGTATCATATACAGCTACATGATACGAAGTGTAATCGGGACGGAACTGGCATTTCATGGTCTTGTCGGCATGAGCTACCGCAACATCATACAAGTAGGGGTTGCCGCCATTCTTTGCCGCCCAGAAAAGCATTTCGAGGTTAATCATGTTGTCCATGATTGTATTGTGCGGCCAGTTGCGTGGTTTCACTTCACGAGGCCATGAAAGGATTGTCCCTACTGTCGGATTGAATAATGTAGCCAATGTGTCGGCTGTGTCCAGAATTACTTGCTTGTACACCGGGTTCTTGGTCAGGCGATAACCGTTCCCATAACTGCAAAAGACGAGGAATCCCAAATCATGGTCGAAAGCCGGAGTCTTGGAAAGAAACTCCAGGGAGTTTGTGAACTTCTCCGCTTCTTCCCGAATCTTCTTATCCTTTGTATATTCGTAATCGTACCACAGCACTCCCGGCCAGAAACCGGCACACCATTCTTCTTTCGTAGCTTTACGACAGCTCCAGTGTTGTTCGTCCGCCATGATATTACGTGGCATCATCGTATAGTCAATCCCGGAATCTGTTTTCAGTTCCGCAAGCGTACGTTGTGTCTGCTCTGCGCAGTAATCCAATGTTTTGTTCACGTCCAATGTACCGGAAGGTTGATGGGCACATGTACAGAACCCTAACATCACAGCCAGACCTACTACAATTTTCTTCATCTTAATCTAATATCTTCGTGTTAATTCTTAATTTTTAATTTACTCTAAACCAATCTACGTCTGCCCAACCACGATTACCATCGTTAGGAGTTACACAGAATACACCGACCTTGGCTCCAATCCATTTGCCCTGGCGGGCGATGAAAGACTCGCCTACTGTCGTATATTTCTTTCCGTCCAAGCTATAAGCAAATGTACAAACAGCACCTTTACGGACTTTGACCTGTAAGTAAACTGTTTTCCATTCATTATCTGCTACGCCCGGCATCTTCAGATATTCTACCGGAATACTTGCCAATTCTTTCACTTGTTCGGGATTCTGCTGTTCCGCATCTTTGCAGACTGCCTGTTGCAGAATAAATTTATCTCCAGCCTTACGGATAGAAAGATAACTGTAATCCCACCCCATCACGATAAGTCCGGCTTGTTCGCCATCCTGTTTTGCGGTAAACGTCAACTTGGTAGTAGCTGTAAATTCTTCCGCAGGAAACTTCTGCATCAACAGGTTCGGCACTTCCCAAAAGTTCACAAACTCTTTTGAAAGGCTGCCCGCATACAGGCGGATATATCCCAAGTCGGTAGTGAATCCGTAAGTATCTTGCTTATTAGCATGCCATTGCCACTGTAATCCTAAATGGCGGGTATTGAATTCATCACTTTCCGGCGGAGTAGCTACCGGATAAGTCTTTCCTACATTCGGCTTCTTATATGTAGTCACCGGTTCACCGCAACCGTCTTCGTCCTTATCCACTCCGATTATCGGCCAGTCATTTACCCAAGTCATCGGATTCAGGTGAATCACACGCCCGTAAGCCCCTTTATCTTGAAAATGAACGAACCAGGATTCACCTGTATGAGTATCTACCCAACCGCCTTGATGAGGACCGTTTATATTCGTCTTGCCTTGTGCCATCACGATTTTTGATTCGTAAGGGCCATAGATATTTTTCGAGCGAAGCACCAGTTGCCAACCGGTAGCCACTCCACCTGCCGGAGCAAAAATATAATAGTATCCGTTTCGCTTATAGAGTTTCGGACCTTCTACCGTATGGTTCTTTCCGTCATTGCCGTCGAATACCATCACCGGGTCGGAAATGACTTCCGTTCCTTCTGCATTCAGTTCAGAAATCACGAGAATACTGTTCACCCCGCTACGGCTTCCGGCATAAGCGTATACCAGATATACTTTTCCGTCTTCGTCCCATAAAGGAGTAGCGTCAATCAGCCCTTTGCCGGCTTTCACCAATAAGGGCTTACTCCATTTTCCTTTCGGGTCTTTCGTCTTTATCATGTAGATTCCATAATCCGGGTCGCCCCAATAGATATAAAACTCCCCATTATGAAAACGGATAGAAGGCGCCCATACGCCCTTGCCGTGCTGTGCCTTATCGAAAAATTCTTTCGGTTCCTGCACCGGCAACGCATAATTCACCAGCGACCAATTCACCAAATCTTTGGAGTGAAGAATAGGAATTCCGGGAATACAATTAAAACTGGATGCCGTCATATAGAAATCTTCTCCGGCTGCACATACATCCGGGTCGGAATAATCAGCATGAAGAACCGGGTTCTGATAAGTTCCATTTCCCTTATCAGCCACCCAGGTCTTAGAGATTTCTTGTGCGCCCACCCATGTACAGCAAGCCATCATCCCTGCCAAAAACAGAATCTTTTTACGCATATACCTTACTAATCAATTTCATTCAAAATAAGAATTGTTATTCCTAAAAACAGGTTCTTTCTACCTTTCTAAAAAAACGAATCTATCGGAAAACCGAATCTGATATCTTTTCTTTCAAACAATCTATTTACTGACCTATTTGCTTATATATACGAAGGGGATTAGGTAAATACCTAATCCCCTTCACTATTTTTTCTATTAATCTTTTAATTTATCAGTTTTCTCTCTTCAAGCCTGTCTTATTCATTGACGTAAGATATAATTGATAGCCCTGAAATAAAAAAAACGGGGAGATTTTGCTTTATGCACTCTCCCCGTTTATACTTCATCCGGTACGGAATCTTTTATTATTTATTCTTTGGCAAACATCAATGTGCCGAAACCTAATTGGTCATAGCCACCGCTATTAGGTCCGTAATCACCGGCTCCGCCATCTGAATTTCCGCGACCAACATTCTCACGCATCTTATCTACCCACATCTTGGCATAGATACTTGATTTTCCATAATCCTGTGCCAGACGGTTCACTAATTCCCATGCAGGACGCACTTCACCACGGGAATCTTTTCCTTCTCTTCTTTCCTGTGCCGAGATAGTATCCCAGCTACCGCTACAATTAGTATAGGTAGTATAAGGCAAGTCATTATCCGTATATCTAAAACCGGTCATCTTCCAACTAGCACTTGAGCTACCAGTTTCAGCACCACCGATATTGTATTTAGCCACATACTCACACATAGCTAATGCACGTCCGTCATCGAATATGAAAAGGTCTTCACCCACATTCTTTGCCATCTGGCAGAAAGCGCCTAACAAGCTGACACACAAAGTAGCATGTCCTTGGTCACGACCTGATTCCTGACATTGTCCCAACATTTCATTACTATCTGGGTCCAGGTGTGTAAACGGAACACCGTTTCCTATATTTCCCGAACCGATACCAAACTTAAAGTATTGAATGGCTTCATTGATTTTGAAGTTATCATCTGTCAGAATACCGATAGAAAGCAATGCAGTCATTGCAGATAAATCCCAGTTCAGCCAATAATGAAGCGCACATTCGTTGCCATTGTGCGTGGACAGGAATTTCGTAATATGGGGATAGAACACATCAGCTATCCATGATTTGAACTTTGCAAGGTCAGCTTCCTGCCATCCGGAGTAAGAGCGCATTATTTCCGCTGCATTTGCTATTTGATGCACTTGAATAAAAATAAGGAACTCGTTCGGGTCTATAAATTCCCCTTTATCGTTCACGATAAAGCCGGTACAGGTTTTAGCCCAATCATTCAGAATAGCAATAGCTGCATCTGCATATTGTGTGCCATCCGTCTCCGACAATTTCCATCGAAGAGCCAATTGATAGGCGGCTGCAGCATCTCTCATCAATTTCGTGTAATTATTCCAGTCATTAGGATATTTACCCGCCCAGTTATTTTGGTCGAGACGTGCCAACAATTTCACAGGAGATGCCTTATAGCCGGATTGCGACAAGTTGTTTCCACCACGAGTTAAATGGTCGAATGCGTTCTTCCAAGGCTGTGCACCGGATTGTACCTTTCCTTTTACGAACTCAAAATCCGTTTCCGTATGGAGCATACAAGGATGCTCCAAGGTCGTAACATAATCTTTTACTTCCGGCCAACTGCTCATATCATTAGAGCCATCTTCTATCTCACTGCATGCGAAAAGTGCAGTAGAAGTCAGGGCGAAAAGCCCTGCTCCTATTATTGTATATAATTTCATCTTATTCATGGTAGTTATTCGTTATTATTTTCACTGTCTACAAAAGCTTGAAGTTCCTCTACTGTCTTAAAACTACGTACCCAATAAATATCGTAAGTAGAGGTGATGTCAGGATCCGTGATTGGGAAATCAGCTATTACAAATTTAAACTGTGCCAAATCAAAAGTCTGATTCCAATCTGTTGGAGTCTTCTTATCATATCTTGATTGAAGATCGTAATATACAACATTTGGTGTATTGGCAACATATTCATTTCCACCTAATACTGTATATGAGTTATTATTACTACCAATTGAACCTAAATTATTATCTCCAATTATTGCATGGTCTTTATCCCACACCTCTAATTTAATACAACCAACACTATTATTTCCACCTTTTAATGCAGTACCAAACTTAATCTTCACTGCAAGATAACGATATTCATTAGGTTTAATAAAAGTATTTTTTCCCTTACCATTCTTTGCAAGCCATAAATCGCCACGCCATTTTGAGCCACCCATTTGAACTATAGTTTTTTGCCCATCGGCTCCTTTTACACTTGCACCATTGCCATCTAAGAACCAACTACCTAACCCATTACCAAATGAATACCACAAACGTCCTTCTGCAACTGTAACTGTAACAGTTTGTACAACAGGTCCATAAGAAGCTGTAATAACAGCCGAACCTTCAGTCATTGTATTAACACATAACTTACCTGTTTTGTCCACACTAATCACCTCCGGATTATCACTCGTCCAAGTCAGCAGCGAAGCAGTAGCCTCTACCGGTTCCAATGTGTACTTAATCTGATATTCCTGTCCATATCCCAATTGATTAAGCTCCGCATCTTCAGTAAACGTCATTCCGGTAATTGGAGTTACTATCTTAACCCCTATCTCGCAACTTGCAGACACCGGATTTGAACTGAAATCATCAGCCGTCACTGTAATAGTCGCATCCCCTTTACTGATTCCGGTCACCAAGCCTGTCTTTTCATCCACCGTAGCTACTTCCGGGTTACTACTTGTCCATTTATAACGCTTGAACGTAGTAGTTTCCGGTTCTGAAGAAACAGTTAATTGATATTCATCGCCTGCCGCAATCTCCTCTGCCGGAACATTAGTTATATTGATGGCCGACATATAGGTATATTCGTCCATAACTTCAACTGTTCTGGTGACGATAGTCGCCTCAGGCCCAAAGCCTATTTCCGGTGTCATTGTTATGATAGCTTTTCCCGCTTTATCTTTAGTCATAACCAGACCTTCCTGTGTAACTGTCGCAACAGATTCATCAGACGATGTCCATTGTACATTCGTATTGGTCGCACTCTCGGGCATGATACTCCAAGAGAGCTGAAGTTCCTTATTCTTTAGCAAACAAATCGTTTTATTTCCTGCGTCATATTGAGTATCTTCAAGAGTAATGGCAGATATTGTAATCATCTCATCCATCTTCTCTCCCAAATCCTTATCATCATCACATGCAGTCAGACCTAAAAGCGAACAAGCAGCCAGTCCGACAAAATATTTTATATAATCTCTTTTCATAATTCTTATTCTTTAAGTTATTTCTGACTTGATTATTGCCATCCCGGATTCTGTCCCAAATTCGGATTCAACTGGCATTGGTCTACCGGAAGCGGATACAGGTCGTTCTTACTACCCCAACGACGACCGCCTTCCAAAATCAAACAACCTTCCGAATCTTTTGCCATAGTAGAAGCACCCGCCCATGAAGTAGCAAAGTCCGTTCCTGTCCATTTCACCCCAAGAATAGGTTTCGGCATCTCTACAATAGCCGTATTCCAACGCTTCAGGTCATCAACACGGAAACCTTCGTTATACAATTCGATGGTACGTTCACGGCGGATTTCTTCCCGCATATCCAGACTGTTTTCCGAAACAAAAGAAGTTGTAAGTTTAGGCATATCAGGGTTCACACGGAGACGAACCAAATTTAACGAAATGTTCAATGCATCGTCCAGAGCTTTGCCGGTAGTCCCTAATTCGTACATGGCTTCCGCATAATTCAACAAAACCTCTGCATAACGGATAATCGGGAAGTCATAACCTTCAAATGTATCGGCAACTTTACGCTCCGTACCCCATTTCTGATTCTGATAGCCGGAACCTTGGAAAACATTGCATGTGATAGCATTCGTCGCATCTTCTCCTTCCATGCCTTTCCAGTCGATACGCGGTTTGTCGTTATCCCAATATTTGGTTCCGTGAGCCAGAAGACAGTTCTTCATGCGGTTATCACGATTTTCAAATTCTGTAGTCAGACCTCCATAACCTTTAAAGACGTCAGCACTCTTGGCATGGTCAATAGGTAGCCCATTGCTACAAAGATACATATTCACAAATTTACGGTTAATATATTGCACATTCGCTACACAACCATGTGTGATATTAGTCCCGATGGGAGCAATCGTTTCATCATGACGACGATAGAATATATATTCTTTATTGGCACTCTTAGTCAGATTCGCAGGATTAGACTGTACATTCTCTAAAATGAACAGGTATTTATAAGCCATCTCTCCCAATGCTGTCGGTTTGAATAGCTCGAATTGCTTACTGTCGATAACTTTTTTCGCCGCATCCGCTGCAATACTCAACAATGCTTTGCCACGTTCTTCATTATTGCGGTTTTGTTGCCATGTGCCTTCATATAAAGCGACACGTGAAAGGAATGCATAAGCTCCCCATTTTGAAATACGTCCTTCATCATCCGTCGCAATAGTTTCCGGCAATACTTCAGCCGCATCCTTCAAATCCTGAATCACGAAGTCAATCACTTCGCTACGGTCATTGCGGCTCGTGCGTAACTCGGGTGAAGTAATATCCAGCGGTTCTTTAGTGATAATCACATCTCCGAACAACTGCACCAAATCAAAGTAAGAATAAGCACGGAAAAACTTGGCTTCCGCTACATAGCGGCTGATATCACCGTTACCGGAAAAAGATGCCGCCTTTTGCAACAACAGGTTACAGCGGCGGATATGAGCATAATTGCTTGTATAGTTACCGTCGGAAGTCGGAATCGGATTGCTACCGTTACTGTACATATTTACGGAACTGGAAGTCATCAAGTCCGAACGCCAGTCGGAATGTGCACCGTCAGAAATAACTGACTTGAAATCACGTGTCCAACCATAAAAATTGGTTGCAAAATATTTAAAATCATCTGCTGCTCCCCACAAATTACCATCCGCCAACTGATCCTGCGGATCAAGATCCAGACACGAATTCAGTGTCAAGCCAAGCGATACAATCAAAAGGGCTTTCTTATATAGTTTCATAATCTTCATACATTAAAAAGTTAGATTTAATCCAAAAGTCACTGTGCGGACAAAGGGGAAACGTCCTGCGGCTGTCACTTTGCGACTTGCTTCCGGATCCCAGCCGTCATTAATCTTAGAGTATTCCCAAAGGTCGGCTCCTGCTACGTAGACACGGCATGAACTGATTGCCTTCGTTTTAGCCAGAAACGCAGAAGGCACGTTGTATCCCAGCGTCACATTCTTCAGACGAATGTATGAGCCATCCTCTACCGACCAGGAAGAAGCCTGGTAGTTATAATCGTTAATCTCATTCTTATTGCTATATGTAGGATAATGAGCGCCCCGGTTGTCAGGACTCCATGTATTGCCCACAGACTGGTTCGAAGTATTCAGGTACAATGCTTTCATCGGTATGCGCCATATCTCATTACCGTTATTATCTCCCGTACGGAAAATAGTACGTTTTGCAGCTCCCTGGAAAACCAGTGACAAATCGAATCCTTTCCATTCTGCTCCTACATTAAATGAGAAGGAGATTTTCGGATCGTCCGTACCCAGATAAACAATGTCATTCTGATCCAATTTACCGTCATTGTTTACATCGGCATACATATTATCTCCCAGACGGAAGTTTTGTTCGGTCAGTCCGATAGTGTTTCCGGTAAGGAATCTATATAAGTACTTCTGGCGTTCTTCTTCCGTCTGTGCCTTGCCGGCATAACGCAGGCCGAAGATACTGTTCAACGGATAGCCTTGTTGCTTGTCAACGAAACCGGATTTCAGAACTGATACCGCACCGATATCCGTCAGTTTGTTGGTATTGAAGGAGTAAGTACCTCCTACGTGGTAAGTGAAGTCCTTTCCAATCTTATCAGACCAGTTCAGCATCACTTCCCAACCATGCGACTTAAACTTCCCATTGTTGGACATACCGGCGTTATCACCCAGAACTCCCGGATAAGAGATGTTTATCAGCATATTGTCATTACGCTTCATATATACCTCGGCAGTACCTGTAAGGCGGGAATTCAATAAGGAGAAATCCAATCCCAGGTTATAATTCTTAATGCGTTCCCATTCACGTCCCAAAGAAGCGATTTTGCCGTTCGTATCTATGATAGTGCCTTTGTTGGGACCGATATAAGCTCCGCTTTGGGATTCAAATTTATAGAACTGCGTACCATCGTAACGATCAATACCACTTTGATTACCTACTTCACCATAAGAAAGACGGATTTTCAAGTCGTTGAGCCACTTGATGTTCTTCATAAACGCCTCTTCCGTAATACGCCATCCACCGGATATTCCATAAAAGAAGTCCCAGCGATTTTCCGGTTTGAACTTGGAAGAACCATCATAACGCATATTTACTTCCAATAAGTATTTAGACTTATAATTATAGTTTAAACGAGAATAGTAGGACATCACAGCCTCATGCCACTTCGTACCATGTTTATCTGTCAGATTTATCAGACCTGCCCCATTTACAGTTTCCAACGAATTCTGTATATCTTTCACTGATACACCAAAATAATCGTATTCTTTCAATTCGTATTGAGCACCGACCATCGCACTTACATTGTGGTGTTGCGCAAACGTGTTATGATAGTCAACATAACCTGTCATAGAATAGAAGTCTGTACGCGAACTTGTTTTCTCGTAAGACGATTCTTCCTGCTTGTAACCGTCGGCTTTAGTATTTATTTTAGTTCCGGCATAATTATAGGACGTTATAGCCATCTTTTTGATGTCACGTGAAGCTACTCCGGAGTTATAACCCAGATTGGCTACCACGTCCAGGTGCTTATTGATATTGTAAGTGAACTTCTCGCTGATATTGATTTCGGATACTTTCAATTTATTATCGCCACCCAGTTCGGCAAACCAAATCGGTGACAGCCAAGTTCCCCACGAATACGGTTTCCCGTCGATGGTAGAAGCCGGAAGGCCCGGTTGCGGATAACTGGAAGTCAGCGTCCTATTCAGTTGGGATGGAGCTACCTGGTCCTGACGGTTATAAGCTATGACAGATTCAATAGCGAAGTTATCAAAGACTTTCAGTTTGTTAGTCAGACGAAGGTTGAAACGTTGGTTGTTATTATTCCCCCATTTCAGGTTACTGTCATCATACATGTATCCTACGGACAAACGATACAAGTTCTTCTCCGTACCTCCGGAAATAGCCAGGTCATGCTGCGTGGAGTAAGAGTTGCCGAACAATACATCTTGCCAGTTGGTATCCATAAATACGAAGTCCATTACATCCGAATAACTGGGAGCAAAAGGATTGGCGCTATGATCCAAATCAATGTATTTGCCTTCGTTTGCCAATGCCATTTTCGCATATTTAACCCATGAATACGAGTCGGGCTGACCATCATTCTGGCAAGTTTGCAGTACTGCATTCGCCCACTCGTTCATAGACATCAGTTCCGGCTGCAACCCTACCATTTTATAAGTGTACGAACCACTGTACTCAATTCTTGCTTTGCCTTCCTTTGCCTGCTTAGTCGTCACCAATACGACACCGCCCGCAGCCCGCGAACCGTAGATAGCCGCTGACGCATCCTTCAAAAAGTTGATGGACTGGATATCAGAAGGGTTGATATTTCGCAACGCATTTACACCGTCATAAGCCACTCCGTCAATTACAATCAATGGCTCTGCATTATTTGCCGAAACAGAACCGCGCAGTTTCAAGCCCCAGCTTTCATCACCGGGAGCTGCCGAGTTACGGGTAATCGTCACGCCCGGAACCTGTCCCTGCATTGCCTGCAATGGACTGGACATTGTTCCTTTATTCTTCAGCATTTTATCGGATACCACCGTTACGGCACCGGTCAATGTTTCTTTCTTCTGCGAACCATATCCCACTACCACTACTTCGTCCAGTACTTCGCTGTCTTCTTGCAATTTTACATTAATCACCGTTTGCGCAGCTACGTCTATAATCTGGTCTTTATAGCCGATATAGCTGAATTTCAGTCTGGCTACGGCAGGAACACTAATCGTATAATTTCCATTAATATCGGTAATGGTTCCTTCCGTTCCGCCTACCACACTTATATTCACGCCAATCAACGGCTCGCCCGTGGCATCAACCACTTGACCTTTCACTTTCTTCTGAGCCTGCGCCACCACTTGGCTATCGTTCATATTCGTATCGGCCCATGCCTTTGAAACAGGACAAAGTCCCAGCATTAATCCTAACGCAAACACTGCTGTCTTGTTAGGTCGCGAATTAAAAATTAATCCTCTTCGTTTCATAAAATTAAATTTGAGGTTTA
Source organism: Bacteroides acidifaciens (assembly GCF_903181435.1). NCBI lineage: Bacteria > Pseudomonadati > Bacteroidota > Bacteroidia > Bacteroidales > Bacteroidaceae > Bacteroides > Bacteroides acidifaciens. The sequence goes on from NZ_CAEUHO010000001.1 coordinate 2,218,210, forward strand.
AAAATAGTATTTATTTCTTGTTTTCTAAAATTAAATGAGGCATCGGGATGTCTCTTCATAGATTCTTTTTCCATAAGCACAAAGGATTATATATTAAATAAATAAGATTAAATACATTTTCTGAAGAATTCACGCATTTCGCGACGACCTATAAATAAGTGGTTCTCTACCGTACGACGGCTGAGTTGCATTTCTTCCGCTATTTCGGCAGATGACTTGTCTTCATAACGACTCAATGTGTAGACTATCCGACGCTGTTCGGGGAAGAGTGCAAGTTGCCGCTGTTCAACGGAAGCCAAATCGTCGGCAATAATCGTTTCTTCCGTCTCATTGGACGAGGTAACGGCAAAGTCATACATATAGCTGTCTATCTCCTGCTTCTTATAATAACGGCGGATGTAATCGGTTACTATATTGCGTGCAATGGTGAACAGGAAATACTTCACTGTATCCGGACGAAGCATTTGCTTATAGTCCAGCAGACGTACGAATACATCTTGAGTTAAATCCTCAGCTTCGTAGCGATGAGTGATACGATAAGTAATATAGGTAAGAATCACCTGGTAATATTCTTTATAAGAATTGGTGATAATGCTGTCGGAAGTGTTAGTCGTTGTATCCATAATACTATCTTTTTCGGTTTTAATCACGATGCAAATATAAAGGGGATTCCGAAGATAACAGCCGGAAATCAAGGCGTATCAATCTCATCGAATCGAGATAGACTTCTTTTAAATTATACCATTCATTATCAGAATATTACATTTATATTTCATTGAGTCTCATTTTATAAAATGAGACTCAATTATCCCCATTTAGAGAATCTTGGAGAACATTTCTGATAACTCGCGGTTATTTAGCAAAGCATAGCACTACAAGTCAGGTTTGTATTCAGGAAAATAAGCCTATCAATGGCCTTCCAATAATTCGTAATCAATAATTACTATATAAATGTTTTCGAATTAACATTTGATATGACAGTAACAAATTACATATATGAAAGTTAACTTCGTAGACAAAATCAGCATAAAATACTATATATCAATCAATTAAGCAAGTACCTTGCTAAAAAGTTACTGCCACAACTGTCAACTGCCAACTATGGGCTTATTTAGTTGATAAATATAGCTATGTTAAAAGGGTATTTGTATTCAAATATTACTTTTATTCATTTTTATCGCATACTATCCTATATTTCTCTGCAAAGCAGCAAATAATCAATTTATATAAACATTATACATAACAAAAGGCTACTGCCAAAAAATTAATAAATGAAATATTCTATAGTATTTAGCCGAATCACAAAAATAGATAGCTAATTGATTATCAACAAACTACAAAGACATAGGAAGAAAATCTACTGACAAACAAGCCCATAGTTGGCAGTTGACAGTAGTGGCAGTAGAAAATGCGGCCATAAGTAGTGCAAAATACATACAAAAGCGGATTAAAATCCAAGCAAGTACAAGAGTAAAGCAAAACAAGTGCAAGAAAGAAGATAAACAAGTAGAACATTTGGGTAAATCAAGTACTGGATATCAGTGAAAGATGTACATGAAACCGATAAAAGAAGTACTTACTCTTCTTTGGCAGTTCCACCGATGCTACGGATATATTCGTTCGGAGTGACTCCCGTACTCTTTTTGAATGACCGGAAGAAAGAAGCACGTGAGCTGAATCCGCAAAGTTCTGCCAATGCGGTTAACGTATAGCGGGAATAGTGGCTGTCCTCTACCATTTTCTTGAATTGAGCGACGCGGTATTCATTGATAAAGTCGTAGTAGGACTGGTTCAGATACTGGTTCAAAAGATACGATAACGAATGTGAAGAAGTATCCAATGCGGAAGCCAGGTCACCCATTTTCAAGTCGGGATTAATATAAGGCGTTTCTTTCTCTACATAAGTCACCAGTTTCTTATGAAGCTCTTTGCATTCCTCTTCAGTCAGCCTGTTGGTCTTATACTTCTCTTCGGTAGCGACGGACGGTTGTTCAGAAATCACTTCCGGTTGTTCGGCAATCGTTTCCGGCTGTTCGGTAATCGTTTCCGGCCGTTCCGTTACTTGTTCTTTCCGGGATATTTCCTCAGCCGGTGTAGAAACCACCTGAGCGGGAGAGGGAAGCAAGCGGCGCATACGTTTCCAGACATAATAGCGTATAAAGGCTACAATTCCTATGATTAATAAGATAGAAAGCATCCATCCCCACCAAGGAATCATAGGACGTACCGTCACTTGACAGGTAGCTTCCGAATGTTCATTTCCCGGAAGGCGGACACGGAATGTATAAGTCCCGGCAGGAAGTCCATAATAAGAGACTTCGTTCTGCGCAGCCAATAGTTTCCAGTCCTTATCAATCCCTTCCAACTGATATTCGTACAGCAAGGCAGAAGGCAATCCGTAGGCAAAATCCGTAAAGCAGAAGGTCAGATTATTCTGATTATATTTCAAGGACGAACCGGTAAAGGAAACACCGTTAGCCAATATATCCGTTAATACTATCGGACGCGCCTTGCCACGTACTTCATCCACACGCTTCGGGTCGACGTAAATCAATCCTTTGGTATTGCCGAACCATAGTATTCCTTTATCGTCTTTATAGGCAGCCCCGTTGGTGAAAGTGGGTCCCGGCACTCCGTCATTGAAAGTGAAAGCGTCATACTCCTCCCCTTCTTTCCTTATACGCAGCAAACCGTCATTACAGCCTACCCACAACCAACCTTGATTATCCTCTACAATCGCCATCAGCGAATTGTCAGGAAGCGTGGAAAATACGGACTGGTTACGGAAACGGTCCATTGTCAGCGTAGACGTAAACAGACTCCCTTTCTCACGGATAAAATAAAGGTTATGTTCGGAGTCTTCATAAATCGTCCGTACTTTGTCCTTGTTCACGAATCCTTCAGGAAAGACATTGGAACGCAAGCTCTGGGAAGCCGGGTCATAAATACACATACCGGTTTCTGTGGCAATCCACCCTTTGCCAGTAGAGTCAAAACTGACCTCATATACATTGCCTTCCGGCAGTTGGGAGTTGGCACTGGTAAAGTGCTTAATCTGTTTTGCCTGTCCATTATAGCTGAACAGTCCTTGCGAAGTGCCTATCCAGAGATTTCCTTTTGTATCCGGTTTCACACAGAAGATATGTCCTTTCTGAAACAGTTCTGCATCTCCATCTCCTCCCTGGGCAAAATATTTTAGGGATAACGTCTCCGGATTCAATACCATCATGCCACCGCCATACGTACCGATATAATATTCTCCTTGATAGAAGCTGATGGTCAGTATCAAATCCGAGGTCAGAACGGGTTTTACAAAGCTTTTCACTGTTCCCGTAGCTTCGTTTATATAGAACAAGCCGTCGCGTGAACCGATAACTTTCTCTTGCCCCCTGCTTATGAAAGAGCGGATGGAAAGATTTGCCGAATGGAACGAAGGCGGATAGGCATACGTACGGAAAAGTCCGTTCTGGTAGAGTGAATAATCCAAGCCTGCCTGGAAATGTCCTACCCATACGGCACCTCTGTCATCAACGAGCAAGGAGTAGACGGAATTACTGCGAATCCCTTCCTTATCGCTTACATCATGATAGAAACGACGCGTCACCTGCTGGTCTTTATGTGAAAGGAAGTGGACGCCATTGCCGTCGGTAGCTATATAGACGGTTTCTTTTCCATCACTGGAGATGTCGGAGATAACATCGCATCCTAAAGATACGGTATGGGAGAATGCCTTTTTCTTCATATCGAAACGTACTACCCCCTGGCTCATTGTCCCCAAGTAGAGCGTCTCCCCGATACGGGTAAGGCAACGGAAGTAATCGGCTTCGGGCACATTCTCCTGAAAATGCCAGGAATCAATCTTTCCGTCTTTCAATGAATAGGAGAACAGTCCTTGCACCGTAGCCAACCACAGTGCGGTTTTATCTTCATTCAGACAAATATCCATGATTCTGTTACAGGCAGCCAACATATTCCGGTCGGTCAATACTTGGAGCAACTGCCCGTCTTTATGAATGAACAAGCCTTTCTCCGTACCGATATAAAGAATATCTCCATCCGGAAGTAAGGTATTTACAGCAAAATCTATCTTTTCGGGAACAATTCTCTCCAACTGGCCGTTCGCACGATTCAGACGCCAAAGTCCGATACCATTTCCCACCCAAAGTTGCTTATTGGCGGTTTCCGTGACTGTATTAACACGCTTTTTTCTTCCGGACTCAATGCCTCGGAATTCAAAATGGCGTACTTTCACACCATCGAAACGGTCGAGACAGTTATCCGTCCCTAACCATACAAAACCTTCGGAATCTTTATAAATGGCATTGACCAACAGTCCGGACAGCCCGTCGGACATGACGACATTACGGAATGTGTAATTCTGGGCTTGCAGTTCCATACCACAAACCCAATATATTAATATAAGAATCAGATATTTAATCGTGTTCTTCACTTACAACTGCTTCCTTTCATATTAAACATGTGCACAAACATACATAAAAATCTCCAAAAGAGCACATTCCTTTTCCTAAAAAAGTAGCCCCTTCGCATTTGTTGTACATGACAAACAAATACGAAGGGGCGGGATTATTTACTCAATGCTATTGAAAATTTATTAATATTTGACTTTCACATTAGAGCTGTTATATACAACAGGAAGCCTATTTCCATTCACAACAACAGCTACAGGCTTCTTTTTACTCCTAAAACTGGCATTTATCTTCGGCTGTCCGTCTATCCAAAGATTGAGTTTCTTTTCTTCTTCCTTTTGGATAACGAATAACTTAGCCAAAGAAGAAAAATAGGTTTCCTTATCGCGCCTTAATGCACTGCCATGACAGATAAAGAAATCTTTGGCGTCTTTGGCTTCCGTTCCTTCGGGATAAGAAACTGCAAACATATAGGCATCTGTCATCCAGCCGTCCGGCATAATCCATGAGTTGCTGTGCATCAGTCTGCCATCTGCCAACTGGTTAATATACAAGTCAGTCACTTTACCTTTGTGACGGATACGAAGTCCAATCCAATCTTGTCCTTCCCGCCGTTCCATTTGTGGCAAGTCTTTTTCATTGGGAGTCTCCTTTAATATAATAGCTGTCAGCCCTTTTACACGATTGACTTCTGCCGGCAAATGGAATGAATAATAGGTTTCAGTGCCTTTCAAGTCTTCAGTTGGAGCCTGTATTTCTTCCCAATACAAATCCTCCGGATAGTCGTGTACAAAATCAGACTTAGCAAGCAAACGGGGATAAAGAGGACGAATCACAACGGAAGAATTACCATTCGTCACATTCACGTCAACTCCCGACTTCTTATAAGTCCCGTTGGTATGCCACAGCCATTCAAAACGGCCAACCTTATGCGTCTTTAAATCATCAATCATATAAATCACATTATCCATCCAAAGGAAATGGCGGAAATTACGGCTGAAATTATTAGATACAGGACCTGTTCCATTAGCCAGGACATATTTCACATTTCCCGCATCCAGAAGATGATGCAAATATCCTCTCAAAGTAGAACCGCCGTACTGCTGCTCACGAGGTTGTCCCTCTCCATTAAACAATACTACATTATGCGCTTGGCTTTGAAAGAAATAATTTCGATAAGCAGGATTAGGATACCAACAGTTTCCCCCGTCTTTAATAATATCTACCCCTTTATGAAAGATAATAAATGAATTGGCATCTGCGTGAGAATGATTCCATGTATGACCGCTTTTTACTGCCAACATAGTAGCATTCTTTTCCCACGAATTACGCATCGTAGCCCAACCAAAATCTGCAAATAATTGGGAAGTCGGCAGTTGAGGGACAGCGGGCGCCTTACTCAAATCAGGAGTGTAAAGGAAGCCCATGGGACGATTCAAGAAAAAGCCATCACGATGTTGTCCTTGTTCCACCTGGGATATATACCACAAAATAGTTGGATCTTTCATCCCCAATGCATACAATAGCATCATACTGGATTCTGCCGATACATTTTTATGGCTATCTCCAAAATTCAAACTATGCAGCATACCCGTACGTGGGTAGCAGACTTGTGAGAAGTAACTCGGCAATTTTGCCAATTGAGGAATATCACCCGGATTCTGTCCGGGATGAGTGTTTATCCAAGCTATCCTAAACAACAAAGCTTCCTGAATACCAAAGTTGGCGTAATTCAGACTTTCATACATTCCGCCGGCCTCATCAAAACTCTTTGCTTTCTGTTGCAATACATCACCGGCAAAGTCGAACCATTCGGGAAGAGATTCGTGAAGTTGCTCCACCCATTCTTTTACTTCGGGAAGTTCATTTTGAAGACTCAAAGCCAATATTCCACCCTGACAAACACAGGAGGTCCACCAGTTATGTCCCATCGAATTCAATGAGTGAATACGGGTCGGCTCCAACAACCAGTCTCCCAATGCCGGTTCCACGGCTAACCGTTTCAATCCTTCGGCTATCTTTTTTCTTTCTGAAGAAGACATGACATTGTATGCAGCATCATACCCCACTGCGGAAAGAAAACTCTTATGAGCCATACCCAGTTGTGAACGCCATGCAGGAATACGTGCCATCATTTCCACATCTCCCCATGATTCGGCTTCCACAGCTTTCAGGAGGATTTCTTTGATTGCGTCTGCATACTCCTTATTATCAGTCATCAAATAAGCTAACGACAAATAGTCTAATCGATTAAAATCTTTCTTTTGCAAAGCTTCATCTGCTGTTTTCTTAATATCTCCCCATGCTTCCTGCAATTTAGGTTCATGCTGCATACGCTGTTTCACTTGCTGTATGCGTTGTGGAGTATACAGTAATGAAGGATGATTTATTTTTTGTGCTTGTATATATAATGAAGAAACACACAAAAAACAGATAACAGCAATAATAGTTTGTTTCATGGTACTTAGTCTATTCTATATATAATCAGTTACAATATTATTCTTTATTGAACGTTTTTCAAAAATTCTTCCAATGCAGCATTAAATTCTTCCGGGCGTTCCATATTCAGCATGTGTCCGCAATCGTCAATTACTTTCAGTTTTCCATTGGGAAGATATTGTAAAATGGGAGGTTCTTTTGAGAATCGGTTACCGGAAGAATGACCTTCAACAATTAAAGCAGGTACATCGGGATGATTCTTTTTCAATTCCTCGATGGCATCCAAACCAGCTACCACCCGTACTTCTTTGTGTAGCGGTTGCCACGCGTCCCATTCGTCGATCATCTGCCACAAAGGTGCACGCATCCGTTCACGCTGACTTCCTCCTGACTTCATCAATCCTTCAAACCACTCTTTCTTCATCACATCTACCCCTTTCTCTTTCAAAGCAGCAATCTCCTTATCACGTACTCTTGCTTCTTCCGGAGTCATCGGTTCACTTGGGCCTTTCGATTTCCGAATGTTTCCACTGGCTAAAAAAGCAGATAACATCCGGTCAGGGAAATACGCCAACATATCAGCAGTAATAAACCCACCCAAAGAAAGTCCGACGATATGCGCTTTCTTAATGTGCAAAGAATCCATCAAAGTAACTAAATCTTCAGCGTGTGTAAATTGATAGTCTTCCGTTTGTGAAGACGAAATGCCATATCCTCTCAAATCATAGCGGATCACACGATATTTTTTTGCCAGTACGGAAAATTGTTCATCCCACATACGATGATCCAAAGAATGACCATGAACAAAGATGACGGGAGCACCTGTGCCGGCTTCCTCATAGTAAAGAGAACCGTTGCCCACTTCAACGCGGCCTTGTTTCACAACCAACGGATGTCCCTTTACAATCTCTGAAACAGTTCTCGAAATTACAGGACTACCATAAAAAGACGAGAAACCATCTTCTTTACTGGAAGCACCGACTACATGAGCAATAAAGAAGCCATAAACATTCTCCCGTTTATTGATCCACGGGTAAGCGCCAGCCCATCCTGGTGAACTAATCTGATAAGCTTCACCTGTCTTCTTATCGATTAATTCAAGCCATTCTCCCAATCCGTAGATTCCATTGTGGGATTGTCCTAGCCCTTTCGCTACATAATTATCCGAGTTATTCGAAGGGATTATTGCGTCTTTCACTTGGTCGGCCTGCATTTCTTTTACAGTTTGTGCAGATATAATCCGCTTATCGTTATACATTCCATCATGATAAATCATGGATAGGAAATGAATATAATCGTTCAAGGTGGTACACAGACCACCACCTAACATCGGGGCATGTCCGCCATCTGTATTTATCGGAGTAAAATGAGAATTTTTCATTTCCAATGGTTGCGCCAATAGTTCTTGAAAGAGAGTTTCAAACTCCTTCCCCATTGCCACTTCCGCCATTCTTCCGGCAATCTGCATGGCAAGTCCTCCATACTGGAACCGGCCTCCCGGAGTAAAAACCGTATCTAACGGCAATATTTCAATAATGGCAGAATCCAAATGATTGTAATTATCTACACGCGGTTCAGGAAGATAGGGACGCACTCCGGAAGTATGAGATAACAGTTGTCGTAAAAGGATTTTTCCTTTGGCATCTCCCTTAAACTCCGGCAACCACTTTTCCACAGGGTCATCCCATTCCAAACTAGTACTGTCCACTACCGCTCCGATAACAGCAGCAGCCACCCATTTTCCGGCAGAGGCTACATATACTTTTGTATCAGGAGTATAGCTACCATAGTTCTTCTGAAAAATAACAGAATCATTCTTTACTACGCAGATAGAAGCACCGGGATAGTACTCTTTACTCACCCAGCCTTGAATAACAGAATCTAATAAAGAGAAGTTATAACGACTCCCTTGTACGGATGATACATTGCAGGAACCTGCAATAAAACAGATACTTATAAAAATTACGATTAATAATCTTCCCTTCATTTTTGTTATCTATTAACTTCGTATTAAACACAAATTACACGAACTACGCTATTGTTTGATGCAATTATATTTGATGCAATTATAATTATAAAACCGCGTAATTCGTGTAATTCGTTCTTAAAATTTTCTATTTCGACTGCAAATCCCAATATACCACATAACGCTGATGATGCAAATCATAAAGCGGACGAATCACATCTCCTTGTTCTGTTGTAAATTCCAGTTCTTTTCCTGTACGCTGCAAAGTACGTTCCGGATGTTTCATATCTACTTTCAATGAGGTACGCAAATCGACAGGTACATGGAAATTATAAGTATAATAATCATTATAAAGAGCTGGATTAGAGAAAGGTGCGGGAGCCTGCATACCTTCCGTACCCCGTTCTCCGGCAAGCACTAACGGGCCATACAATAAAGCCACTTTATTCGGATTATCGGGAGTGGCTTCCAATTCAATCTGCATCGGGTAAGTAGCCGAGATACGGTCATTATCTTTCCAGTCACGGGTGATAGCGATGTAAGAACCCGGCTTTTGTTTTACTGCTACTTTTTTACCGTTCACAAGAACTTCCGCTTTTTTACTCCATGAAGGATATCTTAGATAAACAGTAGTGCGAACCGATTTCTCGGCACGAATAGTAAACCGGGTCGTTTCCTCTTTCGGAAATTCCGTTTCCTGGAGAAGGGTTAATCCTTTTTCTTTCCAGATGACTTGGGAAGGAATAAACAGATTTACATAGATTCCCTCGTTGTTGTGGTAGTAGATAGCTTCTCCGTATTTAGCATGATTTTCGAATCCGCTGCCGACACAACACCAGAAAGAGTTCTCTTTGGTACTATACAGTTTATGTGAGCCCGAAAGTAAGGGCAAGAAATAAGTGACCATTCCCGTTTCTGGGTCTTGCTGTCCCAGGATATGATTATATAGTGCCCTTTCATAATAATCGGCAATAGATGAATCGCCCGTCCAACAGAAAAGATGACGGCTAAGCTTCAACATATTATAAGTGCAGCAGGTTTCTCCGGTATAGCCGGTCAAGTGTTTAGAGAATTTCTTCGGGTCGAAAAAATGCTCCTTATCACTACTGCATCCCGGAGCAAAAGTATGGTGGTCAATCATGGTATGCCAGAAGAATTCCGAGAGCTTTTTGCTGGTCTCATTCTCTGTCAGTTCATAGTTACGCGCTTCGGCTATGACTTTCGGGATAAACGTATTTGTATGTTTGGTTCCCAAATCGTCCCGAAGTTCTTTCAACGGGTCAATTACATCATTATGGTAGAAATATTCAGCCAACCAACGGTAACGTTCATCTCCTGTGATAGCATACAAATTGTAGAATGATTCATTGACACCTCCAAACTCATTGCGTATCATGAGTTTGCGGGTTTCTTCACTAAGTGGTTTCAGTTTGTTATAAGCCCAGTCGCCCATTTTAGTCACTGTTTTCAAAGCCTGCTGATTATCTGCATACAGATATTGGTCTATCAGACCGGAATAAAGCTTATGCAAGGTGTACCAAGGTGCCCAAACACTCTTTCCACGGATATTACGGTTTATCAGTTCTTCAGAAAAAGCACTTAAATATCCGCCTTTCAAAGCGTTCTGAACTTCGGTCAGCCCGTTGACAAGGCTATCCCCTTTCAGCTTGAAAATCTCACTTCCGGTAGCGGCATACATCAAAGCGTAAGCCGAAAGCAGATGTCCGGTAGTATGTCCGCGAAGTTCACAGTCCAAGGATTCCCAACCACCGAGTTTTTTCACTGTCATATAACCGCCTTCACGACCAGCAAAGACTCCGGCATTTGTCCGGAAACTATGCAACAGGCGACTTACGTCGATAGAGGTCATCCATGCGGAATCCCGCAACATATTGTCACGAAAGCGACTCGGTAATAAACGGACGTCCTTCAAATCAAAACTTTCTACCCGAACAGGCGCCACTGTCTCTTTTTTCATTTTCCCCTGATGCTGTCCGGGGTATACAGATTGAGCCGACGATATAGCCGATACTGCCAATAATGCGATTGCAACTAAAGATTTCTTATTCATAATCATTTTTAATATCCTTATATTTATAGGATACGAATAAGTTCAGCCTAATACTCAATGCAAAAATACGAATTCCAACTTATAGTTCCATAATCTTTCATTTATCAATTGCCGATTGATAAATGAAAAAACTCCGTTCTACCGGTTCGGCAGTCTGTACTTCTCCTGCCAATCCATATTGCCATGCCACCACAGTCACTTTCAACGGGAACTTACTGCGTGGGGGAATTCGAGTAAATACCAACTTGTTTCCCTCTATTTCTGCCGGTCCTTCTTTCACGTAGTAATATACGGGTAGCCCGCAATCGGAAGTTGCATGTAAAGAGATAGTTTCCGTGCCTTTCTTCACATCGTCAAGGCCCGGAAAAAGAATATGCTGGCGTTTACCTTCCGTATTGCGATAGGGAATCCAGAAACTAAGTTCCTGAACTGTGCTTTTATAGTGCTTGTCACCATCATTACCGGCTAGAAGGCAAATATCTCCCGTACGACGCTTATTGTACATCCCCATACGGTAGAAACGGACAGTAAAGGTTGTGTCGTTCACTTTCTGAACCGGGCCACAGATACGGGTTATTTCAGGAGAAGTGAGCGAATGTTCGTCAGAAATTGCAGTATGCAAGCTATCCGTATATACAGCTTTCAGATGAAAAGTCAATCCGTCTTTTTCCGGCAGGAAGCGGGCGGCAACTTTCACATGGGATTTGGGATTATATGTGAGTAATTGCCCCTTTTGTACGAAACCTAAGTATTGTGGTTTCTTCCCTCTTTCCCGGCGATAGCGTTCTTCCGTCATTTCAGCCATTTCCTTATCGAAATACCAGAATGCATCGTGTGAGTCTCCTTTATACTCTTTATAAGGAGCAGCTTTTGCACGTTTCTTCTGATTCGGATGCCACCTTTCGGCAAGCCAACCATTCTGCGGATTCAGCTTCTTCAATTCCACAGGCTTATCCAAATCATACGTTGCGGGCATACGATATTCCCGTGCTTTCTTTAAGAACAACGCAATATAACCAGCGGTACGGTCGGCTATATCGAAATGCCCGCGTCCTGTGTCGCAAAGGAAAGAGACGCAACTTTTAGGATACATCATACGGAATGCCAAAGCCGGATTTACACGGTCTTCCCACCATTCGTATTCGCCTTCAATCATCAATCCAGGGATGCCGTCAATCGTACGTTTCCCCCACTCCATATTGTCACGACCATATCCGGTAAGGTTAGTGCGCGGCGCATCTCCATGTAAAGAGATAATGGCTAATGTGCGGTCGGGATTCCAGGCTGCGAAGTTCCACGGATAGGTAGCCATTGCCGAATGTCCGAACGGAACAATCGGAGCATATTTCAATTCGTTATATCCGCTAACAGAAGCAAAGTCATCCAGCATTTGTTCAAATGCCTTCTGGCTTCCGGCAGTTATGTCCCATTTCTGATCCCACCCCGGAGTTATCCATATCAGTGCCAGACCTATTTCTGACATTTTCTCCCGAAACAAGGCGTTCTCAAACAGAGTTTCTTCCGTCATATTATGAGTACCTATCATAACCCCTTTTACCTGGACACAATCAGGCGGTATCCATAAAAAAGCCTGCGGATGGTCATTCGTCTCGTTGGAAACAATGCCTGGTATTTTCACAGACCACTGCCATTCGGCTGCCATATTGCAGGGCAATAGAATAACGGACATTATTCCAAACACCAAAAATCGAAGTAGGCTCATGTCTAATTCATTTTTTATTCTCAATTTAAGAAAGGAGTGATGAGAAAACTCTCTTCTTCTCTCATTACGACCCGAAACAAAAAACATAAATTTACCTACTTAAGCGGAGTAAAATGCAACGCAGCTCCGCCACTCGCCTTCAACTTCAAGACAAGTTTGTCGCCTGCCTTTATTTTCTTATGAGTACTGCGTACTTTCGTCCGTGTATTCAGTTTGTCGTCATCTTCATACAGATGAAGCATATACTTCTTTCCCGGTTCCAGGAAATCCGTAGTCAATGTGACCGTGCGGGCTTCCGTGTTTGTCATTGCTCCAACAAACCAGTCACTTCCCGAACGACGTGCCTGAACGATATACTCACCAATTTCTCCGTCAAGCGCACGGCTATCGTCCCATACACTCGGAATGGCTTTCCAAAATTCGAGTTCTTCTTCTCCTTTATAAAATTCCGGTCGGTCATACCAGAACATAAATTGCAAAGGACTGTAATACACTGCTGCCATTGCCAACTGATGCGCTTTCGTATTCTTCACTCTGCCATTAAAATAACACAGTGTATAATCCGCAGCGCCTGCCAGGAAACGTGTATACGGAAGAATCGTGTTATGTAAAGCATCCGGCATCTCTTCATTGCCACCGATACCCTCCTGTGTCATCAAGTTAGGATAAGTACGGCTGAAACCTGTGGGACGATATTCATCGTGAATATCCACCATCAGACCGTATTCTCCACATTTGCGGACTGCATCATGCAGCCAGGTACTCCAACGCTGATTGCCAATCTGTACAAAACCGAACTTGATACCTTTCAATCCCCACTTCTTATATAAAGGTAATAAAGTATCCAATTGCTGCACCAATGCACGCTGATTGACGTATACCATAAGTCCGATTCCCTTCGATTCGGCATACTGGCACAAAGCAGGTATATCAAGGTCTTTATCCGGAGAAACAGTAGTAGCGTCCGAACTCATCTTCATTTCTGGTCCATACCAACCTGCATCCATGTGCACATACTGAATACCGCGCTCTGCCGCAAAGTCAATAGCCGCTTTCACCCTTTCTTGCTTCAAGTCGCCCGAACGGAATACTTTTCCCGGTTTAATCCAGGAAGTATCAGCCAGTTTGCAAGCCGGGTTCAGATTCAAGACAATATCATTGTTGTTAATCAAATCGACCGGACGTTCGCCAGCCATGATAACACGCCACGGAGTGCTATAAGGAGAAATTATATCGACACTGCTATACAGGCTTGTCTCCAAAGTGGAAGGTTTGTCTGCCGACAAACGGAATTTGCCACGGACATAATCCACCATTTCCGCTTCCAACAAGGCAACTGATAATCCGTCGGGCAGTTTTAATGTCAAAGGACGTTCACTTTCTTCTTTTCCCCAACCTTCCAACGGACGAAGTGCATAAGGCCCTTGTGCCCAACGCTCATAATAAGCCATTGTTCCTTGAGGCATTGTGAAACTGGTTTGCTCGCCTATGATATGCAGGAAAAGCCCGTTGGTTGTTTCCGGGAAATGATAACGGAAAGCGACTCCTTCATTATAGGCACGCACTATGATATTCATAAAGTAATTCTTGCGCTTATCATAGCCACCATCTTGTGCTCCGTCTCCTTCACCTTTCTTGAATTTCAGGGTCATCTCATTATAACAGTCACGAATCTCGGCACGTTCCCCATATACAGGTTTCCATGTTTCATCCGCTTTCCGACGCTCAGTTCCCGTCAACTTCAGATTCTCACACCAGAAATGACAAGTATCATTCGGAACACCCAGTGCCGATTCGAACAACTGATTTTCAATCAGAACTCCCAATTTACTTTCTTCAATTACCGGACGGTTCTTGTAAGTCAAGGTGTAATACATTTGTGCATTATCCTCTCCCACCGCACGCTGATAGAAGGTAAAACGATACGCTCCGTCGGGAGATGTCAGTTCCTGGCGGGTTCCTGTCATTACATCCTGCGCTTTCAACAATGCCGGTACCACCAGCAATAAAAGCAAAATTCTTTTCTTCATTCTATTTACGTTCATGTTTATTCTTCTTTCCTATTAGATACGAACGAGAAGGAAATTATACTCAACACCAAATATACGATAAAAAATAAAATATAATTTTTAGTTCCGCTATTTTATAGTATCTTTGTTTAGATTGTAAAAACAGAACAGGATATGAAAGTAGAAGAACCCATAGGCGAATATTATTCTCAGTCATATATCAAAAATATAAGGCGTAGAATCATTAAGTCCATCAGAGAAGAAGAAAACGTCGATGTGCTTAAACAGTATATGCAACTCCAAAAAGAAACAGAGGGGCAGATGAATATTTCCAGAAAAAAAAGAAGAGAATTATTCAATAGCCAATCTTTAATAGGAAGCATTGATTCCGAAATCCCCTGGGAAGAAATGAGAGATAATATTTTAAAAGAAAAATACGATTTAGAATGAGAGTATTTTTAGATACCAATATATTAATGGAATCCATAACTAATCGTTCACATTCCACTGAAATTGCCCGTATATATAACCTATATAAAAGCGGTGTTATTGATTGCTACATTTCCCAAGGTTCTTTCTACACAATCACATATCTTGTAGAGGCGTATTTGAAGAAAACAGACTCTTTATCTAAAGATGAACGTTTAAACAAATTACGGAATATACTCAATAACATATTATTAATGTCGGATATTTGCGACATCTCCAACGAAGAACTGAGCAAAGGCATATGGGATACCAACTTTACAGATATAGAAGACAGTTATCAATATCAGAATGCAATAGCTGAACAATGCGAATATCTAATAACATTAAACAAGAAAGATTTCCATCCCCACAATGAGCAAATAGAAATTGTAACTCCTGATGAATTTATAAAAAGAATATCCTCCGGACTTTAATATTATTCCATCTGCTCCCTATAAATAGTAGGTGTCATCCCCGTCACCCGTTTAAAGATACGGTTGAAATGCACAGGAGATTCAAATCCGCACGTCGCACTGATTTGTGATATATTCATCACACTACTATTCAACAGTTTACAGGCATACCCGATACGCATATCAAGTACATATTCTTTAAATGTCTTTCCTGTGTTTTCCTTGAAATAACGGCAGAAGGCGGTAGGATTCATGGCTGTATAAGAAGCAATCTCATCCAGACCGACAGACTCGGTATAATGTTTGTTAAGATAGGCAATCACCTTTTCCATTCTTTCGTTACGCATAATGGAAGGGGACGGGGTATAATGGGAAGTAGTCAGATATTTCCTGTTATCATTGGTAGCCATTATTTGCAGAAGTGAAAGCAACAGGATAATTTGTTCCGCTCCTTTGGCAGAAGGTATCTGTTTTAATAGCTTGATGACCTTTCCCGAACGGGAAACGGTGAACCTAATTCCCCGGCAGGCATCTTCCAATAAATTCCTGATAGGAATAAACTGGGAATATTGGGAAATGGAGTAATGCATAAAGTCCTTCTCAAACTGGATATTCACGCCTTTTACTTTCAAGCCGGACTCTTCTCCGTTATCCGGCGGACTCTGCATACTATGAGGAAGTTCCGAACCGAAAAGAATCAAATCCCCTTTTGCATAAGAGATAATGCTGTCACCCACCAAGCAATCCCCCTCTCCTTTCTCCACATAGATAATTTCATACTCACTGTGGAAATGCCACGGGTAAGTGAAACGCGGATATTCATAAAAGCGGGCACGGACGGGATTGGAAGTCGTAATAGTCAACTTCTCGTTCATTATCTTCTTCATAAATTCTCCTTTCTAAACTACTTTTGCAAAGATAGGTAAATATCTTGCAAAGATACGCATCATAGTGTGTGTAAAAACCCGCTATTTTTGCATCAATTCATAAAAACATTTGATAGAACCATGAACGAATTATTTAGTATTGCCGGTAAAGTTGCTGTTATTACCGGAGCAGGTGGTGTACTGGGTGGAAATATCGCCCAACACTTTGTACAGCAGGGAGCAAAAGTAGTAGCTATCGACATTCGTCAGGAACAACTGGACAACCGGGTAGCAGAACTGAAACAATATAGAGAAGATGTAATCGGTATCATCGGTAATGTGCTGGACATCACCAGCCTGGAGAAAGTAGCGGAAGAAATCGTTGCCAAATGGGGACGGATTGATATTCTGTTGAACATTGCCGGTGGAAACATGCCGGGCGCTACTCTCGAACCGGAGCAAAACTTCTACGATATGGACATCTCCTGCTGGGAGAAAGTCACCAATCTAAATATGAACGGAACAGTTTATCCATCCATGATATTTGGCAAGGTTATGGCTAAACAAGGCAAAGGATGTATCATTAATGTATCATCAATGGCCGCATACAGCGCTATCACCCGTGTTCCGGGATACTCTGCCGCCAAAACTGCCGTAGCCAACTTCACCCAATGGCTCGCCAGCGAAATGGCACTGAAATATGGTGACGGTATTCGTGTTAACGCCATTGCTCCGGGCTTCTTCATCGGCGACCAAAACCGCCGCGTACTTATCAATCCGGACGGCTCACTGACGGATAGAAGTAAGAAAGTATTGGCTAAAACTCCGATGAAACGTTTTGGTGACATTAAAGAGTTGAATGGTGCTGTACATTTCCTGTGTAGTGATGCCGCCAGTTTCGTAACAGGAGCGATGTTGCCTATCGACGGTGGTTTCAGCGCATTCAGCGGTGTCTAAATAATTGCTCCTAAATAAAGAAAAGAAGCTATGATGGAAAAGACATGGAGATGGTTCGGTAAAAAAGACAAGATAACTTTGCCGATGCTCCGACAAATAGGCGTAGAAGGTATTGTCACTGCTTTGCATGACGTACCGAACGGAGAAATCTGGACTGTAGAGGCTATTAATGATTTGAAGTCTTACATCGAATCTTATGGTTTGCGTTGGTCGGTAGTAGAAAGTCTCCCCGTATGCGAGGCAATCAAATATGCAGAAGCGGAACGTGAACAGTTGATTGAGAATTATAAGGTAAGCCTTGCCAACTTGGGCAAATGCGGAATAAAGACCGTATGTTACAACTTTATGCCTGTCATCGACTGGATACGTACTGACTTGCAGCACCCCTGGCCGGACGGAACCAGTTCCTTATACTACGACCGTATTCGCTTTGCTTATTTCGATATCCGGATTCTGGAACGCGAAGGAGCAGAGAACGACTATACCGAGGAAGAACTCCGCAAAGTTACCGAACTGGACAAGGTAATCACGGAAGCAGAAAAAGATGCTCTGATTGATACAATCATTGTCAAGACACAAGGTTTCGTTAACGGCAATATCAAGGAAGGGGACAAAAATCCAGTTGCTATCTTCAAGCGCCTGCTCGCCTTATACAAAGATATTGACCGCGATACTTTGCGTGAAAATATGTGTTACTTCTTATCTGCAATCATGCCCGTATGCGAGGAATATGGCGTCAATATGTGTGTCCATCCCGACGACCCTCCATTCCAAGTTCTAGGCTTACCGCGTATCGTCACCAATGAAAGTGATATTGAATGGTTCCTGAACGCAGTAGATAATCCACATAACGGATTGACTTTCTGCGCAGGTTCTTTGAGTGCAGGCGAACATAATGATACCCGTGAGTTGGCAAAGAAATTTGCCAAACGTACCCACTTCGTACATCTGCGTAGTACGGCCGCCATCCCAGGTGGAAACTTCATTGAAAGCTCCCATCTCACAGGAAGGGGGCATTTGATTGACCTTATCCGCATCTTCGAAAATGAGAATCCGGGACTACCCATGCGTGTAGACCATGGACGGATGATGCTGGGAGACGAAGACAAAGGTTATAATCCGGGATATTCTTTCCACGGACGTATGCTGGCTCTGGCACAGGTAGAAGGGATGATGGCTGTGGTGGATGATGAGAAAGAACGGCAGATGAAGTTTTAATTTTCATTTCCCTATATTAAAAATGCGGCAAATAGCAAAAGCAACTGCTATTTACCGCATTTTCTATTTACAATCCTTTCCCTGTTACTACAAAACTTTATCTTTCAAGAATGTTCCCAACGACCTTGCATAATAAAAACACAAACAAAACCAACACTCCGTATTTTTTCAATCAAATCCAAAGGAAGAATCGCCTTTTTTCTGACCAAATTCCAACCAAGCAATTTTTCGCATTGTCAAAAGAACCTTATCCCAAATGATAAGCGAAGATAACATTTAGCAGATAAAATCGGCTAAAAACCGACAAGAACCGACAAAACTTTCATTCCCTAATTTGTTTTTATCAAATAGAAAGATGTATTTTTGTAACAAGAACATTAATTGGCAACTATATGAGCAACAAGATTTATCCTATCGGCATACAAAATTTCGAGAAAATCCGCACAGACGGTTATTTCTATGTTGATAAAACAGCATTGATTTATCAAATGGTGAAAACCGGTAGTTATTATTTCTTAAGCCGCCCCCGTCGTTTTGGTAAAAGTCTGCTTATCTCCACACTCGAAGCCTATTTTTCAGGAAAGAAAGAACTCTTTGCGGGATTAGCTATGGAGAAATTGGAAAAAGAGTGGATAAAACATCCTATCATTCATCTTGACCTGAATGCTAAAAAATTCGATACGGAAGATGATTTGATTCGTTTGGTAGACCGCCAGTTGCTTGTTTACGAGTCGTTGTATGGTTCATGTTCCAAAGATGAGACAATAGATGACCGTTTTGTTACACTTATCCGTTTGGCTGCAGAGAAAACAGGACAGCGTGTTGTGATTCTTGTCGATGAGTACGATAAGCCCATGTTGCAAACGATTGGAAAGGATGCATTGCAAGAAGAATATCGGAATACATTGAAAGCTTTTTATGGTGTCATGAAGTCAATGGATGGTTATATTAAGTTCGCGATGTTGACAGGAGTTACTAAATTTGGAAAGGTGAGTGTGTTCAGCGATTTGAATAATTTGGATGACATCTCCATGTGGAACCAATATATAGATATTTGCGGAATCAGCGAACAAGAACTTCATGATAATCTGGAAAAAGAATTGCATGAATTTGCAGATAACAAGAATACTACGTATGACGAAATCTGCAAAGAACTTCGAGAATGCTATGACGGCTATCATTTCACACATAACTCTATCGGTATATACAATCCGTTCAGTCTGCTCAATGCTTTTAAACGAAAAGAGTTTGGCAACTATTGGTTTGAAACGGGAACTCCGACTTATTTGGTAGAATTACTTAAAAAACATCATTACAACCTACAACGAATAACACATGAAGAAACCAGTGCGGAAGTACTGAATAGTATTGATTCGACTTCGGACAATCCTATTCCTGTGATTTATCAAAGCGGTTATCTCACTATCAAAGGATATGACCCGGAATTTGGTATATACCGTCTAGGATTCCCCAACCGGGAAGTAGAAGAAGGGTTTGTAAAATTCTTACTACCTTTTTATGCTAATACCAATGCAGTAGAATCTCCATTTGAAATACAGAAGTTTGTTCGTGAGGTACGTTCCGGAGACTATGAATCATTCTTCCGACGCCTGCAAAGTTTCTTTGCGGATACTCCTTACGAATTGGTTCGGGACTTGGAACTGCACTACCAAAATGTACTCTTCATCGTCTTCAAACTCGTCGGATTTTATACTAAGGCGGAATATCATACAAGCCAAGGACGCATAGACCTTGTCTTACAGACGGATAAGTTTATTTATATTATGGAATTCAAACTGGATGGTACAGCAGAAGAAGCCATGCAACAGATAAATGAAAAGAATTATGCACAACCATTTGAGCAGGATGAGCGCAAACTCTTTAAGATTGGCGTAAATTTTAGTGCAAAAACACGGAATATAGAGAAATGGATTGTTGAGGTCAATCAAAAGAAATAAGAAAAATAGAAAGGGCATGGCAACGGACGGCAAGGGAACGATGGGGTGGTGTCACGGATTCAAGTTACACCTTATGTGTAATGACAGTGGAGAAATCATAACATTTTGTCTTACAGGAGCAAACGTTGACGACAGGAACAAACGGGTATGGACGGTCTTCGCCAAGGAGCTCTACGGAAAAGTCTTTGCTGACAGGGGATACATCAAGCAAGCCCTGTTTGAGGACCTTTTTGACAGGGGAGAACAAGGCCAACATCATGCACTCCAGCCCCCCCCACCAATCCATTTGGCATCGATCCATCCCTAATAGGCACGGTCACTGCTCATCAATCCGGTTTCGAACCAGGAAGAAGCGGAAACTTCCCTATTCTTATTATGCCATACACGGACTGTCCATAAGTAGCGCGTAGCAGCTCGCAAAGAAAGTCCGGCATATTCGATATTCAATGATTTATCATCGGTTATCTTGTGGGAATCCCATACTTGCGTGCCAGCCTCATCGGTGACAATGATTTGCCGGGCTGTTTGTATCAATCCTCTCTCATCTGTCCCCCCGTCCATCTGCCAACTGAACCGGGGTTTCTCTACATCAATCCCTAACGGGTCGTCGCATATTCCACTTGTAGTTTTTTCAGCCGAAAAGAAGTAGCAGCGGCACTTGATAAGCTGTTTATTAATATAAAGAATAAAAGGCAAATGTAGTTCTTCATTGTTTTCAAGATTTATCAAATTGCTATTTGGTTAATACATAACACAATACGCCTCATTATATTTTCAAACAATTCTCACTACTATGAGAAAAATACTCATCGCGATGAGAAAATATTCGATTTATCTTCATGCATTTCCGCATCGAATTAGAAAAGTTACTTGATATTCACTTTATCCACAAAATTCTTCATATTGACGTTCAAATCTTCCAGTGAAGTCACCCGCTTACCATTCAATACAATATTCTCGAACAGGATATTTCCGATTCTGCGATTCTTATCATACCCTTCTATCAGCGAAGGATTGATATACTTGCCCGTACAAGATATATTACGGAACACGATATTCTTTATACCCCGCCCCGGCCCTGTATTATACTTTTGATTGTACATCACACGGAGATGGAACAACTGACCTTCCTGGATATTTTCCACACGAATATCTTCAAAAGTGATATTCCGTGCAAGGTTATGGTCACCTACGTTGATAGCCATACATCCTTGATAATCGCGGTCATCCTCATCATGTTCCAATATATCAATATTCTTGAATAGTATATCTTCCAACACTTCATCTCCGGTTTTCGTATTGCCATGCGTACCTATGTTGATAGGGTGCGCGATGTCCGCCCAAAGAGTGGAATTGAGTACGCGGATATTACGACAATCCCCATAATAATTCCAACGGTGTGTATAGAGAGCTATGCAATCATCCGAATTACGGAGAAAGACATCATCAATCGTCACATCCGAGCAAGACATAAAATCCAGTCCGTCACTCCATCCCTGATAGCTGAATGATTTCAAGTTCTTGATGGTTATTCCCGTAGATTGTCCACCGGAGACTGTATAATGGCGCGAATTAACAACTGTAATGCCATCAATCAACACATTTTTGGAATAGGCAACCGAGATTCCCTGTTGAGGTTCAAGCAACATTCCATGTCCCAGGATTTTCACGTTCTCCACGCTGTCACAGTTCAGGCAACCTTTCAGCACTGCACCCCCTTCCAGATAAACCGTCGTATTGGAAGGAATACGGAAACACTTGCCTGCCGCATCGATAGGTTCATGAATGCCGGACTCAAAGTACATCACGTTCGGGTCATTCTTGTCCGGAACATTTTCAATAATCGGATTGGCAAATATATGCAGGTTATTCAAACGGTCGCCATTGAATTCTACGGAGAGTTTTTGCGGTTTGTCCAATGTAAACAGAAGGAAGTTTCCGTCTATCTCCGGCTGAATACCTTTGGAAAATGGACGCACTACTGCTGAACGGATTTCTCCGTTGTTCTTTTGTACCAGTACTTCTACTTTTCCGGAGAAATCAAACTGCACCATGGTCGCATCGGATTTGGTATCCATATCCACCTTTACATTATATTCGAAAAGGTCTACCCAATCTTTTTCACCTACTTGTCGCACTTTTACTGTATAGTCATCGTTATGACGGGCATAATAGATGCCCATCGGCACGGGATAAGTTATAATTTCCGCTTGTACATTATTCCATCCCAAAAACGCTGAAAGGGAAATCATTATTACTCTTTTCAATTTATTCATACCTATTGTTTTTTTTATTTCTATCCATATAAAATTTAAAATCTCCTATATTGTTATTACGAACAATATAGGAGATTTACCTATTCTGAATTGAATATATTTATCTAATATTTTAGAGTCCTTATTGGAAAGTAGGCATTTTGAACCTGTACAACAATCCACCTACCATAGAAGCTACATAATCAGGTTTTCCCTTTTTGACACCATCGTATGTATCTGTACGGATACCCACCTTAGGTTCGGCATACAAATAGACGGAAGAGGCTACCCGCAGTTTAAACTGCACACCGGCATCCAGTCCCGGCACTACCTGAAACTCTCCGTTACGACGAGACAGTCCGGCTGTGACTCCCATAAAAGGTACGACATCTATCACATGATCGGAACTATACCCCTTTGTTAACGTAGCCAAGCTCATCATGTAGTCCATTCCTAAACCGGCATAATGCAAAGGTGATTTATTCTGCGCTTTCGACTTATACAGGATTGTCCCGTTGATACGCCATGCAGACAACGGAGTGTACCATTTGCCGAAACTTCCCTTCGCCTCTACACCTACGTTCTTCACCAAATCCTTGTTGCCAACCAGCAAACTACCCATTCCGAGTGCCCCTGATATGAAGTAACGTTTGTCATCCTTATCAAACACACTGCGATTGGCTGCTTTTGAATAAGGAACGAAACGATAATGGAAACCGGCATTGACGCCTACCAATACATCTTTCTGCATAAAACCTAAGTTTCCTTCGATGAACTTATCTCCATACATTCTGACTTGCGGTTCGATATACAGACCGAAAAAATCATTCACATGCCATAGTCCCTGTATACCAGCATTTATACCTGGTTGAAACTTATGGTCTGAATTATTGGTATACGCCAGATTGACACCCACAGAAGCTATGAAATCAAAGATACGGTCAGGATTGTAACCGTCCATGGTAGACGTAATATTCCACAAATAATCAAGACCACCACTGACACTGATATGGTTGAGTCTGCCCTCTTTAATATCACCGGGAACTAGATAGTTCGTAAAGAACCCGCCTATACCCACCAGACGCAAACCGGAATAAGCAGTTAGCCACTTACCAAGAGAGACGGAAGCCTGCGGACCTAAAGAACTGAGGTTTTCAAAATTCTTCTTATTCAAAAACATTTGCAGACCAACTCCTGAAGTCATAAACAGATTGTCTGAGATATGATTGTTTGAGAATCCGTTCTTAGGACGTGCCGCACGGTCAATCGTATGATAAGTCAAACCTAAATTCAATTCTCCAAGCTGGTCTGTACCACGCAATCCACATCCACCTGCATATCTCTTGTGATAAACATTGAAACGGGGTTCTATAAATAAATCCATGGAACGGTTGAGACGGAAACTTCCTTGTACGCCTACTCCTATCCCCGGAGCGTACTTGCCAGAATTCTCCACCCCTTTTGTCCCAGCCAGATTAACCCCTGCAATACCAATTAAATTAAAGATCCTATCTTCATCATATCCCCACAGAACACTATTGAGATTCAACATATAATCCGCATGCAAATCAAGATGTTTGAAATATCTGTTCTTACTACCGGCAGGTGTATCCGATGCTCCAACTGTCCCGGATAAACGCAGACCGGAAGAAGGGCTGAACCATTTACCGATTCCGGCAGAGAACTGGGGACCAAAACCTTCAATTGTATTCTTGATTCCCGAAACTTGCAGGGCACTGATACCACCGGACAAAGAGATAAACATATGATTCTGGAACGAACTGTTATCAAATTCATCGAAATGAATCTTAGTACCCATCGGAGCGGCAGGCATATATGTCAGACCAACTAGAACCGAACCTCCCACTTGATAATTTCTCCAACTTCCCCTATGTGCCAAAACATCATTATACCATCCTATTTGTGGCTCTACAAACAAGTCCAATGTACGGGAAAGACGTATATTGCCCTGTAAACCAATATGGGCACCATAATAAAATTCACCCCCACCTTTCAGATTCGGATATTTTTCAGAACGTTCATTGTTATCACCGACCTTAGAATAACCGGCTTCTACACCAGCTATTCCAAATAACTCAAAACGACGGTTCGGATTGTACCCATATGCCAAGGAAGACATATTCAGCAGATAATCCAGGCTACCGCCACCCATCTTTATTTTAGAATCATATATTTTCGACGGCAGATACCCCATGTTCACCCCTATCCTGAGTCCGTGAACCGGAGTAATCCATTTTCCCATAAAAAGACGAGCGGTCATACCTAATCCGTCCTGGGTCTCCTTACCCGAAAGCAAGCTATACGGACCTACACCGACAGAGAAAAAGAGATGTTCATTAAACTTATTACTCTCAAACTTCTCATTCGCAGGTCTTTTCTGCAACATATATTGCAAAGCACCATAATCCTGTGCCTGTAAGGTGACAGCAAGCATCAGAAATAACGCCACCGCCACATATTTATTTTTGATTCTGAGGATATTCATCGTTTACTCTGTATTATCATTATTTAAGTTTCTGCTCTTCCGGCAGCAAGTCAATAATATCACCGTCCACTCTCGCTGTCTCCAGTAAGGATGGGTCTAGTTCAAGGGCTTTCTCGATACTCATAATAGCTTCACCCACTTTCTCCAATCGGTTAGCGACAATCGCTTTCACATAATATTCGCGGGCTGTTGTCACATTCATGGCAGAAATCTTCTCCCATGCTTCCTCATTTCTCTTCATCGCCAGCAACATCACCACCTCATTGAAAGGACTGGTAGCCGCCACCTTTTCGAAAGCATCCTTATAGTAACCAGCCAAAGCTTGTACGATGGCTTGCAAATCCTCAGAAACAGCTCCTTCGGGAACCAATGTCAATACGGAATCCGCCTTGGTATATTTTCCTTCATGCAGCAAGGCAATAGCCTGATTGGACAACAATTCTACCGGCGCAGACTTGCTGACAAACGGTTCGAGGATACGTGAATCCGGCGCATCTCTCTGTATGGTCGCTACCGCCAGTTCATTGGCCGCATACGTAAAGTTATCGTAAATTTCAAGAGCCTCCCTGCAATACTTCTCCCTTTCATCCGGAGTTTTTGTCATCGTAATCATACGATAATATTCGAAACGTGTCAGTTCCTTCGGATTCCTGTTGTAAATTCCCCTAATCTCATCGTCAGTCAGGAGACGGAAGACGGAATAACCATATGTATATTGCACTTTTCTCAACTTAGGCAGATAGGTAGCAGATATTTCCTTGTAGAAAGGTTTCGATTTCAATACATTATTCAAGCGGTAAGGAACGGATTCGTATTGCTTGATTAAATCCTCTACTTCCTTGGCAATTTCCGGTTTGGCGTCTTTCTTCAGTAATTCCGCCACTTCTTTCCATGAAGCTACCGCCGCATCCGATTTCACTTCCAGCAACTTGCGCGTTTCCGGGTCCAGTTGTGACAGGATACGTTCCAACGCCTTGTTTGTACGCAGTTGTGCCAATTGCAAGTTTCTCTCGTATGAACCATCCGGTGAAGCCACACCCGTAATATGGAAACTCTTCAATGAAGCATCCGGATTCGTCTCAATAGCACGAAGCTCCTGGCTCAATCGGTTCAGTTCCACTTGGTTCTGAGGATTCTTGTCGTCCAAATCGGCTTTACCTACCAAGAATGTGAGGTTTACTTCCCCTTTCGAATCCCGTAGCTGCATGACAGGTTTCGGAAGATACTTCTCATCTGTCAGATTGAAAGCAGAAAACTTGTACTCTAGGAAACGCAGCGGGTTGACAGTTCCGCGTGCAATGGAGAAAGAGTCACGATAAATGATGTCCCGATAGTTCTCCATCGCAAGATGCACGTCCGCACGGTAATCATGTTGCAGATACTCTATGTAAATAGAATCATGGTAGGCGATAACATCCCTCTTGCGCGAAGAAGTCGTTTTCACCTGAATATATTCATGCAAAGGATCTTTATCCAAATCATAACCATACATCCGGTTTTGCGTCGTATTGTAAGTGCCGCCGTCGAATACCACAGGACGCATCAGCAAACGTTTTTTGAGTGTCACATCATAAATGGAAGGCTGCAATACCAACCGACGATGTGAGTTAAACATTTCCTTAGGCACCGGCACACGGGTTTTCAGATGGAAATAATTACCTTTGATTTCGATGTCCGTCGGTTCTGGAATCACTTTATCTTTTACTTTGGAAGTAATCATCACTTCGTCCAGTTCGATGACAGCATCTTTCAGCACTACATCAAGAATCTGCTTTCCCGCCACCTTTACCGTCTTGTCCTCATAACCGACACACGTAAACTTCAACGAGCCGTTCTTTTCCACCATTACACTGTAACGGCCATCTTCATCGGACATTTCTATACGTTCGTCATTGACAGGATTGAGCACATTCACATTCGGAACACTTTTCCCCTGCGGATTTGTGATATGTCCTTGTACACGGATACGTTGGGCAGATGCATCCATGCCGACCAACATCATCGCCACGAGAAGTACACCTATTAATCTACCACGTTTCAAATTGATTTTCATTCTCTTTTCTGACTAGCTAATGTTCTCTAATTATCGGATAATATAAACAAAGGATACCCCCAATCTGACAGGCGCAATGGTAGTCTTGCTATCATTGACCGCACCCGGTTTCGGAGCACCCTTATCATACTTGAACTGACGGTAGCGCATTACACCCACACCGGCAGTCGCTTCGAAGTTCCAATGGTTGCCCAGTACCCATGCATACCCATAGGTCAACCCGGCGGCGTATGCATCGCCTTTGTGATGCACATCCTTCACCATCATATTAAAATTATTCACGAAAGCGGTGACCCCAAGAAAATGGCTCACCATCGGACGATTTAGCCAGTAACGAACTTCAGGCTGAAAATGCGTGAAAGTCGTTTTAAAGTTGTCTTTACTGATTGGATTCGCAGCAATCCCCATATTCAGGGAGACGTGACTACCCAATACAAACTCTGCTTCTACATTCGGACTGGCAGTGAGCCAACCCAACGCATTTGTCTTTACAGCTACCCGCTGCGCGTGCACATGTACGCCACAACATACTAGTAGAAATGATAACGCAACTAATGCCCTGCGACCATTTCTCATCACATATACCATAATTATTTCCCACTAAATATTTCCCACTAAAATATTTACCCACAAAAAGGGCTTCTTGCCCATATTATATACAACTTGGACAAGAAGCCGCAAAATTAGAAAAAATATAGCATTAAAAACGTTTATACACGTTTTTTTGTTTTTTATCGCAACATTTTTTCCAGATTGGAACGCAATATACCATATTACGTATAAAATATACAATTTTCCCAGCTTATAAATAAAACATCAGATACGCAATAATATAGGTTCCGACGCAACACCGGATTTCACTTTTTTACCATTGATAACGACTGTGCAAGGAGCAGAAGAAATAATATACCATTTTCCCGCTTTCTTCTCAAGCAACACGTTAGCGGCACTGTCAGTCTGAACCATTATTCCGGGCACAACCAATTGCGTTCCATTTCCCAGAAAGAGCGTCCGGTTTCCCGTATACTCATTGCTGATAACTGCATAGTCCGCTTTCACTTTCATTCCCTGATAAGTAACAGTCTGCCCAGCATCAGACAAGGAGAAAATATGGTCTACACGCCCATTCCTGCTTTTCACGCAGATTCCTGCAAAGTCTTTCAAACCCGGTTCTTCCGCATCAAAATAAGAGACGGATTGAATAGCGGACGGCTCATTCTTCGTGCTCGGCTCGTAGATGGAAACAAAAGGACGATTCCATGCTTCTCCATGCTGCCGGGCAACAAAAGTCAGCGTCGGTTGCTCCTTTATATTATAAGGCATATTCGGTGTACGGCTCAATCCTTCAGTCATCGGCGACAATGCCGTAAAGATTTCGCGTTCCGGTTCACCCTTCATCCAAAGATTCATATATATGTCGTCACCGCCTTTATCCTTCATATCTATGGTGAAAGTCGCTTTGACATCCTTGTCGGTGGCAGCCATTTTCTTATCATATAAATAGGAATAAGCATAAAGATGCGCACCGGCAAAAGCCAGTTCTTCCGTGGACTGCAGATTCAAGTCGGCACCATCTGCCGCCGTCAATGTCAAAGACTGACCGAGGTTATGATAGAAATAATCGTGCATCTTGTCTCCCCCCTTTTCTTTTCGGCTGCGGAACACATCGACATAATACCCCGTCTCCGCCCCGGTAGTAACGATACTCATCATACGCGTCTGGTCTGCCCTGCTCTCCGGTTCACGGAAATAAAGATTGCTGTAAGTGACGGACGTAAACCCCTTGCCCGGTTCCGCCGAAGCAGGAAAACAAGAAAGCAACTCAAAAGAATGATTGCTTTTCATCACCGGATAGCTCGATATACCATCCACACATACTGTATTATGACTGGGGAACTGGGAATAATACTCCGCATAATCCAGCCCGCTATACAAGAATAGTCCGATACCTGCATCCGGCCCCAACACATAGCCTTTTCCGTAAAGTTCCATCGAGATACCGTTGGCATGCATATGATTCCCTTCGCTGCCATTCAACGAAATCATCAAACTGTTGCGCGGATGCATACCGTTGCGCTGTACCAGCCAAGACACATTGGGAGCATAAAATAAAGGAGAAACATAATCCTCTATCTTTCCCGGCTGCACTTTCGGGTTTAAAACCAACGGTTTATCCTCAAAGAAAGAACTGACAGATACACGTACGTTCTTCTTTTCCTTTTTATCATTTCCCATCTCCGGGTTCAGGCATTTCAGCAAAGCGGTAAAATATTTCTCCTGTTCCTTTTTCCCGTTCGCCTGCGCGTTCTGTATCATGCGGATAAAGAAATTCGTATTCAGATACCCCGGGTGCGTATCCCCAAAGCCGCAAATCATACGGTTAGGAAACAGATATTGGGGCGTGGTCGCCACCGCTTTCGACAATACAGGCATCGCTTTCACCAAATCATATTGCAGGTTCGTGTCAAACTGGTTCACGAAATTGGCATAATCATTGATTACCACACTGCTATACCCCGGACATTCCGCCCAAATCCCCGTATTGGAATCAAAGCCATAATCCGCAAGACGTGTCAGACTCCACTGGCGGATGCTGGAACGGTTCATCACATAGTCGATATAATATTCGCGTCCTTTTCCATCAGCATATTCCTTGTTATCTTCCAAGACCAAACCAACACTCATAATATAACGTGCCTGCAACAAATCCCAGTTGTTATGAGGCACACCGTTCGCAATGATATTATCCGCCCATTTCTTAAAAGCTCCCGCATAGATTTCCATCTTGTCCGGATAATTGGCCTTCAGATAATTATACAGAAAATCATACAAGGGGACAACAACATGAAGCGCATCTTCATGGATTACCTCGAAAGAAGTCAATCCCACCAATGTCTGCTGATGACCATAATTCAAATCGACAGGTACATTCCGGTAATAAATTCCCGTCATATACGTGTCAAAAACACCTGCAGCTAGTTTGGCGAACTTCTCTTCATCCGTCATCCAATAAAGAAAGGCAGCGTCATGGGCGATTCCCAGAATTTCGCGGTTCAGACTCTCTATATTCCGCCCGGTCTTGGACGGGTGCACACTCTCCATCGGACGATTGGGAAGGGCATTATTACAGAAAGTGACGTTCCCGCTCTCGTCATCATCATAAGGCACGACATCCGCCAACTTGGGACGACCGTGAGTGGCAGCCGTTCCACGCGTTCCCGTATAGCGCACCGTAGGATAAGGAGCTTTCTCGCCACCGGCATGGTCGAACGCTTCACCTTTTACATATACTTCCGTGGCATGAGACTTCCAATACATCGCCAGGCGGGACAGTAGCCAGGACGGTTGAGCATCCGTCAGGTTCGTATAAACTTCCGTCCGTTCCTTCAACTTATTGAAAACATCTTTCGCCCATTCTTCCTTTTTAATAAGTTCCCATGTCTCCTGTTTTCCCGCCGGAGTAGTCAGCATCCGCGGATGCGCCTGCGGCATCTTCTCCGGCAAGGGAATCTCCTGCCCCGACGCACTGCCCAAAAAGGATAAAAAACATAGTCCCAGTAAAATTCGTCTCATACTTCAATCTATTTTTTAGGTTTGATACCTATTAAATACGAAGATAGAGATTTATTTACCTAATCCGACCGGCAAAGACTGTTTTTATTTGTCCGAAACTGTACTCTTATTCCAAACAAAGAATTATATTTGCAAAAAACCTACTAACAATTCTGATACTTATGAAAATCTTATCTATCCATGATTTGGCTACAATCAGGAAGAGAGCGGAACACAAACTTTCATTGCGTGAAGAAAGTAATGAAAAAGTCACCGAAAAGTGTTGCGGGCTGGCATCCGGCACACAGCATCTTCAGATTCTAATCTGTGGTGGTACAGGTTGCAAAGCCTCTTCGAGCCAAGGGATTACGGACAATCTCCGGTTAGCCATCCAAAAGAACGGCATTGCCGACAAAGTGGAAGTTATCACCGTGGGCTGCTTCGGCTTCTGCGAAAAAGGCCCTATCGTGAAAATCATCCCCGACAACACCTTCTACACACAAGTCACCCCCGAAGACGCGGAAGACATCATCACCGAACATATCATCGGCGGTCGGAAAATAGAAAGGCTGCTGTACATAGACCCTAAAACGGAACACACCGTCAGCGACTCCAAACACATGGATTTCTACCGGAAACAACTACGCATCGCCTTACGCAACTGCGGCTTTATCGACCCGGAAAATATCGAGGAATACATCGCCCGCGAAGGATATTACGCGTTGGCAGACTGCCTTCTCAACAAACAACCGACGGACGTAATCGATCTCATCAAGCGCTCCGGCCTGCGCGGACGCGGTGGCGGCGGCTTTCCCACAGGCTTGAAATGGGAATTTACCTATAAGCAGCAGTCGGACATCAAATACGTGGTATGTAACGCTGACGAGGGCGACCCCGGCGCATTCATGGACCGTTCCATAATGGAAGGCGACCCTCACTCTATCGTAGAAGCCATGTGCGTCTGCGGTTACTCCATCGGCTCCAGCAAAGGACTGGTGTATATCCGTGCCGAATACCCGCTTGCCATCAGCCGTCTGAAAATAGCCATCGAACAAGCCCGCAACTACGGTCTGCTGGGAGACAATATCTTAGGAACGGATTTCTGTTTCGACATCGAGATACGCTACGGGGCAGGCGCCTTCGTATGCGGTGAAGAAACCGCACTGATTCACTCCATGGAAGGAAAACGCGGTGAACCGACTCTCAAACCGCCCTTCCCCGCCGAATCCGGCTACCTGGGCAAACCTACCAACGTAAATAATGTAGAGACGCTCGCCAATATCCCCATCATCCTGACGAAAGGAGCCGAATGGTTCGCAACGATTGGAACGGAGCGTTCCAAAGGCACGAAAGTATTCGCCCTCGCAGGAAAGATTAACAATGTCGGGCTGATTGAAGTACCGATGGGAACTACGCTCCGCGAAGTAATCTACGAAATCGGCGGCGGCATCAAAGGCGGAAAGAAATTCAAGGCGGTGCAGACAGGCGGCCCGTCGGGCGGCTGCCTGACAGAGAAACACCTGGATACTCCTATCGACTTTGACAATCTCCTAGCGGCAGGCTCCATGATGGGTTCCGGCGGTATGATTGTAATGGACGAAGACGACTGCATGGTATCCGTCGCCCGTTTCTACCTGGACTTTACCGTAGAAGAATCCTGCGGGAAATGCACCCCGTGCCGCATCGGCAACAAACGCCTGCTTGAATTACTGAACAAGATAACCGAAGGAAAGGGAACGGAAAAGGACCTGGATACCCTCGCCACTTTGGGACAAGTCATCAAGGACACCGCTCTCTGTGGACTGGGGCAGACTTCCCCGAACCCGGTTCTGTCTACGCTGGACAATTTCTACGACGAATATCTGGAGCACGTCCGCGACAAGACCTGCCGTGCCAAGCAGTGCAAATCCCTGCTGACCTACACCATCAATCCCGAACTTTGCATCGGCTGCCACCTGTGCGCCAAAAACTGTCCGGCGGACGCAATCATCGGACTGGTACGCAAACCGCACATCATCAGCCCCGACAAATGTATCAAATGCGGAATGTGCATGGCACGCTGCAAGTTCAAAGCTATTCTCGTCTGCTAAAATCTATTTACTATGGAAGAAAAACAAATTACTCTCCAAATAGACGGCCACTTTATCACCGTCCCCGAAGGAAGCACCATCCTCGAAGCTGCCAACAAAATAGGCATCAACATACCTACTTTGTGCCACATTGACTTGAAAGGAACCTGTATAAAAAACAATCCCGCTTCCTGCCGTATCTGTGTAGTCGAAGTCATAGGACGGCGCAACCTGGCTCCTGCCTGCGCCACCCGTTGCACGGAAGGCATGATAGTCAAGACCAGTACCCTGCGTGTGATGAACGCCCGCAAAGTAGTAGCCGAGCTGATTCTTTCCGACCATCCCAACGACTGCCTCACCTGTCCGAAATGCGGTAACTGCGAGCTTCAGACACTGGCTCTGCGCTTCAATATCCGGGAGATGCCTTTCAATGGCGGCGAGCTGTCTCCCCGCAAACGGGAAATCACCGCTTCCATCGTCCGCAACATGGACAAATGTATTTTCTGCCGCCGTTGCGAAAGTGTCTGCAACGATGTGCAGACAGTTGGCGCGCTCGGTGCCATCCGCCGCGGTTTCAACACAACGATAGCTCCCGCTTTCGACCGCATGATGACAGAGAGTGAATGTACCTATTGCGGTCAGTGTGTAGCTGTCTGCCCGGTAGGCGCGTTGACCGAACGTGATTACACCAACCGCCTGCTAGACGACTTGACCAACCCGAACAAGGTAGTCATCGTGCAGACCGCACCCGCCGTACGTGCCGCCTTGGGAGAAGAATTCGGATTTCCCCCCGGCACACTGGTTACCGGGAAAATGGTCTACGCCCTGCGTGAACTGGGATTCGATTACGTATTCGACACCGATTTCGCAGCCGACCTCACCATCATGGAAGAAGGCTCCGAAATCCTGAACCGTCTGACGCGTTATCTCAACGGAGACAAATCCGTCCGTCTGCCCATCCTGACTTCCTGTTGTCCGGCATGGGTGAACTTCTTCGAGCATCATTTCCCGGATATGTTGGATATACCGTCCACCGCCCGCTCTCCGCAACAGATGTTCGGCTCCATCGCCAAATCTTACTGGGCGGAGAAAATGGGAATCCCCAGGGAGAAGTTAGTCGTCGTATCCATCATGCCCTGCCTGGCAAAGAAATACGAATGTGACCGCGACGAATTCAAAGTAAACGGCATCCCCGACGTAGACTATTCCATCTCCACCCGCGAACTGGCACGACTGATTAAACGCGCTAACATCGGCTTCCCGCTCGTACTAGACAGCCCGTTCGACAACCCGATGGGCGAATCGACAGGCGCCGGCGTCATCTTCGGCACCACAGGCGGTGTGATGGAAGCCGCCCTGCGCTCCGTCTACGAAATCTACACCGGAGAGCCTCTCCAGAATGTAAATTTCGAACAAGTACGCGGACTGAACGGAGTCCGCCGCGCCACCATCAACCTGAACGGATTTGAACTAAAAGTAGGCATCGCACACGGACTGGGCAACGCCCGCCATCTACTGGAAGATATACGAAACGGGCACAACGAATATCACGTCATCGAAATCATGGCTTGCCCCGGCGGTTGTATCGGCGGTGGCGGCCAGCCACTGCACCATGGCAATTCGGAAGTATTATACGCCCGCGCCAACGCGCTTTATCGCGAAGACGCCAACAAACCGTTGCGCAAATCGCACGACAACCCGTATATCAAGAAACTGTACGAAGAATATCTCGGCAAACCTTTGGGCGAGATATCGGAAACGCTATTGCACACGCACTATTTCAACAAATCTATGGATTAACTTTAAACGAAGAGTATTATGTCAGATATAAAACTAGCCTGCGATGTGGCAGAACAAGTCAGAACGATTTGCGACAAGCACGGAAACAACCCAGGCGAACTAATCAATATTTTGCACGAAGCGCAACACCTGCACGGCTACCTGCCCGAAAAGATGCAACGCATCATCGCTTCCAAACTCAATATCCCCGTATCGAAAGTATATGGAGTGGTCACCTTCTATACCTTCTTCACCATGACTCCGAAAGGAAAACATCCCATCTCCGTCTGCATGGGTACGGCTTGTTACGTGCGCGGCTCCGAGAAGTTACTCGAAGAATTCAAACGCGTACTAGGCATCGAAGTTGGCGAAACTACACCGGATGGAAAATTCTCATTAGACTGTCTGCGCTGCGTAGGAGCCTGCGGACTGGCTCCGGTAGTGATGATTGGCGAGAAAGTGTACGGAAGATTGCAACCGATAGATGTGAAGAAGATTATCGAAGAGTTGGAATAAATATCCGGAATAAAAAGCGGCTGCCTTGAAAAAGCAAGGCAGCCGCTTTAAAACATTTTTAACAACAAACAAAAAAGGCGATTGCGACATTCAATATAGTCGATGTCTGAAATATAAAAAAGATGATGGAGCTAAGATTGGAACATTCTTTTATTCATGTAAACACTATGGAGTAAATTATGCGCAAAACGGTGAATTGCTGTCTGCTTAAAATGTCTAATAAGTTAAATAGCAATAACGCATGTGAATTAAACCTTTATTAATATTGAAAACCAACAACACAATTAACGATAATATACTTGTAATCAAACGGTTATCTATTAATATACTGATAACTAACTAAAGGAGAAGTGTGAACGTATGTTACAAACTTCTCCTTTACTAATTTTTATTATCGTATTAGTAATATAACCCAGAGCAAAGAAAACAATATTCTTTAATCGGAATGTTATTTTGAGAAACTTTACTATCTTTGCAAAGTCACGAAAAGTGGCAAATGTAATAGTGAAAGTGTTTCGCTTTTATCCTGTGTAGGAAATCTGACAGTTTCAAAAAAGCAGGGATAAGCAATGACATTCATCACTTGGGTAGCGTATGTTCAAAAGACATATACTAAACAGGTGTGGAGTATTGTTTATTTGCTTTTGGGTTTTGTCAGAACCTCCTACACAATAAACGAATGGCTCCACACTTTCTTTTTGTCTAATCCTGTCATTAAAGGAGTCGAATGGCGCAACTTTACTAATTACTATGAATGGATTAGATTTTATTAAATCGAAACAACAGAGTTGGGCAAAAAGAAAAAACTTCAATCCACTAGGAGGTACAATTCCCAATAAAGGAGAGAAAAACTATTTGTATAGTTTAGCAGATAATTTGTTTGAGCCGTTGTCTAAGGAGAATTTAGATTCTTATAATTCGGGTGACGGGAACGAAACAAAAGATTCTAAAACACGATTGGCAAAAATGAAAGCACTTCATTCATCTTCTGCGATTGTGGTTAATCTGTTCCAGTATTGGCAGGGAAAAGATGTTTGCCCGATTCTAAATGCATGCAAATTGACTTCAAGAACTACTAAGGTAGGCTATCTGATTAAGAATGTCGGTTCTGTTTCTCCTGAAAAAATTCCCATAATTCCTTCTCCACTTAATTACGAAATTAAATTTGAAGAGCAGTTTGAGATAAGTGAAGATAAATCTCAATTCCCACATTCACCCAATATTGATGTTGTGATTTATACTCCATTGTCTACTATTGGTATTGAGTCTAAATTTACAGAACCATATAGTAGTAGAAAACATGGAGGATTAAAACAAAAGTATGTTGAAAATCTCTCTTTTTGGAACGGATTGCCTAATCTGTATGAATTAGCAAAAGAAATTTCTCCTAATGATACTAAGTTCCAGTATTTAGATGCGGCACAATTAATAAAACACATATTAGGACTGAAAAAGAATAGTGACGAGTATAATTCAAATCTTGTTCAAAAGCATCATTTTGTAGAAGGTAAAAGGAATTTGATACTCAAACGCAAATTTCATCTCTTATATCTTTGGTACGATGTAATAGGAAAAGAGGGAAGTAAGCATAGAAAAGAGATAGAACAGTTTGCAGAAATTGCTAAAAAGGACAATATAAAGTTTAGCCATATAACCTATCAAGAAGTGATAGCAAAACTGTCAAAAGAATTTCATGATGGGAACGAATCTTATTGCAATTATCTAACAGACAGGTATTTGTAAAACGTATAAGTAAATCTAATAAAAACGTTTGTTTAATTTAAAGATAAAAAACATGAAAGCTATTATTCTAAGTATGTTGATGATGTTGTCTTATAATTATTGTTTTGCACAACTGAAAGTAGAAAACTCAACTCCAAAGCAAGAAAAAGAAGATGTATACGATGTATCACAAGACCTTTATATACGAGAATCACATCGAGGAAGATACATTGGTGCTCCTTTGGATTATAAATCCTACCAAAAATTTATCAATCAACGAATTTTCTGCATCTCGGATGAAGCTTTTGCTCCTCACGGAAATCGTTACGCTTTGAAACGACAGCTTGTCAATCTTCCTACTCCAATAAAAGGGTACATTCAATACAAGAAGAAACAATTAGACTTTTCTATTAATCAGATAGCGACCTACTTATATCATCCAATAATTCAACCTGTCAAACCTCAATCTTCTAATGTAAAGGTGCTTGATGATATGAGAGGGGATAATGCTAATTTCCCTTGTTATGAGAAAGACGGTAAAAACTGGAAACCTTATACAATGGTTTTGCATAATGCATATGCCTCTGATTATGTAGGGAAAAGAGTAGCAAACGAACCTGTTTCTTTGGCAGGAGACTCTTATCTCATTAAAAAAATATTAACTTTTGATGAAGCCTTGAAACTTCTTGAAGAAGACCCACAAATAAAGCTTATTACAAAAAGTGAAAGTACACATGGTTTGGGTAAAAAAGAAACCTGTTATTATGAATCACTTGTTTCAGGAAAAACATTTTTAACCCCATCTGTACAAAATGATATTTTGATTAAAAACAACATAGAATTTGGTGGGAGCAATGATTGTGAATCTCCTATCTTTTTGATGGAAAGTAAAAGCGGAGAACTTTTTCTCACACGGCTGAATGAAGACAAGTTTATATCAGGAATATCAATGAAGGATGGCTCTGCGTTTGCTTATACGACTTATATTTTAGAGAATCATATAGAATACCTGAAAGAAAAGTTTATAGGGAAACTGTATTCCATACAACATTATCCTGACCCTAACGAGAAAGGTCTGATAGAAGATATTGTAATTCGGGATAATGTATTGAGTGTAAAATACGTAAATGTAGAAACAAAGAATATAGGCTACAGGTCTATGGAATGGAACTCGACAGGTAAGCTGTGGGGCGTAGCTAATGCAAACGAGATTACACCGAAACAATCTAAATAAATATTCTGAATATTAACCGATTAATATTGATATTATGAAATTTATATGTAACTTCTTATTGGTATTGAATTATATTGTTTATATCATTGCCGATGTTAGTGCATGGGCAACAGATGTAAAATATGGACTTTTGCTTCTATTGCCTTTGATTGTATTTCCAATTGTTGTAAAATTAGCCCATAAGTTTGCGGTTTCGCAAGCTGATAAGTTTTTCAAATCAGAATGGAATGTGTTTTTGAAGAAATTGGAATGGGGAAATTCTGTTGTTGTAGCAATCGTTGCTCTTTTTTATTGGCTGTTCTTAAGTAAACCAAATTAATAATCATATGATTGTTAACAAGATTGATACACCATTTAGAAAATTTTTGGAAAGTCTGAAAGTTCCGTCTGTACCACGAATGAAAGGCGGAACTATTTTCAACCCTGATGAGATAAACTATCTTGTACGATATTCAACTCCATTGGTTTATGAATTTGTGCAAGAGGATGAAACCGATAGGGAATTTTATGAGAAGTTTGTCAAATGGCTACATGAAGAAATGCCAGTTTATGGGTATGTTGATGTTTATATGGTCGTTTATTTACGTTATGGGCAATATTTAAGTAACGATGAATTTGAGTATTTGGAAAGGAATATTCCGGAGTGTTTCGAGAAAGGGCATGTATGGCTCTATGAAATAAACTATCGTAGGCGCTTCCGTTTGCGTATTCAATTGATTCGTTGTTTTAAAAAAAACTTTCAGAGAATTATTCGGAAGGGTATTCATAAAATTGATTCCACAACAAATAAGTTATAATTATGTATTTCAAAAGAATAGTTTTAAGTGTTGTCGGCATTGTTATAGCTCTAGTCTTGACCGCCCAAAGTGTTTATGATATAAGTTATTCAACGTATAATTGCCCCGACAATTTGCCATACGGAACACTATTGGATAAATATTGTCCTAATCTCCAATTGTGGAATAATCACGATAAGAATTTCCCTTGTCATGTTTCTGTGATAAAATTGAATGGACACTATTCTGACTGCAAAGAAGCTAATGAATATTATCCTATGTCCGATAAAGAATTGAAGTTCATTCAATCTATAAGAAAGTCGGATTTAGCTTTTACTAATCCTTTTCTAGTCACTTTATACAGGAACTTTAATGGCAAAAGAATTAAAGTAAACATTCCGACTACCTATTGGAATATAACACACAAAAAGCCTGAAAGAGTAAAAGACTTTATTATTAAGGATTTTCAATTGAAGAGGTTGGTTACGGTGGTCTATTTTGATAACAGGTTATTCTTCTTTATTAAGAAAGATGAAACGTCTATGACTTGTTATTATTATAAGTCAATAGGGACGTTTGTTTACTCAAATTATGGTGAAGTTACTGCTATTGATGATAACGATTCAATAAACTATTTCTTAATTTGGCTTGCTAGCATACCATTACCAAGCTTACCAAAGGAAGAAGGACAAAAAATTCTTTCGCTTATAGTTTCAAAGGCAGACGGTAAAAACCAATTCACTATTGATTTGCCATTTGTTTTTAAAGACAACACTCCTCGAAGCATTCTTTAGCAATACAGATTACATAGTAAATATAAGCACAACTTAGCTATTAGCTTTATTTAGTTCTATTTCTGTTATTGTGTTCCAAATGTGTTCCACTAAAAAACAAATCAGCCGCTAACTGTCCGTCAGCGGCTTTCTTACACCCTTGTTTGCGGAGAGAACGAGATTCGAACTCGTGATACACTTTTGGCGTATACACGCTTTCCAGGCGTGCCTCTTCAACCACTCGAGCACCTCTCCTTTTTTTCAATAAAATAACAGACAATGGAAATATATTTCCCACAAAAGAAATAGCAGCTTCAAAGCTGCTATTCTCAGCGGAGAGACAGGGTTATGAACCTACTCTCCAATATCCTTGAAATTCAATTTCTTATCAGTATGTCAAAGCCTTAGGGGTACAACTTAGGTTACAAGAATAACGCTTTTCTGTCACCTTTTGGCTGTTCGTTGTCTGCCTAAAACTACGGTTCAAAGATACGGCTTTCTTTTGACATATGCAAATCATTGAAAATAAATCTTATGCAGTTAGTGCAAGGTGCAAGCTATATATATAGATATATACTTGCACCTTGCACTAAAAACTACCTTGTAATAAACAAGATACTACTAAAATAAGTACCTTTGTAAAATGATTCAAGAGGAGTTCAAATTTTACAAGCCATGTAAGTTGTTGCAACCTTATATAAGATATTATTGGGTATTCAAGAGCAATCGACCGCTGGATGCCTTTACTTATCCTATCGGTTGCCCTCAAATCATTTTCCATAAACAAGCACCGTTATATATCCCTGAACTGAATATTACACAAGACAAACTGACTGTGAGCGGACAAGTTAATTTCTCATCCCATTTGTATGCTGACGGCAATACAGAAATGATAGTGGTTGTATTCCACCCTCACACTATGAGTATGTTTCTGAACATGCCGACTTCACTCTTTTACAATCAAGAAGTGTCCGGTTACAGCCTTGAAAACAAGAGTTTGAATGAGCTGGCTGCACGAATATTCAACTGTGAGAATAATTCTATTTGCATAAGCTATATAGAAAAATGGCTGGTGTCACAAATTGCCGATAATTTGACTGATACCACATACAGAATTGAAAGAATAGATGCCGCCATACAGCGAATATATATCACTCCGCAAATCTCTGTAAACGAATTATCTTCCATTGCCTGCCTAAGTAAAAAACAGTTTGAGCGGTTGTTTCATTCATTTGTAGGCATCAATCCCAAAGAATATACCCGTATCGTCCGCTTCCAAAAGGCTTTGGCGCAGATGCAGCATCAAGCGGGCAAAGAAATCAATCAGGCACAAATAGCATACGCCAGCGGCTATGCCGACCAGTCGCACTTTATCCGGGAGTTCAAGAAATTCTGCGGATATACGCCCGTGTCTTTGCTGAAAGTATCAAATCCATATTCCGATTTGTTCACCAATCCCGTATAAATGTCCCGTTTGTTCTATCCGGGGTCAAACGCTTCTCCTACTTTTGCCGCCTGATTCATTAAATGAAAATAGCATTAAGTATGAAAGAAGTAAATCCCCAAGAAACCAGCCGTGCATACGCCTTTGAAATGTGGATGAACGCACCTATGCCAATGGTGACGTTCTTTAAGACACTCAACGTGTCACGCCTTGTGAAAATCAGCCGAAAATCGGGCATGAAGTTTAATATGTTGATGTGCTGGTGCATCGGCAAAGCCGCAAGGAGCGTGAAAGAATTTTATATGCTGCCCGTTGGCGGTAAACTGATGCAGTACGACACCATTGCAGTAAACACCATTGTCGCTAACAGAAAGGGCGAGGTAAGTTCGTGTGATATTCCTTTCTGCGATGATTTGTCTCTGTTCAATCAACACTATCTGCAACTTACCAAACAAGTGGCTGAAAGTTGCGTCAATCACGACTTGACGGAAAGCATGGTTATCGGAACTTCCGCATTGGCACAATATGAAATAGACGGTGCTGTCGGTATGTATAGCGGTATTTTTAATAATCCGTTCCTTATTTGGGGCAAATACAAACACCGCCTGCTGAAAACGACGCTTACCGTTTCTTTCCAGTTCCACCACACGCAAATGGATGGGGCGCACGCTTCCCGCTTTTTGGACGGGATTCAGAGAGCAATTGACAATTTGCAGTATAAGTAAGTTTGCTATAAATGATATACACAGGTTACGATTTTGCAGCTTATTTCAAAAATGACTATTTAGGGTAACTGATTTCGTAACAGATTGAGTAACTTTGCTCTCAATAATAGAAACAGCAATGGAAACAGACATAGAAGCCAAATATTGCCAAACCTGCGGAATACCCTTAGATATTGACTACAATAATCTTGGGGTAAATACGAGTGCGGAATATTGCGACTATTGTTTGAAGCATGGTGTCAAGGGTTACGATTTTTCGATGGACTATCTGATTTACCTTTGGGGGCTTTTCCCCGAAGAGTATTATAAAGAAGTAGGTATATCCTATACTTCGCAGGAAATCAGAGAGGTAATGTCAAAACGGCTTCCCGAAATAAAACGGTGGAAACAAAAAATCAATACAGCCCACGTGTTATATGAGCTGATTGTAAGGGTACAAGAATACATTAACCGCCATTTGTTCGAGGAACTTAGTTTAGATGCCATATCGCAAACGGCAGGTATTTCCAAATACCATTTCCGGCGTGTCTTCAAAGCTGTATGTGGTGAAAATATCGGGCTTTACATTCAGCGGTTAAGATTGGAATATATCGCATTCAAGTTAATATCAACCAATATAAGCGTTACTGAATTGTTATGTCAAATAAACTACCAAAATAAACATACACTTTCAAGGGCATTCAAAAGTTATTTTAAGTGTACGATACCGGAATTTCGTAAACTACATTCCAATGCTAACCCCGCAGGAATGTATCCGGTGCAAATTGTTCCTTGCATTGAGAAAGTTCCGCCTGTTCGTATTGCCTGTTTGAAACTGGAATGGACGGAACATATAAACCATGATTTTACGGTATTATGGAAACAGATTCTACGTCTTTCTGAAAATTGCGGTTTACAGTCAAGTGGCTGTAAATTTATAAGCCTTACATTGGATTGTCCGCTAATTTCTTCAGAAGAACAAACCCGTTTCATGGTGGGTATAACCGTTCCGGAATCATTTAACGTTCCCAATGGCTTTTCTGTTCATGAAATAGAAGCCGGAGAATATGCAGTGTTTCAATTCAAGGGGCTATATCACGAGTTGAACAGAGTATATCGTTACATATACCTTGATTGGTTGCCGACAAGTGAATATGCGCTACGGGAGCCTTACACATTTGAAACCTATCTCAACACTCCCGAAAAGACCCCTGTTTCGGAGTTGAGAACGGATATTTATATTCCTATTGTGCGAAAGAACAAATGAATGGCTTAAATAAGGAAATCGAACAACAGCTAAGAAATGAAAATGCCGATTTTGTTCACTTCGTGGATATTTCCATGCTGGATATACGACAAAACCGGGGTTTTCCCTATGCCCTACTGATAGGAATTGCCATAAATCCACATTTTATCAAAACTGTACATGATAGTCCCGATTATGTGCATACCCTCAGCGATGAATATGCACAGGCAGAAAAACGGGTGGGAATGATTGCGGACAAACTGGCTGGGCGGCTTATCAGCAAAGGTTACAAAGCATTGTCACAGTCCGATAATGCTTTGATAACAGAGAATACATTTGACTTCGCAACAAAAACGTCCATTTTACCACACAAGACCATTGCCGTACTTAGTGGTACTGGTTATATTGGCAAAAATAACCTGTTCATCACGGCTGAATATGGAGCGGCACAATGTCTTGGCTCTGTCCTGACAAATGCCCCTTTATCAATAATGGAACACGAAATCAAGTCGTCGCAATGCGGTAATTGTAATATATGCAGGGATGTATGCCCACAAAAAGCGTTAAACGGAGTTGTATGGAACATGAATGTTTCAAGGGATGAGATAGTAAATGTTTATGACTGTGTTACGTGCTTGAAATGTTTGGTTTATTGCCCGAAAACACAGGCATACATGAAACGACATATCACTATGAAGTAAGATGAAGGGGTATATAGGTAATATATTGCAGGAAATAGACATAGAGATTGACGAAATCGACCTCTACGGCTATGATATTATCGAAACCTCTCTATCAATGGTACATAAGCTGCAAACAGTTCTTGATGATTTGAGAACTAAAATACAAACCTATATATTTCCAACCAAAGAGGATGAAATCTTATTTTTCAAGACACAGAAACCGGAAATACTTGGTCGGTTGCTATTCTTCTATAAGATATACAAGATTGAAACGCAATATCCTAATGGTAGCGATGAAGTGATTAGGAATTATATCAATCGGGAACTGGATAATCTGACCTATTTCTTCAATCGCAATTTGGACTTTTATCAATACTACCGTTCACACTCCACTGTGTATGATGAATATTATTTTGTTCGTGGAAAAGCAGATTTGCGGTTATGTACCGATAGCGCACAGTTTGACAAAGACCCTAATTTCTCAACCGGATATGACTATAAAGTGGCAAAGATTATCGCCAATGAAATGCTGCGCATTTATCTGAATAAGCGATTGGTGAAACTGGTAACGAAT
Source organism: Bacteroides acidifaciens (assembly GCF_903181435.1). Classification (NCBI taxonomy): domain Bacteria; kingdom Pseudomonadati; phylum Bacteroidota; class Bacteroidia; order Bacteroidales; family Bacteroidaceae; genus Bacteroides; species Bacteroides acidifaciens. The sequence continues at coordinate 2,262,611 of NZ_CAEUHO010000001.1, forward strand.
AATCAGATAGAAGATAATCTACAAAGATGCTTCAAATATCCGTTCCGCTTTACAGGTAAAAAGGCATATCTTATCGAACTGGGATATTCTCTTGTATCTTCGGGTGACATCAATAATGGCAACGTGGAGATAAAAGAAATGATGAATTTCCTTAGCACGATATTCCACATGGATTTAGGGGATTATTATGCTTCATACATAGCCATGAAAGAGAGAAAAGACCGGACGGCATATCTTCATCATCTGATAGATAATCTTGTTAAGCGGATGAATGAGGATGATATGAAATAATCTCCAGTATTCCAGTATGTAGAAGTACCATGTTCTCCCCAACATGGTACTTTCTTTTTATGGTGAAATCTACTTTGAAAAATGACATTTTGGGGAGCTTTTACGCCAATATTCCCCTAAAACAGCTTGAAAAAAAGTAATACCATGATAGATATAGCCATGACTTTTAGGTTATTTCTTCTCCCGAACTTTGCGGCAAATCAATAAGTTAGCAATATGGAGATTATAACATTTGAGTCAAAAGCCTATAAGGAACTTGACAACAAGATTACAGCCATAGCAGACTACATTTTCAATCACTTGGACGAAAACAAGACTGATGAAGATGAAATTTGGGTGGATAGTTACGAAGTCTGCACGTTCTTGAAAATCAGTGACCGTACTTTACAACGCCTACGGGCGGCAGGAATGATTTCTTACTCCGACATCAAGGGGCATTACTTCTACAAGATTAAGGAAGTAAAGCGAATGTTGGAAGAACGCTTGATTAAGCGTGATAAGGAGTGTATAAATGAACTGATAACCAATCATCAGAAATATGTTAAGGAAAGAAGAAATTCTAAGCAGAACAAATAACGGTCTGCTTGTTTTTAAACATTACTTACCCGGTGACTGGCGTATTGGCAGGCACTTTCTTAATCCTCTTTATCAGGACAAGAAAGCATCCTGTAATATCTACTTCGACCGCCATAGTGGAAAATTTAAAGTCGATTGACCCACTATTATACTCTAAATTGACCCATCAAAAAAATATTAGATTTAAATAAAGAAAAATGCATTTTAACCCGGGTCATTTTCAATTATAATAATCTACAATATATACTATTTCTTTTTAGCATTAATCTTTCTTACAGAATCCCCGGTAAGTTCAATCTTGTGTGCTGTATGTACAATTCTGTCCAGGATTGCGTCAGCTACTGTAGGATCACCAATTGCATCATACCAGCTTTCGACAGGAAGTTGTGATGTTATTATGATTGATTTTAATCCGTGTCTGTCTTCTATTATTTCCATAAGGATTGACCTTTCCCTGGCATCCAGTCCTATAAGAAACAGATCGTCAAGAATCAGCAGTTGACACTTTTCTATTTTTTTCATCTCAGATTCTATAGTGCCCTTGTTTTTGGCAATTTTAAGCTGTCCCATAAGCTTTGACGCATTTGAATACAAAGTCTTTATTCCATTCTTACATGCCTCATATCCTATGGCTGAAGCTATATAGCTTTTACCTGTACCGGAGCTTCCCGTGATGAAAACATTCTGTCCGTCTCTTATAAAATCAAGAGATGCAAGTCTCTCAAGCTGGTTACGGTCAAGGTTACGTTTTATGGTATAGTCTATTTTTTCCATATATGCCTTATATCTGAAGTTTGCAGACTTTATCAGTCTCTCAATGCTTACATTGCGTCTGTAATCATATTCGCTTTCAAGAAGCCATTTAAGAAACTCATCGTTTGTCATACCATCAGAGGATGTGGTCCTGCAGTCATTTCTATATGTTTCAAGCATGCCGTAAAAACGTAACTTGGAGAGTAGTTCCATTATTCTGTCCATATTTTTTCCGACAGTTCTGCTTGTTTTATTATTACTTGTCATTTTTATCCATGTTTTTAGAGTTAAAATAATCCTTGCCTCTGAGATTTCTGTGTTTGGGGGTAAGTTCGGGAGCCTGTCCCTCCATCTGTACATGATACTTCTCATCTTCCCTGTTTACCAGAATACTTTCAAGTTCGTTGTACCCGAACATACCGAATTCCATTGCCACCTGGCATGAAAGAACCACCCTGTCATGTCCGAAACGCTCCACAAGACTTAATATACCATCGGCTGAACGTACGGCCTGGACCGGATATTTCTTGGCAACGGCCACACGCTTTATGTACTCTTCCAATACCGGATCAATTTCACATGCCTTGCGGTATATATCATCCATTCTGATTCTGTATTCATGTAGCACTCCCGAAAGTTTGTGGGACGGTTTTTCTGAATAAGTGAAAGGTGTATCATCCCTGCGATGTGTCGTTATGTGTCTGAACTTATGATATATCTCCACTGTGTCCCCATCATACAGTAATTCTACAGTATCGCCGATATACTCTTTAGGAACACTGTAATAGTGATTGTTAAGCGATACATAACTGTTTCTCATGACAGTTGCCGTTTTCCGGCTTTTTGATATAAATTTTGTTGCCGGCAATGTATGCAGCCTGTCTTTCTCGACTTCGAGGAAACGTTCCCGACGGCTGTAGTTGCGATTGTACATCTTTCGGCTGTTCAACGCATCCGTATGCTTCATTATTTCTATGTTCAAGGCTTCAAGATCATTGAATTTCAATCCCGTCATCTTTGAATACACCTCCCTGTAGAGCAGTCTTACAGCATTCTCAACCAGAGCTTTGTCTTTAGGCTTTCGTACTCTTGCCGGGAAGACAACACATCCATAATGGTCTGCAAATGCAGCAAAGTCGTCATTGATTACAGGTTCAACACCTCCAGGCTTTGTTACGGCTGATTTCAGGTTGTCTGGAACTATGGCATTGGGGACACCTCCAAAATAATGGAAAGCATTTTCACATGCCTGGATAAGGTGTTCTTTCTTTTGTGATGGTACAGCCTCGTAATAAGTAATCTGGCTGCATGGAAGTATAGCGGCAAATACTTCTACGGGAACCTTATTGCCTGTTTTTTCGTATGAGAGATAAAGTTTGTCGCCGGCAAAATCCACATACATCTGATCACCGGCTATATGATCTATGCGTCCAACAGGAATCTTTACTTCCCTTTCTCGTCTGATATATAAACAAAAAGAACAGTAGCTGTAACCTTGTGGACGATTTTTAAGATATTCCTCATACAAAGACCTTCTTGTTGTCCCACGGACCTTAAGTCGTTTCATGTAATCAGGTATACGTTCTTGAAGATACTTATACTCTGCAGAGCCAGACGATTCTTTGTCAGTCTCCGTACCGAAAAGCTCATGCAGATGCTGCTCGTCCATTTTCAACAGACGCTCAAGTTCTATACCCATATCTTCGTATATACGGATATAACGTTTGACTGTATTACGTGAAACAAGGAGAGAAGAACTGATACCGCGGATACTCATTCCTGACTGATAACACCGCAGTATGTGCTTGATTCTTATTTTCATTCTTTAAAATTTTATTCAGTTAATAATACCGGGTTAAAATGCTTTGTAAAGTACGAAAACAAGACTGAAATATGGTAATTATACAGGGGCAATTTTTATTATAATCACAGCGGATCAGTTTCGGTTATAAAGGTGGGTCAGAAGACTTTTATAATAGTGGGTCAATCGACTTTAAATTTTCCACGCTATCCACTCGTCACGCCTGCGGCGGCACTCGTCCAGCGTTTTGGCTACCGTGCTGAAAAGTTCGCCGTCCGTGTGGCGGTAGTCATATTGATAATAAATTTGTCCCCTGAATGCGCCTAAGCAACATTTCACGTATTTTTCTTCTCCCGGTGTTTGGGTAATGCTTACCCCATTTTTGTTAAGTGACTGCATGATGTCTTATTTTTTATGGTTATAAACTTGGTTGTTTTTAGCGGGCAGGGCTTCGACACCCCGCCCGGATTGGTTGTTATGCCGCACGGAACACAAAGCCGTCATCAAACCAGTAATCGCACATGAACAGGTCACGGGCAAACTTTTCATAATCGAAATAGGTCTTTGCGAACTCCGGCAGGTTGTAGCATTCCTCTATGATTTCATAGGCGAAATCTTCTTCATCGTCATATTGTCCCTGATACTCGTCCCGGAAATCACGTACAAGGTCGTCCGCATCTTCCTCGCTCAAATCATGGCTTTTATAGTTGCACCACACGAAAAAGGCTTCCTGCTCGGTGTCGCTCAAATCCTCTACCGCATCACGCAGGGCAAAGAAGTTTTCAGAAATCCAGCTTTCGCCGATTAAGCCCTCCGGCACGTTTTCCCAGTCCTGAAACATATATTCAGCATCTTCCTCGTCCTTGTGAAGTTCCCGGCAGGCTTCGTAAAATTCTTCCTTGTCCGAATAGTCCGAAAGGTCGAGCCATGCGCCGGACAATGAACCGTTGTTATACTTGCCGTAAGTGCCTACATAAACTTTTGCTTCCGATAATACCTTTGCTTCCATATTGCTGTAATTTTTAAGTTTTTAATTTTATGCGGATTTGAGAGGTGAGGGAGTTGAAGTTTCACTGAACTTTTTTCCTGTTTCCCGTAAATCCGACTTTTTTTTTATGCGTCTTCCGGTCGGGGCGGTCGTTTTCGTTTCACATAGGCTCAAAAGGGTAGTGTTTAGAGTTTGCAAGGTTTTGGGCAAAAAATACCTCGCAAGGCAGGGAAGATTTTCCGCCAAACCGGAACGGCTCGACCTTGCAAAGTCGTGAAGAACACGTAACTACCTTTGCCTATTGAAATGATTAAAACGACTGTTCCGGCTGGTGGACTGCGTAAGAGGAAGATTTACATTTAGGGAAACAGGGGAAAAGTGCCTGTTCTCTTTCGTCTTTTAGGGAACACTCCATGCGGGCGGGAAAGGCAAGGGTGTTGTGAGCTTGCTTGCAATACGCTTGTGCGGGTTTCCAACGGCTCTTTTCACGAAAATCAGTCGGTCATGCCACGCAAGGCTGGCGTTTTGGGGAATGTGCCAGTTGGAAAATGATATAAAAAATGCGGGTAGTCGGTGGACTGCCCGCAAGGTGAAAGAGTGTACTTTGTTGGGATATAGTTTATTAGGTGGAATTTCGTTACCGAAATCGTTACCTATTCGTTTTTGTCACGGTTATAGGTAACGAAACCTACCGGACGGCGTTCTTTCTGCTGCTTCGACTGGCTTAGAAGCTGGGTAAGGGCTTGGTACAGTTCGTTGAACTGTGCATCGGTGCTTACCTCCAGTTCCTCAATGCGCCTTAACAGCTCCTCGTAACCGATTACCATTTGGCGCATGAGGACGAAAGCCCGCATGATTGAAATGTTTACTTCTATGGCTACTTTGGAACGGAGAACCGAAGAAAGCATGGCTACGCCTTGTTCTGTGAAAGCCATAGGCAAGGCTGCGCCAAAGTTGTAGTCAGGAGGTATCACATTTTGTGATACCCCTATGGATAACAGCAAGTTGGCTTCTTCTTTGGAAAGTACAAACATAAAATCGCCCGGAAAACGCTCGATATTGCGCTTGACCGCCTGCTTTAAGGCTCGTGTTTCCACTTGGTAGAGTTCTGCCAAATGGTAATCGAGCATTACCCGGTAACCTCTTACTTCAAAAATTTTGTTTTGGATAATCTGTAAGTCCATAATCGTATATTTTAGGGGATTTAGTAATGTTGGAATAATAGTAAGGACTGGTCACAAATTGTGACCAGTTCCCAACAATCAAGATTACATAGCGACTTCCTTGTAAATCTTCTCGATGCCGACAAACTTCTTGTCAAGCCCCTGCATATCACTACCTATCTTGCTGTTAGTGATGCGGGCATAGATTTGGGTCGTTTCAATGTTCGTGTGTCCCAACATTTTAGACACCGTTTCAATAGGTACGCCCTTTGACAGCGTGGTAGTCGTTGCGAACGTGTGCCGGGCAAGGTGAAATGTCAAGTTCTTTTTAATACCGCACACATCGGCAATCTCTTTCAGGTACGCATTTAGTTTCTGATTACTGATTATGGGAAGTATCTTGCCATTAGGTAACTTACCCTTGTACTTCTTCAAAATCATCTTGGGAATATCCAGCAGAGGAACATTAACATCCGTATTCGTCTTTTGCCGCTTTGTCATTATCCAAAGGTTGCCGTCAAAGGATTTGCGAATGTTGTCTTGCGTAAGCCCGGCTACATCTATATAGGCAAGCCCGGTGAAGCAGGCAAAGATGAACAAGTCCCTGACGTGTTCCAGCCGCTCGGAAACCATTTTCTTTTTGAGGATGATTTTAATCTCGTCCTCTGTCAGATACCCCCTGTCCACTTTCTCCAGCCGGATTTTGTAACTGGCGAAAGGGTCGTTCACCAGTATGCCGTTGTTGCGGGCAATGATGATGATACGCTTGAAGAACTGCATGAACTTGGCGGTGGTGTTATAACCACACTTGCAAGCAGTACGCAAGTATAACTCAAAATCGGTAATGAACATCGGGGTAATCTCCTTAATGGATATGTCCGATACGTTGTACTTGCTTTGAATGAACTCGGCAAGGTGGCGGCGGGTGACTTCATACTTGCGGTAGGTCGCTATCGTCTTGGATATGCCGACCAACTGCTTCACATCGTCATTGTGCTTTTGGAACAGGGTAAGGATTGTTTCGTGGCTCTCGCTATGACCTAAAAACTCGTTCTTCACTTTCTCGGCGGTCACGTAATTGTCACGCCGCTGCATTTCGTGGTAAATGGTGTTCAAGGATGCGTTTATATCATCCAGCATACGGTTTATGCGGCTGGCTTCCGAAGTACGTCCGGTAGCCTTGCCCATTTTGCCGTCCCAAATAGAGGGTAACACGTCCAGCTTGGTGTTAAAACGGCTCGCCACGCCGTCCACTGTGATACGGGCGAAAAGGGGGTACGCACCGTTGGCTTTCTGCTTGTCTTTCTTTGCGTAAAAGCAAATGTTGAATGTCGATTTCATAACTCACTTTTTAAGTTGCAAAACTATTGTAATTCTCTAAAAATGAGTTCCATGCAGGCAAGCCAAATAACGACAGGACTTCGCCAATTTCGGACAATCTGTACCCCCTTTCCGTTTTTGTTTGTCAGGGGTACGAGTTAGGTTACGAACTTTGTCTTTTAGGGGCGAAAAGATGTACTTTAAGGCAGACACAAGGGGATAAAAAAAGTCCCACAAATCATTGAATTTGTGGGACTTGTCTGCTTACTGTCCGGTATTGTCCGGTTAGTTCAGCGGAGAGACAGGGTTTTGAACCTACGACCCTAACCGCTTGTATTTCAGCTACTTTGCTTTCAAAATTTCAAATAGGTAACGAAACAGTAACGATTTTTAATCGTTAAGCCTGTCCAACTTTGACCGCTGTTTGTCTGCCTAACTTTCGGGTTCAAAGATACGGCATTCTTTTGAAACTCGCAAATATCTGATAATAAATATTTTTGGGTTAGTGCAAGGTGCAAGCTATATATATAAATATATACTTGCACCTTGCACTAAAAAAAAGCACTGGGGTACAAATGGTTAAAACAAAATCCGTATCTTCGTAACCGATTAAAAACAAACGTGTATGATAATAACTAACCGTGAAGAAGTAATAGATAAAGCATTTGGGGTATTTGTCAGGATGAACTACGAGAAAGCAAGCATCATCACGCTTGCCAAAGCCTGCGGAGTGACAAAAACGGGCATCGTTTATTATTTTCCGCACAAGCTGGATTTATTCATGGCTGTGGCAGACAAATACGTGCTAAAAATGCACGAACCGGGAAACAAGTTTGCCGCTCCTGCCGATACGTTGGAGAAGTTCATCGGGCAATACGTGGCGGGGGTAGCCGCTTCCATGAAAAGGATTGTTGAACTGATTGACGAGAATAGCAGCCCGCATGATTGTAGCCCTAACTTCTACTACTTTCATTTCCTGTCACAAGTGCGTATGTACTATCCGGGCATCAGGCAGAAAATTGAGAAAATCTACCGACAAGACTATGACCTATGGGAGAAAGTCATACAAAAAGCAAAAAACAGCGGGGAAATCAGAAACGACACGGACGTGAAGAAAACGGCTACCATGTTCCGGCAAATGTTTTTAGGACTGTCATACGAACAAGCATTTCTGAACGGTCTGAACGTGGATGAACTGGCAGAAAACTTTCGCTATATCTATTCGCTGCTTAAAGCCTGATACAGTTTTGTTTTTTTAACCTCTATTATTTTTGAACGTATGTTCAAAATGTGGCGTTTTTGTTTTATCTTTGGAGCATGAAGCAAAATTCAGCGACATGGATAAGGTTCAGAAACAAAGAGGAAGCATCGTGCTACACAAAGAAACAAGGGACGGTGCAGACTACATACGGATAGAATACGCAAACAGTCAGGCTGTCGCCCAACTGCTCGCCCAAGACACAGGCATGGAAATGGCTGGCAACGGCTCTGCATATATAGCGTCAGCCGCTTTCAGCCTGCCGGATTTCTACGACCGCTATTCACCACACGCCTATATTGATTACAGCCGGGTTTACGTGCGGCATCCCAAACCTAAAAGGGAATACACACTGCCAAAAGGCTACCTCGAACTGCTGGAACAAAAGCGTTACAGCCCCTCGACAGTCAAAACATACCGTGCCTATTTCAGCGATTTCGTGGAATATCACAAGGGACGGAACATCGACCGCCTGAAAGTGCCGGACATCAACAAGTACATACTCTATCTTGTGAACGAGAAGAAAATCTCGGTGTCGCAACAGAATATGCGCATCAATGCTATCAAGTTCTATTACGAGCAGGTGAAAGGCGGCAAACGGCAATACTACGGCGGTATCACCCGTGCCAAAGAGTACAAGAGCCTGCCCGAAGTGTTGAGCAAGAATGAAATTAAGCGCATCCTTGCACAAATTTCCAACATCAAGCATCACTGCATGATTTCGTTGGTTTACTCTGCCGGACTTAGAAGAAGCGAATTGCTTAACCTGACCCCGCAGGACATCAACAGCGAAACAATGTCGGTTCGCATCATGGGCAAGGGGAAGAAATGCCGTTATTCGCTCCTTTCGCCCAAGTTGCTGGAAGAACTACGGCACTACTTCCGGGAATATCGTCCACAAAAATGGCTGTTTGAGGGCGAAACACCCGGAGAGCAATATTCGGCAAGTGCATTGGTGAAAGTGCTGAAAGAAGCCGCACATCGTGCAGGCATCAAACATCGTGTACACGTACACATGCTGCGCCACTCCTTTGCCACACACTTGCTGGAACAGGGAACAGACCTGCACACGATACAGGAATTGTTGGGACACAACGACATCAAGACCACAACCATTTATCTTCATGTGTCAAGTGCCCATAAAGCAAAAATCCCTAATCCTCTTGATACACTGGATAATTCGTGAGGTGCAGTTATAGAAGTGTAGGAACGACACCATAAGGTGCGGTTATAAATAAATTACTAACAATACGAATAACTCTTTATGATAAAATTCATTTTAGATGCGATGTATTATCAGATATTCATATTTAATAGGGATAAATTTATATTGGAAAATCCACATGAGCGGACGATACAGATAATATGTGGAATATTATTTCTTCCTGTTATAGTATTGACATATCTACTGATAGAGGAGAATTTCAATTATAAAACCCCTTTTGTGTTTTTCATCATAATCTATATTTTATTATATAAGACATTCTGTTCGTATTATATAAAAGGGAAAAAAGGTATGGAAATTATAAGAAGTAAACCTCTGATATTTAATAGTCAAAAGATTTCTTCCTTCATATCATGGATGATTTATCCCATTTTGGTTGTATTACTTTATTTTATAATAACACATCGTCATTGGCTAAAAATTATACAATAAAGATTTAATAAGTTAGTAACAACGAAAGATAGCATCTGACGATGCTCCTTTCTAACCATTACCAACAAATAGCGTACATAATATGAATGATGTAACAAAAGTAAGAATAGTATATGAATGTAGCATAATAGGCATTGTTTTGCTGACATTCTTAAAAGGTATGTTCCCTTACATGGGAGCATGGTGGCGAGTAGCCCTTATTGCTTCACTTGTAGGACTTTGGTTTTCTTTGTCTTACCTGAAACGGCATAATTATAAATGGGGGTTCAATTACATAGGAAACCATTTATATATTAACCTCTTATTGAAAGTACAGAAGTGGTTTCAGAACGCTACAATCATAGCCTTATTGATACCTGTATTCTTAAAAGACCTCTTGTATAATCAATATTGCTTTGTAGCATATATATTGCTTGTAGGCATGTTCTTAGGCGTGAAGCTGGCTACTTACACAGTAGAGTACGCTATATACAAAAGTAAATTCATTGGTAACAAGGAAAGATAACCCCTGAACGGTGTTCCTTTCCAAACCATTAGCGAAAACAGAAACCAGTATGATACAGCAAGTAGAAAAACTGAAAGAAATAATCAATCAAAACAGTATGGGGCATTTGCCTTTGCCCTATCGTGTTGATTTGATGAAACAAATAAGCGATATATGTATAGTACAAAAAGTATTATGCGAGTGTTGCAAGAAAGTCTGTTCTTGCTTTACAAAGGAATATGACAATGAAAACCCATTATACAGAGTCTTGTCCGAAATAGATAGTTATCTTTACAAGAATAAGGGCACTGCCGAAAGCATATCGGTTTCGGTGGAACGGTTATGCAATTATGCGGAACAATCCATTGAGAGTTGCGAAGATATGGCAGGGTGGGCAATCATCGCTTTAGGATATGCTATTCGGAATGATGCAGCTACCATATTGGAGATAGAGGATTATAACGGTGAAGATGATAATGCTTTCGACTTTGAAAGCTGGAATGCGGATTTTATATGCTCAATAGCCTATTCGGGCAGCAATCCTTTCATGGAAATAGGTAATGCGGAGAAACGCAAGGAATATTGGTTGTGGTATCTTGATATGGTTCTTGGTATGTGTGAAAAATCGAATACACCATATACAATGATAAAACCAACATCTAAAAAGTCGCAAAATCAGATTTCTATTCCCAAACGCACACAAAGTTGGCAGATTGAAAATGTGTCAAATCAAATACAACAACTGGTACATGCACTGATAGAAGCAACGGATAAGCAAACGAAAGACTGGAATAAAATTGTATTAAGCTATACATTCATTTCTGCTTCTTATATGAACATTACTTGTTGTCGGGAAGAAGAAGTTCAGAAAATAACACTCTGCCAAAGTATAGAAAATCTTATTCATAACAGTCTGTTTCATATCCACAAAGATATGTATCTACAAGCCCCCAAAGAAGGAGCATGGATGCAATGCTGTATAACAATAGAAAAAGGCAATTCTTATGATATATCCTTTAATTACGATGATATAACATCCATTTCCGACATATTCAATAATCCCGATTGGCTTATTGGAGCATTTGAGGATTATCCACGAAGTAAAGAATACACCCCTCAATGGCTAAGAAAAATAATTGAAAGAAGAAAGCTGTATCTGACTTAGTTTCTGTGAGTGGATAAAATAATTTCGCTAACAACGCAGGATAACGGACAAGCCGTTCCCTGCTAACCATTATGAACAATTAAAGCGCAAAAATATGAGTATGAAAGAACTAAATAGCATTTATGCTTTCGGTTATGGGCTATTCATATATTCGCCCGGTACATTCAATGAATGGATGCAAGAGAAGAAATGCCGAGCAAAGAAAATGCTGTCGTATCTTGATAAGCATAAGGATATGTTTTTGGAAATGATTGCCAAAGGGATAGCATTGCCTATCTATCAAATACCAACGTATCAATATTCAATCTATATCACAACAGAAAAAGATGTGAATATTCCAGAGGATTGGGAACAGGTTTATCTTTATAAAGATTGGTTTATTACAATCGGAACAGATGATAAACTTTGCTTTTCTTCCTTTGAGTTTTTTGAAGAACACCGTGATTTGATAGCTAAAAGTCAATGTGTGTTTATGGGAGAAGTATTTGATATAAATGATAACCCACATTCGTTTTATCATTCTGATGAAATACAAATGCCCAAAGGTAATTATCGCTTTGACATTTACGGGTTAAAACGAAAACACCCTTACTCGGAAACAGACAGAGAAAACTGCAATAAAAATTATGCCTATCTATTTGCTTTCCGAAAAGACAATAACGACAGCAACGAGAATTTAGAGCGGTGTGATAATGATACTCACATTTTTAGCATAGAAGAATATTTGGAAGAAGTTCATAACAAGGAAAGATAACCCCTAAACGGTGTTCCTTTCCAAACCATTATAAACAATAGTGCAAAATATGAAACAGAAAATATACCATATCATTATCTTTTTACTCTTTTGGTGTTGTGGAGTAGCCTATTCACAAAATCCCAAAGCGGATATTTTGCAGCAAGACCTTTCGGGCTTGTTTGACAATTTAAGCATGATTGGCATATTAGGAGAAGATTGTAGCCGAATTGATATTCATATTACCGAAGTTCGGAAAATGGATAGTAGAGAATATGAGATAAAGGGTATCAGTCGTACCCGATTATCCGTAATCTGTCCGTTTAAGGGAAAGGTTTGTATAGATAGCATTTCTTCCTGTTTCCAAATGATAAAAAGTGAATATACGGAATTGGACGGTTTCATATACGGGTATTACTCGTTTGCGGAATACGGAGATAAACGATATAGCGGTACATTCTCCGGTTCTTTCAAGCAGGGGTATCGGATGAGCGGACAGCAAATAGAGAAAGGACGGAATGAAATAGCAGAACTGAAATTGAACTTATCTGAATATCGGGGTAAGTGGAAATCCGCAAAGGGACTGACAAAAGTCTGTTCTTGGGCAGATGAGATTATACCCGATACTCCTGCAAACTTCTGCCTGTTTAATGATGCAGGTGAATGGATTGTATCACCGAAATATCGTAAGAATGGTTGGGAAAATCTATATAATGCCTATCACAATGAAAATCTGACAACGGACGAGATACAAAAGGCTCGTGAGGTGGAAGAACAGGAATGGTGGGTAAATAAAAGCCAATCATGCAAAGTAATTTGAGTTTATAACAAAGCGTGATAACGCTTACAGCGTTCCCCGCTTAGCCATTACTGACAATTATATAATTGATGTTTTGTAACAGTCGCTTATGAAAAAGATTATTGACTATTTATTTTATAGATATTATTTGATTTGCTTAAAAAATGAGGAATTTCCACGTTTTGGTGCAGCCTGCATCTTATCGGAAGTTATTTCAATAACTTATATGTTCGCATCTTTTTTGTTTTCATTTTTCTTGACAGGAAATTTCTTTTTTTCGTACATATCCAAACTAACAACACTTGTTATATGGATAATCGGCTTTATACTTCCTTGGATTGGTGTATACATATATTATAATAAGAAAAGGACTCTTGTATTATTTAAGAAATTTCAAGACAATATTTATAATGCCAAATATTCAGATAAGGCGGTATTAAGTATCAGGTATATTATACTTATTGTCGGTCTTCTTTTAATGCTCTTTCTTTATCAGTTTTAAATATCGAGCAAGTTATGAAGTATCAATAATTTATCGGATTGAGAAATATAAATAAGTTAGTAACAACAAAAGATAGCATCTAACGATGCTCCTTTCTAACCATTAGCTGTAATTATATGACATGAAAATCTATGAGAATAAAATATTGAGAATACTTGGATTTATTTTTATTTGGATTTATGTATTCGGTATGGGCATTTGTTTTGCCAGAAGGTGGTATGCCATTGGAATACCGGGAGTGGTTTTATTACTTGTATGGTTAAATCACAATCTTATAGGTGCAGCTATTCGTAGATATAGAGCAAGGCAGGCAATCAAACAGATAAAAAAGCATGGAACACGATTATCGGTTGATTTAAGCCAATGTAAAGTCTGTGCGCAGAAATGGAGTAGCAAGAAATCAAGGATGCAAGAGCCAGTCTTTAAGGTATTCAATTCATGGGAAACCCAGTTTTGGAATGGTGTTAGCGGCTCTTTGTTTCCTGACATTTATCATAGTGAACAAGTAGTGTCCACTGCAATATGCACCGTGACGTACACCACTCCATACAAAGGAAAGACAAAAACATTTCGCAGTGATGCAATTTTGAAGGAAAAAGTTTCATTGGAAATGCTATTGCAATATTATGGAGTGGCAACGATTTACATAAATCCGAAGAATGACAATCAATATTATTTTGATTTGGATTTTCTAAAATAGATATAGCTAACAACGCAGGATAGCGGACAAGCCGTTCCCTGCTAACCATTATGAATAATAAAGGAATAAAAAATACAGATAACTATTTTGAACGAGTGAAGCAACGTGCAAACCGGACGAATTACAGATACTATTTTTTTGACTACCTATATTTCAAAGGAGAGGTTTGGGGCAAGAAGATAGGACGGATGTCAGGTTTTATACTGCTGTTTTGGTATTGGTGGTGGGTAGTAGTTCTGCCCGGCAACTTTCTCCTGATTAACAGTGTACCGCAATGGTCGTCCTTACATCTTGGTTATTTAGGTACAATGTTTTTGCTTATTTGTGTATTTATTCTTGCACGATACAGGAAAGCCCGTGTACAGGCATTGTTGAACCGCTACCGCCGCTCTAAGCATATCAGCGCAGTACAGGCATATTTTCTGTTCCTGCTACCCTTTGTACTTTTCTTCTTAGAAACATGGCTGTTCGATGAATGGGGGTGGACGGATTGCGTGAGGTGGAACAAATGATATGTCATTCATATATAAAACATCAGATATGGAACAACGGATTACATCATTATTGCTTCCCGCTCCCGAAGCGGAGCTGGAAGCGTCCTGCAAGGAACTGGACGAAAAGGTAACATGGCTGCTGCACAACAGCCGGAAAATGGACAACTACTTGGAACTTGAACCGTTCAGCAAGGACGGGCGGCTGTGCGCCCACGTGTGCGACACGCTCAAAAGCCTGCCGGAAACGCCGACACTGGCGACATACAAGGACTACAAGGCAATCATCATCCTGCTGGGTATGTCCACCACCCGTTACGCCATACTGGACGAACTGGCGGAACAGCACCGCAAGCGGGACGACATACCCGAACTGACCGCCTACTGCGATGCGCTCCACTGGATGCGACCGGGACGGCAGTACCTCTGCAACGTGTACAACACGGTATGCCACGCTTTCCACCTGCTGCGGAGAAACCCGGTGAGGGACAACCGACTGCTGGTGACGGAAAAGGAGCTGCGCCACGCCGAACGGATGCTGCCGGAACTGGGCAGGCAGACGTTCACCGAAATGGTACGTCTGAAAGGCTACATGGTCTATGATGCCGAGCAACTGGCGGACAAATGCGGCATGGAATACGGCTCGTTCCGGCGAAAGGTAAAGAAAATGACCGGGTACACGGCTAAGGAATGGGTGATAAAGGAACGGGTAAAGGACGTGGAACACTACCTGATGAACACAAACCTCACGCTTACCGAAGTGGCGTTCACCACCGGGTTCGCATCGACATCGAACCTGAACGACTTCTGCAAGGCGTATCTTTTAGATACCCCCGGAGAAATACGCAGAAAAGCGCAGGAAACAAGAAAATGCACAGTTACAAGAACGTAATGTGAAAAATCAAGAATAAAACAGATTTTTTATGCCCGTAACTTTGTGCTTCATAAAAGATAAGCACAAGGTTATGGAACATAAGATACTGTTGGAAACATACTTCGCCGGACTGCTTCAAAAAGTGGAATGGCAGATACAGGAATACGAGGACACCGCAGCGGACACGCTGACGCTCTGCCGCCTGTGCGTGGACTACCTGCAAGAGATACTGGGCGAACTCAAAACCTTTATAATCTCCTACCCGTTCGCCAGCACGGAAGAAGAAATACACTTCTTCAAGGAACTGAAACCGCTTTTAGCAAGCAAAATCATCTATTACAACACCGTTTACAAGATAGAGGTGCGCTTCCCCAGCGGCAGCGAGGACGTGCAGCGGGACTACCTGCTGTCGGAAACCGACCGGATTTCAAAGTCGTTCCAGCGGAACTTGGCGTTCTACCAGTACCACCGCACGAAAGCCACCTACTTGGACAGGCAGTATTTCATGCGTGGGAAGCCTGACATACAAATCATTGTGGACAGTTTCTATTACGAAACAGACCCACAGTTCAGCACCAGTCACGACTTCAAGGTAGCCAAGATTTTAGCCAACGAATTGCTGGAAATATACCTCACCAACCGACTGCACGAGCTGGAACGCCGGGAACAGCGCAAGCGGGTGAAGAACGGCTTCACGGGAAAGGTGCTGCGCTGGACGGGGACGAAAAGGGCGTTGGTGGAGCTTGTCTACGCACTGGACGCCTGCGGCTGTCTGAACAAGGGAACGGTTGAGATAAAGGAGATTGTAGCCTATTTTGAATATGTGTTCGACATCGACCTCGGCGACTTCTACCATACCTACATGGAACTCAAAGCCAAGACCAAAGACCGCACGGGCTTCCTCTCCACCCTGAAAGAAAGGTTGCTGCTGCGCATGAGGGAGCAGGATTAGGCAACCGTGCTTTAACAAAATTTATTTCGCCACAGGTGGGTTCGCCTGTGGCGTTTTATTTTTCAGGACACCCGAACTTTGCGGCAAATCAATTAGTTACCATTATGGAAATAATAACATTCGAGTCCAAAGCCTACAAGGAGCTGGACAACAAGATTACCGCCATTGCCGACTACATCTTCAACCACGTGGAAACGGCAAGACAAAGCGAGGAAGATATGTGGGTGGACAGCTACGAGGTCTGCACGTTCCTGAAAATAAGCGAAAAGACCCTGCAACGCCTGCGGGTGTCGGGGACTATCGCCTATTCCAACATCAGGGGACGCTACTTCTACAAGGTCAGCGAGATACGCCGGATGCTGGAAGAACGCCTGATAAGGAGCAACAAGGAGAACATCGACAACCTGATAACCAACCACCAACTGTATGCTAAGGAAAGAGGAAATCTTAGAAAGGACAAGTAACGGGCTGGCGGTGTTCAAACACTACCTGCCCGGCAACTGGCGCATAGGTCGCAACTTCCTTAACCCGCTGTACGAGGACAGCAAGGCTTCCTGCAACATCTATTTCGACCGCCGGGGCGGTATCTACAAGATGAAAGACTTCGGCAACGACAGTTACAGCGGCGATTGTTTCTTCCTCGTGGGGCAGTTAAAGGGGCTGGACTGCAACCGGGCGGCTGACTTCGTGGAAATACTGGAAATCATCGACCGGGATTTGGGCTTGGGGCTGGCATCCGGCACCCCGGTTTCCGTTCCCCCGGCAACCGTCCGCCGGGCAGTGCCGGACAAACCCGAAGAAACAACCGAAAAGCCCGTCAAGCCCTACCAGTTCCGGGAACAGAAGTTCCCGCTTGCCGAACTGGTGTACTGGCAACAGTACGGCATCACGCCCGAACTGCTGGAACGTTACAAGGTCTGCTCGCTCCGGGAATACAACAGTGAAACGGCAGAGGGGAAGCCGTACACCTACACTTCATCGGTGGCAGAACCCATGTACGGCTACAAGGGCAAACAGCACATCAAGCTGTACCGCCCGTTCTCCACGCCCCGCTTCCTCTACGGCGGCAGCTTCGGCGAAAACTACTGTTTCGGGCTGGAGCAACTGCCCGCCAAAGGCGATACGCTCTTTATCACGGGCGGCGAGAAAGACGTACTTTCATTGGCGGCGCATGGTTTTCACGCTATCTGCTTCAACAGCGAAACGGTGACGATACCGCCCACGCTGGTTTATCGGCTGACGTTCCGCTTCAAGCACATCGTCCTGCTCTTTGACATGGACAAGACGGGCAGGGAAAGTTCACGCAAGCAGGAAAAACTGTTGGAAGAATTTGGCGTGAAACGCCTGCTGCTCCCGCTTCCGGGAACGAAAGAGGAAAAGGACATATCCGACTACTTCAAAGCCGGGAACACCCGTGAAGATTTCCTGAAACTGTTTATAGAATTTTTAGACAACCTGTATAGCGACACACTAATTATGCTAAAATCGTGCGAGATAGATTTCAACAACCCGCCCGCCAAAGCGCAAGAGATTATTTCGGCGGGTGACGTTCCGTTAGGGACACAAGGCAACCTGTTCGGCATCACCGGGGGCGAGGGAACGGGCAAGAGCAATTATGTAGCCGCAATCGTGGCGGGCTGCATCTGCCCGGCTGGTGCGGACATAGATACGCTGGGCATACAGATAACCGCCAACGGCAGGCACAAGGCGGTCTTGCTCTATGACACCGAACAGTCGGAAGTGCAACTGTTCAAGAATGTAGGCAACCTGCTGGCACGAGCGGGGCAGCAGGACAAACCCGATGAACTGAAAGCGTTCTGCCTGACGGGTATGTCACGCAAGGAACGCCTGAACGCCATTGTGCAGAGCATGGACAAGTTCTACTACCAGTACGGCGGCATCCAGTTGGTCGTCATTGACGGCATCGCCGACCTTGTTAAGAGTGCCAACGATGAAGCGGAAAGCGTGGCGGTGATAGATGAACTTTATCGGCTGGCTGGCATCTACAACACGTGTATTCTGTGCGTGCTGCATTTCGTCCCCAACGGATTGAAACTGCGGGGACATTTGGGCAGCGAGTTGCAGCGCAAGGCGGCTACAATCCTTTCGATAGAGAAAGACGATGAACCCGCCCAGTCGGTGGTAAAAGCCCTGAAAGTAAGGGACGGAAGCCCGCTGGACGTGCCGCTGATGCTCTTTGCATGGGACAAGGAAGCCGGGATGCACGTGTACAAGGGCGAGAAGCCCCGTGAGGAAAAGGAGAAGCGCAAGGAAAGGGAACTGGTGAATGTCGCACGTGACATCTTCGGGCGGCAGACACGCATCACCTACATAGACCTTTGCGAGCAGTTGCAGCAGGTCTTGGACATCAAGGAGCGCACCGCAAAGAGCTATATCCGCTTCATGCGGGAAAGGGACATCATCACCAAAGACACGGCGAACCAAAGCTGTTTTGTCATAGGTTCATATAATCTTCAAAGGAACGCAAGCTGCCCGTAGGCGTATGGGCTGAACTTGTGTATTTTTAGGTGCTTGTGTCCTGCCCTGTTGTGAAACACGGCAGGATTTTTTCTGTTTGCACGTGAAAATTCAGGGTATTTGCTTAACTTTGCAGAAGTTACACGAAAAAAGTAACGGCAGTTGGACGGCGGTTGCCGGAATATTGCCTTTATATATAACATATACGTTCGCCGAACGTCCCAAAGTAGAAAACTGGCACTTTTCAAAATGTGGGGATATTCAGCGCAGGATATGCTATGCGTTTGTCATAGCGTGGCTGCACTGTTTCCACATTTGGGTATGCCAGTACCTCTACTTTGAAACAGCGTCATGCCACGCTTTCTTTTTAGGTGGCGGCTAACGTGCAAAGACAGTAGGGATTTATATCACTTTAATACCTGACAATATGGAACAAATCAAAGCGCACATCGCCGTATCGCTGGACGGGCATACCGCCACGCCGGACTATGAACTGGACTGGATGCCCGGTGAGGTCAAGGAACTGGCGGCAAGGGAACACGCCGCCGCAAGCTGCCTGCTTATGGGGGCGAACACCTACAACTACATCTTTGAACACTGGGGCGGGTGGCCGCACAAAAGCAAACGGTCTTTTGTGGTGTCACACTACGACACCAACGTGACGCCGGACTGCGGCGTGGAGTTCCTGACCGAAGAACCGCTGCAAAGAATTTATGAACTGAAACAGGAAACCGACATACTGGTGGTGGGCGGCGGCAAGCTGCTTACTTCATTGATTAAAGCCGGGTTGCTGGACAGCCTGACAATCTACACCGTCCCGGTCATGGCGGGCAAAGGCATCGGCTTTATCGGGGAAACATTCGGCTCACATTGGAAACTCTCGGAAAGCAGGGTGCTGGATAACGGGGTGGTCTGTTCGACCTACCTGTTTGGCGGGAGCGTATAAAAAATGCGCCCGGTTCCCGCCGGGCGCAACCACTAAAATTTCAATTATTATAAGTTGTAAAACCTATCACAATGAAATTTCAGTGGCAAAGATAGGCTATTTCTTCGGTTTCGCTTTCTTTTCGGGGAATGAAAAACCGACATTGAACTGTTCGTCCAGCACAAGCGAAGCATCGAAAGCCTTGCCGTTCTTGCCCTTGAAGCCCTTGATTAGCCCGGTCTTGCGTTTCGTCACCAGTTCGACAATCTGCTTGTCGGTCAGTTGCTTGTCGCACTTGTTTCGGAATATGGTAAGCGTGCAGTCCACGTTGGAACACTTCGCCACTTTCGGGTAGAACAGGATGCGCCCGCTACCGCATTTCGGGCAGGGGCAGGTTTCACCAGTAGCGACAGATAGCTGCACCGATAGCAGTTCCGCCGTGATTTGCGTTGCGTACACCTCGATGCCCTTCCGGAACGTGTCGGCATCCATGCTTCCCGCTTCTATCTTGGAAAGGGCGGTTTCCCACATACCCGTCATTTCGACATCGGCAATCTTCTTGTCCTTGACAATCCCATAAACGGCAAGCCCCTTGTCGGTAGGCACAAGGTTCTTCTTCTCACGCACGATGTACTGGCGGGCGAACAGCGTTTCGATAATCGCCGCACGGGTGGCGGGCGTGCCTATCCCGGCATCTTTCAGGCTGGCTTTCAGTTCGGCATCTTCCAGTTCCTTTCCGGCGTTCTCCATTGCCGCAAGCAGGCTGCTTTCCGTGTGCAGCGGTTTCGGCTTGGTCTGCTTCTCCAACAGTTCCACGTTGGAAATCGGCAGGCTTTCGCCCTCTTGAAGCGGTGGCAGGCTGGCGGCTTCTTCATCCCCGCACGTTTCCTGCTCGCCGAACACGGCACGCCAGCCTGCTACTTTCATCACAGACCCTTTTACCGTGAAGTCGGTATCTCCAGCCGACAATATGGCGGTGGTAACGTCTTTCACGCACTTGCCCGAAAAGGCTTCCAGCATACGCCCGGCTACCAGCTCGTAAACTGCCCGCTCGTCTTTGGTTAGTTCAACGGGCAGGTTCTCGGTAACGATTAAGGCGTGGTGGTCGGTCACTTTGCCGTCATTCACGCTGCGGCGGTTCAAGGGTGTGCCGTCCAGCCCGGCGGCATACCCGGCAAAGCGGGAGTATTGCCCTAACAGGGCGACACGCTCCGGCATTTCATCGAAAACGTCCTCCGATATATAGCGGCTTCCAGTTCTCGGATAGGACATCACTTTCTTTTCATACAGGCTTTGCGCTATGGATAGGGTCTTGTCAGCCGAAAAATTCAGCTTCGTGTTCGCTTCCTTTTGCAGCGTGGTAAGGTCGTACAGAAGCGGCGGTTCTTGGTTGGCTTCTTTCCTCTCAACGGATTTCACGGCAAGTTGTCCGGCATCCTTAACCCGTTGCAGGGCGGCTATGGCTTCGGGCTGCTGTTCCCACTTGGCGGTCGATTGGGCGGTGAAACTTATTCCCCCGCTGGCGGTATGGGCTTTGAGTTGCCAAAACTTGGCGGGTACGAAATTCTTGTTCTCCAAATAGCGGCTGCATATCATCACGAGCGTGGGTGTCTGCACCCTGCCCAGCGAGAACACGCCCTGCCCGGCGGCTACGCTCAACGCTTGGGTGGCGTTTATCCCTATCAGCCAGTCCGCTTCGCTGCGGGACTTGGCAGAGAGGTAGAGGTTATCGTAACGCTCTCCCGGTTGCAGGTTTTCCAGCCCCTCACGGATTGCCTTGTCGGTAAGGCTGCTTATCCACAGGCGCACGAAAGGCTTGCGGCAGTTCAGGTAATGGAAGATATAGCGGAAGATTAGCTCACCCTCACGCCCGGCATCGGTGGCGACAATAATCCGGTCGCACTGGTCGAACACTTCCTTTATCACTTTCAACTGTTTCAACACGCCGGGGTCTGCCTTGTAACCTTTCTCCGCTTTCACCTGACGGGGGATTAGCTGGAATTCGGGCGGCAGTATGGGCAGGCTCTCCCTGCGGAAGTTCGCCACGCCATAGGCTTCCGGCATGGCAAGCTGGATTAAGTGGCCGAACGCCCATGTCACCATATACCCGTTGCCGGAAAGATAACCGTCATTACGCTGGGTCGCCCCGATGATGCGGGCGATATCCTTTGCCACGCTGGGCTTCTCTGCTATCAATGCAATCATAATTCTTTACTTTTTAATGGTAGATATTACATTTTCATTCCTTTGGACTTCTTGGGCTTGTCCGCTTTCAGGCTCTTGTCCTGCGCTTTCTCCTGCTTCTCTTTCTGCTTGGCGGTGGGCTTGTCCTGACCCTGTTTCAGCGGCTCTTTGCCCTGTTTGGTGGCTTCGTTGGTCTTGCCCTCTGAATTGACTGCTACCTGTGTCCGGCTCTCGGCGGCGGGGGTAACGTCTTTCGGCTGCACCTTGTCGGGGGATTTGCCCTGTGCGCCGGGCTGCACATGACCGTTGAACTCAACGCCCTTGCCGTCCTTTATTCCGGCTACCTGCTGCTCTGCGGGCTGTTGTCCCTGCTGCAAGAACTGGACGGCAGACCTCGGCAGGAACTCCAAGCCACGCTCCACTGCGCTGACCTGCAAATAGGCACTGCGCTTCGTGCCGTCCCTGAATTGCAGGTTTTCCATTTTCACCGCTTGCCCGGCTTCAAAGGCGGCTTTCTGCTCCGGGCTGACTTGCACGCCGCAAATGGTGTCGGGACATTTCCACTTGTCAGCCCGCATATACTCCAGTTCGTGCGTGTACCTGTCCCGGCTGACGAACACGGGGATTTGCTCGCCGTTTTTCGGGTCTTGGATTTCAGCGATGCCGCCCAAGTTGCCAGTGCCTTGCAAGTTGCCCTGTTCCTGCTTGGTAAACCCGTGTTCGTGGAACGGGCGTTGCAACAGTTTCTCGTCCTGCTGCACGCCGTGCAGCTTGGGTACTACCGTGCCGTCCTTAGCCTGATAGAAAGAGAGCTTGACATCGGTAGGTTTGAGGTAGAAGCCGCCCACCGTCCCCGAAACGGTGTAAGTGTTGCGGGACTTGTAGCCACGCATCACCCGGTCGAAGTCCTTCGTGTTTTTCAGGGTGTCGGCGGTGATGCCGACTTTCTTCAGGTTCTCCCAGTCGATTTTTGCCGGGTCGAAGCGGTAGCCCTGCTTGAACTCGTGGAAGTCGGGCTTCGGAACTCGAAGCATTTCAGCCCGCTTGTCACCCTCCGGCGTGGGGTTGCGGTGGTTGTCCTCGATTGCCTTTGCGTCCCGCTCCGCTTCGGAAGCCTTGACGCTGAACAGTTCCAGCCCGGAAGTGTCCTGAAACTTGCGGAAGAAATTGGAAATGAAGTTGCTGAACACATCGCTGTTCTTGTCCACCTGCATGAACTCGCCGCCGTGTGTCGGCGGCACGGTCTGCAAATTGCCCTCCTTGTCGATACCCTTAACGGCACTCACCTTGCCCTGCTGTTTATCCAAGACCAGCAGCACGTCTTTTTCCTGCCCCTCTATGGGCGGGGTCATTCTGTTTGCCATAAATAATTGGAATTTTAGTGGTTACGGGAATAGTCCCGTCCAAAGGTAGCGACTAAATATACTATATTTGGATAGGCGACAAGGGATGTCCGAATTTGTCCTGCGGTGTCTGAAATTGTCCGGGTACGGTAATTACTGCGAACATTATTCGCAGAATTTAGAATATCACCAGCAAAATATTCATTATGTTTTTACATGGTAATTATATCACACTATCTTTGTAAATAAAATCAAGGAACATAAATATGGCTTCATTCAGAAAAGAGATACTTGGGCAGATTGAACGGATAGATACTGGGCGTATATTCAGGTTCCGGGATTTGTCGTTTGAAACGGAAAAGACTGTCTGAAATATCATTTTCTTTTGTACCTTTGCATCCGCAGAAAACAAAAGAAAATCAACTATTTAGTGTAATTACCCGGTTGCGGTAACTAAATCGGGATAAAACCTCTAAACATTTCTCTTATATACAAATGATAGCCGAATTCAATTCATATATGAGTAACATAGACATAGATTTCTTCAAGGAGTTGTGTCTGAAACATGGAGAGTTACGACATTATAAAAAGAATGAGTTTATTCTCCATGAAGGTGATGCCTGTTCTTTCTTCGGGTTTATCTTGTCAGGTGTAGTCAAATACAGTTGCACCAACCGGACAGAAAACAAGCCGTATAATGTCGGTTTTTCCTTTTCAAATGAATTTATAGCCGATTATCCCACTTGCTTATATGGCATGAAATCAGAATTGAATATACAGGCGATAATCCCGTGCGAGATTTACATCTGTTCTTCTGCATTCTTACAGCAAAAATTCGAGGAGAACAAAGAAAGCCAACAGATAGCCCGTATCGCAGCCGAACAGATGTATTTCCAATCATATTCACGTTATTTGGATTTATTCAGATTCACACCGGAAGAGCGTTACCTCCAACTTTTAAAAAAATGCCCTGCAATCCTCCAAATGGTATCACTAAAAGAAATAGCATCCTACCTCAAAATTACACCCGTACACATGAGCCGAATAAGACGCAAGCAAAGCTTTGACAACAAAAAATAAACATAGGTTTAGAAATTTGCATTCATAACAATATTCCAAGAGCGTCTTAATTTGCCAAAGGATTCTTCTTTTTATCTTTGTCTTATCTTTGGTTGGTTCAACGAAGAAACAAAATAAAGATTGAATGAGTTAAACAAGAGATAAAAAAGAGAATATGAAAACAAAAGAAATTCTTGGAATATTTATGCTATTCCTATGTACATTCAGTTTTATAAGCTGCGATGATGATAATGAACAGACAAATGAATTAACCCCCGAAGCACTTTATCAGACTTCATGGCGTGGAACAGGGCATTGTGAGGCTTGGACAGTACAAAATATGGGGGTCGGTATGCAATTTATAGATACTCGGAAAGGAAAAGTAAATTGGGAAGGTTACGATGAAATTGATATTACTTATACAATAGAAGGGAAATATATCACCTTTAATAGCAATGCTTTATATTTGGGTGGAGCCCCTTGGATTATCAAAAGCTATACCCAAAAACATATAACCATTATACAGAATGAAATTAGTCCGGATAAAGAGAAAGTAGCTACAATTGAATTAGAGAAAATAGATTAAACTGAACCATGGGAACATTAAAAGTAATATGAAACTGAAATATATATTGAATGTTATACTATTTGTTTTGGCATTATCTTTTTTGTCTATGTGTATATTTAAGACTACAGAGTTAAGTTTAAAATGTATGCAATTTGCTGTATCTATCTCTTGTATAGGAGCAATGTTTTCTACAAAAAGATATAGATACATATTTGCATCTATTGCTTTAATCATTATAGGAATATCTTTTTCACTTTAAATGTCCATAATAACGATAATGATTTGATTATTGAATGGTATAATAATAGTCCAGTCTACAGATAGCGACTAAAAACGGGGGCAAGGGATGCCCGAATTTGTCCTGCGGAGCTTGAAATTATCCGGGTGCGGTAAATCTCCAACTGTTGGTTGGAGATTTAAAACGGGTACAGACCGAAGTTAATCGCTTGCTTTAAACGAGCCATTTGTGAGCCATTTGTATATATTGTTTTCGGCTTATAATCAACAGTTTTACAAAAATCGCATTATACTTGTGAGCCATTTGTGAAGCGTTTGGCAAGCCTTTGATTGAGTTTCCGTTATTCTTCTATTATCAGGTGACACGACAAAAAGAAAACATCTTCGGCAAAATCTTTGTTATGTTTTTGCAGGTGATTACATAATATACTATCTTTGCATATAGAAACAAAGGACATAAATATGGCTTCATTCAGGAAAGAGATACTTGGGCAGATTGAACGGATAGATACCGGGCGTATATTCACGTTCCGGGATTTATCGTTTGAAACGGAAAAGACCGCCAATGTTGCGGTGCTGCTCTCCGAACAGAGCCGCAAAGGGGTACTGGTACGGGTTGAAAAGGGGGCGTACTACCGTCCCAAGAAATCAGTGCTGGGGCTGGGAAAGTTGCCTGTCTATCAGGATGAACAGTTCCGCTACCTGACTGAAAAACTGAACGGCTATATCACGGGGGCTTACATCTATAACAAAATGGGACTGACCGAACAGGTTGCCACAACCATAACGATAGCCACTCCTAACCCGGTTCGCCGTTTCCGTTTCAAGAACTTGGATATAGAGTGCGTGAAAGCCTACTGCATGGACTACCCGGATGAAAGCCTTGTCCCGTACTTGCGGCTGCTCGATGCGATAAAGGACATGAAGCGCATACCCGGAACAACCGGGCAGGACATCTACAACCGGGTCAAAAGCCAATATTTCAACGGGTACAGCCTGCCGGAACTGGAAAAAATCGTATCTTTGGCGAAAAGTTACCCGCCACGTGTCAGAAAGGTGGTGGCGGATATACTGGGCGACATCAGACAAACCGTGTTGCAAACAGAAATGGCAAAGACCATTCTTCCCACGACACGGTTCAACTTGGATTATAAAACGGCATAGGACAGAAATATGAATTTACATTCGGACAAGGAAGCGTTCAAGGAAATCATCGCACTGGCGGCTGAACATTTCGGCTACGAGCAGTCGCACGTGGAAAAGGATTACTGGGTATCGAAGATACTGCGGGATATTTCCATGTCCGAATATGCGGATAAGACCTACTTCAAAGGCGGAACTTCACTTTCCAAAGCCTACGGGCTGATAGAACGTTTCTCGGAAGATTTGGACTTGTTCGTGTTCACGGGTGATAAAGGTGCGTCCAAGCAGGCAGAAAAGACATTGAACAAGAAACTTTCCAAATACATAGCCGAACTCAATAGTGACATATACAAGGAAGATTTGTCGGAAACGGGCGGTAATTACCGTAAACTGTATTTCTCGTATGACAATGTATTTCAAGGCGTGGGACTGAAAGAACATTTGGAAGTAGAGATAAAATCCTGTGACCTGCCGGACAAAAAACTGATGTTCTACCCGGCGGACAAGCGGGTTATCAAACCGATTGTAACCGCCTTTCTTGAAAGCATCGGGCAAGAGGAACTGATAAGCACCTACGGGCTGGAAAGTTTTGAAACGCAGTGTATCAACCCCCGAAAGACTATCTGCGACAAGGTTTCAAGGCTGGTAAAGCTGTCTTACAATGAGGATGCAGCCGCACTGTTGGCAAAGCATATCCGTGACGTTTACGACTTGTCGGCACTCTACCACAATCAGGAATATAACGATTACCTACATTCGGAAGATTTCTTGGATGCCATGTACCGGGTGACGATAGAGGACGGACTAAATAAAAACTCCCGTTCGCACTTGTCGCTGGCTGATGCACCGATATTCAAGGATGCCGAAGCGGTCATGGCGTTACCCGAAGTGGCTACGGCGTACACTACCGATTTGAAGAAACTGACTTTTGACAAAAGCAAGATGCCGCCGATAGGCAAGGCTGTGGAAGCATTGAAGAACCTGCACGAAATATTAGTGCGTTTTGAAGCCTACCGCACCAAAAAGCAAAATGAAGAACAACCGTAAAGCTACATCGGCTGTTCTTCACTCCATACATTATTATATATAGCTATTCTTCCTCCTTAATCAAGTGGCATAACTCCGGGTCGTTCTTAATCCGGGTTATCTCGTTCTCGACTATCTGCCTGACTTCCTGACGGATGCGGTCATAGTTGGCTTGTATCTCCTCCTGCATCCGGTCGTTGCCGTCCTTGTCGGTGAAGTCGATAATCTGCGGCAACTTCACGTAACGGGCGGTTTCCCGCTTCACCTTTTCATTGTCCACCACGATTTCACAGTGGAAAATCTTCTGCTCTATCCGTTCATCGAAATTGTCCGCTACTGCCCCCACGAACATACCTTGCGTGAGGTTGGATATTTTGCTGGCGGGTATCAGGCTGTCCATTTGGGTGCTTATCGAGGTGGATTTTTCCCGTTGGTTGATTGTCATGCTCTGCCGTTTCTGCAACACCTTTCCGAAACGCTCCGACAGGATTTTCGCCGTTTCACCGACTACCTGACCGCTGAACACGTTACCCACAGTATTTTGGATTACACGGCTTTCCTTGTCCCCATAGTCACGGGTAAGTTGACTGTAATCCTGAAAGCCTAACAGAACCGCAACCTTGTTGCTTCGGGCGGTCGCAATCAGGTTGTCAAGCCCACGAAAATAAATCGTTGGCAGCTCGTCTATTATCACCGAACTTTTAAGCTGACCTTTCTTGTTTATCAGCTTCACGATACGGGAATTATATAATCCCAGTGCTGCCGAGTAGATATTTTGGCGGTCAGGATTGTTGCCGACAACCAGTATTTTAGGCTCTTTCGGGTTGTTGATGTCAAGTGAAAAATCATCACCCGTCATTACCCAGTAAAGGGCGGGTGAAATCATTCTTGAAAGCGGGATTTTCGCACTGGCAATCTGCCCCTGCAACTGCTCTTGAGCGTCTGATTCCCAAGCATCTACGAATGGGGAAAGGTAGTTTTCCAGTTCGGGGTAGCTGCGCAAAATGGTGAATACATCGGCGTATTTCTTATTTAGCAGTTCAATGGCATGGGGGAACGTGCAATACCTGCCGCCTTGATAGATACGGAGATACCAAATTATAGCCGCCAAAAGGATAATCGGACTTTCCACGAAGAAATCGCCCTGCTTGCTTATCCAACTTCGATTGAGGTTAAGCATTATCGTGTAGCTTGCTTCGTAGGCATCCGCAATGTCCGACATGAAGCTGGCATTTATCGGGTTGCATCGGTGGCTCTTGCGTGGGTCGTCAAAATTGATAACGTAAAATTTCGGCTTAACCTTGTAGCCGTCCAAGTGGTTAAGTAAATGATTGTAAGCGATTTCCGAAAGGTCAGGAAACTTATAATCATACAGGTAGAGCGCAAAACCTTTCTCGATTTGCTGTTTTATGTAATTATTTACTACTGCGTATGACTTCCCGCTGCCCGGCGTTCCTAACACGATGCTCGCACGAAAAACGTTTACAACGTTAATATAGCCATTGTTCCACTTCTTCTTATAGTAGAACCGGGTAGGCAGATTTACAGAATACTCGTTCTCGATAAGCCTTGTTTCCTGCTGGAAACTTTCGTTCTCGGTATTAAAGACATCATCCATGAGGTTGTTTTTCAACAACCGGGACATCCACGTACCCGCCATGAGCATACAGATATAGCCCACCGAAAGCGTGGCGATATAAAACACGGCATCCGCCGTATGTGGCAGCGGAAGTTCCAGCAGCCACCAGTTCAGGAAAAACAACACGACACCCGCCGCAAGGCTGCAATGTATCTTCGTCCACGTTATCTTTTCCTCTTTCACGCCCTTAGTGCCGATGCACGACAGGGCGAGGAACACCACCGCAAAAAGTTTTGTCCAAAGAACGGACGAGAACAGCCCGGTGGTGCGCTGGAAGTTCCACAGTATCTTGTCTATCACTTCAAAGGTCACTCCCCATTCTTTCAGGGTGGAGTAACAGAACCAGTACACGTTTATTCCCACGAATAGAATACTGACAGCCCGCATAAAGTCCATGACCCTTGCAAGCCCTCTCAAATCATCCTCTTGCTGCATAATTGTATGTTTTTAAGTTAGTCGATGCGCCTTGTGCGCTTCTTTTTCTTCTTTCTCTTTTGGCGGGCGGTGTCCTGCGGCTCGTCACCGCCTGATGCACCGCCGCCCAGCAAACCGCCGAAAGCACCCAGCACGGAAGCCACGCCCGAAACGATGTCGGCTTTCGGCGTGAAGCCCTGCTGTTCCTGATGCGTGGGCTGGTCTTGCTGCGGTGCTGCCACTTCGGGCTGGTGTATCTTTCCGGTTTCGCCCGAAAAACGTTCGTTGAACACGTTCGCCGAATACTCCTTGCCCAAGCGTGAACCGTTCAGCACCACCCGGCTGTCATGGTCGATGAACGTAACGCCATAGATGCGCCCGCTGTCGTTCTGACGGAATACCACGTCAATGCCCCGCTTCCTTAGCTGCTGTTCCAGTTCCTTGCGGCTGTGGGCGGTCTGCATGGCATTGGCTACAATCTTCCGGGTGCGTTCTTTCAATTTCCCGTTCTTGATTGCTTCGCCCGATTTCTCCATTCTGCGCTGCACCGCTTCATAACCTACCGACTTGCCGATGCGGGAAGCCTTTACCGGGTTGCCTGTCTTTTCGCCCTTGTCGTTCATGGCGGAATAGACAATGCCCTGATAGGGCTTGCCGTTTATCTCGCCTTTGACTTCCTCGGCGCACACGTTGTAAGCGGCAAGCAAAGCCTTATATTCCCCGAACGACTGGAAGCGGTAGCCGTAACAAGCCGCTTTCACGGTGTTGCCGATTTGGTGCTTCACGTCCCCGGCGGCATAGTCCACCTTTTTAAGTTCCGGACGTTCGGCACGTTCCTTCCGCTCTGCCGGGTGCAGCCCGTATTTCTTTTCCAGTTCACGGGTGATTTGCTTGCTGCGCCGATGCTCGAACCTGTCATTCAGCGGTCTGCCGTTCTCGTCCACCCGCAACCCCACGATGTGGATATGGTGGCGGTCGATGTCGGTATGCTTGTACACCAAATAAGGCTGGTCGCCATAGCCCAACTTCCGCATATACTCCCGTGCGATGTCGGAAAGCTGCTGGTCGGTCAGCACGTCTTCCGGGTGCGGGTTTATGGAAATATGAAGTATCGGCTTCTTGGTGGAAAGCTGGACGGGCATCTGCATTTCAAAGCTGCGCATACACTCGCCGATAGAGAAATTCCCGTCCTCGCCCAACAGCATCCGGTTGGAGAAAAGCACCTTTGCTTCCTCGCTGTCCACCTTGTTTTGGTTGTACGCCAGTGCGCCGAACATATTGCCGCCCGTGCTTATTTTGGCAACCATAGTTCCTTGCATTCATTGGTTAATGCAATAACTTGGCGGTTCAGTGCCGCCAGTTCGGTGGTCGCTTTCTCCAGTTTATAGAGAAAAGCCAGTGCCTTTTTCTCGGAAAAATTACTGTGCAACGCCTTTACCACTTGGTTGTAATTGACCGCCACGGCTCTGAATTGTGCATAAAATTCGGTCAGCCGGGCGCAATACTCGACCGCCGATTTGTCCACTTTCACCACCCGGAACGGCTCGCCGAACAACCGGGCGGCGATGAAACGGGACTTGCTCGTAACGCCCGACTGCTCCCATTGCGAGAGGAAGCGGGCATTCTCCCGGTCGTTCAGGTAAAGGACATGGCGATGCTTCGCCGGGTCTGCGAGGGCGGGGCGACCGCCCTTGTTAGGTTTTCTTGTTTCCATGCTTCTTTGGATTAAAAAATTACGACTTCGGAGTGATTTTTACCCCCGCAAGGGGCAAGGCGTTTTCAGGCACGGAAAACGGTTCTATGTGCCATAGAACACACCTTGCTATTTTCTGACGAAAATCGAAATCCGTCACGGACGGATTGGGGTTAGCGTGAAGCGGTAAACCCTGCCGTTCACCAGCCCGGTTTTACACCTGCGCCCCCGGCGGTTCGTTACTCCGCTGCAAAGTAACGGTGATTTATAATGCTGTAAAATAGGCAGTTGGTGGACAAATCGGGACAGCACAGGACAAATCGGGACAAGGTTTTCAGGGGACGTTTTTTCTCCCTTTTTTTGCATCGGATTTCAAGATTGAAAGCAAGATTGAAAGAAATATTCCAATCAGGAAAGAATGATTGAAAGCATGATTTCAAGAAAGCATGATTGCATTATTTCAATATTCCAAGAAAGCATGAAAGCAGGAAAACAAGATTGAAATAAAACAGTCTTTCAATATTTCAAGATTGCAATATGGAAACAAAGAAAGCTATATGGCTGGATTGATTGAAAGCAATAAATAAATCTATCAACCAATAATGAACGAAAGCAATATGGAAAACGAGAAAACACCCCTTTATGTCGCCTTTTCCACCCAAAAGGGCGGGGTCGGCAAAACAACCTTTACCGTGCTGGCGGCGAGTTACCTCTACTATCTCAAAGGCTACGATGTGGCGGTGGTCGATTGCGACTACCCGCAACACTCCATTGCCGGAATGCGAAAGCGGGATGCCGAGCAGGTCGGGGCTGATGAAGATTACAAGCGCATGGCGTATGAACAGTTTACCCGGCTGGGGAAGAAAGCCTACCCGGTACTGTGCAGTTCACCCGAAAAGGCGATTGCAACGGCTGACGAACATATAGCCGCCGGACACGTGCTGGATATTGTCTTTTTCGACCTGCCCGGCACGGTGAACAGCGAGGGCGTGATAAACTCCCTTGCGGGCATGGACTACATCTTCACCCCCATTTCCGCCGACAAGGTGGTGCTGGAAAGCAGCCTGTCGTTCGCAATGGCTATCCAAAAACTACTGGTGAGGAATGAAGCCTGCCGACTTGCCGGGCTGTACCTCTTTTGGAATATGGTGGACGGGCGGGAGAAAACAGACCTTTACACCGCCTACGACAAGACGATTAAGGAACTGGAACTGCCACTGATGAAAACCTTTATCCCCGATACCAAACGCTACAAAAAGGAACTGGTGGCGGATAAAAAGGCGGTGTTCCGCTCCACGCTCTTTCCCGCCAGCCGCCCGCTGGTAAGGGGAAGCAACTTGGAAGAACTGATAACCGAAATAGTGTACTACATCAAATTAAAATGATATGGCAAAGCAAAGCGGCGGGATGCTGGAAAATTTAAAGTCGATTGACCCACTATTATACTCTAAATTGACCCATCAAAAAAATATTAGATTTAAATAAAGAAAAATGCATTTTAACCCGGGTCATTTTCAATTATAATAATCTACAATATATACTATTTCTTTTTAGCATTAATCTTTCTTACAGAATCCCCGGTAAGTTCAATCTTGTGTGCTGTATGTACAATTCTGTCCAGGATTGCGTCAGCTACTGTAGGATCACCAATTGCATCATACCAGCTTTCGACAGGAAGTTGTGATGTTATTATGATTGATTTTAATCCGTGTCTGTCTTCTATTATTTCCATAAGGATTGACCTTTCCCTGGCATCCAGTCCTATAAGAAACAGATCGTCAAGAATCAGCAGTTGACACTTTTCTATTTTTTTCATCTCAGATTCTATAGTGCCCTTGTTTTTGGCAATTTTAAGCTGTCCCATAAGCTTTGACGCATTTGAATACAAAGTCTTTATTCCATTCTTACATGCCTCATATCCTATGGCTGAAGCTATATAGCTTTTACCTGTACCGGAGCTTCCCGTGATGAAAACATTCTGTCCGTCTCTTATAAAATCAAGAGATGCAAGTCTCTCAAGCTGGTTACGGTCAAGGTTACGTTTTATGGTATAGTCTATTTTTTCCATATATGCCTTATATCTGAAGTTTGCAGACTTTATCAGTCTCTCAATGCTTACATTGCGTCTGTAATCATATTCGCTTTCAAGAAGCCATTTAAGAAACTCATCGTTTGTCATACCATCAGAGGATGTGGTCCTGCAGTCATTTCTATATGTTTCAAGCATGCCGTAAAAACGTAACTTGGAGAGTAGTTCCATTATTCTGTCCATATTTTTTCCGACAGTTCTGCTTGTTTTATTATTACTTGTCATTTTTATCCATGTTTTTAGAGTTAAAATAATCCTTGCCTCTGAGATTTCTGTGTTTGGGGGTAAGTTCGGGAGCCTGTCCCTCCATCTGTACATGATACTTCTCATCTTCCCTGTTTACCAGAATACTTTCAAGTTCGTTGTACCCGAACATACCGAATTCCATTGCCACCTGGCATGAAAGAACCACCCTGTCATGTCCGAAACGCTCCACAAGACTTAATATACCATCGGCTGAACGTACGGCCTGGACCGGATATTTCTTGGCAACGGCCACACGCTTTATGTACTCTTCCAATACCGGATCAATTTCACATGCCTTGCGGTATATATCATCCATTCTGATTCTGTATTCATGTAGCACTCCCGAAAGTTTGTGGGACGGTTTTTCTGAATAAGTGAAAGGTGTATCATCCCTGCGATGTGTCGTTATGTGTCTGAACTTATGATATATCTCCACTGTGTCCCCATCATACAGTAATTCTACAGTATCGCCGATATACTCTTTAGGAACACTGTAATAGTGATTGTTAAGCGATACATAACTGTTTCTCATGACAGTTGCCGTTTTCCGGCTTTTTGATATAAATTTTGTTGCCGGCAATGTATGCAGCCTGTCTTTCTCGACTTCGAGGAAACGTTCCCGACGGCTGTAGTTGCGATTGTACATCTTTCGGCTGTTCAACGCATCCGTATGCTTCATTATTTCTATGTTCAAGGCTTCAAGATCATTGAATTTCAATCCCGTCATCTTTGAATACACCTCCCTGTAGAGCAGTCTTACAGCATTCTCAACCAGAGCTTTGTCTTTAGGCTTTCGTACTCTTGCCGGGAAGACAACACATCCATAATGGTCTGCAAATGCAGCAAAGTCGTCATTGATTACAGGTTCAACACCTCCAGGCTTTGTTACGGCTGATTTCAGGTTGTCTGGAACTATGGCATTGGGGACACCTCCAAAATAATGGAAAGCATTTTCACATGCCTGGATAAGGTGTTCTTTCTTTTGTGATGGTACAGCCTCGTAATAAGTAATCTGGCTGCATGGAAGTATAGCGGCAAATACTTCTACGGGAACCTTATTGCCTGTTTTTTCGTATGAGAGATAAAGTTTGTCGCCGGCAAAATCCACATACATCTGATCACCGGCTATATGATCTATGCGTCCAACAGGAATCTTTACTTCCCTTTCTCGTCTGATATATAAACAAAAAGAACAGTAGCTGTAACCTTGTGGACGATTTTTAAGATATTCCTCATACAAAGACCTTCTTGTTGTCCCACGGACCTTAAGTCGTTTCATGTAATCAGGTATACGTTCTTGAAGATACTTATACTCTGCAGAGCCAGACGATTCTTTGTCAGTCTCCGTACCGAAAAGCTCATGCAGATGCTGCTCGTCCATTTTCAACAGACGCTCAAGTTCTATACCCATATCTTCGTATATACGGATATAACGTTTGACTGTATTACGTGAAACAAGGAGAGAAGAACTGATACCGCGGATACTCATTCCTGACTGATAACACCGCAGTATGTGCTTGATTCTTATTTTCATTCTTTAAAATTTTATTCAGTTAATAATACCGGGTTAAAATGCTTTGTAAAGTACGAAAACAAGACTGAAATATGGTAATTATACAGGGGCAATTTTTATTATAATCACAGCGGATCAGTTTCGGTTATAAAGGTGGGTCAGAAGACTTTTATAATAGTGGGTCAATCGACTTTAAATTTTCCAATAGGTAACGATTTAGTAACGAAACTTTGTCTTTTACCGTACTTTTGAAGTCTTGGAAGCCGGACTTTCGGGCAATAAAAAAAGCCACAAATCATTGATTTGTAGCTTTTTGTCCGCTTACTGACCATTTCTGTCCAGTAAGTTCAGCGGAGAGACAGGGATTCGAACCCCGGGTACCTCGCAGTACAACGGTTTTCAAGACCGCCGCAATCGACCACTCTGCCACCTCTCCAAAACTTCCTTTTCAGAAGTGCTTTTCGTTAAAAGCGGTGCAAAGGTACGAACTTTTTTTAAACATGCAAGAGTTTCCACGAAAAAAATTCGAAAAGATTTCCTAAGGATAGCAATATCTAGGTATTTTATGTTGAAAAGCATAAAATAGAGCATATTTATGCCGATTATATGAAAAATGATTGTAACTTTGTGCGCTCTAAAGAAAAGGACAACTACAACCTCTAATTTTATCATTTTATGGAATTAAATAAAATCTTTAAAGATGGTCTTTGGAGCAGCGAAATCAATGTCAGGGATTTCGTAAGTCATAACATTACTCCGTACTACGGAGATGCCTCTTTCCTCGAAGGGCCTACCGAACGCACAAAAGCCGTATGGAACCGCTGCCTCGAAGCACTGGCAGAAGAAAGAGCAAACAATGGCGTCCGCTCTCTTGACAATGTTACCGTATCTACCATCACTTCCCACAAAGCCGGATATATCGACAAGGAAAACGAACTGATTGTCGGTCTGCAAACAGACGAACTGCTGAAACGTGCTATCAAGCCTTTCGGCGGTATCAACGTAGTGAGCAAGGCTTGCCACGAAAACGGTGTGGAAGTGGACGACCGCGTAAAAGATATATTCACTCACTACCGCAAGACGCACAACGATGGCGTATTCGACGTATATACCGAAGAAATCCGCTCGTTCCGCTCACTGGGATTCCTTACCGGACTTCCCGACAACTATGCCCGCGGACGTATCATCGGCGACTACCGCCGTATGGCTCTTTATGGTATCGACCGACTGATTGAAGCCAAGAAAGAAGACTTGCGCAACCTTACCGGCCCGATGACCGAAGCCCGCATCCGCCTGCGAGAAGAAGTGGCAGAGCAAATCAAGGCTTTGAAGGAAATGAAGGTAATGGGCGAATACTACGGACTCGACTTGAGCCGTCCTGCCTACACTGCACAAGAAGCAGTACAATGGGTATACATGGCTTACCTTGCTGCCGTAAAAGAACAAGACGGTGCTGCCATGTCACTGGGCAATGTCTCCTCGTTCCTCGACATTTATATGGAATATGAATTGAGCAAAGGAACTATCACAGAATCATTCGCACAGGAGTTGATCGACCAGTTTGTCATCAAACTACGTATGGTGCGCCACCTACGTATGCAATCTTACAACGACATCTTTGCCGGCGACCCGACATGGGTAACCGAATCTCTGGGCGGACGCCTCAACGACGGACGCACAAAGGTAACAAAGACTTCTTTCCGCTTCCTGCAAACACTGTACAACCTCGGTCCTTCACCGGAACCGAACCTGACGGTACTATGGAGCCCGGAACTGCCAGAAGGTTTCAAAGAATTCTGCGCAAAGGTATCTATCGATACTTCTTCCATCCAATACGAGAATGACGACCTGATGCGCGAAGTGCGCCAATCGGACGACTACGGAATCGCCTGCTGTGTATCTTACCAGGAAATCGGAAAACAAATCCAGTTCTTCGGCGCACGTTGCAACCTAGCTAAAGCCCTGCTGCTTGCCATCAACGGCGGACGTTGCGAAAACACAGGCACGGTCATGGTGAAAAACATCCCCGTACTGACCAGCGACACGCTGAACTTCGAAGAAGTAATGAGCAACTACAAGAAGGTATTGATTGAAATCGCCCGTGTCTACAACGAAGCGATGAACATCATCCACTATATGCACGATAAGTATTACTACGAAAAGGCACAGATGGCTCTCGTAGATACCAACCCGCGCATCAACCTTGCTTACGGTGTAGCCGGACTTTCCATTGCGCTTGATTCACTGTCAGCTATCAAATATGCGAAAGTTACCGCCCGCCGCAACGACATCGGTCTGACGGAAGGTTTCGACATCGAAGGCGAATTCCCTTGCTTCGGAAATGACAATGACAAGGTAGACCACCTGGGTGTTGACCTGGTATATTTCTTCAGCGAAGAATTGAAGAAGCTCCCGATTTACAAGAATGCCCGTCCTACCCTTTCATTGCTGACAATCACTTCTAACGTGATGTACGGTAAGAAGACCGGAGCCACTCCCGACGGACGTGCCAAAGGCGTTGCCTTCGCTCCGGGTGCCAACCCGATGCACGGACGCGACAAGAACGGTGCTATCGCCTCTCTGAGCTCCGTAGCGAAACTTCGTTACCGTGACTCACAGGACGGTATCAGCAACACTTTCTCCATCGTTCCGAAATCACTGGGAGCTACCACAGAAGACCGCATAGAGAACTTGGTCACTATGATGGACGGCTACTTCACCAAAGGTGCTCACCACTTGAACGTAAACGTTCTGAACCGTGACATGCTTTATGACGCAATGGAACATCCTGAGAAATATCCGCAGCTTACAATCCGCGTTTCTGGTTATGCCGTAAACTTCGTGAAGTTGAGCCGCGAACACCAACTGGAAGTTATCAGCCGTAGCTTCCACGAACGTATGTAATCTATCTACTCTATATGACGATAAACGTACATTCATACGAAAGTATGGGAACATTCGACGGGCCGGGCTTACGGCTCGTCGTTTTTCTTCAAGGTTGCAATTTCCGCTGCCTGTATTGCGCCAACCCCGACACAATAGCCGGAAAAGGAGGCACACCTACCCCACCGGAAGAAATCGTCCGTATGGCTATGAGCCAACGTCCTTTTTTCGGGAAACGCGGCGGAATCACTTTTTCAGGCGGAGAACCTACGTTTCAAGCGAAAGCGCTAGTCCCGCTGGTTCGCGAGCTAAAAGAGAAAGGGATTCATGTCTGCATAGACAGCAACGGCGGCATCTGGAATGAAGATGTGGAAGAGCTTTTCAAACTGACCGACCTCGTATTGCTTGATATCAAAGAGTTCAACCCTGCCCGCCATCAGACACTGACCGGAAGAAGCAACGAACAGACCATCCGCACAGCGGCATGGCTCGAAGAAAACGAGAAACCTTTCTGGCTGCGTTATGTATTAGTACCCGGATACAGCGATTTTGAAGAGGATATCCGCCAACTGGGGGCAGCTTTGGGAAAGTACAAAATGATTCAACGGGTAGAAATCCTGCCTTACCATACGCTGGGCGTACATAAATACGAAGCCATGGAACAGGAATATAAGCTGAAAGACGTAAAAGAAAATACCCCCGAACAACTTGAAAAAGCTGCGGGAGTATTCAAAGAGTATTTTGCTACTGTGGTGGTCAATTAACCGCCACAGTAATAATAGATAAAAGACAACATACATCATGACAAATGTTTTTTATCCGACAGACTATAAACCGTATCCAATAATAAGTTCACAAAACTGCATTCAGCCTTCAGTTTCATTCCCCGTTTGAAACACTTTGTTTCTCGGTGTGAAACGAAGTGTTTCACTGCTTGAAACGAATTGTTTCACACCGAGAAACGGATAGTTTCACTGGAAGAAACAATTTTTGAAACTACAAGAAACAATTTTTGAAACTACATTATTCAATTCAGAGTACAAAAAAGCCATTCCAAAGAAGCGGGCTCCGGAATGGCTCTATTTTATATTATACTCAATGAACGATTAAACTACTTTATATTCACCAATATTACGTTCTTCAGCATTAAAAGAAACTCCCACTTTTACTAGCTCACGCCCGTCTGTCCGGTAAGGTAGCAAATAGCCTTTTTCATCTATTTGTTTCAGAGCTTCGTCTACTGTTCCTTCCAGTTTAAACTCAAAAACATAAATGCGGTCTTTTGTTTTCACCACGGCATCGGCACGACCTTTCGCGCTACGGACTTCTGCATCTACATATTGTCCCATCAACTTAAAGACAAGATAGAAAATAACCTGATAATGACGTTCAGTCTTTGTGTTCAATTCGTAGGGAATGTCAGCAAAGAATGATTTCATACGTTCCATAAAGGAATGAACGTCGCCCGACTGAAGTTCACGGACAAACTTAACAGCATTAAAATCTGTTTCATCAGAAGATATGGGGGTATAATAGGGTATCAGGAATTTAAGGAAACCATATTTTACCTCATCATTCGGAAAACCCAGCGTATATAGGTTCAATGATTTATCAAAGTTTTTAATGGTCAGATAACCACTTTGGTAAATCATCGGAAGGGGATTTTTGGTCTCTGCACGGTATTCGGCAAATCCTGAACTTCCTACTTCCAAGCCATCTATCAGCAAACGTAAATCATAATCGCTTTGCTTCAGCAGGTCTACAAGATAGGTAGGAGTACCAGTCTGAAACCAGTAATTATCAAACATTAATCCATCAAAGACATTGAGTACACTGAAGGGATTAAATAGCCCTTCTTCGCTGTATGTAAAGTGATAGCCATCATACATCGCTGTCATTTTATCGACTGTATCTTCAAAGGACATCTCCTGCACTTCTGCCAACCGCTCCAACTCGGGAGTAAATGTGGATACTAATTCTTTTTTAGTAATACCACAGATATTGGCGTATGGAATCTTCATGCTAATATCATTCAGTTGATTCAAATCACTAAACACACTTACTTGGGCAAATTTTGTGACTCCTGTCAAGAATATAAACCGGAGATAGCGGTCGGAACTTTTCAGTACACCATAAAAGGCTTTCAGAATACGACGGTATTCATCCAACAGGTTCTCATCTAAAAGGGCTTGCAGCAAAGGTTTATCATACTCATCAACCAATACCACAACTCCTTTTCCAGTTTTCAGGTAGGCTTGCTCAATGATATAACTAAAACGTTCTTCAGGACTACGGTCTTTCTTCTCATCACCATATACGGCTTCCCATTTCTCCAAATACTGGTTTAGCATGGCGACCAAATCTGCCGCCGTCTCATATTTCTTCGCATTCAAATCAAGATGCAGAACCGGATATTGCTCCCATTTCGTCTCTAACTTTTCAATTGCCAAGCCTTCAAAAAGGTCTTTACGACCCTGAAAGTAGGCATCAAAAGTGGAAATTAGCAGACTTTTGCCAAAACGACGAGGACGACTAAGGAAATAAGGCTTTCCCGTATTTATTATTTGCCACAAAATAGCCGTTTTATCTACATAAAGGAAACCGCCCTTACGTA
This sequence comes from Bacteroides acidifaciens, assembly GCF_903181435.1. NCBI lineage: Bacteria > Pseudomonadati > Bacteroidota > Bacteroidia > Bacteroidales > Bacteroidaceae > Bacteroides > Bacteroides acidifaciens. Next base: position 2,303,172 of record NZ_CAEUHO010000001.1, read on the forward strand.
TATTTTCAAATGTCTGTATCCCTATCGGCAATTTACGTTCCAATGTATTCATTGCATCTTCAAATTAGTGTACCACAAATATAGATGTTATTCGATGAATAAACAAAAATACTCTATGAAAGTTCCACTTATTTCTCTTTCAAAACAATCACCGAACCGAGCACTTTCACTTCCAAATCGCCTACCTGCACTATAAAAGTAATTCGCATTAATAAGTCAAGCGGATACCAGCCTGTATATTGAAATTGAACGGATTCTCCTTACGTATGGTCTGAATATCCGAACCGTCATCAAAATAATAAGCAACACCCGGTTCTACATAGATACCGACACGTTTCGTTACATTCAACTGCGCACCTACTGCACCGGATACCGAGAATTGCAAGGGTTTCACTGTTTCCTTTTCAGAACCGAGCTTTCCATAGACGCATTTCTCAACCATACCGCCACCGGATACATAAAGAGTAACGAGTTTCCTGTCAAGGAAGTTCCAGTTAGCACGCAACGGGATACCGATATAATGGAGTTTCTGTTCTATCTGCTGGTCATTATCAGCCAGTTTGGCATCCGAGGAAAGCAGCGTATAAGTCAAACCGGACTCTAGGGAAAAACCGTTGCCTAAAGCTTTACGAACGGATAATCCAAAAGAGATAGGCTGATGGTGTTTAATATCAACTACCTGTTTTGCCTGACGCAAGTAAGGTACTCCATCTTCAAAAACCAACGTCTGGTCATTAGGAATCTGCATCAAACCATTTGAAACAGAAAGCATACTGACACGAGACATATAGGGATACGCACTCGAGCCAACTTCTGAAGAAGCACCGCCCGAATTTCCTACCCCAAGCCCCATCGACCAGGTTCCTTTCCGAGAAGATTGCTTTTCTGCCGGGATATGGTATTTGTCTCTGCCGGAAGGACGTCGTGGTCTGTTGTTTACCGGACGTTCCGTTTCTTTCGGTTGAGCTTGAGCGGCATTTGTTTCTTCTCTCAGTTTTACCTCATCTACGGCTTTTCCGGGTTCGTTTTCTTCAATTACAGATTCCGGTTTTTCTTTCACTATGGGTTCATCATCTACCAGTGTTTTATGTTCCGGGACATTCCGGTGTGCTTTCGCCAACCGGTCTTCACGGGTAACAGGCCGCAGGACAGGTTCGACGGAAGTGCCTTGCATGTCCGGTTGTTGCACGCCCGGCAAAGCATCGGGCGTGGTAGCTAATGCCGGTGTCTGTATATGACGCATTTCATCTGCCGCAGGTGTCCCCAGGAAATACAGGCTTACTGACGAGACGATAGCCAGCAATATAACAGCCGCAGCAGCCATCATCCATTTTCGATAAGGATATATCTTCTTCTCCACAGAGGGCATAAGCTCTTTCTCCAGTTGTTCCCAACCGGAAACAGGTGTCGGCTCGGAATAATCCGCGAGCTTCTCCTTCAACTTATTCATCCACAATTCTTTCTCTTCCATCTCTATCTATCCATTATTCATTATCCATTCTTTTACTCTTTTTGCCAATACCGTCTTCGCCCGAAACAGTTGCGAAGCCGAAGATTTCTCATTAATACCTAATACCTGGGCGATTTCTTTGTGTGATTTGTCCTCGAAAGTATAAAGGTTAAACACTGTACGATACCCCGCCGGCAGTTCTTCGATAAACTGCATCAACACTTTTTGGGGTATCGCTTCCACATCGGAAGCATCCGGCTCTTCATATTCTTCGGACAACTCTTCCAATGACGCTGCCTGATTGATTACATCATTCTTCCGGAGATACTGCAAAGCAATGTTGACTACCACGCGCTCCATCCAGGCCCGCAAAGAACCTTCACCGCGCCAGGTGAACTTGTCGAAAGAGTCGAATATCTTTATAAAACTGTCGTGAAGCAGATCCTGAGCCGTATCACGGTCGCCGGCATAGCGCAGACAGATGCCAAGCATACGCCCCGCATACTGCTCATACAGTTCCTTGCGGGCTCGGTTGTTTCCTTGCCTGCATTGCTCCGACAACTCTAATTCTTCCATTCTCTTATACACGTGTTTAACTTATAAATGCAGCAAAGATAGAAATACTGCATAGAGAGAACAACTCTTTTAGCACTTTTGTTTCTTTAACAGATACAGATGCAATATTTTGGGTTCTTACGCATTTTTTGAGTACAAAGCAGTATTATTAATCAAACTAAAACCTATTTTATATATGAAGAAATTGAAATTCATTGCCTTTATCTTTGCTATTATGACCACAATGCCGATTCTCCAGTCTTGCCTGGACGACGATAACAGTCCGTCCGACCTACTGGTTATCAGCACAATAAATATGATGAGCCTGGATAGCAAGGAGTTTTATTTCACCTTGGATGATGGAAAGAAGATGTATCCAAGCAATGGAGAAGGATGGAGCAACGCGGATTTTGTGGATGGCCAGCGAGCCTTTGTCATGTTCAACAAACTGGAAGAACCGGTAGGCGGATATGACTATAATGTTCAGGTAAAACAGATAAAAGAAATCCTGACCAAAGACATTGTCACTATGGATGAGGAAGAAAACAATGAGGAGAAAATCGGAAACGATAAGATTAACGCTACTTATATGTGGATTAACAAGGATAAGAAATATCTGACTATCGAATTCCAATATTATGGTACGCATAGCGAAGATAAGAAACATTTCCTGAATCTGGTTATCAATAATCTCACCCCGGCTCCTACCGCAGATGAGGAGAGTGAAGAGGATGAATTTATCAACCTGGAATTCCGCCACAACAGTGAAGGGGATTATCCTCAGACTTTAGGCGAAGGGTATGTATCTTTCAAGCTGGACGAAATCAAGAACCAGATGGAAGGAAAGAAGGGACTAAGAATCCGTGTCAATACCCTATATAGCGGAATAAAAACATATGAAGTGAAATTTCCCTAATCTGCTAATCGAAACATGAAAGACACTCTTTTTTAATATTATATATTAATTACACAAAAGAGGGCGGTAGTTGTGAAACTCCCGCCCTTCTCACTTTTAATACTACATGCCGGATTGACAGATGTACCAATGATGGGAATACAAAAATGAATGTGAACACTGCTTCGGCAATAAATGCTTGCAGCATTTCTCCTTCATCAAAGCAAAAAGAATAATTTTTCAAAAACAAATAATTTACACCAGAAATCAAAGTCTATATGTATAATTATGACTAACTTTGCGGCATTTTTCGAATATAGAAAATTACACCGAATGAAAAAAGGACTTTTTTATGCCATATTGGCCTCTGTTTTATGGGCTATAGTCAATCCGTTTATCAAACAAGGACTGAGCTACGATTTTACTCCGATGAACTTTGCCGGAATCCGTTTTACTACCGTGGGGATTATTCTTTTCGCATATACCTGGCACAAAGGTATGTGGAAGGAGATACGCCAGCACAGCAGGTTATTCTTGAACTTGATTCTTGTCAATATGTTTATGGGATATACGGCTTTTTACTTCGGTGTGGATTTTGTAAGTGGTGCCATTTCGTCTATTATCATGGGGATGACTCCGCTTATCAATGTGCTTCTAGCGCATTTGCTTGCTAGCAATGACAGGCTGAATGTTCATAAAATAATCAGTCTTGTGGTCAGCCTTATCGGTCTGTTCCTTATCATAGGAATGGGAAGTGACGGTGCGCCGCTCGATTGGAAAGGAATCACCGGTATTGTGTTGTTGCTGCTCAGTATTATTTTTCAAGGGTATTCCGCTATCTCCGTTTCGGAAGATAAGGGAAAGGTAAATCCTATTTTTCTGAATGCCGTGCAGATGTTCTTCGGCGGTCTACTTATATATATGATAGGGCTGGGCACGGAAGGTTATCATTCTTTTATCGGAAAACCAGGCGGTTTCTATATCAGTCTCGGTATTTTGGTGTTTATTTCTGTCTTTGCCTTTAGCTTTTGGTTTATTGCTTTGCAAAGCAAGGGTGCAAAGGTCAGCGATATAAATATGTGCCGATTGATTAATCCGATTCTTGGCGCAGTATTGAGTTGGATCATGCTTCCGGACGAGCATCCGACATTCAGCACGGTGGCTGGAATGATTATTATCGTCAGCTCCCTGATTATTTATTTCAAAGGAGCTGAGATAAAACAATGGTTTAAGAAGAAAACAGCTAAAGCAAACTAAATTATTGCGGAACCCGAGTTATAGCAGACCGAAATTGAATTATAGCAGACATTGAATGGACTGCAAGGTCAGCATTTCTTTAGGCACTGCTGCTTTTATTTCTTCTTTCAATACGCAGAGCAGGCTGTGACGCACGAAATCCCTGCTCGTAGTCAGTACAACCTGGCGCGTTGGACGTGGGATGGCAAATGGACGTACCAGTTTCCGTTGTTCTTCTGTCAACTGGGATACTGCCAGTTCGGGAATAAAAGTTATTCCCTTCCCGCTTTCTACCATGCGCATAAAGGTCTCCATGCTTCCCAGACGATACGCCATCTGACTCATTTTTACTGCTTCCATCTGACAGAAGCGGACAAGTTGGTCACGGAAGCAATGTCCCTCGTCCAGCAACCAAAGGCGTTCGCCGGTTATATCGGAAGTACGGATAACATCATGTTTGAAAGAGGGTTCTTTCTTAGACACGTAGGCGTAAAATTGTTCGTAGAACAGTGTTTCTTCCGTAAGGAAAGTATCTTCCAGTTTGCTGGCTATAATCCCTGCATCCAAATCTCCACTATGCAATGCTTGCTGAATATCCTGAGTTTTCATTTCCGTTACACGAATATCCAGTTCGGGATATTTCTCCATCAGTTGCGGAAAGAAGCGGGGAAGCAGATAAGGAGCAATGGTCGGTAATACCCCTAAACGGAATATACCGGATAGTGATTGCTTTTCTTCACTGATGATTTCTTTTACCTGGGCTGCTCGTGCTAGAATCACACGAGCCTGGTCTATCACTTTCTGTCCGATAGCTGTCGGACAAACAGGCTGTACAGTCCGGTCAAACAGTTTCACTCCTAGTTCATCTTCCAATTTCTGAATCATGGCACTCAATGTGGGTTGTGTCACCCGGCAATACTCGGCTGCACGGGCGAAGTGCCGGAACTGGTCAACAGCCAATATATATTCTAATTGTTGTATAGTCATCTATCAAATTGTTTGATGTTATAGATTGTCTCTATGCAAAGATAGAGATTTTCAGTTTGACAGCAAGCACTTTTCATCATCTATCAGCTATCTGATTGGCGAAAAACGCAAGGTTCTGTCTATCGCTTCACAAGCTGGAGACGAAGTGACTGTTTCGATGATGAGTGATTATCTGAAAGAACAAGACTGAATTAAAAACACTCTTCAAAAAGTTTCTGCATTTGAGGATATTTATCATCAGTATCTTCAGCCTCCATACGCAATTTTATCATCTCCTTTTTCATTTGTTTAATGATAGGAGCATATTCCTTCTCATCATACACATTACGATCCTCTTTCGGATCTTTCTGTAAATCATAAAAGTCCCACACGGGTGCAGTAGGAGTCTCCTGTCCATCCGTCATATCCAATGGTTCGCCATAATAGAAAATAAGTTTATAACGTTCATTACGAATTCCCATATGAGCAGGACGAATTGTATGATGTGTCCAATAACGATAATAAAAACTACGCCGCCAATCAGTGGGCGTTTCTCCGCAAAGATTGTCAACAAAACTGCGTCCTTGCATCTCCTTAGTAATCTTAACACCTGCAAATTGCGCTAAAGTCGGAGCAAAATCAACATTCAGTATCAAGTCTTTCACTCGTTTTCCCGCAGGGATTTTTCCCGGGTAACTAATTACAAATGGCATACGGGCTGCCTCTTCATAAAACATACGTTTATCAAAAAAACCATGTTCACCAAGAAAATATCCTTGATCAGAGACATATATGACAATCGTGTTGTCGGCTATTCCCATGTCATCCAATGCTTTCAAGAGCTTCCCTATATTATCATCAACTGTTGCACCGCAACGTAAATAGTCTTTAATATATTTTTGATATATCATTTTACGGGCTACTGTACGTTGCATTCCTTTCGTAGAAAACGGCAGCCCCGGATAACGGCACCACCATCTATCCGGATCGGCAGAAGCTTCTTCCCAACGTCTTCCGATTTCTTCCAAGTTCTGCCCGACAAACCCTCTCCCATTAGTTTCAGGTCCCCAGTCCATCAGATTTTCCGGTTCAGGGAAAACCACTCCATCATACAAATGTTCCATTCTGATTGGATAATCATACGGTTCATGGGTAGCTTTAAAATGACAACACATCAGAAATGGTTGTTTTCCCTCCCTGTTTTTCATCCAATCAATTGCCTTTTGCGTCACAATATCAGTCGAGAATCCCTGAATACATTCACCAAAATTACGATTACCGGGCCAAGGGTCAGAACTATTAATAAAGAGAGGATCACGATATACACCTTGATCATGAAAAATAGAATAATAATCAAATCCTTGTGGCTGAGACTTTAAATGCCATTTACCGACCAAGGCTGTCTGATATCCCTCCTGTTGCAATATTGTAGCAAATGTAGGTAACGAAGTATCCAACGAATCAGCTAGTGTATATACCCCATTCTTATGACTATATGCTCCTGTAAGAATGGAAGCGCGACTGGGAGATGAAATAGAATTGGTACAGAAACAATTATCCAACACTACTCCTTCGGAAGCCAAACGCCGAATATTCGGATTATAAACATAGTCAGATAATATACCACCATAAATTCCCCATGCTTGTGATGTATGGTCATCACTTAAGATAAAAAGAATATTAGGACGTTCATTACCTGTTATCTCTATATTCTTTTGTGCACACATTTTTTCATTTGAATAAGTAGCTAATATTCCAAACAAAGCTACTGAGAACATTCTGCTCATAGTATCATTCTAATAAATATTACTCTCGCTACAAAATGTCTGTAGCGAGAGTAAATCTTAAATAACCTTTATACCTTAGACAACCTTTTTACTGTATACCCAATCTGAAATCTCCCACTTGCAATGCACTGTTTGGATTCAATACCCATCCGGTAAATTCTACCTTCACGTATCGGTATTCAGATTCTTTAACAGGCAATAATTGTGCTGTTTCAATATTAGTGTGATCAAGGACAATTTTCTCTTCGATTACCTTATAATCAACATTGTCATTACTTCCCAACACACGGATATAACGTAAATGCACCCCAGTCACACCTGTATTTCCAAAGCGATTTTTCCATTCAATTACATTAAACGACTTCGGGTCTTTCATATCTACTACAAAATAAAGCAGATGATCTGTAGGAGTAGCACAGTCACCATAATCCTTACCCGGCTTTATCAGTGACAAGAAAGTCTCTCCTTTACCGTCAAGAATATCCTCCGGTTTTCCTGTTTCACCATCCGGAGCATAGTTAGTTCCTACTGTTTCGTAGAAAATTGAAGTATCTACCGTCCAACTATCCCGACAGTACCAAGGTACAGTTGTTATATTAAGTTCAGCTTTAACTCCGCTATTATCATTGGCAGCTATCTCGATAACTGCTGTGCCTTGAGCCAAGACCTTGAGTATACCCTCCTCTAACGAAACAACATCTTCTCCATCTTTTATACTATATGACAAGGTTTTATCAGTTGCTCCTTCCGGAAGTACGGAAACATTAGCATTCAGGTCATAAACAGCCCCCAATTCTAAAGTTAACCCATCGGTATCACCGGGAATCACAATATCAGTAACCTTAGCGGTTACAAAAATGTTACACGTTTTCTGCAACTGTATTACATTATACTTATCTACCATCCAAATGCTAAGTTCAGCTTCGCCACTGGCTACGCTAGTGATTACACCATCCATGTCTACAGTAAAAATCCTCTCGTTGCCAGAACGGAATCTGAAAGAGAACTCTTCTATATCACCTGCATTTTCAGGAATCCCATTAAATTGTAAAGTCGTAGAAGCACCGATTTCATCAAACACAATCACTCCCTCTTCATTCATTAATTCACAGTTGACAGTGAAATCTGTAAACGGATTTTCGGTAATATCCGTGTAAACTGTCTCTTCATCGTCACCACAAGCAACACATAAAGCCACAGTAGCAAATATGAAATATAATAATAGTTTCTTCATACTTTATTATTTTAGTTACATAGTTAATAACTATCTATTATTCAGGACAACGTACTCCCTCAATCCAATTGAACGACATATTAATATCCCATCCGTTACCCGTCCAGTCTTTAATAACTTTACCTCCACCTTCATTAAATTTCCAGTAAGCTACCATATCCGGATAGTTATCAGGAGAAACATAACACATATTATTCTGAAGTTCGTTCTGTGACAGCGCTTTCTTCCATACACGAGCTTCACTGATATATCCGTTCAACAGACGACTGTTCAACGACCCACCGATACAGAATCTGCGTTTATCGGAGTTTCCACACAGATTGATAGGGCCACGCGGAGCATCTACTTGACCGTCCAATTCACCATTTACATACAACTTAATTGTAGAGCCATCGTACACTACAGCAACATGATACCACTTGTTGGTTTCAAACTCCGTCTTACCTGTCACAGGATATCCGCCACCAGCCAATTGTATCTGGTTCGGCTTAATATTCACATCACCAAAGCGTAACAAGAAGTTTTCTTCCAAACCCATCACAGTACTGATATACGGGTCTCTTTCTGCAAACTTAGTAACCATCACACGCGCTTCCATGGTAACTTGTGGTACATTTTCCAATGAGGGTTCATTCACAAAACCAATAGGCATATTTTTACTCTGTGCTGCGCTGACAACCATCACTTGGTTTAGTACAAGGTAAATGGTACGTGATGATTCCAGTACGGGCATTCCCCCGGATACATCAGTAATAGTCAGAGGTACACAATATGTGGTTCCCGGCTCCAAATTAGATACTCTCAGCAAAGAAAAAATCAACTGTTCCGAGATATTCTCTCCCAATTTCAAGACCACCTTATCTGTAGAGAGCATAAAATCCTTTTCCGGAACTATTTTATATTCTTTCCCATACTGTTTGTTGTAGGCTTCCAATTTTTCCGGAGCAACTTTGATTCTAATGACCTGCTCCTCCATCACTTGGCATGATGCAGAAACGGTTAAACCAATTTCTGCAGGACCGTCTATCGTATACTTAAAAGTTGGTGAATTTTCCGTACCGGTAAAGTATAACGCATCTTCTAATGATTCAGCATTGGTGCATGCACCCAGTATGCTTATTAAAAATATTGCAAATAATAAATATTTCGTCTTCATATTTCTTACAGTTTAGACATTAGTTCTTTGCGGGATTCATTATCTGAATAGCCTCACGAAGATATTTGTATTCAACATCGGTATGATTATACTCAAATTCCATATGATAAGTCCCCACACCACCTTTGCGGCGCACTTCTCCATCTCGGGTGGGCTGCCAGCGAGCCATACCAAGCAAAGAAGGAATAGTTCCCAATTCAGGATCAGAATAATTAATACCTCCTGTAGACCAATAGCTTTCAAAATTTTCCGTAACAATAAATTTCTCAGGAGCAAGTGCCGGATTAACCTCATTAAATCTAGTTTGCAAAGATGAAGGTGCCCCTGTAGCATACGCCTGTGCAATAGCATAGTCGGCATACTGCCAGCCCTCTTCTGTGATATATTTCACGTGTCCGTCCACACAAATCAGTTTATCCTCTCCCAGGTTCTTGCGCATTTCTCTCAACAAAGCAGTCATATTATCTTTATTGTAGAACAAGTCACCTCCACTACATTCATGGTCAAAATCAACTCCATCATATCCATACTTAAAGATACTGTCAGCCACAGCCTTTGCCACAGCGGGAATATTTTCAGCCTTATTCTCAAAATTGCCAGGGAAGTTACTCATGTTATGTGAGAAAATAGTAAATGTCACACGAGTACCATACACTTCTTGCACATAGCGCAAATCATCAATTTGCTCTGGTGTCAAACTGTGCCATGTCCCCCAAATGGAAACCATATCCACACTATCAGGAATATTACGCAAATATTTAGATGGAGAAGTTCCGCTTGCTTTCCAGCCTCCAAACCAGCCAAAAGCCAGTTGATGGTCACTCTTCTTATAAGCTCTCAGATTTTCATAGTACTGATTATCCTTTTCTACAGGTACCTGAATAGGAATGTTTTCTATCTCTGTATCACAAGCTATAACAACCGTTGCCAATACGAAAAGGCCAAAGATTCTGTTTATTATTTTATTCATAATAATCAATTTAAATACTTGATGAATTATTTTTTATCCCACCATAATTTCACTTTTCCGTAGTCAGTACCATTCAGATATTCTGATACAGCTTTTTCCACTTCTACTGTATTAGTATCATATTCTGTTGACGGATACGGAATACGACGAGGTCCCGAAGCATCGACCTGTCCGCTACTCTTATTAAAATAAATAGTAAACCGCTTAGGATAACCGGTACGGCGGCACTCGCTCCAGGCTTCCTGTCCTTCAGGATACATAGCAAGCCACTTCTGGGTGATGATACGTTCAAGCTTTATTTCCGTATTGTCACTTTCATTCCAAGCGACAGTAATGGTTGACACAGGATTCATCACAGTACCTATTGTACCAGATGGCGCGGTAAATTTAACAGGTTTAAAATCGTCTCCCCTCGTCAAATAATCACTCATGGCAACTCCCCACTGTTCAAATGATTTTGCGATACCTGCCTCATACAATTCCTTCACCTCACCACCCATATTCCATCCACGAAGTTTTCCTTCCGCACGCAAGAAGTAGACTTCCGCTGCACACATCCATTGAACAGGTGACTCTGCTAAAATATTCGGAGCAGACAGTTTTGCATAATTGTCTTTATTTGATGCTATTTGGGGAGCCGATAAACGAGCACCATGATACTTGTCACCATTTACCTCATATTCTGATTCCTGAAAATATTTAGAAAGACGAGGATCGTTATAGCCTTTCAAAAATGATTCAATATCCGCTCCCATACGTACGTCACTATAATTACTCCAGCAAACTTTCAACGGATGAAATACAGAAAGACCGTTTGCTGATTGCAGCTGGGCATTGTCCGCATTCTCAAGAATCACACCAGCCGCAACAGCTTCTTCTGCTAAATGCTGGGCAGTCTTTCCATTTACCTCAAAGCCTTCTACATAACAGGTACGCATAGCCAGACGCAATTTCAGAGAATTAGCAAACTTCAGCCATTTGACAAAATCACCTCCGTATACCAAATCGTATTTAGCTAACGGTTTACTGCCTGGATAATTGGTTGTATACTGTTGAAGTTCTACGATAGCCTCGTCCAAATCTATGAAAAAGGATTTATAAATATCTTCCTGCGAATCATATGGAGTTTCCAAACCGCCATGTCCAAACTGTAAGTATGGCAAAGGACCGTATATATCTGTCACACGATGCATGGCTGTTACTTTCAGAATTTGTGCTACAGCATATGCTTCAGGAAACTTTTCCTGTCCATTGTCACGAATCTGTTTCCAAGCAGGCGTCACTTTAGTGAATGCTACATCAAAAGCCACATCATTCCATTTATCATAGCGTAAGTTATAACTACAAGCTGAAGAATTGCCCCATGTGCCAATAGGAGTCATATAATCGGAATGCATATCTCCGCAAAGATTTTGCGCACGTTGATACTCATTAGCATCCACATCACTGGTAGGTATCACATCCAACTGCATAGTAGGGAAAAAATTACCGATTTTCATCAGTCCTGTCAACATCTCTTCAGGAACTTCAGAAGGATTGGTATTCCATTCTTTATAATTATCAGTACATGAAACGCTAAATGTAACGATTCCCAATGCACATACAATATTTTTAATTTTACTTAGTTTTTTCATTGTATCATTCCTTTAGTTGATTAATATTGGAATTTTACACTAAATCCAATGCTGCGCACACTTGGTTGCATAAAATAGTCGAATCCTTGGTAATATGTACCAGTAGAAGCGGATAATTCCGGATCGAACGGTGCTTTGTTATGGAACATAAACAAGTTCTTTCCGATGAGAGACACAGTAAGGTTCTGTATTTGGTTATTAAACCATTTTGTAGGAAACGTATACCCTAAAGTTGCTTCCCTCAATCGTACATTAGTCATACTGTACACATAATTTGCCAGAACTCCAGTCATACCATTACCTACTACATTATAATAGTCTTGAGCCAGAAGACGACCGTTATTAATGTTTACTCCGCCATTATCACGTGCAATAGCCGAAGCCTTGGATGTTCCATAATAATCCATTTTTGCCTGTGTGGCAGAAACACCAACACCACCGATACGTGCGTCAATCAAGAATCCAAGATTAAGTCCTTTCCAACTAAAACTGTTGTTCCATCCCCAGTTAAAGCGAGGTGCCGTGCTACCAGCCTTCATCCAAGTATTCGGATCAGCTTCAATAGCTCCCGTAGTAGCATTTACTTTAATATTACCTTTATGGTCCGTTTTTAATCCAGTTACATAAATATCACCTAATGTACCTCCCTCTTTTACAATCATTTTATAGCTACCTTGCGGATTGAAAGGTTCAATTTCCGTAATATATATAGGTTCTCCAGTCAAAGGGTTTGTTGCACCGTCAGGAAGCAAATAATCCACTGTGTTACGGTTCATTGTAAAAGTCAAATTAGAGTTCCATTTCACCGGTCCCAAATCTGCGTTAATGCCTAAACGGGCCTCAATACCCCAGTTATTTACCTTACCACCATTCAGCGTGTAGTAACTGTAACCACTACTAGGCGGCATAGTATAATTAAAAAATTGATTAAACGTATTACTGTTATAGTAAGTCAAATCAAAATTGAGCAAATTACCAAACATACGCATATTCATACCGACTTCGAAAGATTTGGTTCGCTCCGGCTTCAGATCCGGATTGAGCAGACGGGCAGATGTACTCACTTTACCACCCTCTATTGAATAAGTAGGCATAGTAATGTGACGCATCGGCGGATTACCTACTTCACTGTAAGAAACTCTCATTTTCAAAAAAGAGATTCTTGCTTTTGATAAGTCAAATATTTCACTTACTACAGCAGAAAGACCTATCGAAGGATAGAAAAAACCAGTTTTTTCACTCTTTGTATTCGCCAATGAGGAATACCAGTCATTACGTCCCGTAATATCCAGATAAGCCATACTATTATATCCTAACTGGAAAGTGGCAAATACAGCTTGGTTGTCATCAATATATCCATTCTGAGTGGCTTTTGTATTAGAGCCGCTTTGAATAATGTTACCAAATGTAAAAAGGTTGGGCACAGAAGAAAGATGACCTTCATAACCTGTCAGTTCTTGAATCATATGATTGAAACTACCACCCACATTGGCAGTGATGTTCCATTTTTCCCAACACTTGTTTATTTGAGCCATAATGTCACCATACGTATTTTTGTAGGAAGTTTTCATATTCAGGTAGTTACCATATTCTGAAGCAAAAAGTTGGTCAGAAGACGCTGATATTTTACGTTCATATGTGTCGAAGCTATTATCCACACGCATACGCCCCACGATATTTAGCCAATCCAACACCTTATAGTTCAAGTTAGCGCTGAACATATAACGTGATTTATGATTACCCATATTTTCACGGTTAACAATCCAATAGGGATTCTGCATTGCCATTCCCTGATTACCATAAGGCCAATATTGCACATCATAATACTTCTCACTATTATAACGTTCGTACACCTTATACTTATTCATATCATCTCCGCGTGGAAACAGATACAATGGTACAAGAGGATTATGATACTGTCCTTGGGACATCATATTGTTGTCATTAGTAATAATATAAGAAGCACTCATGTCAAGCGTCAATTTATCCTCGATCAACTCCGTTGTATTACGTAAGGTAAAATTGTAGCGATTGTATGTATTATTAGGAATAATACCACGAGCATTGGTAGACGCTGCTGAGAAATATGTTTGATTACGGTTATTTCCGGCAGAGAGCGCTAAAGAGTTAGTTTCCGTAAATCCGGTCTGAAAGAAATCCTTAGGTTCCCATGATGTTGCTTTCGCAGCCCCCCAACTTGAGAATTCTCCTTCAGCAGAACCATAGGTATTTTGGAACTCAGGCATAACAAAGGGAGTCATGAATTGTGTATCATTAGAATAACTCACCCGTAATTTACCTTCCTCACCTTTTTTGGTAGTTATCAGCACTACACCATTCGCACCGGACGAACCATAAAGAGCCGCTGCAGCCGCACCAGTCAATACAGACATTGATTCAATATCATCCGGATTTATACTAGAAATTCCATCACTATCACCACCATCTGCATTTTCGTAGAAACTTTTATCCTGATTAGAACGCATGGATGCCATAGGAATACCATCAATTACGTATAAGGCATTGTTATCATTTGTTATAGATTTCAAACCACGCATAACAACACGGGTAGAACCACCAATACCGGATGCACTCTGATTTATAGTCACGCCGGCAATTTTACCAGCCAGGCTGTTCATGAAACTAGCATCCTTTACAGTAGTAAGATCTGCCGCTTTCATTTCCTGCACATTATAAGTAAGTGATTTTGTTTCACGTTTGATACCCAACGCTGTGACAACTACTTCATCAAGCACTGCATTATCTTCTTGAAGTATAATGTTCAACACTTCGTTTCCAGTCACCTTCACATTTTGAACAGTATACCCTACATACGATATTTCAAGCACATCGCCTTTCTTGGTCTGAAGAGAGAAATTTCCGTCAAAATCAGTAATCGTACCTACGGTGGCACCTTTCACTTTTACATTCACTCCGATAAGCGGTTCACCATTTGCATCCTTTACCGTACCTTTTACTTGCACAGTATTGTCATCCTTTACGGTTGCACTTACCGACTTTGTAGCAAGTATTATTTGTTTGTCCACTATCGAATAAGAGATATTTGTGCCTTGGAATATTTCATCCAGAATCTCCAAAATCTTACCGGATGTATTATGCACGGACACCATACGGTCTTTTTGAATCGCTTTGTTGTTATAGAGAAAAACATAATCCGAATTTTCCTCTATTTTGTTCAATACCTGTTCTACAGATACATTATTCATCGAAATAGCCGCCCGTATTCGCTGGGCATAGCCATTTTCGGCTGAGAGTTGCAATATCACTGCAAAAAGTAATGTTAGACTAATCCTCATAACTAAAGGAAGTTTTAGATTTAAAGCATATTTAAAGCATAATGCAATAAATGAATGATTTTTTTTCATACATTTGTAGCTGACTAAAGTTTATTACTAAAATGAACTATGGTTTGATTCCGGTTAGCGTTTGCGAGACCCTATGCCGTGAATCTAGAAATTGGGGGAAGACAGTCGTTGGTAGCGGCTCTCTTCCTTTTTTTGATTATCAGTATGTGTTATATCATAGGCTATTGGTGTTTTTCAAGTTATTACTAATATAAATCTACTATTATTTTCGTCTTCGTAAATGTATCGTCTTCCCGCTGTTCGGGAGTCAGGATTTTCCATTTCAAGTTTGCCGACTTAGCCAGATAATCCAATATCTGTGTCAGTGTTTCATTTCTGAAAGTGGCGCGATAAGTATACTCTTTACCCGCATTGTTATTAAATTCAATATCCACATTGAAATGACGTTCCAAACGCTTGATAATTTCCTCCAGCGAAGCATTCCGGAATATCAGTTTCCCGTCTTTCCAAGCAACTTTTCCATAAACGTCGACTTGATTTTTCACTGTTTGGCAGGTCTGTTTGTCATAAAGCAACTGTTCACCGGGAAGCAATGTGATTGTTTCCTGTCCTCCGGGAGTCACCACATTGACTTTGCCTTTCTCCAATACTGTTTCTATATAGCTATCATTGTCATAAGCTGCCACATTAAATTGTGTGCCATATACATATACACTCAACCCATTCGGCGTATTCACATAAAACGGACGTTCCGTATCTGCTTCTACCTGAAAATAAGCTTCGCCAGTCAACTCCACATTACGGTTGTTTTTTTTGAAAACAGTGGGATAACGTAACTTACTGCCCGAATTGAGCCAGACAACAGAATGATCCGGAAGTTCATATCGTACCACCGTCCCCATGGCAGATGTAACCTCTGCGTATTTCACCTCCGCTTCCGGTTCATTAAAATATAAATACCCCAAAGTCAAAGAAGCCAATAGCAATGGAAGAGTTAGGAACGCAGCATAACGCATCAACAAATTGTATGCTTCCGCCTTTCTTCTATTCCTTATTTTTATTTGTGCCTTCCGATAAGCAGTTGGCACATTGATAGCTTCCATTTCTTTTATATCATCTCCCAATGCCTGAGCCTTGCGAAGCAATGATTCCGGGTTTTGTTTCTCCATAATCTTTCTTTTCTGTTGCTATTACATTAATAATACAAATGTCATTCTAAAAAGGGACAGGAGAACCAAAACTTTTTTTTATTTTCCATTCAAACGATAATCGCAAAACTACCATTACCCATCCGGAAAACAAAAAAGGCATGAAAAGTGTAGCATTATCGACCATCTTATTATATATTTGCAGCAGAATGGAAAAACACAGAATCTCTAAATAATGAAAATATTTTCTTCCAAACATACCAAGGAACAAGCTTTCAAACAACTTTATGAGGAGTACTATGCCCCATTCTGCCTTTATGCGAAAAGATTTGTTGACGATAAAGACATACGTCAAGATATTGTCTCAGACGTGTTTACTTCATTATGGGATAAGTTGGATACCGATTCTTTTGACTTGCAATCGGACACAGCATTAGGATATATCAAGATGTGTGTGAAAAATAACTGTTTGAACTATCTGAAACATCAAGAGTATGAGTGGAGCTATGCTGAAACGATACAAAAGAAAGCTCCCATTTATGAAACAGAGCCGGATAGTGTATATACACTTGACGAATTATACAGAATGTTGTACGAGACATTGGATAAACTTCCGGAGAATTATCGTACAGTATTTATGAAAAGCTTCTTTGAAGGCAAAACGCATGTAGAAATTGCAGAAGAGATAAATCTCAGCGTGAAATCCATCAACCGCTACAAGCAAAAGACAATGGAACTTTTGCGAGAAGAACTTAAAGATTATTTGCCGTTGTTGCTTTTGTTATTCTATCGTGCATAGCGATTCTACCTTATCTCCACACCCTATCTATTACTTATTCATCTGAAAAGTATTAATAGAAAAGTTGCTATTGATTAATAGTAAACTTCCAATCCTTTATATATAAAGTTGTTTTCGATTAATCACAAACTATAAATGAAAGCTTTGTTTTTATAATCAAAGGTTGCATTTATAAAAATGAAGCTTTCATTTATATAATCAAAGCTTGCATTTATAGTTTATGATAAGTAAAAAGTAAGTTTGCAATTAATCCAAAACAAGTTTTCACTTAATGAAGAATAACTTTTGTATTAATGATTCAGGCGTAAAATAGCAGTAGATTGCCATACAACTACCATGAGAAATGATGATAACGAGCATGAGAAATACTCGTTTTTAGGAATAAATTATGGGAAAAGTATGAGAAATGCCTGTATCCGAAAACATTTCTCATTCACTATTTCATTATATTTCAACCCATTGGCTAATAATCATGAGAATATGAGAAATGAAAATGAAAAACTCTTCTAGTAGATCACATTATCGCCTGAAATATCGCCATTAGTGTTGTAAAACTCATAATAAATTATGCAACAGAACGATATCTTTAGAAAAAAAACTATCTTTGCTAGATAATTGTTCTAAAGAATAAAAAATAATAGAAGAAGATGGAAGCAGTGAAAGGAATCCCGTACGGCATGTCCAATTTTACGGATGTAATAGAGCAGAATCGTTATTATGTAGATAAAACGATGTACATTCCTATGTTGGAAGATCAAGCAAACTATTTGATTTTTATCCGTCCGCGCCGTTTCGGAAAGAGTTTGCTCTTAAGTATGCTGCGTGCCTACTACGACCTTTCATCAAAGGATAAATTTCAGCAACTATTCGGCAATCTTTGGATTGGGCAACAGCCCACTCCTTTGCAGGGAACTTATCAAATGCTCTATCTTGACTTCTCCAAAATAGGGGGAAATATAGACGAACTGCCGCAAAGGTTCGATGCTTATAGTGCAGTGCAACTTGACGGTTTCCTAAACCGATACCGGGAGTATTACACAGACGAATTTATATCCCGCTTCAGTTCTGCCGAAAAGGGCATTGACAAACTGCATATATTAGATGATGAGGCACGCCGTTTGGGTTATCCTCTATACCTTATTATTGATGAATACGACAACTTTACCAATGTTGTACTCAATGAACTGGGGAATAAAATTTATCATGACATCACTCATGCCAGTGGATTCTACCGGGATGCCTTCAAGAATTATAAAGGCATGTTCGACCGTATCTTTATGATAGGCGTAAGTCCCGTCACTTTGGACGATTTGACAAGCGGATTCAATATCGGATGGAATATCAGTACCAATCCGTTATTCAATCAGATGCTAGGTTTTTCGGAAGAAGATGTACGTACTATGTTCCGCTATTATCAGGAAGCCGGACAATTGGATGGCAACATCGAAGAAATGATTCTGGAGATGAAGCCGTGGTACGACAATTACTGCTTTGCAGAAGACAGTCTGGGACGAGACCCGAAAATGTTCAATTGTGATATGGTGCTTTATTATCTCCGTAACCGGAGCCAATTGGGTCATTCTCCCAAGCAAATGATAGACCCCAACACCCGCACGGATTACAGTAAAATGAAAAAGCTTATCCAACTCGACCGCCTTGATGGAGATCGTAAAGGGGTGCTCAGGCGCATTGTCGAAGAGGGACAAATACTGACTGAGTTGTTCAACTCCTTCTCTGCCAACCAAATCACGAAACCGGAAATATTCCCCAGTCTGCTTTTCTATTACGGAATGCTGACTATCATCGGTAAACGTGGTGACCGTACCCTGTTAGGTATTCCGAATAACAATGTCCGCAAACAGTATTATGAATATCTACTGGAAGAATATCAATCTAAAAATGAGATAAATTTCAATCACTTGAAAGACCTTTATGATGATATGGCTTTCGACGGTCGGTGGCAACCGGCATTGGAATTCATCGCCAAAGCATATAAAGAGAATTCTTCCGTACGTAGCAATATCGAAGGCGAGCGTAATATACAAGGCTTTCTCACTGCCTATCTTAGCATAAATTCCTATTACCTGACTGCACCGGAAATAGAGTTAAGCCACGGTTTCTGCGACATGTTCCTCATGCCCGATTTACAACGCTATCCCGAAGTGAATCATAGCTACATTCTTGAATTAAAATACCTGCCGAAAGATAAATTTGAAGCACAAGCTGCGGAACAATGGGAAGCGGCTGTCAATCAGATTCATAATTATACGGCAGATTCGAAAGTGCGCCAATTATGCCAACACACGCAACTCCATTGCATCGTTATGCAATTCTGCGGATGGGAATTGGTACGAATAGAAGAAGTATAACGACTACAATAGTTTTTCCGCCAAAGTGCGGCATTCGACACGGTTGATTTTACCATTCCCC
Source organism: Bacteroides acidifaciens (assembly GCF_903181435.1). Lineage (NCBI taxonomy): Bacteria > Pseudomonadati > Bacteroidota > Bacteroidia > Bacteroidales > Bacteroidaceae > Bacteroides > Bacteroides acidifaciens. The sequence goes on from NZ_CAEUHO010000001.1 coordinate 2,322,758, forward strand.
GTTTGAGGAATTAAATCCACCATCCGAATGTATTTAGGACGATGATAAGGTGACAGTATCTCCTGCACCTTATTTTTCAGTTCTTCCATATCCAATTCACCTTCGAACAATAAACTCACCGCCTGCCCCAAACGAGGGTCCGGAACCGAAGTGATGACAAACGGCACAGGGATAAACGGACGAAGCAACTTCTCCACCTCTTCCGCCTGTATCTTGATTCCTCCACTATTAATGACATTATCTTTACGTCCCAAGATGATGAAACTTCCGTCGGGATAGATACGGGCAATATCATTAGTTTGCAAAATATCATCGCAGACCAAAGGGGCTTTAATGACTAACGTATTTTCGGGAGACAAGGACAGTTCGACTGAAGAAAAAGGATAATAATGGTCGGACGCAGAATTTCCGTTCAGGCGACGCAGGGCAATATGGGATAATGTTTCTGTCATGCCGTAAGTGGAATAGGCAGCTATCGGGAGAGACTTTATTTCTGCTTCCAAAGCCTCATCTACTGCTCCGCCACCTATAATCAGAATCTCCGTTTGCTTCAACTGTTCTTTTTCTTCGCGAGTATGAAGCGTATTATAAACCTGCAAAGGAACCATTGCCGCAAATTTCAGCGGTACGCTTATATCAGAGAGAGGATGACCGGAAGCAGGACGCACTATCAGATTCAACCCTGCGACCAGAGAACGCACCACTACCATCATGGCTCCGATATAGCGGAGATTCATACATAACAAAGCGGTATCTCCCGCTTGCAGATTCAGAAATTCGCAAGTCAGGCGTGCGCTTTGCATCATTTGGTCTTTGCGTGCAATCAGCTCTTTCGGCGCACCTGTGGAGCCCGAAGTATGAACGGTAATGACCGGAGAATCATTGAACCACTCGTTCAGGAAAAGATATAAATCCCATATCACAGAAGGATAGTTTTCCGCTCCTTCTGCTACAAAACGGGCTATATCATCAGAAGTATATTCTTTTCCTTCCAATAGCAAACGTTGCTGTTTTCGGTCGAATATCATCGGATATTATTAAATTGCGTCATTACAAAACCACAAGCAGTCTTTTCTTATTTCAAGGGGCATTTCTACGTTGTCCGTAAAAAGTTGCCCTGTTCCCAAGCCTTGAGGCAACGGATTGTTGAAAGTGGCACACCATTGGGCGATGGCATTCAGACCGATATTTGACTCCAGGGCAGAAGTAATCCACCAGCCGATATGCCGTTTTTCCGCTTCGGTAATCCATTCGTTTCCCCCGCATACTCCACCATGAAGAGAAGGTTTGAGAATTATATATTGCGGACGGATGGCTGAAAGTAACTTTTGTTTTTCTTCCAAAATGTTACATCCTATCAGTTCTTCATCCAAAGCTATCGGCAACGGAGATTCGGAAGTGAGACGTGCCATTTCTTCCCATTGTCCGGCACGGATAGGTTGTTCGATAGAATGTAAATCGAGTTCGGACAGGCGTTTCAGTTTATCCATTGCATCAGCCGGAGAGAAAGCGCCGTTGGCGTCTACACGCAGTTCAATTTCTTTAGAAGAAAAGTGGGCGCGGATATGGCGGAGCAATGCCAGTTCCTCTTCAAAGTTGATAGCACCAATCTTTAGTTTGATACAACGGAATCCGGTTTCCATTTTCTTTTCTATCTGGGAAAGCATCTTATCAAAATCTCCCATCCAGATAAGTCCGTTTATCGGAATCCCCGCTTCTCCGCGTGAGAAAGCCGTATCACATAACGCCCAACTTCCCGCAAAGAAATGGCGGATGGCTGTCTCCAAGCCAAACAGGATAGAGGGATAGTCAGATAAAGAATCGACATCCAGTATTCCCTGCCGTTCTTCCACACGGCGACAGGCTTTAGCCAATATATCCTCGTAATCGGGAAGGTCGTCACAGCTCAATGCAGGCAAAGGAGCGCACTCTCCTATCCCCACCCTGCCCGGAAAGTCGGGAGAAGTCAGATGAAGATACCAGACCTTTCGTGTCGTATATGTGCCTCGGGAAGTCCCTGCCGGTTGCTTGAAATGAAGCAACCGGGGGATAATTTCTATCTTGCAGTCCATTTATTAAAAGGGAACTTGTTATTAAAAGGAACTTGTTATTAAGAGAACTTGAGATTAAGGGAATTTGGGATACTGTTTGAAGTTGGGTTTGCGTTTTTCCAAAAACGCATTCTTTCCTTCCTGAGCTTCATCCGTCAGATAATAAAGCAGCGTCGCGTCACCTGCCAGTTCCTGAATACCTGCCTGACCGTCTAGTTCGGCATTCAGTCCGGCTTTAATCATGCGCAAAGCCAACGGGCTGAGCTGCATCATTTCTTCCGCCCATTGCACATATTCGTCTTCCAGTTGTTCTAGAGGGACTACTTTATTTACCAGTCCCATATCCAGCGCTTCCTGTGCATTGTATTTCCGGCAGAGGAACCAGATTTCACGCGCTTTCTTCTGGCCTACCACACGTGCCAGGTAAGATGCGCCGAACCCGGCGTCAAAGCTACCTACACGAGGTCCTGTCTGACCGAAGATAGCATTTTCGGAAGCGATGGACAAGTCGCACACCACATGAAGTACGTGCCCGCCACCGATGGCAAATCCGTTCACGGCAGCAATCACTGGTTTCGGGATACTGCGGATTTGTTTTTGCACGTCCAGCACACTCAGACGGGGAACGCCGTCTTTGCCGATATAACCGCCACGCCCTTTCACGTTCTGGTCACCGCCCGAACAGAAGGCTTTATCTCCGGCTCCGGTGATGACAATCACGTCAATATCCGCTTCTTCGCGGCAAATGCGCAATGCGTCACTCATTTCGGCAGTAGTAGTCGGGGTGAATGCATTCCGATAACGTTCACGGTTGATGGTGATACGGGCAATGCCATTATAGTAATCAAAGAGAATATCGTCGTATTCTCTGATGGTTGTCCACTCTCTTTGTGTTGACATAATCTATTTTTGTTTTAATTGGTGATAATAATTTTTCAGCATTCGTGCGTCTTTGTTCTTGTTGGTGAACACTTCCAATAAGACAGGGCGTTCCTTCGCTTCCGGTTGAGTGAAAATCTGCATGGTTTCAGCCAGTTCTTCGTCATTCTCCGCTTGCAGATAAAGGAATCCCCGTTCTTCCGCCCAACCTTTGGCAGACGTTTTATGAACGGCCGCGATAAATTTGTGCGAAGTGCCCGACATATCCAGTCCAGGCAAGGTATGGAAAATCTCCCCGCCACCGTTATTCAACAAAAGAATACGCAGGTTGGGACGGACATTCACATTCCACAACGCATTCATGTCGTAGAAGAAACTCAAATCCCCGATGGCTATAAAATTCAGCTTATCGGAAGCCGCCGCATAGCCGACAGCCGTAGAAAGCGAACCTTCAATGCCACTCGTCCCCCGGTTGCAGCAGACTTCAATCGTAGAGGGAATGGCATATAACTGGGCATAACGGACGACCGAACTATTCGCCAGATGCAAGGCGCATGATTCCGGCAAGGACTTTATCAATGCACCGACAGCCGCCATCTCCGAATAGGCAAATCCCGGTTCGGGGATGATTTTGCAATAATTCTCCCACACACGGGGGTATTCAGGAGTACGGTTGTCGAGCAGGCTAGCTATCTTTTCCAAGAATTCGAACGGGTCCATTTCAATCACGGTAGTCAATGCACCGTAGAGGTCGACCACTTCACCGTCCGGCGATACGTGCCAATGTTCTTTGGGCGGATGCTGGCGAAGGAACTTCTTCAATCGTTTGGAGACAACGTGCCCGCCATAAGTAATCAGCAGTTCGGGAGACATCTGGTCTATTTTCTCTTCGGGCATGGCATAGAGTGCCGCGTCGAAGTTCTTCACCGGGATACCGGGAACAGTCTGATTGCCGATATGCTCCGTCAGCCAGGCAAAGTGCTTATATAATAATTTGGTATATCTCTTTTCAAACAGATAGATAAGGTTCATCTGACCGACAATAATCATCCGTTTCTGATATTTGTTCATGCGGTCGATGAGGTCGTTGTAATCACGGTCGTAGACGTTCAAGCCTTGATAACGCGTGATGACACGTACTTCGGGCAGGACATCCGTCGTAAACTGGAACAACGGTTCGGAAATAGGGACATTGATATGAACCGGCCCCTTTCCGTGATGGTTCATCTCCAGCAGGGCTTCATTTATCAGGCGGTTGCAGTACCATTCATCTTCATCCGTGTGAATCTCCGGAAGATTGACCGACTTCTTGACCAGAGACTGGAATACACCCGGTTGCGGAAGTGTCTGCCCGTCCATTTGCCCTATCCAGGCTGCGGGGCGGTCGGCAGAAATGACAACCAGAGGAACATTCTGATAGAAGGCTTCTGCCACAGCCGGATGGAGATTCAATAATGCCGTTCCGGAAGTGCAGCAGATTGCGGCAGGCTTGCCACCATTCAACGTAAGCCCGATGGCGAAATACCCCGCACTCCTTTCGTCTGTCACTGCATAACAGGTAAAATCAGGATGGTTGGACAAGGTATGCACGATAGGTATGTTACGGCTGCCCGGACACAATACTATTTTAGTAATCCCGTGCGCCTGAAGCAACGCAACCAGTTGGAGTATGTTCTTCTTATCTGTGTACATGATGGTTAGTGGTTAGTGAATTAGTGATTAATAAGCTATCAGCCGTTTCATGGTCTGCAACTTCTTTTCCGTTTCCAGCCATTCGTCGTCCAGTTCCGAAGAAGCCAGTAATCCGCCTCCGGCATAAAGGGTCAGTTGTTCGTCCTCGATATGCATACAGCGCAGGTTCACATACAAATCCGTCCTTCCGTCGGGGTCGAGCCATCCGATAAAGCCGGAATAGTAACGGCGGTCGTAACCTTCGTTTTCCAATATGAATTGATAGGCTTCTTCCTTGGGAAGCCCGCATACGGCAGGCGTCGGGTGCAGAACTTTCAGAAGATTTCCCAAATCCTTATTATCTTTCAAGGAGAAATGAAAATCGGTTTTCAGATGCGACAATGCTCCGGCATAGGCAGGATAAGGCCCGTTCTCTGTAGAACGTATGCCTAATGAAAGAAGTTGCCGACGGATATAGGATGCTACATAATCCTGCTCTTTCCGGTTCTTCTCATCCCACACTTGCGGTAATTTGCCGTCCTGCAAAGGTTGCGTTCCGGCCAGTGCGACGGTGTTCCATCCATCTTTTTCTCCCGACAGGATGATTTCGGGCGTGCTACCTAGCCAGATACCCGTCTGAGGGGTATAGCATAGGTATATATAAGAATGGATATACCGTTTGCAAGCCGCACGGAACACTGATGAGGGAGAGAAATCCGGCATCTGACCGATAACGAGTTCGCGGGATAGCACTAATTTGTCAAAAGTCTCGTCGCGTAAGGCATTTATGAACGTGTGAAAGCACGCGGCATACTTATCCGTACAAGTATTCAGAAAAGTTTCCTGCCTTTGCGTTTGCCCGGCTTTCTCCTGTTCGCCGTCCGTATCCACGTCCGTCGGCAAAGGCTGTCCCGATTGGTCTGACTGTATCAGCACAATCGGGCATGTCTCGCTCACCCGAAACGGGGCGATGACAAATCCTCGCTGCCCGTTCAGGTCTTTGAGGTCATAGATTAAACGGACAGTTCCCCCGGTCTGTAAGAGGCGGGGGACTTTCTCTCCGGGAATACGGTAAACAGCAAACGGTTGCTTTTGCCGGATGAATGTATCAATAACTGTCAGATTACTTATTTCTTCGTCAATCATCTTTTTTTCATAACACTGTTGACTACCCGTACGGAAGACACCAGTTTGTTGGTTGAAGTAAAGACGTCTACATTCCATATGTGGGATGAACGTCCCTTATGTACAATGGTTGCTACTGCCCGCACGGTATCTCCTTCGTGGGCAGAAGAGATGTGGTTTCCGCTGACTTGCATTCCTACGACGATTTCGTCCGGCTGGCAAAGAATCATTGAACCCAGTCCGGCAACCGTCTCTGCCAACGCAAGGGTGGCTCCGCCATGCAGAATGCCGAAAGGCTGGCGCGTACGATGGTCTACGGGCATCGTAGCCTCCACCCGCTCTTCGTCAGCATAGGTATATTGGATTCCCAAGTTTCCCATTAATGCGTGACGTGCCTGCGCATTCAACTGGTCAAGAGGGATTTCCGCTGCACGGACTTCGGCAAGAATCGCTTTCTCGACGGCAAGCGCTACTCCGTCTTCTTCGTTCGAAGTTGTCACATAGTCGGCACAAGCCTTCACCGAATCCTGAGAATGTCCCATGGCTACACCCAGTCCGGCCAATTGAAGCATGGTTACGTCACACACGCCGTCGCCGATGGCAATAACTTCTTCCCGCTTCACGTCCAACATTTCGAGCAGGGCGCCTAACGTATTCGCCTTGTCAATGGCACAGGGAACTACTTCGAGGAAGTACGGCTCGGAACGGAATACATCCAATGCCCCGTTCAGGCGTCTCTTCCAGTGTTCTTCCAAGCCGACAAGCGCTTCTTCGTCATCGCTGACAAGCATACACTTACAAGGGGCGAAATCAATGGCGGAAGAGAATTCGTCTTCGTGAATGAGTTGCAGATTATTCAGCCGGGCTTCTCTCCGGATGTGTTCGTTTTCGGGAGAGTCCGTGATAATCGTATTATCGTGATACGTGAATAAGGCGAAGCCGTTCTTGCGGGCTTTCTTTTCGAGGTAAGGCAGCATTTCGGGATTGATGCGGCGTTCGAACAGTATTTCTCCATTCTGCGCATTTATAATCTGGCAACCGTTATAAGAGAGGATATAACCGCCATAGTTTCCAAGTTCGAGTGATTTGGCAAGCGGCAACAAGCCGTAAGTGGGTCGGCCGGAGGCTAGGACAACACGCACGCCCATCTGCTGGATTTTCAGCAAAGCAGCCCGCGTACGTTTACTAATTTCTTTCGCATCATTAAGCAATGTTCCGTCTACATCCAAGACCAATAATTTATACTTCATGGCTACACGATTTTGATTTAGATTACAAATATAAATCAAAATCGTGGGAATCTCACACCGACAGGAGAAAGAATATGTTTTTTCTTTAATAGTACAAGCTTATATCAAACTGACGTTATTTAATTAACTTTATAGTAATAAACCGAAAAAGCCGAGAATTGTCTACTGGAAACTCCTAATCCCTAAGCGAATCCTGCGCTTTCTTAAATTCGTAGGGTGTCATTCCTGTCTTTTTCTTGAAGAGGTTGTATAAAATCGGTGTACTGTTAAAGCCGGACTCATCCGCTATGGCACGTATTGTATAATTGGGATATTTCTTCATCAATTTGATTGCATAAGTAATACGCAATTCATTGATATACCCGTTAAAGTTAGTCCCCGTACATTCACGTATCATCCGGGCAAAACGTGCATTATTCAGATGCACTATCTGCGCCAGGTCTTCTCTTGACAGTTCCGGTGAGAGATATAACTGCTTTTGAAGGACTATCCGGTTCAATTCATGAAATATCTTCTTGTTCTCTTCCTCTTCACCGCTGACCTTATCCGTTTCATTCAGTTCTTCCTGTTCTTCAGACGAAATGACTTCCGGCTCTATTTCTGACGTGACAGCCAGTTGTTCGTATGCTTCCGACAACCGATTGTCGTCTTTCCTATTGGAGATTCTTTCGTTTATAAGCCGGGCAAGCATCCTGTTCTTATACTCGACTATATGATTGAAATGCCACAAACGCCATACAACAAACAGAGTCAGCACCACAATACATGCAAGGAAGCAGAGAGTTATATTTCTTATTCTCAATTGAAAAGCCTGTTCGGCGATATATTCTTCTTTTTCAGAGACACCATACATTGTATTTAATTCCAATGCGGCGTTGTTCCTATCGCGGGTATTGATGCTGTCCGTTATGGCTAAAATCGTTTCATGCACTTCCGCAACTTCTTTGTATTTATGCATACCCAAGTATGCTTTCACTTCATGTCGGAGAACAGTCAGATATTGTTCGTTCAAAGTATCTTGCTGAGACTTCATCAGTTCCTTAAACCCTCTGCAGTTATCTATGACTTTTTCATATTGCCCGAAAAGCATCAAATAAGGGACCGAATACATTTTTCCATCCGGAGTATGTGATTCTTTCTTTGACAAGTATTTCTGATAATATTGCTCCGCCTTATCATTTTTCTTCTTGGTGCAATAGATATAGGCCAATTGGGCATATAAATAGCTATATTGGCCGTCTACATAACCGTCGGGAATTTCAGGCAATGATTGAAGCTGCCCAATCAACTTCTCACGTTCAAAAGCAACTTGCAAAGCCTCATCAATTCGGGAATCAGTCATCAGAAAACTCATTTCTGCTCCATAATAACCTGAAAGCAACATCATTTCCCGCATCTCCTTTGAGCCACGCAGCAGTTCAATAGTCCGGTTGAAATAACCATACGCTTTATCTTTAAAAGATAATCTCCAGTTATTCTCTCCCATGCAGAAGAACAATCTGGCTTTGGCCTCTCTGTTATCTACCTCTTGCGCCTGCCTGATTCCTTCTAATGCATAATGCATACTTTCATTATATTTGCTCATCATTGACGAGAATTCAGCCAAATATACAGTCATTTTCAGCATGTGTTCCGGGTCTTTCTCGTATATGGAATCAAGCAAATATGCTTTTTTCGCATACATAAACGCAAGTTTGTTCATATACATATTACTATATGACAAACTACGCAATTCGTTTATCACCCGCAAAGAAATTGTTTCCTTGTTCTCCGCTTCGTCCAGTAATTGTAGAGCACGCTCAGAGTCAGAGATATAAATATCCCGGATATACTTTTCAGTATAGAGAGAATCATTATGTATAGTTTTATCAGCCCTCGAATATTGATTGTGTACAAATAAAAGCACTAAAATACATACCAAAAAACGCATAAAATCTTACCGTGTTTAATCATTTAGCATCAAAGGTATGTATTTTCTATATAAAGTGCAAGTAGGAATTTAATTAAAAAAGACCAGTCCCGAACCCGTATGTTCCCCATCTCCTGTGCGAATAAAACCGATAGTGGAGGGATGATCGATAAAACGTTGATTCACAACACAGAAAATTTATCTTAATAATTCTTTTTATTTTCTTATTTACTACAACAGGCACAGGAACTTTTAATTTTCCATTTGTTTTGTATCATACCATACCGGAATTATTCGGTTCATTTATTCCACTGGACAATGAACAATCGAAGGGCATAGACCATTTTGCTTATACATTGGGCGAATATGCCAATGGCGATGAGTGGAAAGAAACTAAGTTAGAATAATAATCATGATGTATAATTAAAATCAATTCGAGTATGTTAGAAAATGAAATTTGGGGAAATTCCGTTCAGAACTGGATAATTTCCATACTTATTATTGTCGCGGCGATTGTTATTGTGAAGTTAATCACGCTATTAAGCAAAAGAGTACTCAAACCCTTAACAGACCGGACCAAGAATCAACTGGATAATATTATCTTTTATTCTCTCGAACCGCCTGTCAAGTTTGCAATTATTCTACTGGGTATCTGGATAGCTATTCATCGGTTGGTATATCCGGACAGCTTTGTGAAAGTAGTGGATAACATTTACCGTATTCTGATTGTATTGGATATTACCTGGGTATTCGCCCGTTTATTCAGCGGTTTGCTTCAGGTTTACTGGGGACGTCGTTCAAACGGTCAGAATAATAAAATGCTGCCGATTATTAAAAGGACAATTCTGGTTGTTGTCTGGATTATCGGTCTTGTAATGGCATTGAGTAATGTAGGAGTGAATATCAGCGCATTATTAGGAACCCTGGGTATCGGTGGTATCGCATTTGCTTTGGCAGCACAAGACACGGTAAAGAATGTGTTCGGAGCCTTCACCCTTCTGACAGACAAGCCTTTCAATATCGGAGACACTATTCGTTTCGACAGTATCGAAGGAACAGTAATCGATATAGGTATCCGGAGTACAAGGATTATGAACAATGATAAACGTATCATCACTATCCCGAACTATAAGATTACCGACTCTTCTATCATCAATATCTCTTCCGAACCGATGCGACGGGTCGCTCTGAAGCTCGGACTGACGTATGACACAACTGCCGAAAAGATGAAAGAAGCTTTGGAGATTTTAAAAGCTCTTCCACAAAAAGTGGAAAATGTCTCTTCCGGTCCATCGGATGTGGTTGCCGTCTTTACGGAATATTCAGACTCTGCACTAGGCATCATGTATATCTACTATATTAAGAAGCAAGGGAATATATTAGAAGTGACTTCAAATATGAATATGGAGATTCTGGCTTCTTTCAATAAGGCGGGGCTTGAGTTTGCTTTTCCGACACAGACGGTTTACATACAAAAAGACGAACCGGAGGATAATGGCAAAATTTCAAAACCAGACTCATCAAAATCAGAAAAGTTCTGAATACTTTACGTATAGTAAAGACAGCTAGGATACTAATGATATAAAACCAATAAAGAGGATGCCCTACGGTGAACATCCTCTTTATTGGTTTTATATCATTAGTATCCACTAAAAAATCGCAAAACAAAACATAGATGCTCATTATCCAAAAGTGATATAAACATTTTTATTTATTAAGCCTCCCCCATTTCTCTTACATCGGAATTCAATTAAAATTCTGACACAACAAACTCTCCATCTAACCAAGCAATCATGTTCAACACCAATAAATTCCAATTCTGAAAACCTTTATTAAGAATCGGTTCGCCATTATCCGGGGAGTAATATTCATGTAACGCCCCAAAACGTTCATAATCGTTTCCCAACAGTAATACAGTTTTCTCCGCTAACTCTTTCGCCTCTTCTACAAATCCATAAGATATCAAACCTTTGAATACAAAATAGTTAACACATATCCATACCGGACCTAGCCAAGAAGAAGGATTACCACTGGCACGTATGTCATACATCTTTTCTAAAGGTGACAAAGTACGTACTCCGGCAGCAGCATTAAACAGACGGGGATTGCGGTATTGACGTTCTACAATCTCCTTTGCCTGCTCCGGGGTTGCTATTCCTGCCCACAAAGCCATGAATCCACTCCAGACACTCAGGCGCTGTATCAAACAGTCGTATGTACGGGGTTGACCTGTATGGTAGTGAAAACCGGACGTTTCCGGCTTTTCTACCGGAAGCAAGTTAAGGTCGACACTGTAATAAAAGCCATCTCGAGGATCCCAACAATGTTTCCGGATATTTTCTTTCAACCTTTCGGCCTCCTCTTCGAAACGCTTCTCAATATCCGGCATATTCAAACGTCCTGCCAGATACTCCATTGCCAGCAGCTCCTTATACATCAAAGCGTTCAGAAAAATGGAACCCGAACTTCCATGAGGACGGTAAAAAGTACTGGGATCATTATCCACGCCAATCATCTCGTCATTTTCCCAATAAAGTAGACCGGTAGCTTTATGCCGATGATAATTCAAGTACTTGCCTACGAATGTCTGCAAATTATAGAAACCTTCCCGCAACCATTCGGCATCTCCACCCATTTGTTTTACCACGAATGCGGCATGTTGTGCCAATACGGGCTTATGCATATTCGTCTTCCAAGGGTTAATCTTTTGCAGCACTTTCCATCGTTCTTCCGTATCTTCAAAGATACAAATGGGTATCCATCCGTCCCCTCCGCCATAATTCAGGAAATTGAGAATGCAACCTTTCTCATACTTCATCAGTTCTTCACAATCGGCTTTCGTACCGTGCTCAACCATAATCTGACGCAAAGCTATATCGCTCAACCATGAATCCCAATCCCACAACTGATTGGGATACTGTCCGCTACCCGGAACCAGAAACGGATATTTCAATGCTCCTATCGGTTCGCGATACATGCCTTTCTTATTCTTGTAAATATGTTGCCGGCATATCATCTTGTATTTCTTGATATTTTCCGCATTTCTTTCCGGCAGTTGCGCCATTAAAGAAATTCCTATCAAGCAGTTCAGGCATAAAAACAATATCTTTTTCATAAATGATATTTATTATTTAAGGGCTCCATATAGAGCTTCCGCTATCTTCTTCATTCCTTCATCATCAGGATGGGCAATGATGAAATCTTTAGTTATAATGTATGGCTTTCCGTGTATGTCATAAAGAGTGTCTCCGGCTTTCGGTCGCGAATCATACAGACAGTCTATCCAGTCAATCGGAATAAAAGTGAGCCCGTGTATACGCGCAGCGTTGATGATGGCACGTTCCTTTTCCTCATCTCTCCAGAAACAACCGGTGATGACTACTTTATTTGCTTTCAGCTTGCAATATTCCACCAACCGAAGGATACCTGATTTAAATGCTTCCTTATCTTGTACGTTTTCTCCCAGGCGAATGACAATCACATCCTTATCCGCCACATAATCACCAATCAGTGAATCGATGCTACAATTCAGGTTACGTTCCCAATAAGCAATGTTCAATGGAGTAACTATCGTGCCGGGACGGTCGTGAGAGAGCATCTTCTCCAATTAATGGCAATAGTCGTTTTCTTCTTTGGATGCCGCCATGCCCCATTCGGAAAACCATTCAATGTCCGCTTTATATTCGTGCCGGGTAATGGAATTTCCCAAACAAAGAACTTTCAGTGGATTACGAGAACTTTCATCTCCTGCAAAAAAAGAGGAAGAGGTTGCTTGAACCGCAGTATTTGCACAAAGCAACAGTCCAATAAGGAGAGATGTATAAATTTTATTCATAGTGCAACTAAATAATGTAATGATATAAATGCTAATCTGTCATCCAAAGTATAGATAGAAATCTGCATTGGATGACAGATTATGTAATATTATTGCTCGGATAAACCGCTTATCATAATTTCATAAATCCGGGTTTGGTATAACTGAATCCTTTCTTGTCCAACCATTGAATGTGCCATTGCAAACGACTGACAAAATCGGCCCAACTGCGTTGACTTCCCCATGATACTTCCGAAAAAGCCTGAAGAGAAGGAAATGTTTGTTGTCCGAACTTCCGTTCGTTAGGGATTCTTTCCGTCCACACGCAAGCCTGGAATCCTAATAAATTATTTTTTGCGATTCCGGGAAAATCCGGTTCAAAATCAAAATTGTACAGTGAATTCAGCAATTCATCCGTCGGGTCATAGATAAAGTAAAAACGTTTCCATTCCATAAATACAAGTGGAAAACCTTGTTGGGTAATAGCGCTTGCAGAGTCCGAACGCCAGTTACGCCAAAAGGTATAGGTCATATCCAAAGGTTTGGCCGCATCGAATGCATCGTCCCACCCCATTACTTTCTTACCTTTACTTTTCACATAATCCACCATTATTTTCATGAAGTGGGTTTGCAAATCCACCACATTCGTGTATCCCTTTTCTTTCATCAGGCGTTGACATGATGCACATTGTTTCCAGCACTCTTTTTCCACTTCATCTCCTCCTATATGAAAGTAAGGAGAAGGAAAAAGAGCTATCACTTCGTCGAGCATCGACTTGACAAGCGTGTAAGTCGACTCTTTGGAGACACAGATTGGATCGGAGAATTCTTCTCCCCAACCGATTCCCCCTTTGCACGACAGCTCGGGATATACCCTGATAGCAGCCGAGAAATGCCCTGGCATATCTATTTCAGGAATAATATCAATTCCTCTGTCGGAAGCATATCGAATAAGTTCTTTTATCTCTTCCTGCGTGTAGTAACCGCCGTATTGGTTGCCTTTTACAAAACGTGAATCCAGTTCGTAATCCCGATCGGTTTGGGATTTATCTATACACTCCTTATCGAACCGGTCGAATTCACGCCAGCCACCTTTCACCGCCAATTCAGGGTGAGTTTTCATTTCAATGCGCCATCCCTCATCATCCGTCAAATGAATCTGAAATTTGTTTATTTTATAAAACGACAGGCAATCAACCAGTTTTTTCAGATAATCCATCGTAAACATATGGCGGGCTACGTCTAAATGAAAGCCGCGCCAAGCATATTGTGGAGCATCTTGCACTGTCGCCAAAGGAAGTTGCTTGATTCCTCCCTGAACTGTGGCTTGTTCCAACGCTTGCCTTACTGTCTGCACACCCCATAGCAGTCCGGCATCGGTAGCATAATAAATACATATCTTGTCTGTCTCCATTGCCAGACGATATCCTTCTTCTGGCAACTCCGCATCCTTGGATATTTGGATAAATGCACGCTCATTGGCAGTCTCGCTGACAACAAAAGACAGGTCTTTCAATGTCTGCACCAAGAGTTGCCGGATGGCAACTGGCAACTCTTGGCTGATTGTCATCTGTTTGGGAAGCGTCAAGGCCCCCTCTTTATAATCTATTTTTTCCGGTAGCGGCATGAAAGACAGACGGCGTAATTGTGTTTGCACAGAGCCACTGTCCGCTTCATTGTCCTTACATGACAAAGAGACAAAAAAACAAGCCAATAGAAGAAACAAAATACTGGTTCTTTTCATACTGTAATTATTCATTTTTTGTTTACTATTTTGTTATACATTACCACCATCCGGGCAACTGCCTTAGGTTGGGGTTGATATCAATTTCGGTTTGTGGCACAGGCAACCAATAGCTGACAAATCGCCGTGTGATATAAGGCATTCTTTTGTAAAAAGCCTTCGGGTTATTGGCGTCATCACTCTTTAAGGTACCGGCAAAGTTCATTCCATAGAAGTCACCGGAAAGCAATTCCTTTTTCTTCCATCTGCGTATATCGTGGAAACGGTATGCACTCTCACAGTTCAATTCCACACGACGTTCGAGAAGAATGGCTTCTCTCATGCTTTTTTGGTCTGACGGAATCGCCACGTCACCCTCTTCCAAACCATAGCCCGGTATACCAGCACGTTCTCTGACCAGATTGACATATTTCAACACTTCCTTTCTATTTGCAACGTAGTCTATTTCGTTCAGACATTCTGCATAACCCAAATAGAAATCAGCCAGTCGATAGATAATTGCCAACCGCTTGGGATAAGCATTATTTCTTGGGTCGGCATCGGGATGTGACTTTTTACGAACTAGATACCCATTTTGCGGAGCATCGTGAGACGGACCGCCATCCTTGCCGTTGTGATAGAAATCGGTCGCCCTGTTCGCTTTGCGGAACCAGCAATCGTTAAACAACACCGATACGTAGAATCGAGCCTCCCGATTGCAATACATATTGTATGTGCCCGCCAACGTAACCTTGTTCTGTTCCTGATTCTCATTGCCCTGCACCTCTTTCCATCGGGTAGGCCTTTCCTCATCCTCTGTAGAAAATCCTCTTTCCGTATATCCGGAAGCTGGATTAATTTTGGGTGAACCATCTGGATTATATCCCAAAATAGGGCGTAGTCCATTGCTCATGAAGAAGTCATCGACAAGTCCCTGAGTGACACCGAGTGCACCCGACCCACCATAACCTCGGGGAGTAGCGGCGAAATCCCATGACCAGTAGCCGCTACCTACGCGACCAAATAAAATTTCTTTATTGCCTTGGTCATAAGCACGCATCATTACGTTCTGATAAGAGAGAAACGGATCAATCGTTCCGTCACTCAGTCGTTCGTAGTACAACTCATGTCCTGCTTTATCTGCTTCTTTCAACAACTCTTCATAAGCTTCTTTGGCCTTGACCCACTTTTTAGGATCTACCACTGGATTGAATATATTTTCGCCACGTGCATTCTGATATCCTCTGAAATCAGGATTTCCATTCACCAACGGACTGGCTGCGAACTGAAGAAGCTTGGCTCTTGCAGCTAAACTGGCAATAGAGGTGATTCTTCCATATTTTTTCGTATCGATATAGCTGGGAGGAAGAATCCTTGCCACCTCTTTATATTCATTGTCAATCCAATCCACTACCCTGTCAAACGGCTCCTGCATCACAAAGAAATCACTACCCGAACTACTCGGATCTACGGTACCTGTATATAAAGGAATCGCCCCATAAAATTTTAATAACTGGTCATGGAAAAAGGCAATCAGAAACCTGCATTCCGCTTTCATATATTCTACCTCTTCCTCAGTCAGAAGCTGTTCGGGTAACGGTTTTACATTTTCGATAAACAAATAAGCTGCACGTATTTTTTTCGGTAACCGATTCCAATAGTCCATAATCCAATGACTCGATGGTGTCCAGTTACCTTTTTCATACGAAATGATGTTTACTCCGAATCCTTCCCACTGCACAGAGGGATTCAAGTCGTCACCCATAGCATCGATATCACGGTCTTGATCGCAGTTGGGGTCAGGAAGTCCTGTATAGATGCCGGCGAGCCATTCTTCCACTCTCAATTTGTCGTTAAACACCATTTCCAGTGTCAACTGATTATCCGGTTCCTTATCAAGGTAGTCGGCACAAGATGAGCAAGGCAACATACATAAGATGAGGAACAAATATTGATAAATATATTTCATAGTTCTCTTTTTAAAAGTTTATTTCTATACCTGCTGAATAGGTCTTCATTATCGGATAGCTGTTACCGTTCACTTGTGCATTGTCCACTTCCGGATCCCAAAGCTTGAATTTGGAGAAGGTGAGCAGATTCGTTCCACGTAAGAAGAAACGGATGTTGTTGGAGGATATTTTTCTGTTCACAATCTTGGGCAGGCTATAGCCGATTTCCAGGTTTTTCATTCTCAGGAAACTCATATTGCGCAACCACCATGTAGATTCTTGCAGATTGTTCTTATTAGGACCGGCAGAAGCACGGGGATAGAATACATCCTGACGCGGATTTTCCACTGTCCATCGGTCGTCTATGTTGGTAAAATAGTTACCCAAAGCACCGTTTCCCGAACCCGGCAAGAAGAAATCGCTGCGTCCGATAATGGTGAACGTTCTTCCTGTGCCTTGGAACATACATCCGAAATCAAAATTCTTGTAACGTCCTGACAGACCGAAACTATAGACAATCTCAGGATCTTTCGTACCTCCGATAGCAGTTTTATCCAACTCAGTAATTTTACCATCGCGGTTTAAATCCTTATACTTAATATCTCCCGGACGTACGGTTTCAAAGGTGTGTTCGGGGATTCCTTCTTTCAATATACCGTTTTTCACATCAATAAAGTCGTCTTCCGTAAACAATCCTTCCGCCTGCAATCCGAATAATTGATTGACCGGATGTCCCGTATGCGCACGAGGAGTGCCCACTACCGTATATGCTTCGTCATACTCCTTAATCTTGTTTTTGGCATAAGTGAATGTTCCCATGAACGAAAGAAACAGGTCTTTCCCGAACTGCTTGTTGAAGTTGAGCGATACGTCTATACCATTGTTGTCCACTCTTCCGAAGTTTGCCCACGGTGCAATGTTGAATCCCGCAGATGTAGGAATAGACTTCCGCTTCATGAATATATCCTTTCTCCTTTCGTTGAAGAAGTCTGCCTGGAATTCAATCATTCCCTGCAGGAATCCCAACTCTATACCGGCATTCATTTTGTCCACCGTCTCCCATGTCAATGAGGGAATTCCAAACTCTCCTTCATAACGTGAACCTCTCATGATTTCTTTATTTGGTCCCCAAGCATATCCGTCATCACCATTATATTCAATCGTACTTAAATAAGCAAAACGTCTTCCGTCCAGACGATCGTTTCCTACCCTACCGTAAGAGCCCCGTAATTTCAACCGTGACACAACATTCTGACGTTTCATAAATGCTTCCTCAGAAACAACCCATCCGATGGCTACCGACGGAAAGAATCCAAAGCGCTTTCCTTTGGCAAAGTTCTCGGAGCCGTTGTATCCGAAATTAAATTCTGCAATATACTTGCCATCGTAGATATAAGACGCTCTACCGGCAATCCCCTGATTTCGATAAGGAAGCGTATCTCCATTGTCATAATTGCGCTGGTTGTACAAGAACATGGCATCTACCGAATGTTTCCCGAATATGCGGGAATAAGAGATATTGCCTTCCAGATAGGTGCTCCTGTCCCCCCACTCCGCTTCTTTGGCATGACCTAGGAACTCTTGTCCGTAGACAGATACGTCAAGCAGCAGGTTACCGTCATAATCTCTACCGGTAGCCGGTGCGTAATAGGTAGGACTCATATTTCTTTTCACTGTGCTGACCGCATATCGGTCGAAAGAGAAGACTCCTTTCACTTTCAGTCCCGGTGTGATAAACTTTAGATCCTGCTCGATAGAAAACAATGTTTCTATCCGGCTGGAACTATTGCGCTGATAGCCCGTCTGCGTAGCAAGCGCCCATGGGTTCTCACGTTCGGTTCTTTTAGGAATTTCACCGGAAGAATATTGAGTAGGGTGAACAAACGGTGGTGTTTCAAAAGCTTTGTAAAAAATATCTGTGATACTATGATTCGGAGCTTTCCGATCTTGCATATATCCACCGATGTTGAAACGTAATAAAGTAGTAGTGGTCAAATCCATATCTACATTCGAACGGACATTGTATCGCTGCACTTTAATAGAAGGATCCCACTCTTGCTTCTTGTCACGTACCAATATACCTGATTCATCGTAATAGGCAGCAACAAATGAATATCGTAGGCGCTCTGTTCCTCCTGAAATATCAAGCGTAGCACGCATGTTGGAAGCATGATTTTTGGAGATAGCATCCAGCCAGTTCACATCCGGATATAAATCTGGGTCTGTATTCAATAGAGTATTTTCTATTCTGTCTGTATAGAGGGCTATCTGACCGTTTTCGGTCCGTATATCATCCAACAGTTGCATATAGTCGGCCGCACCAATATATTTGGGCAGTTTAGTCGGCTGCGTGATAGCATATTCCGTACGAAAATTCACAGTGGGTTTTCCGATTTTTCCTCGTTTAGTATTAATCAGAATCACACCGTTTGCCCCTCTTACTCCGTATACGGCACTGGCTGCTGCGTCTTTCAGGACAGAGAATGATTCGATTTCCTGTATATCAATGTTATCCAACGAACGTTCGATTCCATCCACCAACACCAACGGGTCACCACCCGCTTTTTGGAAAGTGCTGATACCCCGAATCCAAAAAGTGGAGTTGTCGTACCCCGGTTCGCCCGAACGCTGTACACCAATCACACCGGCAATGTTACCTGCCAAATTGTTGCTCATCGAACGAGAGGTACTTACACTCAGTTTGGCAGGTTCGATCGTAGAAATGGAACCAACAACCGATTCTTTCTTCTGAGTCCCATATCCTACTACCACAACCTCATCCAATTGACCGACCTCTTCCAACATCACAATGTTGATAATCTTCCGATTTTCCACCTTCTCTTCTTTCGGTACAAAACCTATATAACTGAATTTCAGCATGGCGTACTTGTCATTCACCTTAATGGTATAGTTTCCGTCTGTATTGGTTACCGTCCCTTCCGTAGGACCGTCTCCAGCTATTGTTACAGACACACCGATTAATGGTTCGCCATGAATGTCCGTCACATTTCCTTTGATATAGACAGCAGTATTCTTTTGCTGTCCACCGATGGCTTTTGCCGGAGGTGTTTTCGTTTCATTCTTGACGATAATGATTTGTTTATCTACAATTTTGTACGACAAAGGTGTACGTGCCAGAATTTCATCAAGGATGACTATGATTTTTTTGGTCGCGGTACGCACGGTCACCCTCTTCTCTATTTCCGGCTTGATGTTATTGTTGAATACAAGAACATAATCACTGTTCTTCTCAATCTCATTGAAAACACTTTTGATGGTTGTATTTTCCATTCTGCCGATAGGTGTTTTCAGTTCTTGTGCATAAGCGTTTGGACCAACTAGCATCAGCATACACCAGAATGCCATAGACAGCATCAGCTTGATGGCTCCCGATGATTTTGTCGGGTGAGAGTAGAGACTCTCTTTTATACGACTTTGTTGCATAAAATATTGTTTAATGATTCATTTAATCTATCGTGGCAAGGATGTGCACTGTTTGTACGAATACATACGCACACATCCTTATTATATATATAATACCTATTTGATTACCCCAAGATCCTCAATAATCAGTTTGGCACTTTCATTTCCTGCGGTCACATCTATTGTAAATCTATAAGTGCGACCTTCGTTGCGTTTGAAATACTCCTTGTCATATACCTGTATGTCGCCACTTGGCATAATCCAACATGTATTCGTAGCATCACTTCCCATAGTCAGCCGATCTCCTGTGAATTCCCATCCCCAGCCTCTTTGAGCCAAGAACTTAAAGTCAAACTCATCAGGATTTACAATATTCAATGTTGTTCCGGCAGTTACCGTTAACTGATATTTCTTAGGTTCAATCTGAGCCATACATAAAGTTCCCGGCCACCAGTCCCATCCTGCTACATTTTCGTAGATTGGTTTTCCTACTCCATATCCTACAATCCATATCGTTCCACCTATACCATCATCCGGCAATGTAGCATACTGCCCGTCTTTCAAAGCTTCTACTCTAAAATACTTCATTTTCCGATCTTCCTTTTGGAAATTATATTGAGCAGCCGTAATCCTGTATTCTCCATCAACCGCCAAAAACTTAAAGGTATTGTCATCTATCTTTTCAAAGAAATCAGGATCAATATAATAGTCTTGCACATCACTGATACCTGCCACCTTAATAGTTTGATTTTGTGTAAGTATCTTCTCCACTTGATAAAAACCGTCTGTATTTTCTACCATCTCCACACCATCAAAAACGGGAACCCGAGGTGTTACTTCGCCATCTTTTTCTATAGTCAACAAGGCATTGTCAATTCCCGCTGTCACATCAACAATGAATTTATAAGTACTTCCTTCTTCGAAGGTCTGCCCCTCTTTCAGTGTCACAATTCCGTCTTCATTCATTTCGATAAGGTCACCATCCACAGAAATCTGCTTATACACGCCTTCCATATCCCACAGTTTGAAGAACCGGAAAGAAACGCCTTGAGTATTCAATGTAATTCCGGCAGTTGTAGACAACTGGAACTTATTTGTTTCGATTTGAGACATGCACAACGCTTTTGCATCCAAACTCCAGTCTGTTCCGGAAGCATTTTCAAAGGATGGTTTTCCGATTCCAGTACCAATCACCCAAATTGCTCCCGTACCATTTTCATGTAAGGCTGCAGGAGAATCACCGTCCAATGCTTTCACACCGAAATATTTATTTGTTTCGTCTGCAATAAGCTGATAACGTCCGCCGACAGGCAAAAATTCCAGCAAACCGTCAGGAAGTCTTCTGAAGAAATCCGGATCTATCCAGTATTCCTCGTCAGAAAGTCCCTTAGTCGACAGATACTGACCTTGTGTCAAATCCAACACAATGCCAAGTGTACCGTCCGGCATAGCTTCCATATCTTCTCCGTTAATCTGCGGTCCTGCTTGTTGGGGAGCGATTGCCCATGAATAGGTATCAAATGAAACGGTATATTTTCCGGCAGTTCCGTTAGAAATCGGTATATAACTGATTTCCTCATATTCCTCTATCAACCCTACAGTTTCGCCTCTCCAACCGAAATTCAGAACATTTCCGTTTGTTCCTACTTTCGGTGTTTTGATGTAAGCATTCATTTTCAACGGAAATTCCTCGCTGATTTCATAATAATTGGTTGCAGTCTTTTCCATCTTATATTCCCGTCCATTTTCTTGCACCAAGGTTAGATAAGGAAAATCTCTATGTGTCAAATTGATTTCACGTTTCACCTCAGTAGTGACTTGCTGAACGTTTCTAAGAACATATTTCAATGTTGCCTTTCTATCAGTCATATTTGCTTCAAAAGGTACATAGATTTTTCCCGAATAACTGCCATGAGCAACAACGGGAATCATTGTTTCCGAAACTTGCTCTTCTCCATATAAAAGTTGTGCCCTGAATGAAGATAAAGCTACTTCACTGTCTGTAGCAGTAAAAGTAAACGATAGACTGTCGCCAAAACACGCATCGGACACTTCTCCTTCGATTTCTATACTTGGAATACCCATTGAAGGCTCATCATCTTTACATGAATGAAAAACGAACATTCCTGATATGGCACATACCATTAATAAGTGTTTATTCATAATTTTTTGTTGTTTATTGTAGTTTTAGCCAATAGCATGATACTACAGTTTTAATTTCTAATAATTAATATTTGTTGATTGCTCCACTTTCAGTGGATTTTTAAATTCACTATTCCATAGGCATTGTTTTTCTGATTGAGGGTTAACATTTTAATTGATTTATTTCATATCTAGATATATCTTGTTGTCTTCTTGTCGATAGTGCATGGACGAAAGAATAGAGATTGTGTACATGACATTGTTTACATCCTGTGAGAGGTATATCTTGCCGGTACACATCGTCTCCCGTAACTTATCAGCATTTTCAATGTCAAATGTTATGTTGTAATATCGTTCAACCTGTTTCAGAATATCAAGCATCGGCATGTCTTTAAACAAAAAATACCCATCCTTCCAACTGATATAGCAAGATACATCCACTTGTTCTTTTCGAATCTCATTATCTTTATACATCAGCCTTTCCCCAGGAATCATACGAATTTCCCGATGGTTGCCGAAAGTGGCTCCTACGCTCCCCTCTGCCAGTACAACCGATTGCGGAATGTCGGGATAGGTAGAAATATTAAATTTGGTGCCATACACCCTAACATCCATGTTAGAAGAATGCACAATAAACGGCTTATGCAGATCTTTTGCCACTTCAATGTAAATCTCACCGTTCACGTTTATTTCTCTGCTGTCACCTTTGAACTTTACCGGAAATTCAAGTTCTGTTCCTGAATTAACCCATATTTTTGTTCCGTCAGAGAGTGTCACATATGAGCGTTTTCCATAGGGGACGATTAATTTGTTCGGTTGTTTACTTGTATTTGCCAGTTTCAAGCATTGTTCTTTCTCATCATTAATAATCAAATTGCCTTGTGGATTTACTAAAATATTCAGATTGTTCTTGAAAGAAGAAGTTCCTTCACTTGTATGCAGCACAACATCCTTACACGTTTCCTGACGACCTACAATTAGACTGTCGTTTTGTAAATCTACCTGAGAGCGGATGATTTCATAAAATAGAGAGAATCCAGCAATTAATAACAGGCAAGCTGCTGCAGAACATATTCGTAGAACACGTAACCTTTTTCTATATAATATATCACGAACGGAATGTTGAATAGATGCAAGAAGTTGGTCACATTCAGCTTTCTCCAGCTTGTCACCTTTAGCTTTCATACTACCGAGAATACGGATAGCTTTTTGAAATTCAGGGTACAATTCGGGATTGTTCTCTATATATTCTTCCCAATATTGTTTAAGTGATGTATCTTCCGTCAGTTTCCAAACAATAAAATCGGGGTCATCTAAAAAATCAACATAAGTTAAAATCTTTTTTTCTTTTTCCATCGTCTTTAGTAAAATTATGGGCTTTACTAAAAAGACGATGTTCCTATTTTTTTCTCATCTGCTTGGATGGGAAACAAGAACGATATTAACCTTTATTAATATTTTGGTTCATAAATATCATGAATAATGCAAAAGCGGCAGGATCTTGTTTTCTCAGTTTGTTCATCACCTTAGACATGAAGTTGTAGCAAGCAGGAAGAGTTATCTGCAGATTTTCTGCTATTTCCTCATATTCACATCCCTGCATGAAACGTAGATAAATAAGTTCTCTCTCCCTGTCTGTTAGAATACTTAGCATCCGGTTGATTCTTTTCTCAAGCTTTGTTTGCTCTTCTGCATTAATAAGTTTGTCTTCAATGGTTACCTCCAGTGCAAAATGCATGTCATTTGCAGTTACCGTGTCAATATCCACAAATTCATGATGTGATTTGCTCATATCCAACAGACGGTTTCTCAGAGCTTTGAACAAATATGATTTGATATTACTTATGTCTCTCAGTTGTTTATTCGACGCAAATATTTTACAAAAAACATCGTGAATGGCATCAATTGCCAACTGCTTGTCGTATCCCAAGTTTCGAGCGTATAGATATAGAGCATCCACATTATCTTTATACAATGTGTCTATGTCTTTTTCTGAGTGTTCCATCACTTGTCGGCAATCTAATACTAATAGTTGAAAAATACAAAATTCATTAAAATTGTCGGTATATCCAAACTTTTACGCTTATTTAGCAAGAAAAGAGACTGAATCTTCAATAGAGACAGTCTCTGCTTGTATCAACGAAATATATCCTTGGGTCATTCGGCTATAAAACGTTCCTGTTGTACATCCCGGCTATTCGTTCCTACCATTATTTCAAATTCTCCGGGGTCATAAACATATTGCAACTCGGAATTGTAATATTTCAGATCGTTTTCTGTAATGGTGAAAGTTATTTCCTGACTTTCTCCTTTTTGGAGGAATATGCGTCGATAATTTTTCAATTCTTTTATCGGTCGTGATATGTCAGCATATATGTCGCGCAAGTAAAGTTGTACTGTTTCATAACCGTCATAATCGCCGGTATTAGTGACTGTGACGGATGCTGTCAATTCGCCGCTCTTAAATAAAATATTCGAACTTAACCGCAACTTGCCATATACAAAGTTTGTATAGCTCAGCCCATACCCGAAAGGATAAAGCGGTTCGTTGCTCTCATCTATATAATTACCAGAATAGCGGTCGAATATACAACTGTCGGGATCCGGACGCCCCGTATTCAAGTGATTATAAAATAAAGGCAGTTGTCCTACTGACCGAGGAAAAGTAGTTGTCAACTTACCGCTTGGATTTACCTTACCGAATAAAACATCAGCTACAGCATCTCCCGTTTCGCTTCCGCCAAACCATACATTCAGAATAGACGGGATGTGTGTATCTTCCCAGTTCAATACCAAAGGACGACCTGTAAACAGCAGTAAAACTATCGGTTTCCCCGTTTTTACTAAAGCTTTTAGCAAGTCTTGTTGCGCTTCAGGAATTTCAAGTTTTGTACGGGAAGCCGATTCGCCGCTCATTTCCGCACATTCACCTAAAGCGGCAACAATCACGTCGGCACGGGCGGCTGTCTGCAAAGCTTCGTCCAACAGTCGTCCATTGTCACCACGGACCAACGGACGAATACCTACAGCTCCCTTTTCGAGTGCCGCATCATAATAAATATTGCTTCCCTTAGCATACAAGATTTCGGCTTCATTACCGACTGCCAAACGTAAACTTTCCAATAAAGTACGATGTCCGGAAGGTGTACATGTCATGCTCCACATTCCGCACATATTATTACGCGCATCTGCCATAGGACCAATCAAAGCTATTTTTCCTTTACAGCGAAGAGGAAGAAGCTTCTCATCGTTTTTCAATAGAACAAATGTTTCTGTCGCGATTTTACGTGCTTCAACACGGTGCCGTGCCGTATATGTATCCTGTTGCGCACGTAACGTATCGCAATATTTGTATGGGTTTTCAAATAGTCCTAATTTATATTTTGCTTCCAGTACACGGCGACAAGCGGTATTTATTTGTTCTTCTGTCACTTTTCCTTCTTCCAACGATCCTTCCAAAGTATTTAAGAAGCCACAGGACACCATATCCATATCAGTTCCCGCCTGCAAGGCGCGAACTGCAGATTCTTTCAAAGGCGCTATACCATGGTATGACATTTCCGCAATCGAGTTATAATCAGTAACAAGCAATCCGCGGAAGCCCCATTCATTTCGAAGAAGAGTCGTCAACAACCATTTATTGGCCGTAGCAGGGATACCATCCACAATATTGAAAGAACTCATCACACTGCCAACCCCGGCTTCCACCGCCGCCCGATAGGGAGGAAGATATTCATTATACATACGCAAGCGGCTCATGTCAACCGTATTATAATCACGTCCCGATTCAGAAGCGCCATACAAGGCAAAGTGTTTCACACAAGACAGAATTTCATCTTCTTTTTTCATGTTTTCCCCTTGATAGCCCCGTATATATGCTTTTGCAAAAAGAGAACCTAAATACGGGTCTTCTCCATTCCCCTCTGCTATGCGCCCCCAACGCGCATCGCGGCAGATATCAACCATTGGACTGAATGTCCAGCAAATACCATTGGCACTAGCTTCTACTGCAGAAATACGTGCCATACGCTCAATTGCCAATGTGTCCCAACTACAAGAAAGTGCCAATGGTATCGGAAAGATTGTCTCATAACCGTGAACCACATCCGCTCCGACCAGCAAGGGAATTTTCAAACGGCTTTCTTCTACTGCAATGCGTTGGAGTTCGCAGATTTTCTTGATTCCCTTTACGTTAAAGAAACCACCAATCTCCTGTTTTCGTATCATCTCGCTCAGTTCGCCATTTTTGACGGTTCCCGTCACCAAATCACCACCTGACGGCAAGTTCAGTTGCCCAAGCTTTTCACGTAAAGTCATCCGGTTCATCAAATCAGCGACAAAAAGTTGCATTTCAGCCTCTTCGTTGTTCTTCGGAACAGCACAGGAGAAAAGGCAAGAACCTATTAAAACGTATATTATCAGTTGTTTTATTTTCATTATGATTTTTATTTAAAAGACCAAGATTATCTTAATGAAGCGGCTTTTACGCCAGTGTCAGTCATCTTAACGGGCAGAATGCTTCCGTCCTGACTGAAATACATCCGGTCAATGCAAGTCACCCGATGATTTCCATCGGTATCTTCCAAAGGACGACGGTGGTAGACAATATACCATTCATCTTTACCCGGTCCTTTGATAACCGAGTGATGTCCGGCACCTGTAGCTATGTTTTTATCCTGTTTCAATATTTGTCCCATTCTTTTAAAAGGACCAAACGGTGAATCCGCAATGGCATATGCTACACAATAATCGGGACCGGTCCAATCGCCTTCCGACCACATGAAGTAATATTTTCCATTTCGTTTCAGCATAAACGGTCCTTCTACATAATTTTCAGGAGTCACTTCCTTGTACATACTGCCATCTTCGAAAGGCACTATACTAATTAGGTCAGCTCCCATTTTCACCATATTACAATGTCCCCAGCCACCATAATACATATAATATTGCCCGTCATCGTCTTTAAAGACAAACTGGTCAATCGGTTGGGCGCCATTGACTATTTTATCAATCAGCGGCTTGCCTAATACATCTTTGAATGGTCCTGCCGGAGTATCAGCAACTGCAACACCAATCCCACCGATCTCTTCATTACTTTGTATGTTGTTTGCTCCAAAATAGAAATAGTACTTGCCGTTTGCCTCGATGACGGCAGGTGCCCATAACGCGTTTTTTAGCCAACTAATATTTTCGACAGAAAGGACTTTAAGATGCTTTTCCCAACTGACAAGGTCTTCAGATGAAAAAGCATCCATATATAATTGCTCTTTGAATGGAAGCGAAGAGGTTGGATAAATCCAGTATTTATTATCAAACACAGCTCCTTCGGGATCGGCATACCAGCCTTGGAAAACGGGATTCCCACTTGTCTTTTCAGTTTTTTCCCGTATAGAATACTGATGGTAAGGTTCCGACATAGCATGTAGCGTCTCAGGAATCCATACCCGATAACGTCCTGTAGTTGCCCAGTCATTGCCGGATGAAGCAAAATCGCAAAAACGAATCATCCGGACAGCCTTATTTTCCGGATTCTCCAAGTCAGTGCCCAAAATCATGGGAACTTCCATTGTTATCCATGCGAATGAGCTTTCAAAGGTGTTTTTGAGTGTTGCTTGGACAAGTCCTTCCCGGTCACACTGAATAACGGCACATTCATCCACATCACCGTCATTAAAACGACTGTCTCTGGCAAATACAAGCGGTCCGTGCGTCACAGCCTGCGAATGTTCATGATGTACTACACGGGGTTCCAAATCAAAGTCAATGGTAATCCGGTCGCCTTTCATCCATTTTCGATAAAGTGAAAGATAGCTGCCTTTATGGAAATATCTCTGCTGCTCACCATTCACCAAAATACGGAAATTTCTGCCTGCCCACGAAGGAATACGGATTTCAAATCCAAAGGTCGTTTCTTTTTGAGGATTGATTGTCAACTCGATTTTCCCATCCAAAGGATATTGGGTTTGCATATTGAGTGCTATCTTGTTTTTGTTTAAAGCGACAACAGCATCCGAATTCAAATATAAATTCACATATATTTGATCGTCTTTTACTTGGTAGGCAATGTCCGGAATCAACGCAAATCCTCTCGGCCCGTTAGCATTGCAACAATTTATATGCATTCCGCACTGTTCTTCACCCGGTTGCCTCCGTCCTTCTAACGGACTATATTTCGAAATCTGCGAACCATCTCTCTTCATGGACGCCATTAATGCATTATACATCGTGCGTTCGAACTCGTCCATATACATCGGATTGGCAGTTTCCCGCCACAAACGTGCACAAAGTTGCATCCAAGTAAAAGTAACACAAGTCTCCATTGTGTGATAAGCAGGTATTGTCTGTTTCTTTTTTCCTTCATACCAACATTCAAAAGCTGCACCGGAGCCTGCAATGTTTATCTCTTCCCGAAGGATATTGTCAACTGTTTTTTTAGCTGCTTCCAAATAAAGCGGTTCGTTCAGCACCTTTCCTAATTCTACCAGTCCTTCATAACATGACATCATTTCATAGGCTTTTTGTCCGTTTTCAAAGGACCACCATTGATTAGGGAACGCCGAACGGTGAGATACGGGAATATCTTGAAGTGCCTTGGTGATTAGCCGCGAACTTCCTGCCTGCTCAATGCCCTCAATAATAGTCTTTGCAAAATCCAGGTATCTCTGATTATCTGTTTCCTTATATAAATAGACGACAGGCTCTAATATGGAACAACTTGCCATGCCGTAATAAAATCCGCTTGCTGCAATATTGACATTCCTTTCTTCCAGTTCTTTTATCAAATGGTCGATCAGCCGTTCCACTGCTTTTAATGCTTTCTCATCTTTGGTCAGTCGATAATATGCTAACAAAGCAAGAGATGAATACTTACGTCCCCAAATATCCCAATTGGTCAATCTGTCTTCCTGTTTATAGTTACCGATGTAACCATCCGGTTGCTGTGTTTCCATAAAATCCGATGCAGCATCTTTAATTATCCTAAATAATTCCGGATCGGCAGTGTATCGGTAGGAAGCAATAGCTCCAAGCATCCACTTGCCGAAAAATTCTGATTGCCACCATCCGCCTTCTGTCATCTGCCGGAAAGGATGTATCAATTCTGATACGTTCTGTGCCTTTACCCGCTTTTCGATACAGGTATTGATTCGTTCTCCAATAAATCCATCGATTTTAATTTGCTCGATTCCGGATTGTGAAAAGGCATACGTCGGTAACAATATACCTAAGGCTAACATCCATTTAATCACTTTCATTGTATATCTAATTTTAATAGTGTATTTCCATTCTAAAAAGAAAAGACTGAGACTCGCTCTTTTTCTATCCTATTATTGCTATAAAAAAAGTTAATTCCTTCACTATTTTAATTTTGTTACGATATTCGGATGTCCGTAACTTGAAAAGAAGTGATATTAAACCCGACCACATTGAAGTCACCACAGTCAAGACTGTGGACAACCTGATAATCGAACTGAACGACCACAGCAAAGCCATTCTTGAAAAATACAAGGATGTTCATTTCGAGAACCACATGACATTGCCCGTCATCAGCAATCAGAAGATGAACGATACGCATTGTTAAGCACCCATGCCGGAAGAAAGACTTTCATCTGTAATGCGTTGGCACTCGGAATTCCGGCACCGGTGGTTATGAAATGGACTGGACACAGCGACTATAAAGCTATAAAACCTTATATTGACATAGCGGATGACATTAAGGCAAATGCCATGAACAAGTTCAACCAACTATAAAAGTATCAATCAGTTTCATAGATTATCCGCTATTTGAATTATATTTGCAACAACAATAGACATCGAAACATGGAAAACAACAAAGAACATCATATAGAAAGAACGGACTTTGACGCATTTGTTCATGCTGTCGGTTCGGAAATAGAACAGGCGCAAGTCAGGCTGATTACCGCAGCCAATGCGCAAATGCTGTTCCATTACTGGAAAATAGGCAACTATATCCTGTATCATCAGAACTTACAAGGCTGGGGAAGCAAAATCATCAAGCAACTAGCAAAGGCTATCCGATTCAATTATCCTGAAAAGAAAGGCTATTCGGAACGTAACCTTACTTATATGTGCCAATTCGCACGGTCATATCCGCTGAACGTGCTACGAAGTTTCATTGATACGGATGTAAGGCTATCTGTTCCAAGCATACAGAATGTCACAGATGAAGTCTTGAAACTAAACAACGGACAATTTACGCAAGAACTTACTGCGCAAATACAATCCACTGATAGTCAGTTGTTAGAATTTACGCAAGAACCTCTTGCGCAAATTCAGAATGTTGCCAAAACTGTATCTGCCATTTACCGGATAACGATTGAGGATATAGAAAAATTATTTTTGGCATCCCCTGTTGCCAGAATAAATTGGGCAAGTCATGTAATCATGCTCAATAATTCGCTTCCATTAGGTGTAAAATATTGGTACATGAAGCAATCGGTAGAAATGGGCTGGAGCAGCAATGTTCTTAAAATACAAATTGAAACCAATCTGTATACCAGACAAATTAATAACAACAAAGTAAATAACTTTACTGCCACGCTTCCGGCACCCCAAAGCGACCTTGCCAATTACCTGTTGAAAGACCCGTACATCTTTGACTTGACTGGAACTAAGGAAAAGGCAGACGAAAGGGACATAGAAGAACAACTGGTTAAGCACGTCACCCGTTACTTGCTGGAAATGGGCAATGGCTTTGCTTTCGTTGCTCGACAGAAGCATTTTCAAATTGGTAACAGCGATTTCTATGCAGACTTGATTTTGTATTCCATTCCCTTACACGCATACATTGTAGTAGAATTAAAGGCTACTCCATTCAAACCGGAGTATGCAGGACAACTGAACTTCTACATCAATGTGGTGGATGACAAACTGAGGGGAGAGAATGACAACAAGACTATCGGGTTGTTGCTGTGCAAAGGAAAAGACGAAGTTGTAGCGCAATACGCATTGACAGGCTACGACCAGCCGATAGGTATCAGCGATTACCAACTGAGCAAGGTTATACCTGAGAATTTAAAATCAGTTCTGCCAAGTATAGAAGAAGTAGAGGAAGAACTGACTTCCTTTCTTGATAAAGATAAGAACCCATAAACCAAGCGTATATGGCAGGAGAAATACAGAATACACCGGAGGGACAGCATGAATATTTTGACATGAAGTCTCTTTCGTCCATTCATGAAACCTGTGTCGGAGAACAGTTCGAAGCCATTACCATATCGGACCTTTATGCCAATATAAACCTGCACCCCTGCAAAAACAAACTAAAAATCAAGGCAAGGGAAAAGATACGAGTGTGTTATCTGATATTCCTAATGAGCCACGAAAAGGTGTACTTTAAGGCAGACACAAGGGGATAAAAAAGTCCCACAAATCATTGAATTTGTGGGACTTGTCTGCTTACTGTCCGGTATTGTCCGGTTAGTTCAGCGGAGAGACAGGGTTATGAACCGACTCCCCAATATCCTTGAAATTCAATTTCTTATCATCATGTCAAAGCCTTAGGGGGTACAACTTAGGTTACAAGAATAACGCTTTTCTGTCACCTTTTGGCTGTTCGTTGTCTGCCTAAAACTACGGTTCAAAGATACGGCTTTCTTTTGATAAATGCAAATCATTGAAAATAAATATTCTGCGGTTAGTGCAAGGTGCAAGCTATATATAGATATATACTTGCACCTTGCACTAAAAATGCTCAAAATATTCTAGTCTTGATATTATTATCTTAAATTTGTATCCAAATATATCATAATTAAAGAGAAAAGCCTTATGAATAAATTACATATTATTACTAATAGAATATCTACAGCAATAACTCAACAACCAAGTTTGAAAAAAAATATCATTAAGGATTTTAAGTTTCTATTTTATCGTCACAATAGAGTTATATTGTTTTTAGTAAAGCATTTTCCTAACAATTCATTCTTTCGCTGGATAATAAAACTTAACACCGAAATTTGTTTATATTACTATTTTAAAAAGATATTACCTTTACCTCATTATCAAACAATATTAGATGAAGAATATAACATTATTTGCAAAACATTGGATAGCTTGAAAATTATCATTCCAATAGATGGAATTAATGATGTTTCAGGATGGAGTATTGTAAATGCAGACTATGCATCATGGTTTGGTATGGATAAACGAATTTCTATTACATCGGGAACTTGTTATTTTGCGCATGTCTTTTGCAGATGTTTGCAGCCTTTTATAATAGAGCAACAAACTAATTCCAATTTATGGAATATAATTAGATGGAGAATGCATCGACAATTTAGAAGAACGACAATTGGACTACTTACTAATAATCATGCAAAAGCATTTAGCTTTTTTAATCTAATCCCTGAAGACGAGTCTCTGTTATCAGGAATTGAAATATTTATAATTCTTCATGAAATGGGACATGCTTATATTGATAGTATAGAAGAACTCGTATGGCCTTTCAGCAAAAAACCTTCTCCTAATATTAGAAATAAAATGAAAAATGATGAAGAAATTGTGGCTGATATTTTTGCAGTACACGTATTGTATCATATTTACCTAACAGATAAAAATCAGATGTTATTACTTTTTGCACCTATTTTCTTTTTTCTTATTTATTCTTGGTTAGAAGAGGCAAATTTGATTCCGACTCCTAATAACCATCCTATAAATAGTAATAGATGTTCCTATCTAATGGAAGAAGTTCAATATTTACATCCGGAAAACGAGTATCAAATATATATAGACCTATTAAATAAGGTCTGGATAAAAAACAAGAAAAAGATATGTCGACAAGTCAATAATATACATGGAAATTACAATAAATACACTGATATATTGGAAAATGTGAGCAAGCGCATGAAAAATATATTAGACTCAATTAGTGATAAAGATTTGTAAAATGATTCAAGATGAGTTCAAGTTTTACAAACCTTGTAAGTTACTGCAACCTTACGTCAGGTATTATTGGGTATTCAAGAGCAATCGACCGCTGGATGCCTTTACTTATCCTATCGGTTGCCCTCAAATCATCTTCCATAAGCAAGCACCACTATATATTCCCGAATTGAATGCTGCACAAGACAAACTTACCATCAGCGGACAAGTTAATTTTTCATCCCATTTGTATGCAGACGGCAATACAGAAATGATAGTGGTTGTATTCCACCCTCACGCTATGAGTATGTTTATGAACATACCGACTTCACTCTTTTATAATCAAGAAGTGTCCGGTTACAGCCTTGAAAACAAAAGTTTGAATGAACTGGCTACACGAATATTTGACTGTGAGAATAATTCTATTTGCATAAGCTATATAGAAAAATGGCTGTTGTCACAAATTGCCGATAATTTAGCTGATACCACATACAGAATTAAAAGAATAGATGCCGCCATACAGCGAATATATATCACTCCGCAAATCTCTGTAAACGAATTATCTTCCATTGCCTGCCTGAGCAAAAAGCAGTTCGAGCGGTTGTTTCATTCCTTTGTAGGCATCAATCCCAAAGAATATACCCGTATCGTCCGCTTCCAAAAGGCTTTGGCGCAGATGCAGCATCAAGCGGGCAAAGAAATCAATCAGGCACAAATAGCATACGCCAGCGGTTATGCTGACCAGTCACACTTTATCCGGGAGTTCAAGAAGTTCTGCGGATATACGCCCATATCTTTACTGAAAGTATCAAATCCTTATTCCGATTTGTTCACCAATCCCGTGTAAATGTCCCGTTTGTTCTATCCGGGTTCAAACGCTTCTCCTACTTTTGCCGTCTGATTCATTAAATGAAAATAGCATTAAGTATGAAAGAAGTAAATCCCCAAGAAACCAGCCGGGCATACGCCTTTGAAATGTGGATGAACGCACCTATGCCAATGGTGACGTTCTTTAAGACACTCAATGTGTCACGCCTTGTGAAAATCAGCCGGAAATCGGGCATGAAGTTTAATATGTTGATGTGCTGGTGTATCGGCAAAGCCGCAAGAAACGTGAAAGAATTTTATCTGCTGCCCGTTGGCGGTAAACTGATGCAGTACGATACCATTGCAGTAAACACCATTGTCGCCAACAGAGAGGGCGAGGTAAGTTCGTGTGATATTCCTTTCTGCGATGATTTATCTTTGTTTAATCGACACTATCTGCGACTTACCAAACAAGTGGCTGAAAGTTGCGTCAATCACGACTTGACGGAAAGCATGGTTATCGGAACTTCCGCATTGGCACAATATGAAATAGACGGGGTTGTCGGGATGTATAGCGGCATTTTTAATAATCCGTTTCTTATTTGGGGCAAATACAAACGCCGCCTGCTGAAAACGACGCTTACCGTTTCTTTCCAGTTCCACCACACGCAAATGGACGGGGCGCACGCTTCCCGATTTTTAGACGGGGTTCAGAGAGCAATTGACAATTTGCAGTATAAGTAAGTTTGCTATAAATGATATACACAGGTTACGATTTTGCAGCTTATTTCAAAAATGACTATTTATGGTAACTGATTTCGTAACAGATTGAGTAACTTTGCTCTCAATAATAGAAACAGCAATGGAAACAGACATAGAAACCAAATATTGCCAAAGTTGTGGTATGCCATTAGATATTGAGGATATTACAGAATATGGAACAAATTCTGATGGTACACTCAATCAGGAATTTTGTTCTTGTTGCTTGAACTCCGGCAAATATCTTTTTAATTTCTCAATGGAATACCTCATTTACCTTTGGGGACTTTTCCCCGATTCTTATAATCAAATTGCTGGTACGAATTACAAAAGCGAGGAATTGAGAAATGTGTTATCCGACAGGTTACCCAATCTAAAGCGGTGGAAGCAAAAGATAAACACTGCCCATATACACTATGACCTTATAATGAATGTTCAAGAATATATTAACAGGCATTTATTTGAGGACTTAAATTGTGACAATTTATCTCATGTAGCTTGTATGTCTATGTATCACTTCCGGAGAGTATTCAAAGATGTTGTTGGAGAGAATGTCGGTGATTATATTCAGCGGTTAAGGTTAGAATATATTGCTTTCAAACTTATTTCAACGAATACAAGGGTATCGGAACTACTTGAACAGATAAATTTTCAAAACAAACATACTTTATCAAGGGCATTTAAGAAGCATTTTCAGATGTCTATTCCTGCTTTCAGAAAAGCATATTCAAATGTTGCTTATGAAAACAAGATTATAAAACAACTGGAGTATTCAATAAAGAGGATTAAAGAAATTAAAGTTGCATATTTGAAATTTGAGCGAACACATAGAAATAAGCAAGCATATTCTACTTTATGGAAGCAAATAATGGAATTTGCCAAGAAATACAATCTGACAGATAAAGGCTTCAAATACGTTAGTATCAGTTTGGATAGCCTTGATATTACGGAAATAGATAAATGCCGATTTTTGATTGGTATAACTGTTCCCTATTCAATGGAAATTCCTAAAGGTTTCAGTGTTCTAAACATACAAACAGGTCTATATTCGGTATTCAATATAAAAGGAAGATACCATGAATTAAATAGAATTTATCGGGATATTTACCTTGATTGGTTACCTAATAGCAAGTATAGTTTAAGAGAACAAATGACTTTTGAAATATATACCAATACTCCCGATAAAGCAAGCATGGAAGAATTGGTAACGGAAATCTATTTACCTATTGAAGTAAAACAAAAGATAAAATGAAAGACGAAATAATTCAATTTTTAAAAGAGAACATCATTGGTAAAACATTGCTTACTGGTGCAGTCTATAAATTAGAGAACGGAAATTTAGAAGGCGCATATAACGACAAAATGACATTCTCAAATTTAGTGACAACGGGAAACGGTTTCAAGTTCGACATGACAACTATTACCCAAGAATTGGTTTACAATTTGGATGATAAAGGAGCAAGAACCACCATAGCCAAAGATTATACAGGAACGAGTGTGTTTTGTTATGAATTGGCAATGCGAAAAAGCACAAAGCAAATCACAGGTTATATGCGCTGTGTTTCAACAACAGTTCAAGATTCCACAATGGAAGCCGTAGTTTGTGGAATATTTGATGTGACTTTTGACGGGATAGAGCTAAAATGGCAAGAAAATCAGTTGTTATATAGAGATAATCCCATAGGAGAAGATAAATATAAACCTGTCGCTTTCAATTCTAAAGTTCGTTTTTATCTTGATAACGGGAAAGTCGTATTTGAATATTTGCCAACGCTTTGGGATATATCCCCTGACACATTGGAAAAAAGGTTGTCTAAAGATGATTATCCTCCTTATATATCAAAAGAACAGTGACTGAATGAAAAAGAAGTAAAATCGAATAATAGCATAATGAAATAAGCTACTTATACGATGAAAAAGGTAGTAGATAAGATATTAGAGCAAGTAGAGGTTGATATTTCAGAAATCGACCTCTACGGCTATGATATTATCGAAACCTCTCTTTCAATGGTACATAAACTGCAAACAGTTCTTGATGATTTGAGAACTAAAATACAAACCTATATATTTCCAACCAAAGAGGATGAAATCTTATTTTTCAAGACACAGAAACCGGAATTACTTGGTCGGTTGCTATTCTTCTATAAAATATATAAGATTGAAACACAATGTCCTAATGGTAGCGATGAAGTAATTAGAAATTATATCAATCGGGAACTGGATAATCTAACCTATTTCTTCAATCGCAATTTGGACTTTTATCAATACTACCGTTCACACTCCACTGTGTATGATGAATATTATTTTGTTCGTGGAAAGGCAGATTTGCGGTTATGTACCGATAGCGCACAGTTTGACAAAGACCCTAATTTCTCAACTGGATATGACTATAAAGTGGCAAAGATTATCGCCAATGAAATGCTGCGCATTTATCTGAATAAGCGATTGGTGAAACTGGTAACGAATAATCAGATAGAAGATAATCTACAAAGATGTTTCAAATACCCGTTCCGCTTCACAGGCAAAAAGTCATATCTTATCGAACTGGGATATTCTCTTGTATCTTCAGGCGACATAAACAATGGCAACGTGGAGATAAAAGAAATGATGAATTTCCTTAGCACGATATTCCACATTGATTTAGGGGATTATTACGCTTCATATATAGCCATGAAAGAGAGAAAAGACCGGACGGCATATCTTCATCATCTGATAGATAATCTTGTTAAGCGGATGAATGAGGATGATATGAAATAATCTCCAGTATTCCAGTATGTAAGAAGTACCATGTTCTCCCCAACATGGTACTTTCTTTTTATGGTGAAATCTACTTTGAAAAATGACATTTTGGGGAACTTTTACGCCAATATTCCCCTAAAAATAGCTTGAAGAAAAGTAATACCATGATAGATATAACCATGACTTTTAGGTTATTTCTTCTCCCGAACTTTGCGGCAAATCAATAAGTTAGCAATATGGAGATTATAACATTTGAGTCAAAAGCCTATAAGGAACTTGACAACAAGATTACCGCCATAGCAGACTACATTTTCAATCACTTGGACGAAAACAAGACTGATGAAGATGAAATTTGGGTGGATAGTTACGAAGTCTGCACGTTCCTGAAAATCAGTGACCGTACTTTACAACGCCTACGGGCGGCAGGAATGATTTCTTACTCCGACATCAAGGGGCATTACTTTTACAAGATTAAGGAAGTAAAGCGAATGTTGGAAGAACGCCTGATTAAGCGTGATAAGGAGTGTATAAATGAACTGATAACCAATCATCAGAAATATGTTAAGGAAAGAAGAAATTCTAAGCAGAACAAATAACGGTCTGCTTGTTTTCAAACATTACTTACCCGGTGACTGGCGTATTGGCAGGCACTTTTTTAATCCTCTTTATCAGGATAAGAAAGCATCCTGCAATATCTACTTTGACCGCCATAGCGGTATGTACAAGATGAAAGACTTCGGTAATGACAGTTACAGCGGCGACTGTTTCTTCCTCGTGGGGCAGTTAAAGGGGCTGGACTGCAACCGGGCGGCTGACTTCGTGGAAATACTGGAAACCATCGACCGGGATTTAGGCTTGGGGCTGGCTTCCGGCACTCCGGTTTCCATTCCCCCGGCAACCGTCTGCCGGGCAGTGCCGGACAAACCCGAAGAAACACCCGAAAAGCCCGTCAAGCCCTACCAGTTCCGGGAACAGAAATTGCCGCTTGCCGAATTAGTGTACTGGCAACAGTACGGCATCACGCCCGAACTGCTGGAACATTACAAGGTCTGTTCGCTCCGGGAGTACAACAGCGAAACGGCAGAGGGGAAACCGTACACCTACACTTCATCGGTGGCAGAACCCATGTACGGCTACAAGGGCAAGCAGCACATCAAACTGTACCGTCCGTTCTCCACACCCCGCTTCCTCTACGGCGGCAGCTTCGGCGAAAACTACTGTTTCGGACTGGAACAACTGCCCGCCAAAGGCGATACGCTCTTTATCACGGGTGGCGAGAAAGACGTACTTTCACTGGCGGCGCATGGTTTTCACGCTATCTGCTTCAACAGCGAAACGGTGACGATACCACCCACGCTGGTTTATAGGCTGACATTCCGCTTCAAACACATCGTCCTGCTCTTTGACATGGACAAGACGGGCAGGGAAAGCTCACGCAAGCAGGAAAAACTATTGGAAGAATTTGGCGTGAAACGCCTGCTGCTCCCGCTTCCGGGAACGAAAGAGGAAAAGGACATATCCGACTACTTCAAAGCCGGGAACACCCGTGAAGATTTCCTGAAACTGTTTATCGAATTTTTAGACAACCTGTATAGCGACACACTAATTATGCTTAAATCGTGCGAGATAGATTTCAACAACCCGCCCGCCAAAGCGCAAGAGATTATTTCGGCGGGTGACGTTCCGTTAGGAACACAAGGCAACCTGTTCGGCATCACCGGGGGCGAGGGAACGGGAAAGAGCAATTATGTAGCCGCAATCGTGGCGGGCTGCATCTGCCCGGCTGGTGCGGAAGTAGATACGCTGGGCATACAGATAACCGCCAACGGCAGGCACAAGGCGGTCTTGCTTTACGATACCGAGCAATCGGAAGTGCAACTGTTCAAGAATGTAAGCAACCTGCTGGCACGTGCCAAACAGCCGGACAAACCCGATGAACTGAAAGCGTTTTGTCTTACCGGTATGTCACGCAAGGAACGCCTGAACGCCATTGTGCAGAGCATGGATAAGTTCTACTACCAGTACGGCGGCATCCAGTTGGTCGTCATTGACGGCATCGCAGACCTTGTAAAGAGTGCCAACGATGAAGCGGAAAGCGTGGCGGTGATAGATGAACTTTATCGGTTGGCGGGCATCTACAACACCTGTATTCTTTGTGTGCTGCACTTCGTCCCGAACGGTTTGAAACTGCGGGGACATTTGGGTAGCGAGTTGCAGCGCAAGGCGGCTACTATCCTTTCGATAGAGAAAGACGAAGAACCTACCCAGTCAGTGGTAAAAGCACTGAAAGTAAGGGACGGAAGCCCGCTGGACGTTCCTCTGATGCTCTTTGCATGGGACAAAAAAGCCGGGATGCACGTTTACAAGGGTGAGAAACCCCGTGAGGAAAAAGAGAAGCGCAAGGAAAGGGAACTGGTAGGCGTTGCCCGTGACATTTTCGGGCGACAGACACATATCACCTATATAGACCTTTGCGAACAATTACAGCAGGTCTTGGATGTCAAGGAACGCACCGCAAAGAGTTATATCCGCTTTATGCGTGAACGGGAGATTATCATTAAAGACCCGGTGAACCAAAGCTATTTTATGATAGGTCTTATTTAATCCGGTAGCCTTATGTATATAGATAAAGAAAACTTCGTGGCTTGGATGGAGCGTATCATGGATAGGCTCGATATGCAGGACAAAAAGATAGACCGTCTGTTAAGCGGTCACAATTACCTGAACGGCGAAAAACTCCTTGATAATCAGGATTTGTGCTTTATGCTGAAAGTGAGTACCAAAACCTTGCAACGTTACCGGAAGAAAGGAATACTGCCTTACTTGACGTTAGACGGAAAATATTTCTATCGTGCAAGCGACATACACAAGTTAATCCGTGAACGTACGGATTGAGTGATAATCAATATCATATATTTTCTTCTTTAAATCCTGTCTTGTTATGATAATAAGGCAGGATTTCTATTATTTGCAAGGTTATTTCGGTGATTTTCGCTACTTTTGCAAAAGTAACATAAGAGAATAACGGCGGTTGAACAGTTTTGGCTGTAATATCGTCATTATAATAACATATTCGTTCGCCGAATATCTCAAAGTAGAAAACTGGCACTTTTCAAAATGAAACGAGATTTCAGCGCAATGTCTATGCTATGCTTTGTCATAGCGTGGGCTTGCCTGTCCCGTTTCAAAGGTATTGCCAGTACCTCTACTTTGGAGCAGTGTAAGTTCACGCTTCTTTTTTTGAGGTAGCAGCGGACAGTTTGAAAAAAGATTATCAACTGTTTAATACCTGATAGGATGAAACAAATTAAAGCGCATATCGCCGTATCTCTTGACGGACATACAGCCACCTTAGACAAGGAACTGGATTGGTTACCCGATGAAGTAAAAACTATCGTTGGCAAATACTATTTGGATGCTGATTGCCTGCTTATGGGGGCGAACACCTACAACTACATCTTTGAACACTGGGGCGGGTGGCCGCACAAAAGCAAACGGTCTTTTGTGGTGTCGCACTACGACACCAACGTAACACCGGATTGCGGTGTGGAGTTCCTGACCGAAGAACCGCTGCAAAGGATTTATGAACTGAAACAGGAAACCGACATACTGGTGGTAGGTGGCGGCAAGCTGCTTACTTCATTGATTAAAGTCGGATTGCTGGACAGCCTGACTATCTACACCGTCCCGGTTATGGCGGGCAAAGGCATCGGCTTTATCGGGGAAACATCCGGCTCGCTGTGGAAACTTTCGGAAAGCAGGGTGCTGGATAACGGGGTGGTCTGTTCGACCTACCTGTTTGGCGGGAACGTATAAAAAATGCGCCCGGTTCCCGCCGGGCGCAACCACTAAAATTTCAATTATTATAAGTTGCAAAACCTATCACAATGAAATTTCAGCGGCAAAGATAGGCTATTTCTTCGGTTTCGCTTTCTTTTCGGGAAATGAAAAACCGACATTGAACTGTTCGTCCAGCACAAGCGAAGCATCGAAAGCCTTGCCGTTCTTGCCCTTGAACCTCTTGATTAGCCCGGTCTTGCGTTTCGTCACCAGTTCGACAATCTGCTTGTCGGAAAGCTGCTTGTCGCACTTGTTGCGGAATATGGTAAGCGTGCAATCCACGTTGGAACACTTCGCCACTTTCGGGTAGAACAGGATGCGCCCGTTGCCGCATTTCGGGCAGGGACAGGTTTCACCAGTAGCGACAGATAGCTGCACCGATAGCAGTTCTGCCGTGATTTGGGCGGCGTACACCTCGATACCCTTTCGGAACGTGTCGGCATCCATGCTGCCCGCTTCTATCTTGGAAAGGGCGGTTTCCCACATACCCGTCATTTCGACATCGGCAATCTTCTTGTCCCTGACTATCTTGTAAACGGCAAGCCCCTTGTCGGTAGGCACAAGGTTCTTCTTCTCACGCACGATGTACTGGCGGGCGAACAGCGTTTCGATAATCGCCGCACGGGTGGCGGGCGTGCCTATCCCGGCATCTTTCAGGCTGGCTTTCAGCTCGGCATCCTCCAGTTCCTTTCCGGCGTTCTCCATTGCCGCCAACAGGCTGCTTTCCGTGTGCAGCGGTTTCGGCTTGGTCTGCTTCTCCAACAGTTCCACGTTGGAAATTGGCAGGCTTTCGCCCTCTTGAAGCGGCGGCAGGCTGGTGGCTTCTTCGTCCCCGTCCGTTTCCTGCTCGCCGAACACGGCACGCCACCCGGCTTCTTTCATCACAGACCCTTTCACCGTGAAGTCGGTATCTCCAGCCGACAATATGGCGGTGGTAACGTCTTTCACGCACTTGCCCGAAAAGGCTTCCAGCATACGCCCGGCTACCAGCTCGTAAACCGCCCGCTCGTCTTTGGAGAGTTCGCCGGGCAGGTTCTCGGTAATGATTAAGGCATGGTGGTCGGTCACTTTGCCGTCATTCACGCTGCGGCGGTTCAGGGGTGTGCCGTCCAGCCCGGCGGCATACCCGGCGAAGCGGGGGTATTGCCCTAACAGGGCGACACGCTCCGGCATTTCATCGAAAACGTCTTCCGATATATAGCGGCTTCCGGTTCTCGGGTAGGACATCACTTTCTTTTCATACAGGCTTTGCGCTATGGAA
The DNA here is from genome assembly GCF_903181435.1 of Bacteroides acidifaciens. NCBI lineage: Bacteria > Pseudomonadati > Bacteroidota > Bacteroidia > Bacteroidales > Bacteroidaceae > Bacteroides > Bacteroides acidifaciens. Next base: position 2,364,978 of record NZ_CAEUHO010000001.1, read on the forward strand.
AGCGTCTTGTCAGCCGAGTAATTCAGCTTAGTGTTCGCTTCCTTTTGCAGCGTGGTAAGGTCGTACAAAAGGGGCGGTTCTTGGCAGGCTTCTTTCCTCTCAACGGATTTAACGGCAAGTTGTCCGGCATCCTTAACCCGTTGCAGGACGGCTATGGCTTCGGGCTGCTGTTCCCACTTGGCGGTCGATTGGGCGGTGAAACTTATTCCCCCGCTGGCGGTCGCCGCTTTGAGTTGCCAAAACTTGGCGGGTACGAAATTCTTGTTCTCCAAATAGCGGCTGCATATCATCACGAGCGTGGGTGTCTGCACCCTGCCCAGCGAGAACACGCCCTGCCCGGCGGCTACGCTCAACGCTTGGGTGGCGTTTATCCCTATCAGCCAGTCCGCTTCGCTGCGGGACTTGGCAGAGAGGTAGAGGTTATCGTAACGCTCTCCCGGCTGCAAGTTATCCAGCCCCTCCCGGATTGCCTTGTCGGTAAGGCTGCTTATCCACAGGCGCACGAAAGGCTTGCGGCAGTTCAGGTAATGGAAGATATAGCGGAAGATTAACTCACCCTCACGTCCGGCATCGGTGGCGACAATAATCCGGTCGCACTGGTCGAACACTTCCTTTATCACTTTCAACTGTTTCAGCACACCGGGGTCTGCCTTGTAGCCTTTCTCCGCTTTCACCTGACGGAGGATTAGCTGGAAATCGGGCGGCAGTATGGGCAGGCTCTCCCTGCAGAAGTTCGCCACGCCATAGGCTTCCGGCATGGCAAGCTGGATTAAGTGGCCGAACGCCCATGTCACCATATACCCGTTGCCGGAAAGATAACCGTCATTACGCTGGGTCGCACCGATGATGCGGGCGATGTCCTTTGCCACGCTGGGCTTTTCTGCTATCAATGCAATCATGTTGTTTCTTTTTTATGGTTTGTTACAGACTTGATTTCCCGTAAAATTTTACGGTCATAATAAATATGGTAGCCGCCCACGTAATACTGGCGGTTGTGCTTGTCTATTTCTTTCCAGTCGGTTTTTAAAGAAAGGACTATGAAGAAAATCAGGACGACAAGCGGAATAGCTATAATATAGATTAGCTGCATACCTTTATAATTTCATTCCTTTGGACTTCTTGGGTTTATCCGCTTTCAGGCTCTTATCCTGCTTCTCTTTCTGCTTGGCGGTGGGCTTGTCCTGACCCTGTTTCAACGATTCTTTGCCCTGTTTGGTGGCTTCGTTGGTTTTGCCCTCGGAATTGACTGCTACCTGTGTCCGGTTCTCGGCGGCGGGGGTAACGTCTTTCGGCTGTACCTTGTCGGGGGATTTGCCTTGTGCGCCGGGCTGCACATGACCGTTGAACTCAACGCCCTTTCCGTCCTTTAACCCAGCTACCTGCTGTTCTACGGGCTGCTGCCCCTGCTGCAAGAACTGGACGGCAGACCTCGGCAGGAACTCCAAGCCACGCTCCACTGCGCTGACCTGCAAATAGGCACTGCGCTTCGTGCCGTCCCTGAATTGCAGGTTTCCCATTTTCACCGCTTGTCCGGCTTCAAAGGCGGCTTTCTGCTCCGGGCTGACTTTCACGCCACAAATGGTATCGGGGCATTTCCACTTGTCAGCCCGCATATACTCCAGTTCGTGCGTGTACCTGTCCCGGCTGACGAACACGGGGATTTGCTCGCCGCTTTTCGGGTCTTTGATTTCAGCAATGCCGCCCAAGTTGCCAGTGCCTTGCAAGTTGCCCTGTTCCTGCTTGGTGAACCCGTGTTCATGGAACGGGCGTTGCAACAGTTTCTCGTCCTGCTGCACGCCGTGCAGCTTGGGTACTACCGTGCCGTCCTTTGCCTGATAGAAAGAGAGCTTGACATCGGTAGGTTTGAGGTAGAAGCCGCCCACCGTCCCCGAAACGGTGTAGGTGTTGCGGGACTTGTAGCCACGCATCACCCGGTCGAAGTCCTTCGTGTTTTTCAGTGTGTCGGCGGTGATGCCGACTTTCTTCAGGTTCTCCCAGTCGATTTTTGCCGGGTCGAAGCGGTAGCCCTGCTTGAACTCGTGGAAGTCAGGCTTCGGAACTCTTAACATTTCAACCCGCTTGTCGCCCTCCGGCATAGGGTTGCGGTGGTTGTTCTCGATTGCCTTTGCGTTCTGCTCCGCTTGGGAAGCCTTTACGCTGAACAATTCCAGCCCGGAAGTGTCCTGAAACTTGCGGAAGAAATTGGAAATGAAGTTGCTGAACACATCGCTGTTCTTGTCCACCTGCATGAACTCGCCGCCATGTCCGGTAGTGGGTAGTACGGTCTGCAAATTGCCCTCCTTGTCAATACCTTTAACGGCACTCACCTTTCCCTGCTGTTTATCCAAGACCAGCAGCACGTCTTTTTCCTGCCCCTCTGCGGGTGGGGTCATTCTGTTTGCCATAAATAATTGGAATTTTAGTGGTTACGGGAATAGTCCCGCTCAAAGGTAGCGACTAAATATGCTATATTTGGACGGGCGGCAAGGGCTGTCCGAATTTGTCCTGCGCTGTCCCGATTTGTCCGTGGCAGATGAAAATATCCAACCAACAGTTGGAGAAATAAAAACATCTTTGGCAAAATATTTGTTATGTTTTTGCAGGTGATTACATAATATACTATCTTTGCAGTATAGAAACAAAGTACATAAATATGGCTTCATTCAGGAAAGAGATACTTGGGCAGATTGAACGGATAGATACCGGGCGTATATTCACGTTCCGGGATTTGTCGTTTGAAACGGAAAAGACCGCCAATGTTGCGGTGCTGCTCTCCGAACAGAGCCGCAAAGGGGTACTGGTACGGGTTGAAAAAGGGGCGTACTACCGCCCCAAGAAATCGGTCTTAGGATTGGGGAAGCTGCCCGTCTATCAGGATGAACAGTTTCGTTATCTTACCGAAAAACTGAATGGCTATATCACGGGGGCTTACGTCTATAATAAAATGGGGCTGACCGAACAGGTCGCTACAACCATAACGATAGCCACTCCAAACCCGGTTCGCCGTTTCCGTTTCAAGAACTTGGATATAGAGTGCGTGAAAACCTACTGTATGGACTATCCGGATGAAAGCCTTGTCCCGTACTTGCGGCTGCTCGATGCGATAAAGGACATGAAGCGCATACCCGGAACAACCGGACAGGACATCTACAACCGGGTCAAAAGCCAATATTTCAACGGGTACAGCCTGCCGGAACTGGAAAAAATCGTATCTTTGGCGAAAAGTTACCCGCCACGTGTCAGAAAGGTGGTGGCAGACATACTGGGCGACATCAGACAAACCGTATTGCAAACGGAAATGGCAAAGACCATTCTTCCCACGACACGGTTCAACTTGGATTATAAAACGGCATAGGACAGAAATATGAATTTACATTCGGACAAGGAAGCGTTCAAGGAAATCATCGCACTGGCGGCTGAACATTTCGGCTACGAGCAGTCGCACGTGGAAAAGGATTACTGGGTATCGAAGATACTGCGGGATATTTCCATGTCCGAATATGCGGATAAGACCTACTTCAAAGGCGGAACTTCACTTTCCAAAGCCTACGGGCTGATAGAACGCTTCTCGGAAGATTTGGACTTGTTCGTGTTCACGGGAGATAAAGGTGCGTCCAAGCAGGCGGAAAAGACTTTGAACAAGAAACTTTCCAAATACATAGCCGAACTCAACAGTGACATATACAAGGAAGATTTGTCGGAAACGGGCGGTAATTACCGCAAACTGTATTTTTCTTATGACAATGTATTTCAGGGTGTGGGACTGAAAGAACATTTGGAAGTAGAAATAAAGTCTTGTGACCTGCCGGACAAAAAACTAATGTTCTATCCGGCAGACAAGCGGGTTATCAAATCGATTGTGACCGCCTTTCTTGAAAGTATCGGGCAAGAGGAACTGATAAGCACCTACGGGTTGGGAAGTTTTGAAACGCAGTGCATCAACCCCCGAAAGACTATCTGCGACAAGGTTTCAAGGCTGGTAAAGCTGTCTTACAATGAGGATGCAGCCGCACTGCTGGCAAAGCATATCCGTGACGTTTACGACTTGTCGGCACTCTACCACAATCAGGAATATAACGATTACCTACATTCGGAAGATTTCTTGGATGCCATGTACCGGGTGACGATAGAGGACGGGCTAAACAAAAACTCCTGTTCGCACTTGTCGCTGGCTGATGCACCGATATTCAAGGATGCCGAAGCGGTCATGGCGTTACCCGAAGTGGCTACGGCGTACATTACCGATTTGAAGAAACTGACCTTTGACAAAAGCAAGATGCCGCCGATAGGCAAGGCTGTGGAAGCATTGAAGAACTTGCACGAAATACTGGTTAAATTTGAAATTTATCGGAATAGTATATAATTATGGCAATTGTGAAAAGAAGATGTTTTACCTGGAAAATTTAAAGTCGATTGACCCACTATTATACTCTAAATTGACCCATCAAAAAAATATTAGATTTAAATAAAGAAAAATGCATTTTAACCCGGGTCATTTTCAATTATAATAATCTACAATATATACTATTTCTTTTTAGCATTAATCTTTCTTACAGAATCCCCGGTAAGTTCAATCTTGTGTGCTGTATGTACAATTCTGTCCAGGATTGCGTCAGCTACTGTAGGATCACCAATTGCATCATACCAGCTTTCGACAGGAAGTTGTGATGTTATTATGATTGATTTTAATCCGTGTCTGTCTTCTATTATTTCCATAAGGATTGACCTTTCCCTGGCATCCAGTCCTATAAGAAACAGATCGTCAAGAATCAGCAGTTGACACTTTTCTATTTTTTTCATCTCAGATTCTATAGTGCCCTTGTTTTTGGCAATTTTAAGCTGTCCCATAAGCTTTGACGCATTTGAATACAAAGTCTTTATTCCATTCTTACATGCCTCATATCCTATGGCTGAAGCTATATAGCTTTTACCTGTACCGGAGCTTCCCGTGATGAAAACATTCTGTCCGTCTCTTATAAAATCAAGAGATGCAAGTCTCTCAAGCTGGTTACGGTCAAGGTTACGTTTTATGGTATAGTCTATTTTTTCCATATATGCCTTATATCTGAAGTTTGCAGACTTTATCAGTCTCTCAATGCTTACATTGCGTCTGTAATCATATTCGCTTTCAAGAAGCCATTTAAGAAACTCATCGTTTGTCATACCATCAGAGGATGTGGTCCTGCAGTCATTTCTATATGTTTCAAGCATGCCGTAAAAACGTAACTTGGAGAGTAGTTCCATTATTCTGTCCATATTTTTTCCGACAGTTCTGCTTGTTTTATTATTACTTGTCATTTTTATCCATGTTTTTAGAGTTAAAATAATCCTTGCCTCTGAGATTTCTGTGTTTGGGGGTAAGTTCGGGAGCCTGTCCCTCCATCTGTACATGATACTTCTCATCTTCCCTGTTTACCAGAATACTTTCAAGTTCGTTGTACCCGAACATACCGAATTCCATTGCCACCTGGCATGAAAGAACCACCCTGTCATGTCCGAAACGCTCCACAAGACTTAATATACCATCGGCTGAACGTACGGCCTGGACCGGATATTTCTTGGCAACGGCCACACGCTTTATGTACTCTTCCAATACCGGATCAATTTCACATGCCTTGCGGTATATATCATCCATTCTGATTCTGTATTCATGTAGCACTCCCGAAAGTTTGTGGGACGGTTTTTCTGAATAAGTGAAAGGTGTATCATCCCTGCGATGTGTCGTTATGTGTCTGAACTTATGATATATCTCCACTGTGTCCCCATCATACAGTAATTCTACAGTATCGCCGATATACTCTTTAGGAACACTGTAATAGTGATTGTTAAGCGATACATAACTGTTTCTCATGACAGTTGCCGTTTTCCGGCTTTTTGATATAAATTTTGTTGCCGGCAATGTATGCAGCCTGTCTTTCTCGACTTCGAGGAAACGTTCCCGACGGCTGTAGTTGCGATTGTACATCTTTCGGCTGTTCAACGCATCCGTATGCTTCATTATTTCTATGTTCAAGGCTTCAAGATCATTGAATTTCAATCCCGTCATCTTTGAATACACCTCCCTGTAGAGCAGTCTTACAGCATTCTCAACCAGAGCTTTGTCTTTAGGCTTTCGTACTCTTGCCGGGAAGACAACACATCCATAATGGTCTGCAAATGCAGCAAAGTCGTCATTGATTACAGGTTCAACACCTCCAGGCTTTGTTACGGCTGATTTCAGGTTGTCTGGAACTATGGCATTGGGGACACCTCCAAAATAATGGAAAGCATTTTCACATGCCTGGATAAGGTGTTCTTTCTTTTGTGATGGTACAGCCTCGTAATAAGTAATCTGGCTGCATGGAAGTATAGCGGCAAATACTTCTACGGGAACCTTATTGCCTGTTTTTTCGTATGAGAGATAAAGTTTGTCGCCGGCAAAATCCACATACATCTGATCACCGGCTATATGATCTATGCGTCCAACAGGAATCTTTACTTCCCTTTCTCGTCTGATATATAAACAAAAAGAACAGTAGCTGTAACCTTGTGGACGATTTTTAAGATATTCCTCATACAAAGACCTTCTTGTTGTCCCACGGACCTTAAGTCGTTTCATGTAATCAGGTATACGTTCTTGAAGATACTTATACTCTGCAGAGCCAGACGATTCTTTGTCAGTCTCCGTACCGAAAAGCTCATGCAGATGCTGCTCGTCCATTTTCAACAGACGCTCAAGTTCTATACCCATATCTTCGTATATACGGATATAACGTTTGACTGTATTACGTGAAACAAGGAGAGAAGAACTGATACCGCGGATACTCATTCCTGACTGATAACACCGCAGTATGTGCTTGATTCTTATTTTCATTCTTTAAAATTTTATTCAGTTAATAATACCGGGTTAAAATGCTTTGTAAAGTACGAAAACAAGACTGAAATATGGTAATTATACAGGGGCAATTTTTATTATAATCACAGCGGATCAGTTTCGGTTATAAAGGTGGGTCAGAAGACTTTTATAATAGTGGGTCAATCGACTTTAAATTTTCCAATATTCCCCCTGATACTCGTCCCGGAAATCACGTACAAGGTCGTCCGCATCTTCCTCGCTCAAATCATGGCTTTTGTAGTTGCACCACACGAAAAAGGCTTCCTGCTCGGTGTCGCTCAAATCCTCCACCGCATCACGCAAGGAAAAGAAGTTTTCAGAAATCCAGCTTTCGGAAATCAGGGCTTCCGGGATATTCTCGTAATCCTGAAACATATATTCCGCATCTTCCTCGTCCTTGTGAAGTTCCCGGCAGGCTTCGTAAAATTCTTCCTTGTCCGAATAGTCCGACAAGTCGAGCCATGCCCCAAACAAAGAACCGTTGTTGTACTTGGCGTAAGTGCCTACATAAACTCTTGCTTCCGATAATACCTTTGATTCCATATTGCTGCAATTTTTAAGTTTTTATTTTTATGCGGATTTGAGAGGTGAGGGAGTTGAAGTTTCACTGAACTTTTTTCCTGTTTCCCGTAAATCCGACTTTTTTTTTTATGCGTCTTCCGGTCGGGTCGGTCGTTTTCGTTTCACATAGGCGTAAAAGGGTAGTGTTTAGAGTTTGCAAGGTTTTGGGCAAAAAATACCTCGCAGGGCAGGGAAGATTTTTTCGCCAAACCGGAACGGCTCGACCTTGCAAAATCGTGAAGAACACGTAACTACCTTTGCCTATTGAAATGATAAAAACGGCTGTCCCGGCTGGGGGACTGCATAATGAGGAAGATTTACAGATAGGGAAACAGGGAAAAAGTGCTTGTTCCCTTTCATCCTTTAGGGAACACTCCATGCGGGCGGGAAAGGCAAGGGTATGGCAAGTTCATCTTGCGGTACGCTTGTGCGGGTTTCCAACGGCTCTTTTCACGAAATACAGTCAGCCATGCCACGCACGGCTGGCGTTTCGGGGAATGTGCCAGTTGGAAAAGGATATAAAAATGCGGGTAGTCGGTGGACTGCCCGCAAGTTGGAAGGTGTATTTTATTGGGATATAGTTTGTTAGGTGGAAAATCGTTACCGAAATCGTTACCTATTCGTCTTTGTCACGGTTATAGGTAACGAAACCTACCGGACGGCGTTCTTTCTGTTGCTTCGACTGGCTTAGAAGTTGGGTAAGGGCTTGATATAGCTCGTTAAACTGTGCATCGGTGCTTACCTCCAGTTCCTCGATGCGCCTTAATAGTTCCTCGTAGCCGATTACCATTTGGCGCATGAGGACAAAAGCCCGCATGATTGAAATGTTCACCTCTATGGCTATTTTGGAACGGAGCACCGAAGAAAGCATGGCTACGCCCTGTTCGGTGAAAGCCATAGGCATGGCTACACCGAAGTTATAATCAGGAGGTATCACATTTTGTGATACCCCTATGGACAACAATAAGTTAGCTTCCTCTTTGGTGAGAACAAACATAAAATCACTGGGAAAACGCTCGATATTGCGCTTGACCGCCTGCTTCAAGGCTCGTGTTTCCACTTGGTAGAGTTCTGCCAAATGATAATCGAGCATCACCCGGCAACCTCTGACTTCAAAAATTTTGTTTTGGATAATCTGTAAGTCCATAATCGTATATTTTAGGAGATTTAGTAATGTTGGAATAATAGTAAGGACTGGTCACAAATTGTGACCAGTTACCAACAATCAAGATTACATAGCGACTTCCTTGTAAATCTTCTCGATGCCGACAAACTTCTTGTCAAGCCCCTGCATATCACTACCTATCTTGCTGTTAGTGATGCGGGCATAGATTTGGGTCGTTTCAATGTTCGTGTGTCCCAACATTTTAGACACCGTTTCAATGGGTACGCCCTTTGACAGCGTGGTAGTCGTTGCGAACGTGTGGCGGGCAAGGTGAAATGTCAAGTTCTTTTTAATACCGCATATATCGGCAATCTCTTTCAAGTAGGCGTTTAGCTTCTGATTGCTGATTACGGGAAGTATCTTGCCATTCGGTAACTTGCCCTTGTACTTCTTCAAAATCATCTTGGGAATATCCAGCAGAGGAACATTAACATCCGTATTCGTCTTTTGCCGCTTTGTCATTATCCAAAGGTTGCCGTCAAAAGATTTGCGAATGTTGTCTTGCGTAAGCCCGGCTACATCTATATAGGCAAGCCCGGTGAAGCAGGCAAAGATGAACAAGTCCCTGACGTGTTCCAGCCGCTCGGAAACCATTTTCTTTTTGAGGATGATTTTAATCTCGTCCTCTGTCAGATACCCCCTGTCCACTTTCTCCAGCCGGATTTTGTAACTGGCGAACGGGTCGTTCACCAGTATGCCATTGTTGCGGGCAATGATGATGATACGCTTGAAGAACTGCATGAACTTGGCGGTGGTGTTGTAGCCGCACTTGCAGGCGGTACGCAAATACAATTCAAAATCGGTAATGAACATAGGGGTAATCTCCTTAATGGATATGTCCGATACGTTGTACTTGCTGCGGATGAACTCGGCGAGGTGGCGGCGGGTAACTTCATACTTTCGGTATGTCGCTATCGTCTTGGATATGCCGACCAACTGCTTCACATCGTCATTGTGCTTTTGGAACAGGGTAAGGACTGTTTCGTGGCTCTCGCTATGACCTAAAAACTCGTTCTTCACTTTCTCGGCGGTCACGTAATTGTCACGCCGCTGCATTTCGTGGTAAATGGTGTTCAAGGATGCGTTTATATCATCCAGCATACGGTTTATGCGGCTGGCTTCCGAAGTACGTCCGGTAGCCTTGCCCATTTTGCCGTCCCAAATAGAGGGTAGCACGTCCAGCTTGGTGTTAAAACGGCTTGCCACGCCGTCCACTGTGATACGGGCGAAAAGGGGGTACGCACCGTTGGCTTTCTGCTTGTCTTTCTTTGCGTAAAAGCAAATGTTGAATGTCGATTTCATAACTCACTTTTTAAGTTGCAAAACTATTGTAATTCTCTAAAAATGAGCTCCATGCAGACAAGCCAAATAACGACAGGACTTCGCCAATTTCGGACAATCTGTACCCCCTTTCCGTTTTTGTTTGTCGGGGGTACGAGTTAGGTTACGAACTTTGTCTTTTAGGGGCGAAAAGGTGTACTTTAAGGCAGACATAAGGGGATAAAAAAAGTCCCACAAATCATTGAATTTGTGGGACTTGTCTGCTTACTGTCCGGTATTGTCCGGTTAGTTCAGCGGAGAGACAGGGATTCGAACCCCGGGTACCTCGCAGTACAACGGTTTTCAAGACCGCCGCAATCGACCACTCTGCCACCTCTCCAAAACTCCTTTATCAGAAGTGCTTTCCGTTGAAAGCGGTGCAAAGGTACGAATCATTTTTAAATCTGCAAACATTCTGATAATTTTTTCGCGAATAAATCGTATTTTTGCAGTCCATTAGTAAGAACAAAGATATGATATACCCTCAAAATTTTGAGCAAAAGATAGGATTCGACCAGATAAGACAATTACTAAAAGATAAGTGTCTCAGTACTTTAGGTGAAGAGCGGGTCATGGATATGAGCTTTTCCGAACAATATGAAGAAGTGGAAGAGAAATTAAACCAAATAACTGAGTTTATTCGCATCATTCAGGAAGAGGACGGATTTCCCGACCAATTCTTTTTTGATGTCCGTCCTTCACTGAAACGAGTGCGGATAGAAGGCATGTATCTAGACGAACAAGAACTGTTCGACCTGCGCCGTTCGTTAGAAACAATCCGCGACATCGTTCGCTTCCTGCACCGGAACGAGGATGAAGAGGAAAACGACGCTCCCTACCCCAGCCTGAAAAGACTGGCGGGAGATATAGCCGTATTCCCGCAACTGATTGGGAAAATAGACGGTATCCTCAACAAATATGGAAAAATCAAGGATAATGCCTCTACCGAATTATCCCGCATACGTCGTGAGCTTGCCAGTACGATGGGAAGTATTTCACGCTCTTTGAACAGTATTCTGCGCAATGCGCAGTCCGAAGGATATGTGGACAAAGACGTAGCACCCACTATGCGCGACGGTCGCCTGGTAATCCCCGTTCCACCGGGATTGAAACGAAAAATAAAAGGAATCGTACACGATGAATCCGCCAGCGGAAAGACCGTATTTATAGAGCCTGCCGAAGTGGTGGAAGCGAATAACCGTATCCGAGAACTCGAAGGAGACGAACGGCGCGAGATTATCCGTATCCTCACTGAGTTTTCAAACATACTTCGTCCATCTATCCCGGAAATCCTTCAGTCGTACGAGTTTTTGGCAGAGGTGGACTTTATCCGTGCGAAAAGTTATTTTGCGATACAAACGAATAGTTTGAAACCTGCCGTAGAAAACGAACAACTGTTGGACTGGACGATGGCGGTTCATCCCTTGTTGCAACTTTCATTAGCCAAACATGGAAAGAAAGTCGTACCGCTGGATATGGAACTTAACCAGAAACAACGCATCCTTATTATTTCCGGCCCGAATGCCGGTGGTAAATCAGTCTGTCTGAAAACAGTCGGGTTGCTGCAATATATGCTGCAATGTGGTATGTTGATTCCCTTGCATGAGCGTAGCCATGCAGGTATATTCAGCAGTATCTTTATTGATATCGGCGACGAACAGTCTATCGAAGATGACCTGAGTACCTACTCTTCCCATCTGACCAATATGAAGATTATGATGAAGAACTGTAATGAACGCAGCCTCATCCTGATTGACGAGTTTGGCGGTGGTACGGAACCGCAGATTGGCGGTGCCATTGCCGAAGCTGTATTGAAACGCTTCAATCAAAAGCAGACATTCGGAGTAATCACCACCCACTACCAAAATCTGAAACATTTTGCCGAAGACCATGAAGGAGTGGTAAATGGAGCCATGCTTTACGACCGCCATCTGATGCAGGCACTCTTCCAATTGCAAATCGGTAATCCGGGAAGTTCATTCGCCGTAGAAATTGCCCGTAAAATCGGATTACCGGAAGATGTCATTGCCGATGCTTCGGAAATCGTAGGAAGCGAGTATATCAATGCCGACAAATATCTACAGGATATTGTCCGCGACAAGCGTTACTGGGAAGGCAAACGCCAAACGATCCGCCAGCGGGAAAAGCATATGGAAGAGACTATCGCCCGTTATCAGTCGGAAATGGAAGAATTGCAGAAATCGCGGAAGGAGATTATCAAACAGGCGAAAGAAGAGGCAGAGCGAATGTTGCAAGAATCAAACGCCCGTATCGAGAATACGATTCGTACCATCAAGGAAGCACAGGCGGAAAAAGAAAAGACACGCTTGGCACGTCAGGAACTGACCGACTTCCGCACTTCTCTGGACGCACTGGCTTCCAAAGAGCAGGAAGAGAAGATAGCACGTAAAATGGAGAAACTGAAAGAGAAGCAGGAACGGAAGAAGAACAAGAAAAACGAACCGAAAACCGCCGCTGCCACTCCTCCAACCACACCCAAAGTCACTCCTATCGCAGTCGGCGACAATGTAAAAATTAAAGGGCAGACCAGTGTCGGACAGGTGATGGAAATCAATGGTAAAAACGCGACTGTCGCTTTCGGAAGTATTAAGACGACCGTAAAACTAGACCGGCTTGAACGTAGCAACGCTGTTCAAAAGACGGAAGGAATTGCTAAAAGCACTTTTGTCAGCAGCCAGACGCATGACCAGATGTATGAAAAGAAACTGAATTTCAAACAGGACATCGACGTCCGCGGAATGCGTGGAGACGAAGCGCTGCAAGCGGTCACTTATTTCGTCGACGACGCTATATTGGTCGGCATGAATCGTGTACGTATCCTTCACGGCACAGGAACCGGAATACTCCGTACACTTATCCGCCAATATCTGTCCACCGTGCCGGGAGTCAGACATTATGCCGACGAGCATGTGCAGTTCGGCGGTGCCGGCATCACGGTAGTCGATTTTGACTAATCTGTAAACAAAACATCCGAAGAACTTGTTCTCATTTAGAAAACCACTACCTTTGCTACGGTGGTTTTCTAAAACGAGAATAAAGCATGAAAAATAATCTATTAAGCGAAAAACTCATTTACACAGGAGACAGCCAAACTCCTACCCATATCCATCTTTGTACGTACAATACAACCGAGATGCAGGAGAAGTCCGGCAACACATTCCAATCCGTCAAAGACACATTGGATAACGCACGAATCAACTGGCTGCAAGTGCATGGGCTGAAAGATACGGAAGCAATCCGCGAAATCTGCAGTCATTTTGAAATAGACTTCCTTGTATTGCAGGATATTCTGAATGCCAAACACCCCACCAAAATCGAAGAGCACGACAAATATATAGTCTTGATTTTGAAATTATTCTACCCGAATGCACATAAGGAAGAGGACGAATTGGACGAACTGCTCCAACAGCAAGTATGCATTATCCTCGGTAGTAATTATGTACTGACTTTCCTCGAAAAGGAAACCGACTTCTTCGACGATGTCAATGCGGCCTTGCGCAACGATGTGCTGAAAATACGCAGCCGGCAGACAGATTATCTGCTCAGCGTATTATTGAACAGCGTAATGGCGAACTACATCTCGACTATCTCCTCTATCGATGATGCTCTTGAAGACCTGGAAGAGGAACTGCTCACCATCACGGAAGGCAACGACATCGGTGTTCAGATTCAGGCACTCCGGCGCCAGTATATGTTGATGAAAAAATCAATCCTTCCGCTGAAAGAACAGTACGTGAAACTGCTGCGTGCTGAAAACCTGCTTATCCATAAAGTGAACCGCGCTTTCTTTAATGATGTGAACGACCACCTGCAGTTCGTACTGCAAACCATCGAAATCTGCCGGGAAACGCTTTCTTCATTGGTCGACCTTTATATCTCCAACAACGATTTACGGATGAACAACATCATGAAACGGCTGACTATCGTATCCACTATTTTCATTCCTCTGACCTTCCTGGCCGGAGTATGGGGAATGAACTATAAATGGATGCCCGAATTAGATTGGCGATATGGTTATTTATTTGCCTGGTTTGTGATGGGAATTATCGGTATTATCGTATATTTGTTCTTCAAAAAGAAAAATTGGTATTAACGAAAACCACACTTTCAGTCATGAAATCAATCAAAGAGCTATACAGGATAGGCACAGGCCCTTCCAGTAGCCACACAATGGGACCACGTAAAGCTGCTGAAATGTTTCTAGAGCGTCATCCGGATGCCGCTTCTTTTAAAGTCACCCTCTATGGCAGTTTGGCCGCTACGGGAAAAGGGCACATGACAGATGTAGCCATCATAAACACTCTGCAACCTGCCGCTCCGGTAGAAATCGTATGGCAGCCCAAAGTATTCCTGCCTTTCCACCCTAATGGAATGACATTTGCAGCCTTTGACGCTAATAATAAAGTTACCGAGAACTGGACTGTTTACAGCATAGGCGGTGGCGCATTGGCAGAAAACAACGACACCCCGACAATCGAAAGCCCAGAAGTATACGGCATGAACAACATGACCGAGATACTGCAATGGTGCGAACGTACCGGGAAAAGTTATTGGGAATACGTGAAGGAATGTGAGAACGAAGATATATGGGACTATCTGGCAGAGGTATGGAGCACAATGAAAGACGCCATCCACCGCGGACTGGAAGCGGAAGGCGTACTGCCCGGTCCATTAAACCTCAGACGAAAAGCCTCTACCTATTATATACGTGCCACCGGTTATAAGCAATCTCTCCAATCCAGAGGGCTTGTCTTTTCTTACGCTTTGGCGGTAAGTGAAGAGAACGCTTCCGGCGGAAAGATTGTGACTGCACCAACCTGCGGTTCGTGCGGTGTGATGCCTGCCGTGCTTTATCATTTACAGAAAAGCCGCGACTTCAGCGATATGCGTATCTTGCGGGCATTGGCTACTGCTGGTTTAATCGGAAACATCGTCAAGTTCAACGCTTCTATCTCCGGCGCGGAAGTAGGGTGTCAGGGAGAAGTAGGCGTTGCCTGTGCCATGGCTTCGGCTGCCGCCAACCAGCTATTCGGTGGTAGTCCGGCACAAATCGAGTATGCTGCCGAGATGGGACTTGAGCACCACTTGGGAATGACCTGCGACCCCGTATGCGGATTGGTACAAATCCCCTGCATCGAACGTAACGCCTACGCCGCTGCCCGTGCACTGGATGCCAATCTTTACTCAGCCTTTACAGACGGGATGCACCGTGTTTCTTTCGACAAAGTGGTGCAAGTAATGAAACAGACCGGACACGACCTGCCGTCACTCTACAAAGAAACAAGCGAAGGCGGACTGGCAAAAGATTATCAGCAGATGTAATTATAAAAAGCAAGCGGGTGTCAAAAGGTCATGTATTTACTTCCTTTTGACACCCGTTCCTGTTTCTATGAGTTAAAACTATTCAGTCGGCGGCCAATTCGTATCATCTCCGTTACTGATATCTTTCTTATGCAACAATCCGCCTTCCTGTGAAAAATAAAGCGAATAACGCTGGCTGCCTTGTTTCACCTGAATAACAGATTCCGTCGAATTCAGTGGAAACGTCAATACATAGACATCCGTCACTACCCACGTATTATATTCTGAATTCTGAAAAGCCGTATAAACAGCAGGCACTAACTGGTCAATGCTTTCCAGTTCATTTTCCGTCATCACCCAATTCGCATTGGCGTCAAACCAGACATCCAGCTCATCATCGGTCACCCAGCAGTCGGCCACATAATAATCTCCTTTCATTTCCCATTCTATATTTTGAGCAGCTGGATACAGTTGCTTCAAAGCCTCGGTAATGTTACTGGGCGGCACCAAAGCAGGGTCGTCGTCATCGTCACTACATGCGCCGAACGAAAGGGCGGTCACCAGCAACACTACCGCCCACGCGCCAAACTTAAATCTCCACATAGCTATCTTCTTGTTTAGGTTTATTCTTTACTATTACTCTATCAATCATCCGCTTTCAGAAACTTTCCTTTCTTATCAAATTTGAAAGAGACTCCGGTAGTCAGCTCCACCTCATACCCTTTACGGTCACGTTCTACTTTCGTCACGCCCTCGCTTACAAAATTGTGCACTTTCAGATAATCGACAGCAAATCCGGGTATTACACTTGCAGGGACAGACTGCCCTTTCTTTGCGCTTACCTCTTCCCAGTTTCCCTTGCTATCAAAGTCAATCTCCGTGCCGTCCGTCAACAGCACTTCGTACTTGGTAGCTTCCATCAAATCCTTATCAATCTTAATCTGAGCCACCTCAGGCTTCGTAAAATGACGATTGATAAAATTACGCGCTGGAAGGGGCAATTGATTCATGTCTTTTGTTATCACATCAGTTGCAAACGAGAACTGTACGGCTACAATAGCCAACACAAGCAAAGATAGAATTTTCTTCATAATCGTTATTTTTTAGCATTCATACTATACTTTATTCATACTGCAAATAACGATACAGATTCCGGAAAGATTTAGGAATACTATGAGTTTGCTCATTTTTTGTATTCTTTAACCATCCCTCCTATCCTTTGCATTATCAAAAACCAGACTATGAATTACTGCTTTTTATGCAGAAAGCGTTTAGCCAGATATTTTCGTACGGGCTCATCATAAAACTTCAGGCACAGATAAGCCAACACAATACTCAATGCATAAACACACAAAGCTACTTGCCAGGTTTCTCCCAAAGTGTAAAGCTTATTTTTAATCAACCATGCATAGAACAAATACATAAGCGGATAATGAATCACATAAATCGGATAAGATATATCTCCCAGGAACTTACATATCGCGGTCGACTTCTTATCTGTAGTGGTTCCCGACGCTCCCAGCCAAACAAGAATAGGGAAAGCTATGATAACACAAAATGCTTCATAAGCACCATTTACGCAAAGTGGCTCTGCACCTTCCAGATAAGGTACTGAAAACAAAGCAATCAAGACAATGGCGCATATCCAGAATGCACCTTTCAGCTTAACGGGTTTGAAGTTACGCGACAACAGCATACCCAAAGAGAAAGGGAAAAGCATCCGCAATGAGCCGCCTAAGAAGTTCACGCCGTCCAATGTCCATCCCACTCCGATACTCCCATAACCTGAAACATTGAAGACTGCGAATAATGCCAACGCAATTCCCAACAAGACTACAAGTACCGTCAACGCCTTGTTCGACAAGCGACGGATAAACAGGGCATAAAGGATATTACCTATATATTCAAAGAACAATGACCAGCAAGGCCCGTTCAACGGGAACATTTCACCATTTCCACGGACTTCATAACCTACACCCGGCATCGCAGGAATAAAGAATATCGTGCAGAGAAGAGACAGCATAACCATTGATATGGCAACGTGTGTTCCATCCCATTGCACACATCCCTGAAGATAAAATGTGACAGCACCCAGAACAGCCCCCATGATTACCATAGGATGAAGACGTATCAAACGGCGTTTGAAGAAATTTTTCATTGTCATACTCTTACCCCAACGGTCATCATAAGCATAACCGATAACAAAACCTGAAAGGATAAAGAAAAAATCGACGGCCAAATATCCGTGATTGAAAGTCTCAATCATACCACTACCAGCGGAATTACTGACTTCCGCAAAAGCATAGCCTTCAAATATATGATACCATATAACCATGAGGGCTGCCACGCCACGAAGTCCGTCAAGAAGATCATAATGTGCTTTAGTGTCTGCAAAAGCTGAAGAAGAAACGTTCGACATCTGTTTTTTATTATTTAATTAATATTTTCAGATGGCAAAGATACAGCTTGCCGAACGAAGTTCTTTTGCTCAAAAGCAAAAAAGACCGGCTAATTGCTATTTTATAGCACGTACCCGGCTAAGCGTATAAATGGAAATGCCCAGAAAAGCGGCTACATACTTCAACTTTACCCGATTTATCAGTCCGGGATAGCGTCGGTTAAACTGTTCGTAACGTTCCTTGGGCGAGAGCTGGAGCCTTTCCACAAACATATGGCTGAGTTCCTTATTCACATCCTGGTGCAGGATTCTTCCCCAGTTAGCTATATCAATATATGTTTCATAAAGGGCGTTCAGCTTATCTATATGGATAACATAGATTTGGCAATCCGTAAGAGTTTCAATGCTCTCTATCGACGGCTGTTTGTAGTATAACGAATCCATACCGAAAGTCACGTCACCTTCCTGGCTGAACCAGGTAGTAGTGTCCTGCCCATTATGATGAAACACGGAACGTGCAACACCTTCTTCTATAAAATAAACCAAACGGTCTGTTACGCCCGATTGAACGATATAAGTGTTTTTGGGATAATAACGAAGCTGCATATTCTCCTGTAATGCCTGAAGAGCTTCGTCGGAAACCGGATAAATTTGCCTGATTTTGCTAACGATATTTTTCATTGAAGAGGAGTCCATATATTTATTCTCTTTCTATCCTCCACTCCCCTATTGTACAACGTTCACTATCAAAATTGACAGCCACCTTCACGACAGGCAGTCCACACAAAACAAAACGTTCCGGATAATTCTTCAAATCAATCTGTCCCATCGCCATATCCGCATTCTTATCCAGTTTCAGTTCCATCACATACAATGTAGTCTTTGTGCGCAGCACCATATCCACCCGTCCCCGGGGAATACGGACTTCCACGTCTACATAGAAATTCAACAAACTGAATATAACATAAAACATTTGCTGATAATGACCTTCATACTTCGTATTGTCACATTGGGGAATAGTAGACAAGAATGTCTGCAAACGATGCAATGCGGCATCCATATCACCATTCCGGATATCACGCGAAAGATAAGCCACCATAGTATTGGCTTCCTCTGCATTATTGGCAACATAATGAGGAAGAAGGCTCTCCATCAATCCTAACCGCACTTCTTTATTGGGAATATCAAGCGTATAGATATCCAATTCCTTATCATAATCTTTAATAGTGATATAACCACTCTGATACAACAATGGAGTAATAGCAGTCATCGTTTCGGTAGGAGCATCGAAAGCAGAAGCTTTTGCCTGCTTACGTCCTATTTCAGAAGGTTCCACGTTAAACTTATCCAACATCTTTAACAGATAGGTAGGTGTGCCGCTTCCAAACCAGTAAGAATTAAATTTTCCATCTGCAAAAGCATTAAGCAAACTAAATGGATTATAGACATCAGGAGATGGATAGGTGAAATGATATCCGTCGTAGTTTTCTTTCAACTTCACAACTACTTCTTCAAACCCGACATCCATTTTTCTCGCCAACTGCTCTATATCATCTTTCATTTGGGTAAGCATCTCATCTTGCATAATGCCACAAATAGCGGCATAAGGCTCATCCATACTGACATTCTTAATGTTATTCAATTCGCTAAAGATGCTAAGCTGGGAGAATTTAGTAATACCAGTCAGGAATACATAGCGAAGATAGGGGTCGCAAGCCTTCAAAGGACTATAAAAATTGCGCATTATATTACGCAACACACTGAGATTCTCTCGTTCATGCATCACATCAAGCAAAGGAGCATCGTATTCGTCAATAAGGACAACTACTTTTTTGCCAGTCTGTTTGTAAGCACGCTTGATTAACCCCATCAGACGTTGATTAGGATTAACTTCCTCCTCATCCTTTCCATAGAAGGACTCATAA
This sequence comes from Bacteroides acidifaciens, assembly GCF_903181435.1. Classification (NCBI taxonomy): domain Bacteria; kingdom Pseudomonadati; phylum Bacteroidota; class Bacteroidia; order Bacteroidales; family Bacteroidaceae; genus Bacteroides; species Bacteroides acidifaciens. Next base: position 2,384,543 of record NZ_CAEUHO010000001.1, read on the forward strand.
TTAGCAAGTTTCAGATTTAATTCTTGCAGCAGTTGCTCCTTATCTACATGCTTGGCCGTACTCATATCAAAATGCAATACCGGATATTCCGTCCATTCTTTCTCCAATTTCTCTATAGCCAGCCCATGGAAAAGTTCTTTACGACCGGAAAAATAGCTATGCAATGTAGAAGTCAACAGTGACTTACCGAAACGTCGCGGACGACTCAAGAAGATATATTTAGAAGAGAAGTGTGTCATCCGGTAAACATACTCCGTCTTATCAATATAAAGATAATTTTCTTCCCGTATTTCTGAAAATGTCTGTATCCCGATGGGATATAATCTTTGCAAATCTTCCATATCAGTAATCTTTGTCACAAAGCTACGAAAAAATATCGAATTCTACGATATCCCCCTAAAACTAATATATCAACTATCTTCACAGACAGTTGATATATTTCACATACAAACACATATCGGTTTTTACACCAATATGAGGGGATAAGTCAGGAATATACCGCTGTATTCTTCCCAACTCATATAATGCAGGGAATTCATGAATATATCATGAGTTCAGGGACCTACATATTTCTTCAATATTCCTTTAAATAGTTTGTAATTCCTTCCAGCAATATATTAGTGACATACCACTTCTCTTGTTCCGAAATAAGGAATTCACCATCATCCTTATTATCCTAAAAGAAATTCTCGACCAGCACTGCCGAACAATTCGTTTTCTGACAGATATAAAAATTGGCAGTCCAATAAAGATCCTGTGGAGACGGACGGCGGATTTTCACTTTCCTGTTCAAGGCAGTTTACGACAGTTACCGGGCAATCCGTTTGCTATTCATTGAAGCATTGTTACCAACAAATACGCTCATCCATTTGCGGACATCCATTCAGCACCATTCCCCATCGCATTACAGTGGATTGATACCAATATAACATTCTTTGCCGAATGCATTGACACACTTCACATGTTCAGATAACGCCACATCATTTTCTTCCGGCACAATACGTGTAGTATCAACGCCTTCATTTTGTAATTCAGTACCACCCGATCTGCGATATCACAAGTATATGCATTCTCCTTCAAACGACTGTCAGACGAACATTTACCGAGAGTTTATTTCCATGTCCATTATCTATTAATATTTTCATATGTAAACAATTATTTACTTTATCTCCAATATTGCCTTATTCGTATTGCCAAATATCATCCATGGTAATGGGCACATAGGCACCATCTTTCATTTCTATGATAACAGAAGGTTCATGCACAACAAGAGTATGCCACATTCCAACGGGGACTTGAACACCATAAACACCTTTCGCGGGATTCAAATCATAACGACCGCATTCAACCCCTTTTTCATTATAGAAAAGTTCGGTGACATGCCCTCTAAGCAGAATTACAGTTTCACTAGTCGTTGTGTGACGATGAATGGGAACATGCGTTCCCGGTTGCAAGGCATTGAGCATACGTTGGGAAGTGTCTCCATCGCCATTACGCAAATCAAGATTGACACGACGTCTCTCATTAGTCTCAGCCTGAGACAACAACTCATCAAGTAATTGGTCATTAATTTCCATCATTCCTTTCGTTAGCTTTAGCACGAAGATACTCTTCGTGCAAATGATAATACTTCTTTTTGAACAATATATAGGCTACACAAAGCAATGCCAATACCACCACAAGATACAGATACTTGTTCACCGGCAGATAGATGGCACCCAAAGAAATTACCAACTGCAAAGCCATATAAATGGTGGACACTGTCACATGCTTAATATGCAGCTCATTAGCCATCAGTTGATAAGCATGTTTGCGATGGGGTTTACCAATATTCTCGTGCAGCATGATGCGGTGACAGATAGTAAGCACACTGTCCACACCATATACCATCAACAGCACTATAGCCCAATAGTTTCCACTCTGCAAAATATAAGAGCCCAGGAAATAGAGCAAAATAAATGCGATGGAGACACTACCTACATCACCGGCAAAGCATTTTGCCTTGGTACGGAAGTTGAACAGGCAGAACACCAATACACTCAACAAAGTCACAATAATGAAATTATTATCGGTGTATTCGTCCTCCATATTCAAGAGCAACAAGGGAATCAATACCGCCAATGAATAACCACCGGTGATACCATTTATACCGTCCATGAAGTTATACGCATTGATAATGCCGGTGCATACTATAAGTGCAATGATAACCACCCACCAATACTCAGGCAGTAAAATTCCCCACTGATAAAACATGAGTGTCATAGCAGCGAAATGTACAATCAGTCGAAATTTATTGGGTACCGAATGAATATCATCGGCAAAGCTGATGCCACCCAACATGGTGAGCCCCAACAGGAACCACGGACATGTGAAACCATAAAAGGCGGCATAAAGCCAGGCGCCAAACAAGAAAATAATACCACCGCCACGCAGCACTATAGAACTGTGCGACGAACGTAAATTAGGTTTATCTATAATGTTACACTTATCGGCAACCTTGAAATATGCCAATTCAAGAACAAGCAATAATACTGCTATCAACAGATATACGACCATATTTATATTTACAATAAGCACTCAATTTAAGGAATTCCCTATAATTAAAGGTTAAGGCACTATACTGCATCTCAAATCGAGTTATGTTAATAAATTAGTTTTGAAGTCAACATTAGTTCTTTTACCAAAGTAATGTATTTAGCGAAAAGAAAATAATAATAAAAATGATATAAGACTCAAGTTAACATTTGTCATTTTTTATAATTGCAATGCGTTTCTGTAAAAACTTAATTATATATAACCAAACAGATGAAGTCCTCAATGCATTAATTCTAAAACACAAATCGATTATCCACAAAATACAGAAAACACCCACATATTCTAAAAGTATTCCACATCTCTAAGATTTGAAATTTATAAGTTTCTGAATTTTATTATTTAAATAATCAATTACAAGAGCGGAAATATAACTACAAACCAATAAGACTGTAAAAATGAGTAACGGATTTTTAAAATTATAAATGAAATCATGAAATAAATAATAACAGAAATAAGTATGTACAAACCACATACTCGTTGACCGCCTTCCCATTTCATACAAAAAGCAATCCAACCATTTACCTCTACCTAGGCTCATAAATAATATGATAAAGATAGCTGCAAAAAATACATGGAAAAAACTAGTCGCAATGCACATGCGCATCAACATGAGCAATACAATGAGAGCCAATGCCACCTCTTTTTTTATTTTACATTTGTTGATAATATTATATTTCATCATTATTCCACCTAACAAAAAAGGAAAAAGAAGATTGAAATAAAGCACCAATATATAGCCCCCTTGATGTGTGTACAAATAAGAATCCCCCCAAAAATAGACCAATACATAGGTAAAAAAGTAAAGACTTCCTGCCAATAAAAAGAATGGAATCAATTTCACTTTATCCATCCAACGAAATAATTGAACAGAAGTCAATACCAACAACATATAAGGAAAAAGAAACCAAATCTCCCCATTATACCCAGTATACCATCCTGATACATTCTCTAAAATTTGTTTCCAACTACCTGGGTACACCTCGCTTCCATGTATCCACCAACCCAAAGGAACGAAAATGAGCAAAGTAAGCCAATAATGTACATACAACTTCCCTATTCTTCTCATAGAATCACGTTTCCCTAATTTATATGATGCATAGAGTCCGTAGCCACTCAACAATAAGAAAAAAGCGACTGGATTAGTGCAACGGGTAAACAAATAGACTAAAGGAGTATTTCCTACAGATAAATGGGTAACACACAAATCCACATTGCCTATTTGATTAAATAAATGCAGGTAAAGCATAAATAAAATAGCAATACCTTTCAAAATAGTTGTATCACGAACAGACATAACTTGTAAGCACTCAATTTAGGGCATTCCCTTTGAAAGAGCACATTACTGTGCCCTAAACCGAATTTTGTTAATTAATTAGTTTTGAATTTAACATTGGCTGGTAGCCAAAATGATTTTACCGGGAACCATGTTAACATAATCCCTGCACCCGTTAAAGATATTTTTGAAAAAAGTTCCGATGAAGTTCCAGATAGAACTGCCATGAAGCTTTACCGTTCCTATCACACTGTGATATGTTGCAGCCATCTCAGCACCGGCATCACTGCCATAATAAAGTGAATTGTTACACTGGGTAGTCAGCTTTCGAATGGTTCGCTCTGCCAAATTGTTGTCTATCGGGAGTTCACTGCCATCCAAGTAAGCAAAGATCTCTTTCCAGAACCGATTCAGATAATTAAGAGCCTTTTTTTTGACTGTTTACTACTTGCATCATATTATTTTAATGAGACTCTTATAAATCCTTTCATACCCATTCACCATATTGAGTATATCATATTTTTTTGCTCGTTCCATACATTGCCCTGCTATTTGATTATAGTAACTCTTATTTTCCATCAAGTATTTAATTTCTTTTGCCAACTGTTGTGCATTTCCATGTGAAAATAAAACTCCAGCACCATCTACTATTTCTCTCAGCCCATCTACATTACTAGCTATAAAAGGTCTTCCGACAGCCATTCCTTCAATACTAGATAAAGATAGACCTTCAAAATGAGAAGACATAACAACTATATCTGCCGTTTTTAAAATTTGAGGAATGTCGTTTCTCAGTCCTAAAAAACGAACATTATCTTTCAAATTCTTTTCTTCAACCAACTGTTCCAAAATTTGTCTTCGCTCTCCATCTCCCACCAGCCATAATTCATATGTATCTTTGGGCAAATATTGAAAAGATTTGATCAAAGTATCTTGATCTTTTTGATAACGAAATCCAGCCACCATTACTACTATAAACTTTCCGTCAGATTGTTGTTTCAAAGCAAATTCTGGCTTTGCATCCATAAAATTACGGATATTAACTCCATTATAAACAGTTGTTATATCAGTGCGATAATATTCTAAATACTTCTTCAAATTATTTTCCGCTGCATCAGAAATACAGATAACTGTCCGATATCGATTATACATCCAACGGTCTACTAATCGATACCATCTCCAATTGCGCCTGCGATTGGAGGTGTTATGTTCGGTGGTGACAAGCACCACCGAACATAACACACTTCCTATCGCTGCAAATAATTGCGGTGCAGTATTATGCGTATGAACAATATCATATTTCTTCAGAAAAGGAACCAATCTTAATATATGCAATGGATTATACACCGAATTACCTTTACCAAATTCATAGACACATATTCCATTATCCAACAAATTCTGTTTAAAAGCAGTTTCTACCCCATCAAACAAGAGTACATCTACTTGGTGACCTTTCTGTTGCAATAAGGGAGTAATTTCTATTATCAATTTTTCCGCCCCTCCAATATGCATGGAAGTTATAACCTGAAGTATCTTCATTTATCTAAACTTACTTTTCTTTTTATCATTCTATATAATAAATACCCAAATGGAATAGCCAATATAGTCATCCACGGCATTGGACTTTCTTTTATAAAATTTCTATTTTTACTAATTATAGAACTAGATACATAATGCACACATACTACAAACTTTCTCTTTAAGCTATGTGTTACCCGCATTTCAGTTTTTCTGAAAAAAGAAAATCCTTTGGGATTATGCCAGTAATGCTTATACATGTTAGCACTAGAACCATCATTTTGATAATCCACTATAACTAAAGCTTCATTCATTGTCAACAATTTATAGTCTAAATCTATTAACATGTATTTGTAAGCCAATCCGACATACTTTTCCCCCTCAAAAATCGGATATTCCGGGTACTTCCTTATCACTTCCGTACGATATACCAACTTTTTATCCCCCTTTCCTCCCAACTGATAAAAGTCTGAAAGAGTAACCGTTTTCATATCTACGGGAAAACTCGTTCCGATAATTCCTCCCTTATCTGCCTTATCTAGTCCTATAATCCCAGCATATTCATCCGAACCATATTTCCTCCAAAAAGCAACAATCTTTTCCACTGCGTCATTTGGCATATAATCATCCGAATCTATGCATGTATTCAATTCAGTATTCATATTTCGATATGCAGTATTGTGTGCTCCATGCATACCTTGATTCTGTTGGTAAATATAACGGATAGATATTTTATTTTCTTTTATCCATCCTTCCACCAATTCACAGGTATTATCTGTTGAACCATCATCAATTATCAACCAACAAAAATCCCTTGACGTCTGTCTACACAAACTTTCATACGTGCGCCCAATGGTATGTGCACGATTATAAGCAGGAGTAAATATTGTTAAAGTGACCGTTTCCATTCATTATCTACTGTTATACAATTATCAAAATCCAACGAAATTGTTTATTTTTCCCCATTTATCTTCTTTTACACCCTTCCAATTGTGCCAAGACCGAATTACACTAAAACCCGTTCTTTTATTTCTTAACTGTCAATTTTTCATACAATAGTCTCATTATAGACCTTATCCTTCCAAACAGTTTTTTCCAACAGGGTATATTATTTTTCTTTCTCAATATATATTTATAATAATCATAAAAAGCACCATAAATCTCATCTTCCTTTACATTACCCCCCCATTTTGTATTCTTTTTTCATAAACATTCTTTGGTGTAATACCCTTAATCCACCCTACTATTACCGAATCATTTAATGCCTGGTCAACCACATTCCGGCAAGCCTCCCCCTCTTGCTCTATTGCTTCAAAAATCAACCGACAGATTATATCAAAATAATACCGATTGGAATAAAATGAGCTCAATTCAAATTTCTCACCAAAGCAATCTTCCATTGCCCTATATATTTGAGGAACTATCAACATAGTTTCAGCTATATATTTAGTCGATAAACGTTCTTTCTCTGCATTCACATAATGATATAATGGAGTATGTATAAACATAATATTTCTTGCCTTGCTCATATATCGCATTAAAAAATCTTTATCTTCCCATTTTCTATATTTCTCATTAAGACGAATACCATACTTTTCTATTATCTCCCGTTTATAAAGTTTATTCCACAAAAACGGCAAAATGTCTTTATTACTTTTAGGACACAAATTCAACATTTCCGGGAAAATTTCTTTTTCTATATAGTTTTCGTCCAATACTATATATTGTGGATGTCCAACCGGCCACCAAGAATGTCCTGTTCCACTATACAAACCATAACAAATAACATCTACTCCTCCTGAAACTGTTTCAATTTGACACTTTAGCAGAGACAAGGCATCTCTCTCATAAAAATCGTCTGAATCACAAAATAGAAGATATTCTCCAGTTGCATAATGAATGCCAACATTTCTAGCAGCGGCTACCCCTCTGTTTTCTTGATGAATAGTTTGAATACGAGCATCCTGAGTACTATAAAGATCACACAACGCTCCTGAATTATCCGAAGACCCATCATCAACCAGTACCAATTGCCATGACTCATAACTTTGTCCTATAATACTTTCTATCGCTTTCTTCAAATACCCTTCGGCATTATACACAGGTATAATAATAGAAAAAGTCACTTGTTTACTCATATATCTTTTTAATTAAAACCCTCTTCCCAACCAATTCCTTATCTTGCAGATCAGCCAAAAGTTCCAATTACTTAAAATAAACCACAACCTTTCATTGCTAGACAACAACTTGATTTCTTTATTTGACAGTTTGTTAGATGCTACTACTTTATAAATATTTTCTTTCGCCCTTTTCCTTTCATCACCAAATAAAAATTTCAAAGTCATTTGTCCATTATATATACAAGAAGCAAATAGATTTTTTTTTGCTATGAAAGATAAAACTGGAAAATTCAGTTGGATGTAAAGTTGTCTCTGTTGTTTCGCCTCCAATGCATCCAACCGTTTAATATTATATCCTACTCCCATAATACTACTTTTTCTTTGGAAATAGAAGTACAAAGCAATCCCAAGTTTTGTAATATGTTTTGCCCGCCCAAATACTTGATAAGTCCAAAACTCATCTTCATTGGTTCTCCCTTTTTCAAAATAAATATCAGATATGCAATTTCGTTTATAAAGTTTATTCCATACATATTGATGAAACACCTTATCTTGAATCAATAATCCCAGTGCTTCTTGTGTATGATAACATATAGTCGTATTTTCGCATTCGCAAAATTCAACATTTCCAGTTGTTCGAATAATCTCACATTCGCAAATATCGCTTCCGGTATTTATCAATGCAAGATACAATTTTTCCAAATAATCTTTTGCCACCCAATCGTCACTATCCACAAAGGCAACATATTCCCCTGTCGCAATTTGCAATCCAGCATTTCTTGCATCAGAAAGCCCCCCATTCTGTTTGTGTACCACTCGAACACGACTATCGCACTTCTTATATTCATCACAAATTTCCCCACATCGATCTGGCGATCCATCATCCACCAAAATCACCTCTAAATCCTTATAAGTCTGAGACAATATCGAATCTACACATCGTCGCAAATACTTTTCTACCTTATATATAGGCACAATAACGCTAATTATTACCATTCCTATTCTATATTATCCAAGCAGATGATTATACAAATATGACAAAGAAGATTCTCTTTCTTTCGCCAATATATCCCGAATATTTGTTAGATCCATTTTAGCTTCCAATATTTCAGGCAACTTACTCAAACATGTCACCTTCCTTTCTGTCAACTGAAAAAGTTCTAACAAATCACCTAATTTCTGTTTATTACTTTCTCTAATTATAGTAGCAAAAGGTATCTGATATTTAATGGAAAATACCGTTCCATGAAATGTATCAGTCACTACATAAGCTGCATTTTTCACATAAGCCAACACTTCCAAAGGTTTAGCTAATATGTATTCGTCACAAAAGGGCTGATAAAATCCCAATGCTATCACTTTCAAATTCTTACTCTTCGCAAAAGCACGAATTTCCTTAGCCTCTTCTTTGGTTATACGATCTGCATATGCATATACAATAAGGTAATCTTTTCGATCTACAACCATTGTATCCACTTCCCCAAAGTCATATAGCAACACCGGATCAATATGACGACAAGGTATTTGTCCACATAAAGCTGCCACCACGTTTTGTGAATTTGTATCTCTTACAGATAAAGCATCAAAACATGAGAGATCACCCGCAATATCATTAATAATATGATATTTTTCCAATTTCTCTAACGTTGTTGTACCAAACGAAGCTGCATAACTTATAAGTTTTTTTGCACGATTGTCTTTGCCAAACAATTGTCTGCTATACCCTACCAGCGTTCCTTTTTGGGTACAATTAAAAACCTCATCGCTACCAATAACCAACACATCCAATTCAGGACAATATACTTTTGCCTTTTTTACTCCGATAGTAGGCAAAAAAGTTTCATTATAAGCCTTACTAAATTCTGAAAATGTTCGGTTAAGTAACTTTTGTTGATTACGATATCGTCTGTACTTAGGAGATAACATCTTTAAAATTTTAAGTAAATACATTTTTACATTAAAATCCATCTTTTTTTCATCATTTTTAATCAATGAAGGCTCTATCTCATAATCAACAAATTCAACCTGCCGGTTCTCTCCTTGCAAAACATCCTCAATTTGTCGCTTTAATGCATATGCTTGAAGAAATGAACCATAATTCACAACCCGCTGCATCGACATAATTCCTATTTTCATAATTCCTATCTTCTATATTTTTTAATGAATATTCCAACAACGCCTCGTACCATTCTTCTTAACCGCCTTTTTAGCAACCTCCTACTCTCTTTCTTCATTTCTTCATTCAAACATCTTTTCACTGCCACCTCAAAGCCATGTGTTTTATAGAGACTTTCAAACGCCTTCCTTTTAGGATGAATCTCTGTAGGAGCCTTCAATTGCGCATTTCCTTTAACAGCCTCCCATACAGGACGCTCTTCCATAAACAATCGCCTTTTACACTTCTCTACAAAACTTCTTCCATACTCTGTATTTACCAATACTGCTGATACAGCTCCCATATAAGGATGATCGAAAGGTAATTCCAATCCCAATCCCCAAAAGTCACAAATTGTAATATCCGACACTCTTTCCGGCTTCGCATAACTACAATAATAACAAGAATCACGATAGTTTAACCCCTCTAAAAAAGCAGCTAAATAAGTATCCTCACGCCCTATCCTCCGATAAATATCAGTCCCTGCAGCATCACTCAAATCAAACAAAAACTCATTTTCCATCCTAAATTTTAACTTTGAGGCTTTATTCTCCTTATCTATGCTAAAAATATGATTTCGCAAATTCTCATGCGAAGGGGTACCGTGACAAACAATATCCACTGTAAGTAGATTACAATAATGCTTTCCCAAAAATCCCAATAATCCAGCCACTTTACAAGGTAAAGAAATAAAAAGAACTTTCTTGTTACACTTTAAGAGCTTTTCAATTTCAGCATAAACCGTCCCCATCTCAGAATACACATACTTAGACTGCTTAAAACGACTAACAGCCGCCATCGAATCCGTCAATGTATGGACTACGTGAAAATCCTCACGATATTCAACACCGCAAATCCAAAAATCATCATGTAAAGCTTGATAATAAAATTCAGCAGCTGCCCCACCTGACGCACTAGATTTATGATTTTCCTTATCCATACTCCACGCTGCATAGGATTTGCTAACAGAATGAAATGTTAACGGTACAATTTCCGGACATGTTCGTCTGCATTTTCCACACTCGATACATTGTTCCCCAATAATCTTCGGATACAAATGTCCCAACTTTCCTTTGACAATATCAATACATTGTCGAGGACAAGCAGATACACATGCCATACATCCTGTGCAATTTAATTTATCCACCAACTCCATACTGTCATTTTATTTCGGAAAAACTATTAGCTGCAAACAACAATTCCCCATCCTTATATATCTCTCTTTGAGGTATTAAATCCGGTACACAACCATCAGCTGCATATTGTGAATACACAACTGTTCCGCTGATATCATTATATTTTTTATGAACAGTAAACAGCACCTTAGGATAAGGTATTGTTTTCCAAGCTTCAAACACGGAATCATCAAATCCATTTCGATCTGTAGAAAGTACCAAGACTCTATCATAATTTATCCGAGCTTTACGTCTATTCCATGCCTCTTTAGCTTCACTACATGAACGATAATGCATAAAATCAATCCGGATATCTCCTCCTAAAATTCCAATTGGATATTCTTCTCCCCATGACATTACCAATTCCGCAGCCATATATTTCTCCAAATTCAACACTAACTTAACAAAATCTGGTTGACGTATAAACAAATTAATGGTTGGAGAAAGAAATTCCATATTCATGTCATGATAAAAAGTACCACCAATACAATTCTGTGATATAATCGTGATATTTTTAGCACGACATTTCTTACGCAATGACTGTATATTACGTTCCAATCCCATCCGTTGCAATCTACCTCTCAAACGTGGAAGCAATTGCCCCCATTTACGTTTCATTTCTATCACTCGTTCTTTAAACAATATTATTTGTTGTTTCCTATAATACAGTTTCGCTTTCCCATCCTGCATTACATATTCAATCCTCCTGATTTTCTCCGCAACACCTATATTCCTATTATGACATACTTGATATACAAAATTATTTTTAGTAGCTTGTACAGTATTTTTATATTGTTCACAAACCCGTAAATTATTTTCTCCGCTTATTTTCAATAGTTTTTCAAAACGTTTATATTCATACCCCTCCTGTGAGGCACCAAAATTGCTCATCAATGATATGCTATGTGCTCGAATGTAATAATAAAGCGGTTCATTTATAACTACACACTGTTTACATTTCATAGCCTCCATATAATCCAGTACAAACTGGAAGTCCTCTCCCATACTCTGTTTTTCGTCAAAACGAAGCTGATTTTTTTCTATTATATCTCTACGAAAAATCTTATTCCAAAGTTGTTGAAGATGGAACTTTTTGAGCAATTCAAAAAAAGATTCTCCATCAACAAAAGAAATCTGACCTTCCTCCACATTCCACAAATAATCCTTACGACAATTATTCACTTCATCACGAAATTGTAATCCGCATATTGCCAATGCTTCCGGATACTTCTCAGCAATATACAATAACTTTGTCACATATTCTTTTGATACCCAATCATCGCTATCTACAAACATTACATATTTGCTTTCTATTTCCGCGATTCCGCGATTCCTTGTAAAAGAGACTCCAGCATTTTCCTTATTCCGGAAACTACGAACATTTTTATATTGCCGAGAAAGTTTTTGACACACATTCCAACTATTATCTTTTGAGCAATCATCAACCAAGATAATATTTATATTATCCAAAGCTCCATAAAGAATTGATTCAACACATCTTACAATCGTTTTCTCTGCATTATACACAGGAATGACAATACTAACCAAGCTATTCATCACAATTTTATTTATCTCACTTTAATTTACGAGCTGGCACACCCCCTACAACAGCTCCATTTTCTACATCCCTAATCACAACAGCATTGGCTGCTATTACTACATTATTGCCAATCTTAATACTTCCCAAAACTTTAGCTCCACAAGTAATCATTACATTATCACCTATAATAGGCGGTCGGCCACTTCCATTAAAACCTATTGTAACTTGCTGATTTATCCAACAGTTTTCTCCTATAGACTCTGCTGAAATCATCGTTGAAAAGCCATGCTGAATATACAATCCTCCCCCTATTTCCTTTGCTTGAATATACAATGTATCAACAGGACGATACCATAGCATCACCCAAATACAAAATATACGTCTAAATCTATTTCGATAAATAAAAAGATTTCTATACTCTTGCCATTCACCTAATAATTGAGCTAAAACTATCCAATCACTTCCATCGATATGACAAATATATTTCCATCTTTTTAAATCGGCCATAAAAAGTTTATCCGACCATTTTACTATTGGTAAAATAGGTAATATTCTTATTGCACAAAAAAACAATTTTATCTTTTTCATCAATAATCACTCAAAATAAGACTCATAATCTTTATCTGATATATCCATCTGCTTTTTCTTCAATATCTTCTTAGATTTTTTATACATCAAACCAATCAATTGAATCCATAAATTCAATCCTATCTTGCATTTCTTTCCTTTTCGAAAATACTCTCGTAACAAATATTTAGTATACTCTATACTTTCATACGTAGCTGAATGATCTTTAGAAAGAATAATCAACATATTTAAAAAATGAAAATCAAAATCATGCTTTAATTCCGGAAACTTAGCTATAATCTTCATTCTGCGTTTTTGCAAATAATCCAATTTATCCAGCACAATCTGTTGTTGTGAACTCTCCGCAAGCATAACACTGGATTTTCTTTTACGATAGTTATACATAACTTTTGGAGAAACTACAATCCTATGAGCGTTCATCATTCCTTGATAAGTAAAATACTCATCATCTATTTTATGTCCTTCCTCAAATAAAATATTATTAAACAATCTACGTTCATAAAGTTTGTTCCATAGCAAACCGCAAGTCCAATCTATTGTAAATCTTCTAAGATATTCTACTGTAGAATATATCCTCCGGTCAGAGTCATTATTAGGTATTTCAGAAAATCCGACATAAACATTTCGAAAATTACACTGAATAACATCTGCATCACAGCTTTCTAACTGCGAAACCATATATGCATATGCATCCGGTTCAAGATAATCATCACTATCTACAAATGTGAGATATTTCCCCCTTGCCAACCGCAACCCTGCATTCTTAGCACTTGCAGCTCCACTATTTTTCTGATGAATGACTATAATACGATTGTCATATTGAGCATATTGTTCACAAATGTCACCGGAAGCATCTGTTGATCCGTCATCAACCAGAATAATCTCCAAATCTCTATATGTTTGTTCTAATATACTTTCCAAACATTGTGGTAAATATCGCTCAATATTATATACAGGTACTATAATTGAAATTATTTTATTTTCCTGCATACTTCAAAATAAATATTTTCACATTGTGCATAAATTCCAACATTCTTTCTCCAATAGAAAGATGTAATGCCTTATGATCTATCTTTTCAATCAATTTATCAAAAGGCATATGTTCTAAATGTTTAAAAAAATAGGATCTAAATTCGCCTATTTCAGCAGAATTCATCAAGCAATAATTCCCTTTCAACACCTCTTTCAATTCTCTTTGTTCTATATAGAGTTTATCAGACATCCAACTAAGCAGCTCTCTACCTTTATTCGAATTTACCAATAAAACAGATGTCCCCATATCATTATCAAGTTCTTTTTTATAATTTCCAATTCCCCAGAAATCCCCTAAGGATATATCTGATAAACGTGGAATTTTCTTAAAATGGCATTCATGACATGAAGGTCGCAAATACAGATTATGTTTTAAATAACCTCGCATATAATAATCATCATAGCGATCTTTCTGATACATATTTCCATTAGCGAACAAAAGGTGTGTACTAAATCGATTCCAGCCGTAAGTTTTATTTTTAAAATGCACTTTAACCACTGATGTTCCATTTATCTCAGCCATATCTTTCAAAAATTTGCGATAAACTTTTGGACTTATAACTCCTCGGCAAATAAAATCACAACAATAAAGATTCTCATATTGATTACCTAAATAATTTTGCAATCCGGACGATTGACAAGGAGTTCCACAGAACAACACTTTTTTTCCAGTTCGCAAAATATCTTTTATTCTTCTAAATATATTATCCAAGTTACTTTGTGCATACTTAGACTGCCTTAGTCGTACAATATCCCGTTCTTCATTAATTATCACATGACGAATCTCAAAATCGTCACCATATTCCGCTCCTACAACAACTCCTCCATGTTTAAGGAAAGTTTCCGCCAATGCAGAAAATATCCCTCCAGAAGTACTATCAATTCTTACTTTTTGATCAAGATTCCATGCAGAGTAAACAACCGGATTATTATATAAATTTATTTTTCCCTCAGAAAGCACAGGACAAACCTTTATGCATTTTCCACACTGTATACACTGTGCATAATCAACCACCGGATAAGAAAAACCTTCATTATCTGCTTCCATACTTATCACAGATTTTGGACACACACATTTACAAGCTGTACAACCGGTACAATGACTTCCTATTTTTTTATCTATCATATCAATTTCTCTTACGCCCAATACGTTCCAACCACAGGCACTTTTCTTAACAACCAAACAATTCCTGCCCCAATCACAAATACAAGTATCGCCACTACTGGCACTGATATAATTGGATGCGTCAATTGTATATTAATTCCCAATGAATACAACACCTTTAATAATAAAACGTGAATTAAATAAATACCAAAAGTAAGCTTAGACAAGTTGACTATAATTTTTTCATATCTAAAAATGAAAGGCATTTTTGAAATTTTCTCTTTAAAAAAGAAAAGAACGCCAACACTCATTAACACGATGTTTGGATATTCATATGGTAACACTCCCAATGAAGTCCCATGCTGCCAACTATAAACAATTGTTCCATAAAGAGTAAATATAAAGCTCAAAATTGAGCTAAAATATATAATTTTCTTTCTCTTCGACAAACAATCACATTGTTGAATATAAAATCCTAATATGAAATAAAGTGTCCACCCACCAAAAAATTGCAAATCCATATAGCTATAAATACTTTCAACAATCGTAGAAATAAATTTAATATTCAATTTCACGATAAAAGGTATAATAGAGGTAAATAGAAACAACACATTCAACCAATAAACAATCCACTTTTTATCCGCTTTCTTGATCACAATAGCCAACAATGGCGATGCAAGATAAAGTCCTGACAACATTAAAAGATACCACATATGCAATTCCCCACTAAAACATCCGTCTATAAATGTCTTCAATTTTGTTGGTGCATAAACAATATCTAAAAAATAAACATTATAAAATGAATATACACATGACCAGGCAATATATGCCCCTAACATCCGCAATACACGATGTTTTAACAATTTTGAAATTGAGATTTCATCGCCATGAGGCAAAATCATCATTCCACTTAGCATTACAAATGTTGGAACTGCCCATCTGGACATTACTCCCCAAAAGTTTATAGCTTGAAACTCAAAAGTAGTATGTGACCATAATTTCCCTTGGTCAAACACAGCCACATGAATCATTATAACACCCAAACATGCGACAATTCGCATTAAATCATATTCTATATACCTTTTCATACTTTTTTTACTTCCAATGAATACCCTCTTTAAGTACTATTGCCGGCACACCAGCCACAACTGTATTTGATGGTACATCTTTAGTCACAACAGCCCCTGCTCCAATTACTGCATTATCTCCAATTGATACTCCTTTCAATATCATAGCATTAGCTCCAATCCATACATGATTGCCTATTATGACTGGGGAAGTTATCGTGTTTTTTTTTCCATCATTATAAAACAGTTCATGGGCATCATAATCCATAATTATAACATTACGTCCTATGGCACATTGATTTCCAATTGAAATATGATTCATACAACGAATCTGTGCTCCAGCATTTATATATCCATATCCCAATTCCAATTTTGCATTTTGATAAACACAAACCTCTGCTCCATAATAGACTTTGAAATGTCCAACTAATGATAGCTTTGATTTTTTTTCCAAAATAAGCACCGACTTTTTACCAGAATTTCTTGGATATCCCTCATTTAAAGTCATCGTTCCTTCAAGTTTTATAACCGCAGATTTATCAATATGGACAGCAGGTGAAAACAGATTACGAATTCTACTTTGATATGATACAAATTGATTTTCTTTTCGTAACCAATTTATTTGTATATACTTTAAAGTTCCACAAACTATCAAATCATTATAAAGTGCTCGCAAATAATTTACAAGTTCTCTCATCGTTTGTTATTTTTTAAACATCTTCTCTTTTATCTGTCCAATCGGTTTTCCCAACAATTGTTTTTCATAAGAATTCATACTGAAATTCCATATTGAAATACCAAAAACAACCAAAATAATAACTGCTGCTCCCGAAATTTCAAAATAAGAATCCAATCTCCAAAATCTATTAATTATTATCCCACCAAAAACAGGAAGAACATATCCCGGCAATATACTATATATAGACTTCCAAAAACCTCTAATATCCAAATGAATATATTTAGCATAGTAGAAATTCATAAAAAGAACTGTACCCAAAAACATACAAATTGTTGTTGCAAATGCAGCTCCAATCCCTCCCCACTTAATACTGCAAGGAATTGTAATAATCACATTAACCAAAGCTATCAGAAAATAAACTATACTCCGTGCTTTATGCATATTTTTTGCTTTTTGTATTTCAAGCCCTATATTTTGAATAGCTGGAACAAATACAGCAAGAATCAATAAAAGTCCAATATAAAATGCATCTTTATAATCATATCCTGCCCAAATACAAACAAAATCATATCCAACAAAAATATATTCAATCAACACGAGTGAAACTATATAAAATTGAATACGACCAATACGAATAAATATCATATCAAGTTCTGATATATTACCATTATTTGCTACTATATCATTAATTTGCGGAGCAAATACATTTGCAATAGAAGATGAGATTTGCTGGAAATAGCCTTTAAAACTTGAACCGATAGTGTAAACAGCAACAACCGTCGTTCCTCCAACAGCACTTAACACCAAATTATCTGTTGAAAAAGTTATTTGGTCAGTTATCGAATTCAAAAACAAAAAACCTGAAAAAACAAATAGTTCTTTCATTACTTGTTTATCAAATCCCTTAAACGAAAATTGTAAAGCTATTGCCCTTCTGGCATAAATATAAAAAATGATATATGAAAGTAAACTAATAAAAAAAGATATTTCAGAAATAACAACAGCACGTCCTCCCATATTTAACGTAATCACATTAGCAATAGGAGTAATGATACCTGCTATCAATAAAACAATTCGTATAAAAAAGAAACGTTCATATGCCTGTAAAGACATCATGACCACATTAAAAATAAAAGAAACCATCATGTTCAATGTGAGAATAAACATTATAATACGCAAATCAGACGATTCTTGTAAAGTAAAGGTACTCTCCACCAACTTTTCTGACAAAGCTATAAAAATCAAACCTCCAATAAAAACCAATAATGATAACACTGAAAAAATAGTCAAAAACATACCGTTGAGTTTTTTTTCCGCCTCTCTATCATGTTTAGCTCTACATTGAAAATTAAAACGGATATAAGCTCCACCTATACCTAAACTTAATATAGAAAGATATGATATAAATGAATTTGCCGTTCCATAAAGCCCATACTGACTTTGCCCCATCATGCGAAGCATATATGGTGTATAGACTAATGCAATTACATTAATGACAACCACATATATATTAGACAATATTGCACCCGCTTTTCTTTGATTCATTTACGTCCTCTTATATCATTATTCATTAACTGCATCAATTCCACTCCCCCACTTTTTGCCTCATTCAAATAGTCAGGAATTCTACGTTTCAATATTTCATTTTGCTCCTGTTCATAGTTCATTAACCAAACAAAACGTGACATTAACTCATTTTCTGTTTTCAAATCTTGCACAGGCAACACATAATTTTCTTCCGTTCCGAATAAATCTTGGGCAATACCTCGAGACTTTACCGAATAACCAACTACCAACGTCGGCACAAAACTGGAATATGCCGCAATCGTCGCATGAGTTCTAGCACCAACAAAAAATCTACATCTAGCAATATACCCTTTCAACTCCATACAATTAGCATCCTCTATTTTACAAACACGATTAGTGTTCTCGAACAATTCATAAAGGATATTGATAGGTTTCAAATCATCATTATAATTCCAAACAACATGAGGAATGAAACAAATATTCATATCTGTTTCATCCAGAATATACTGAATCATTTTCTCATAATTGCGCAAAATAATATCACCATCCGGTCCATATTTCATAATCAAAGGACTGACATTTATTCCAACTGTATTACCTTCTACAAAATTTTTGGGTAATGGTAGCTCTTTTCTATCTAGCAAAAACGCCGGATCCGCAACTTTTACTGTATATGGATTTATACTCTTCAGTAATTTGTAGGTTATCGGTTCACGAGCAGTGATTAAGTCATATTTAGCCAAATCTTCTGCAACTGCGGAAGTGATTGCTTCTGGATCAATCGAACATCCCCACAATACAGAATATTTACAATATTTTCGGATTTCTTTATTCAGTTCAACTGCCTGCTTTGCAGACCACTCATAACAATAATTATCACCACCAATTGAAATAGCGACTCTATCTTTAAAAATTTTTCTCAGAAACACTTGCATATTTGCTTGCTGGTTATGCAACAATCGCCTTTTAAGAAGAGCCTCAAAATAATCTATGCTATATTTCTTTAGCTGTTCTGACTCCAGCACTGCTTCAACAGACTTGGCAGTCCCATATTTCAAATCTTCCGATTTAGTTAATGACCACAAAAGTACATTCTCAGGACCTCCCAACATCTTTGCAGAAGTTCGCACTATAGCTTCGCAACCATGATTGCCACTACCAGTATGCATATATAAAACCTTCTTCATACCTCTTTTCTATTTTGTAAATCAATTATATTTTTTCTTTTGCAGACATACTACATAAATCGGATATAATATGTCAAAAAGTCGTGGTATCTTTATTATACATTGCGCAAGGACTCTCGTTCTTTTTGGCAGTCTTTCAACATAAGAAAAATATTGTTCAATCAACTCCCTTATATCACTTTGTTCTTTTATATAGCCTTTTTTTTCTAAAACAAGTGTGCAATACCCATAAACACATGTAGTTAACAATGCTTTTACTGCAGCTTCCTTCATATTATCATCACAGTAAGCTAAAATGATTTGTTTAACCCGAATTGGATCATATATCTTATGTTCATTGAGTTTTTGACGTGATGCAGAAGTTGCACGTACGATATAATGATAAGGACAACGATCTTCAAAAACAGATTTATTTGCTCGTCTAAACAGATGAAAATTCATCAACAAATCTTCATTTATTCTAATAGACATATCCATCACGCCTGTATCTAACAAACAGTCAAACAATTCTCTCCTATATAATTTATTACATAAACCAGGTTCAATTACAACCCCACTCAACAGGTCTTTTAATCCAGTCAGTTTGTCTTGCTCCACCAAACGTTTTGTATTATAAAAATAATGAACACGACCATCAGCAAAAACCATCTGGTAACCACAATGAGAAATATCTGCCTGATATTTAATGGCATTCGCCAATAATACTTCATACATATTTGCTTCTATTTCATCATCCCCATCAACAAAACCAATATAATCCCCTGTCGCTTGTTTAATTCCCTCCATACGAGCGGATGTAACTCCTCCATTTTTTTTATAGATCGGTATAATTCTCTTATCACTCTCTACCAACCGACGGATTACCTCACAAGTATTATCATTTGACCCATCATCTACTAAAATTATTTCTATATTTTTGTGAGTCTGTTTTTTTATACTATCTACACAACGCGGTAACTCATCTTGCAGGTTATATATAGGTATAACTATTGATATTTTAAACTTTTCATTCATTTTTATTCTTGTTTAATCATCCGAATTGTACCCCCTACAACTGTTGTATTTTCCGGAACATCCTTGACAACAACTGCACCAGCACCTATTTTTACATTATCGCCAATATGCACCCCACCTATCACAATTGCTCCTGCATAAATCGTCACATTATCGCCAATAATAGGGACATCAATACCATTAATTTTTTTTCCACGTCCAATGGTTACATTTTGATATACCGTACAATTTTTCCCCATAGAATGGCAAAAAATAATCGTAGAATACCCGTGCATCACCATTAGTCCCCTACCTATCAACCCAGTAGTCGAACTAATTTCCAAACTATCCAAGGGACGATAACACCATCTTGCCATACGATACTTTATAACCGATTCTGTAATTATTCTCACATAAAACAACCTACGAAAAACCGGATTATTCAAAAGTAACTCATGAAGAGAAAGGATCGTATCTTTCTTCCCATATCTGTTGATATCTCCTTGTATCAATAATTTAGTATCCGCATTCAATGACCAATAAATCAAAAAGCATGGAAATGAACGCATTAAAAAAAATATACACCTTATAACTTCCATAACATTTCTTCAACAGCATTAACCGTAGTCTTCATATTAAAAAACTTACCACGTTCTATTGCCTTCTTTTTATAATAAGCTAATACTTCAGAGTCACCTATCATATGTAAAATACCTTGATACAAAGCCCCTTCATCATTGTCTGTCACAATACCATATTCATTCTGACAACCAAGCATTTCATTCATACCTGACACATTGACAGTACATACTGGTACACCAACAATCAAAGCTTCGGTAGTCGCTGTAGAAAAACCTTCTGCAAAACTAGCACAAACAAATAAATCGCATTTTGCCACATATTTATATGGATTCGTCTGATATCCTAACAAATCCACATATTTGTCCAAACCATTCAAAGTAACATATTTCTTCAGATTCTGTTCTTCCGGTCCAATACCCAATATGTATGTATGTACAGGAAAGCCCTCTTCACGCAATCGTTTCGTTATTCTCAAGATACGATCAAATCCCTTACTAGATAACAACTTACCTACGCCTACTAACTTTATTTCATTCTCCAAAAACAAAACATCATCAACAGATTCTTTTGATGTACAGACTATTTTCTGAGTTTCATTTGTATTATATAAAACACAGACAGGGGCTGATATCGAAAGTACTGACGTAAAATCATTTTTCACCGCAGCTGATACACAAACTATCTGATGAAAGCGATTATAACATTTTTGAGCCTCTTCTATATTTCTGAAAGACGCCGCTGCTCTTTCAGAAGTAGATTGTTCTATATGAACCCATGATACTAATTTTGTATCCATATCATGACATCCACTAATAATTCTCGCACATGGTCCCTCCAAATATGCTACCTCAATATCATAATGTTCCTTTATAAAAAGCCTATGTAACATCTTGGGAGAAAACAGCTTCATTACATGAGAATTACCCTTAAATACTCTACTAAAAATAGAACGATATCTTATTCTCTTACTAAGGAATTGACGGTTTATTCCCACATCAAATAAAGTCATCACTGTAATATCAAACTTTGTATCATCCATATTGTTAACAAGATTGACCAAAACCTTTTCCGCACCACCTTGTCCTAAATCATGAATTAAAAACAAAATTTTCTTTTTTATTCCCATCCTAAAACATCTCCCATACTTTCATCTGAACATAATAAAACAATGAATATACAACTATCAAGCCTCCAATAGCAAACTGTATCATCTCTTTTCTAAAACAATGATGTATTTCCCATGCCAACAGGATATATCCATATAAACTTACATAAATTGGTAGCCTTCCTATAAAAACTCCACTAGTAAACATCGAAATGACATATAATCCCATTGAAATAATAGACATATTTGTACAAAAATTAACTAACGGGTCCCGCACTTTCTGAATCTTCTTCCGCCAAATAAAAGAAAGAATAGCAGGAATAGAATAAAAGACAACCCTTAAAAAAGAAGTACCATCATCATTCCATGATTTATAATCACTTACTACATTAACGTATTGAGTCTCTTTCAACGCACTATCCAGCAAACTTGTAAATGTACCAATAAAAGCTACAGACAATAATATAACAGCTATAAACACTAGTGTTTTCTTATTCCATGCATTTCCTTGAGCTATCAATACACAAGGTATCATTAAAAGAGCTGTTTTATGAAAAGAAGAAGCTAATAAAATGACTCCCAATAAAGGTAAATACTTTTTTTTTAGCATAAATATCGTAGCTGAAAACACTATTGTTACAGCCATAAACTGCCGTATTCCATTAAACATCCATGAAAGATAGTCGGTAGATGCTACAAACAAAAAAACAACCATTATATAATAAGGAGTATATTTTCTAAACACTGTTATCAATAAGACAGCTTGCACAAATGCAACCACTGCAAAATAACACACTGTATTATTACCCACTATCTGTTTCACAAAAAAAGCAAAGACCGAATACCCTTTATCTTTTTCCACTGACTTTAAGTATTCAGCAAATTCCAAAAAACTATCTGGCATTTTCAAATAAGTAATCTGATACATAAATGTATCACCAAAATACCCTCGTGTAGCCGCCATCCAAATAATAGGAAAAAAAACGAACAAAGAAAACCACCATGGATATCGCATCACACGCTCTCCACAAACGAATTCTAAACGTTTAAGCTGTATTTGAGAGGCAATCCCTCCCATAAAGCCAAGCCACACCAAAATGAATATATATTGCAACATTTCTTACTTAAGTCCTAAAGTCATAAGGGTTTCTTTCACCACCACACCTTTATCAAACTCACGCTGCATCTTATATCTTCCTGTTTTACCCATTTTCTCCCGTTTGCCAGCATCAAGAGCCACAAAACATTCCATACAGTATAACAAGCTTTCTACATCCATTTTTTTGCATAAAAAGCCATTTACGCCATTATCTATAGCTTCCCTACACCCCGGAATATCACTAGCTATCAAAGCACGTCCAGTAGCTGCCCCTTCCAACAAAACATTACACATACCTTCATGATAACTTGGTACTACCACACAATGAGCAGATGCATAATAAGGTCGTGGATCAACTTGAAAACCATGAAAACAGACAACATTGTCCGCAATTAATTCTTCAACTTTTCCCTTATACTCATCTTCAAAGAAGCCAACCAAATCAAAAACCACCTTATTACCATATTTTTCTTTCATGATTCGAGCCACAGCAAATAATTCATCTACCCCTTTCTCTTTCATGATACGTCCCAAAAATAGAAAATGAATTCCATTCTCTTCCTTAGGATATGGTTGTGTTGGATAATAGTCTAAATTAACTCCTGCACCATGAAGGACCGTCTTGTTTTTTTTCTTGATTATCTTACGATTGACAAATTCATCTGCATTTGCGTCATTCTCAAATAAGCATGTTCTTGCCCCACCCAAAGCTATTTTATACATAAACGTAACAACTTGAGATATCACACTTTTTTGAAAAGCGGTCCCTAATCCCTGCACATTCACCACATATGGAATGTTAAGAGAGCGGCATGCATACCCTGCATAGATATTGGGTTTAATAGAATAGGTTATGACCATATCGGGACGTTCTCTCTTCAGCAACTTTCGATATAACCAATACAGTTTAAAATCCTTTAACGGATTAATTCCTCTTCTATCAATCTCTGTAGGGATACAACGACACCCCATAGCAATGAAATCATCTTCATGCCCCACAAAAGGAGTACTGATAACAACCTCTCCCTGTTTAAGTAGTTCTACAATCAATTCTCGGCGAAATTGCCATAACATATATGAATGATTGGTGACAATCAAAAATTTCTTTTTCATGCTATTACTGTAAATTAACCCTCTTTGGGGAATATAGATGTTCTCATAAAGAATTGGTATCCAACTCCTCAAACCTCGAATTCTTCGACTTAAACTCCGGCACCGTCCTTTTCATCAGTTTCACCGTATCCCAAATCTTCACAGAACGAGACAATTTCTCAAACTCATCGTATGTTCCTACAATATCCTCATACTCATATCTCCGAACCTTAGCTATCTTTATCTTTTTATGATGAGTAGGAATCGTATTCTCCTCGTTACTCAAAACTTCCTCATACAATTTCTCTCCCGGACGAAGACCCGTAAATTGAATCTTAATATCCTCTCCCGGTTTATATCCCGCCAGTTCTATCATACGGGTAGCCAAGTCCACAATCTTCACAGGTTTGCCCATTTCGAATACAAAGATTTCATTTCCTTCCCCCATAGTAGCGGCCTCCATCACCAAGCGACACGCCTCGGGGATAGTCATGAAATAGCGTATGATATCAGGATGTGTCACGGTGACGGGACCGCCATTTTCTATTTGTTCTTTGAAACGGGGAATCACCGAACCATTACTGCCCAAGACATTGCCGAAACGGGTAGTGATAAATTTGGTTTTACCCTCTATCTTACCTTCTTTAATGGCATAACTCAAACTCTGCACATAGATTTCCGCCAACCGTTTGGAGCATCCCATCACATTGGTAGGATTGACAGCCTTGTCCGTGGAAACCATTACCATCTTCTCCGCACCATACTTCACTGCCATATCGGCTACCTGACGGCTACCTGTGACATTCACCAATACAGCCTCGCAAGGATTTTCTTCCATCAGCGGGACATGCTTATAGGCCGCTGCATGAAATATGATTTGAGGATGATAAATGTCAAATACCATACGCAGGCGGTCTATCACACGGACATCTCCTATCACCGGAACAAAATCAAGGTTAGGGTACTTCCGCTCACACTCAAGACGGATGTTATGCAAAGGAGTCTCGGCTGAATCGAACATAACCAGTTTACTGATATTCATCTGCGCCAATTGACGGCAAAGTTCACTACCGATACTACCGGCAGCTCCTGTAACCATGACCACCTTTCCACTGAATTCATCTGCGACCTCACCCATATTGATATTAATCTCAGGGCGTCCCAGTAAGTCTTCGATTTTTACCGGACGTACCCATTGATGAAAATTCCCGTCTTCGTCAGCCTCACTGATAGAAGGAGCAATGAGTGTCTTTATATGGTTATCCTTGCAGTATTGAAGCAAACGGGTCTCTTCCGCACGGGTCGACTCATTGTGAGCAAACAGGATACCTTGAATATGGCGTTTATGGACCAGTTGCTGGAAAGTCTGCTCGTTCGTAAAATAATAGATAGGCAATTCGGCCAGACGACGATGCTTATAGATAGTGCCATAACAATAAAAGCCTACTACTTTATAATGAGAGCTATGCAACAAACGAGTCTTTAAGGCTACGCTCTGATCGTCCGTTCCATAAATCAAGATACGCATATTCTCCTTGTTCATCATATCTATCAAGGCCTCGTAGATAATAACCATTACCATTCGGGATGTAGCAAATGCAATGATAGTCAACATTCCATCAAATAGGATAAACAGAAGTTTCTGATTGACCGATAAGCCGACAGAAGTCAGGAATGTAAAGACAGCGATTCCTATACATGCCATCTTAAATGACGAGCTACAGATGAGCGGCCATAAACAACGCAGTTGAGAATAACGTACAGTATTACGGTATGTGTGAAACAGATAGGAAGCTATCGTAGTGGCAACCGCTGCTAAAGCTCCGACCTGAATCATTCCCCAACCATTCAGTGATGCGCCCGTAAGATAATGTATCCACCAATAAGTGAAACAGGTGGAAGTCACCGAAATGACTAAGTCAATTCCCCATATTATCCAGTAACTAAAATAAGTCCTGCTTATATACCGGATAAATTTTTCCAAATTTTGTTTCATCTCTATTATTTATATTCCCCATATTTATAACCATACCCGTAGCCATAACCATATCCGTAACCGTACCCATACTTTTTCTTTTCAATATGGCTGTCATTCAATACAATACACAAATGATTAAACTTACCTTCCTTGTGCAGTCGTTCCAATTCCGGAAGATAACGTCGGTCAAGCTGTCCGTCACGGATGACATACAAAGTCAGTTCCGCTACACGATTCACAATGGCGGCATCTGCCACGACTTGCGCCGGAACATTATCCAATATGATATAGTCATAGCGTTTCTTCAGCTCCTCTATTAAATTCTCCAACCGATCACTCATCAATAGTTCGGAAGGATTAGGCGGAATAGGACCAACAAACAGGGAGTCGACAGACGGATGAATCATTCCTTTATCCAAGATGCTGCCAACATCATTATGTTGTCCTGACAGGTATGTGCTCAGCCCGTCTTTATGTTTAACTCCCGCCAATTTACTTTGCGTCCTCTTACGCATATCAGTATCAACCAATACCACTTTTTTCCCGGCAATAGCGATTGCCACCGCCAGATTGCGGGATACAAACGACTTTCCTTCTCCCGGCATAGTGGAAGTGAACATGAGAACACGCGCATCCTTCGCCACAAAGTTTATATTGGCACGAAGCAGACGGAACGATTCGGAAATAAGATCATTCTTCTTATCGTCTACCACAATGGCATCGTCTGCCATATTTTCTTTACGGGAAGGAATCTCACCTAAAAGCGGAATGGTGGTATAATCTTCAATATCCTTTCTACCGCGGACAGACGTATTCCATAACATAGTTAATATCTGGATTCCCAACGGAATAGCCAGTCCTACAACTAAAGCTGCCAGCAGAAAAGTTGTAGAATGGGGAGCGATAGGGGCATTGGAACCAAATGGAGATTCCACTACACGGATATTCGCTTCCGTTACGGCAAGTTGCAGTGCGTTTTCTTCACGCTTGTTTAACAGGAAAGTATATAACGCCTCTTTAATGGATTGCTGACGGATAATGCTTAATGCCATCTTCTCCTGCTTCGGAACAGCTTGGATTTCAGAGTTGATCTGACGTTCTACCGCACGAGTCTTTTCCAGTCGCAGACGAAGGTTCTTGATATAGTTATCCATGGAACCGGAAATTACCGTACGCATCTCTGCCAGGTTCTTATCTGCAGTCTGTACAACGGGATTCTTTGCACCGGATTCAGCCAACAGATGGTTACGCCGAAGCATCAGTTCGTTGTATGCGGTTATCTGGTTTTGAACGCTTGCATCCCCGACACCGGATACATTGGGTATCAGCTGATTGTTTCGGGTAGCATCCAATAAATAGCTTTTAATGGATTGGGCAATGGACAATTCAGTTTCCATCTGAAGGTTTTCTGTCTTCATGCGGCTGCTTTCCGCAAGAAATTGCATCCCGTTTCCTTCCGAGCCTACAATCCGGTTACGCTGCTTGAAGTCTGTCAGTTCTTCTTCCACATCGCCCAATTCTTTACCGATTACCGCAATTCGTTCATCTATGAACTTGGCGGTGTTTACCGCGATACGGTTCTTGTCTTCGATGATGGTTTCATTATAAACATTAATCAAGGCATTCAAAATCGCATCGGCACGAGATATATTATCTCCGGTGCAAGTAATCTGCACCATAGTAGTACCTTTGCCTGCAAGTGAAGTCGAGATACCACCTTTATATATAGCTGCCGCCGTTTCGGGGCTTATTCGTGTCACCGAAACTGGCTTGCCTATATAAGCGCTTAAATTTTCCGGTTTCAAATTCACAACCATTCTTCCCGCTTCTGTCTGGATAGTATCCCCATAAGCATATTTTTTATCTGAAATGGTGTAGTTCTTTACATCCAACGGAGTAACCTTCGTACGGTAATACTCATGATACGGATCTATGAAATTCACTTCAACCGGAGATTCCGCATATAAAGAGGTATTACGGAAAAAGCCTTCTTTCTCATATGAAACATCCAAATGCAGCCGATTGACAACCTCTCGTACCAGTTGATGGGAACGGAGTATGAACATTTCATTTTCAACGCCACTACCGGTAATCCCGCCTTGCAACTCCAGCATAGCCGAGATATCGGAATTCGCATTCTTTCCTCCCGTCTTTACCAGCATTACAGCCTGGCGTTGATAAACAGGGACTAAGGTACGGGTATACAGATAAGCCGCACTCACACAAATAAACACTGAAAGAGCAAACCAGTACCAATTAGCAATGATCAATTCTACAATATCACGCAAGTTAATATTGAATCCGCTTTCCTTGACCGTTTTCTCATTATTTTCCTGTGTATATTCCATCTTATTATTTCGTAAGAATAAATACTAATGACAATATAGAAGCTAATACGCCGATAATACTACTACCAGCAGACAGGTAGGTAAGTGCGGAACTTCCTTTCACATTTATAGCCTTGTTGGGTTCCACATAGACCACATCATTCTGCTGGAGATAAAAAACCGGTGAGTTCAGGATATCTTCTCCGGAAGTAAGATTGACGCTATAACTCTTACGTTCACCATTTTCCTCCCGGATAACCAGAATATTCTCCCGATGGGCTGTCGGCGGTAAATCACCTGCCAAGCCGATAGCTTCGAGTATGGTAACACGTTCACCGGGCAAGTCTTTTACTCCGGGAATACCCACTTCACCGAGCACCACTATCTTTGCACCTTTAAAGCGTACTGATACGGTAGGATCCTTGATATACTCACCTTCAATAAGTTTGTTTTTAATCGCATCCGCCAATTCCTGGCGTGTCAACCCTGCCGCCTGCATCTCGCCCAAAACAGGAATTTCTATTTTACCACTTTGGCTGACTAAAAGACCTGTTGCCTCCTGTATATTCGTAGATGAACTTGAGCCTAATACCTGACTGTTCGCGAAAGGAGTCAATAACTCAGGAGCCTTACTATTAATCGTAATCAGAAGCTGGTCATCCGGTTTGATACGCAATTCATAATTACTTTCTATTTTCTGTGGATTCTCATGCAACTTATCAGCGCCTTGCAGATAAAGCATTTTTTTGGATGACACACAAGAAGTCATCCCACCCAAAACACATGCCAACAGCATAAAAAGAAAAGAAACTTTACAGCTTTTCATATTCATTACAAATTGAAGATAAAATTAAAGAGAGGGGAATTAGTTTTTCGCGCTGATTGCCTCTACATAACCAATAGGCATATCAACACAAGCACAACCAAGCATATTCAAGCGAACGGCAATCTTACTTTTACCGTCAACATTGACCAACTCACCGACAAGTCCGGTCAAAGAGCCTTTGACAACACGGACTTTTTCACCACGTGCCAAAGGAGAACTGTTCATACAGATTGCTTCTTCGGAATAATCAAGCATAAAACGGAAACGAGCCATCTGATCATCAGGAATCACCGCCGGTGTACTCTCACCCCGCATCACCATATAGCGGCTCACTGTAGAAAAACTCAAAACTTCCATGCGCTCTTTCGGGTCAACATGGACAAAAACCATCATTGGGAGCAGGACTGCCTCGACCATTTTACGGCGGTCACTCCATTGATGAATTTCTTGTTGGACAGGAACAAAATTCTCAATCCCCATTCTGTCCAAACGCTCGGCAACCTTCTTTTCGTGATGCATACGAACCAAAGCTACATACCAGCGTTTAGAGTGTGCTACGCCTTCCCCTGTCCCATTGCTAGGCCCAGCAATTACTGATTTTCTCTTTGCTAAAATCATGTTTTTTTACCCCATATTTATCCGTTACTTCTTAGGTAACGGACTAAGCACACACAACAATGAAAAAGGGAAATTATGCACATAGACAGGGCACAAAAAAGAGAAAAGCCTAATAATCAGCGAGAAATTTTATGATTTTAGGCAATAAAAAGTTAGAGCATGAAAAATCTATTATTTCATGTTCGGATCGTTTTTTACCCTTTGTTTCAGATAAAACTAAAAAAAGTGAAGAAATATTTGTGTGCTATCTATGTTTTTGTCTATCTTTGTCCCGAATTTAAATCCGTTACCTAAGAAGTAACGGGCGATTATTATCACTGATTACCAATACATTATACTATAATCATCTGCTAGCGCAGTAATTCTTTACGTAAGATAAATTCCCTTTATTCACCTCCGTACGTTCTTTAAGCCCGAAGCCCTTCAAATAGATTTGTGTGGTTTTTATAGATTTATGCCCCAATGATTCGCTAATCATCTCAATTGAAACTCCCCGATATTTGGCGGTAGTAGCCCAGGAGTGACGGAACGTGTAGGAAGAAACCGGAGATTTCAGATGCAACGCTCTTGCCAAATCTTTCAGGCTATTATTAAACCGACGAAGGGCGGACTGATATTCACGGTAAGCGCGTTCGTCTTTCCGTTTCTTGTCACCACGGAGAATATCGAATAGATAATTAGGACAATCGGGCAAAGAATCCTGCTTGTTCCGTAATTGGTCAATCATTTCCTTTGCACTGTCCAACACCTCCACACTCATGGGAGTTTTGGTTTTGATACGGCTATAACGCAGCACATTGCTTTCCAAAGCCGATTTCTCCAGGTGAGCCAAATCAGCGAATGACATTCCACAAAACTGGAACATCAAAGCGGCAATAGATTGTGTACGGCGCAAACGCTCTGACTTCGGGTCTTCATAAAGAAGCCTGTGCAGTTCGGCAGCGGACAAAGCTTTTTTCTGACGGACATCCACGCCCGTATAGACATCACTGAACAATCGAGGCACGTAAGAGGCATTCCCCGCTTCCACTCCCCGATTGTAAATGCTACGGAGCATGCGCATATACGTAGAAACCGTATTGGGCTTCAACCCACACTCATAAAGATACTGCCCGTAAAGTCGTAGACGCTCACGGGTGACTTGCCTGAACGACACATTAGATATACCGCAGAATTTGCAGAAAGAAAAGAGGGCGTTCTTGTAGACGTGCGCCGTAGAGTGGCGTCCCTCTTTTCGCAAACGACCGATGTAGAGTTCTCCACACCGGCTAAATCCATTTTTACTCATCATTTACATCACTAGTTATTTTATACATATATACCATTTGGCAGGCGGCAAAAGAACGAATCTTTTTGCACAACTGGAACGTATATGCCAAACGACACGTGATTATTGACATTTTTTAATATTGCCAGATTCACATAAAAAAATATCCGGATGCCCACTGAAGAACATCCGGATATAACTCTCTCTTTACCTTTTTAACTAATTTACCTTTCTGAATAGTTTGCCAAATTGTAACATACCGGCTTCGTGCTATTACCCACACGGTAAATACCGAATTTAAAATAGTAGCCGTCTTTGTCGTTACGTCCAATAAGGATTTTCTCATTATCCACAATATGTCTACTAACCTTTTTCCCCTTTTCCTGATAGTCCATCTGCACATCGAGCATACCCGGCTTCACGATTGTTTCGGCTTCTTTCCCATAGACCGTCCAGTCGATATGGATGCGGAATGTAATCCAACAATCCTTTGGAAAGTCTGCGAAAGGCATTTTGTAAGCGATGGTAGATGCTTTATATTCAGATGTCACAGGTTTCATAATTTGAGTTCTCTCTACATTTGCGTTGCAACGGTCATCTTTGTCCGTCAACCACCTACGATCAGAGTTTGCTTTGATATAAAACCAGCCTCCGGAGAATCCGAACGCCAGTGGCGGGTATCCTCCCTGTTCAACCAGCCATCCGTTGGCTTTACCGGCTACATACACCGGATTGCCTTGTTTGTCTTTAACCGGATTGCCCTGCTTATCCAGTTTGACTTTTTTCTCGTGTCCTATGTTTTTCTTGAAGATAGTAGACTTATCCAGTTCGATGAATTCGTCAACTGTCAGCGTCTTCACTTCGCCCTGCGGAGTCTGCACCAAAGTACGGTCGGGCATCCCGTGCCATTGGGCGAAAATTGTCGAGACATCACTGCCCAGTGTAGAAGGGATATATACCGAGAACTCATAGTCGCGGGAAGAACCTTGCGGACAAGCCCCTTTGCCATGATGATATACAGTTTTCATTATTTGTGCCTTTTTATACGTATCGGCCGGTTTCCCTTTGAAATCATCGGAAGTCGCATAGCAATAAGAAAATTCCGCACGCCCTTTTGTTTCCCCTTTTGCATAACCCGACAACGTGTTATCATCTTCTTTCAGTTCAAAACGATAAGAAGGTTTGCCGTTGAACATACGGGTGAAGTCGCGTTGAATGGCATGTGGCTTTTTTGTTCCAACCGCTACCCAGCAGTCGTCTATTATCTGGTCGACACGTGCCGAATCTGCCTGTACGTTTACACGCTCGGTCAGAGGAACCAGTGCTTGTGTATTATTAGTCTGAGCAGTCAGTACCGTGCATCCCGCTGCTACCACACAGATAGCTAAAATGTTTTTCTTCATCCTATTTGGTATTAAGTTTGTTGACGGTGCAAAAATACGAAAGGCAACCTCTTCGGCTGCCTTTCTTTTGTCTCAAATGTTTTCACATTTGTGTAATTCTGCTGTCAATACCCGCTCACAGGCTCAATTGGACGATTCGTCATTGTATTCTTCTTCAAGCATATCCACTTTTTGTATGCTCATTTTTCCATCGGCTGTGATAGTGATAGAAAGCGGCATATACAAATCTGTCTGCGGATAACAAACACTGGCGGCATATACTATTCCCTGCGGAGTAGTCTTGTCATACACGATTCCTTCCAGGACGGAATTCGACAGGAATTTAGCATCTACTACGGATGAAAAATCATTCTTGGTAAATGTTTTATCAAACACTTTCTCGCTGCCACGTGTCAGGCGCAACACGATTTTATTATCGACATAGGTATCTCCCATTTCGTTGGTGATATGAGGCAGACTTTCGTCCGGCGTGCGCGAAACCATGGAATGATAGTCTTTTCCTTTAAACTTAAAGTCAGTTTCGCTTTTGGAAGTTTGCATACGTTGCAGTCCTTGAGCATCCACACTGTCCATTGTTGCCAACGTTGATTCATTATTTGAAGTTCCTTTTTTACCACCACAAGCAGTCACAGCCACTGCCAATGGCAACAAAAGCAAATAAATTAGTTTTCTCATACGTAAGTTTTCTGTTTATAAATAGGTAACAAAGGAACAAAAAGAGCGGGATATTTACAAGTGTAACCGACATTTTTCCTACATTTGCGGAATAAATATAGAAGTCGACTGATACAAAACGTTATATTGGAGAACAATTAAATATGAAACTGAAAAAAGTACATTTAAGAAATTACCGTAACTTCAAAGACTATCAAATAGTATTCGGAGCAGGAACAACCATCCTCATCGGTAAAAATGGTATGGGCAAAACCAATATTATATCGGCTTTAAAGCAGTCATTAAGTTTTATTTTCTCCAAAAAGAAAAACGAACCCCAATATGAATTAATTGCCAGTTCAAAACAATTGGTGAAAGGATTTGCCATAACTGATGCCAGATATAGCAACGAGGGAGAATATGGATATGACTACAAATATCCGGTATCAATAGAGACTACCGCTTCAGTAGATACAAGAGCCATCAATTGGTCTTTTTATAGTGAATATGCGAAATCAGGGGTGAATAAAAAGTTATTTCAAGAAGCGAAAACAACATTTTGGAATTACTATTTATCAGAAGTTTCAGAATTTCCTGTACTAGCATTCTTTTCAGATTCTTATCCTCATGTCAAAACAAGTATCGGAAAAGATATACAAAAGATGCTTGATTCCTCTAAAGAATTACCTAAAAATATAGCCTTCTTTAATTGGGATGAAGAAAAAAACTGCACAGAAATATGGGTACAGTATTTCACCATGCAATGGAAAAATCATAAATTTAAGGAAGACCCCAAAAAAGAAGACTATATAGATGCCATTATTCAAAAAATGGTGCAATTCTCGTCTCCAATAAATGAAGACCTATCGGTACCTGAACTAGAATTGGAAACTATGGAAATAGAAGCGCGCGGTAAAAATGATGTACTGATTATGTCTTTTAAAAACGGAGATCGCATTCCATTTCATCAATTGCCACAAGGATACAAACGTATCTTCTCCATTGTTTTTGATATAGCTAACAGAAGTTACATTCTAAACCAGAACTGTAATCCTTCAGGCATTGTCTTTATTGATGAACTTGAACTGCATCTGCATCCTTCGATAGCACAGGAAATATTGGAACGTTTACAAAACTCTTTCCCAAACATACAGTTTATTGTATCAACTCATTCGCCATTAATAATTACCAACTTCAAACAGGACAATGAGAACATACTTTATAAATTGTATAAAGACGGTGAAGATTACAAGAATGAACGTGTAGATAATTTATATGGTGTAGACTATAATTCCGGACTACGCTACTCGATGGATACCCCCGAACGTGAAACATTGGTACGTGACCTTATTGAAGCTTATGAATATTGGAAAGAGGTGGACAATCAGGATATGACGAACAAATTGAAAGAGAAAATCAAGGAGGCAGTTGGTGTCTCAAGCCATCTTTATCAGTCACTTTTTGAATGATACATCATGGAGTATATTGATAAAACAACGACAGGGACTGCGGGGGAAGCTATTATTGACGCTTTCTTAAAACGACTGCAAGAAGCAGGAAAATATCCTAATGATCTGTACGAAGCATTCAAAAGTGATAAAGACGAAAATGGCAATTATTCTAAAGATAAGCTAATAAAGACTTTATTGGCAGAACAAGAAAATCGTTGTTGTTACTGTATGAAAAAGCTCGATCAGAATGAAGATGAGATAACGTTGGAACATCTGATTCTAAACAGTATTACGGAACGTGAAAAATACAATGATTATTTAAAAAGAGAGACAGTCTTGAGCCATAAAGTCTGCCTGGCTAAAGAATTTATCGATAAAAATGAAGTAAATACTCCACCTTATCCGCATACTGTAGCCTATGAGAATTTGACCGCCTCATGTAATGGGAAATTCTTTTCGAGATCTGAAAGTGTTCACTGTTGCAATCTAAAGAGAGGTAATAAATATATCAGGCCGATCGTTCTGTATAGCACAATTCATGACGAGTTTGAGTATAAAAATAATGGTTACGCAATTTGGAAGAATGAAACAGATACATTGCCACTCACTTCTACATTAGGATTGAACGATCCTATTTTAAGAATGATAAGAAGAATATGGTTACATGTAAAGACCAATCAAATAGATTTGGAAAAGACAGAAAGGCAAAATGTATTAAATGGAGTTTTAGGTCAATTCACAAATGAAGAGTTTTCTGATATTAATAATTTTAATATTCTATATAATTTCCAGAATGACGGATATTGGAATTTATTTCTAAAGTATAGTTATTTTTATTCAGCCTGAATTTAGAAGTAAATTATCAGCAATTCGATAATATTCATCTTGGCGCTATTCACTTGGGAACCTCAATGTTACGGGAATTGGAAAGGTTATAGTAAAGGCATGTCTGACGACAGCGGCAAACCCACTCATTCATTTAATACCTTTAAGAGATAAATTTATTGGAAGCTTTTTTATATCTTTACCCCGAATCCAAAATTATTTATACTTGAAAAGAAAAAATGAACATGAAACACCAAAAACAGTTAGTAACTGTACTTTTGTTGGGAGCCGCTTGCAGCCTGCAAGCGCAGCGCAGCGAGACGCTGCTCGAGAAGAACTGGAAGTTCAGTAAAGGAGATTTTAAAGAGGCTAGTCAGCCGGGGTTTAATGACACAAAATGGGAATCGGTCGTCATTCCGCACGACTGGGCTATTTTCGGTCCTTTCGACATGAACAATGACCTTCAAAATGTTGCCATCACACAGAACTTCGAGAAAAAGGCATCCTTGAAAACAGGACGAACCGGGGGACTGCCTTATGTAGGCTCCGGTTGGTATCGCACCAGTTTTGATACTCCTGCCGACAAAGAAGTAACTTTGCTCTTCGACGGCGCTATGAGTGAAGCCCGTGTCTATGTGAATGGAAAAGAGGCTTGTTTCTGGCCTTTTGGCTACAATTCTTTCCATTGCAACGTCACTCCTCTCCTGAATAAAGACGGAAAGAGTAATATACTGGCTGTACGGCTGGAAAACCGTCCGCAGTCTTCGCGCTGGTATCCGGGAGCGGGCTTGTATCGCAACGTGCACCTGATTGTTACTGATAAAGTCCATGTGCCTGTATGGGGAACACAGATTACAACTCCTCATGTGAGCAAGGAATTTGCAGCCGTGCGCCTGCAAACAAAGATAGACAATGCCGGTGAGAAAACACAAATCCGCATAGAGACGGATATTCTTTCTCCGGACGGAAAAGTAGTTACCCGTAAAGAGAATACAAGCCGTATCAATCACGGACAGCCGTTCGAACAGAATTTCATTGTAAATGCACCAGAACTCTGGTCACCGGAAAGCCCGTCACTCTACAAAGCGGTTTCCAAAATCTATGCAGACAACAAGCTGGTAGATATTTACACCACCCGCTTTGGTATCCGTAGCATCGAGTACATCGCCGATAAAGGTTTCTACCTGAATGGAAAACACCGGAAATTCCAAGGAGTATGTAATCATCACGATTTAGGCCCGTTGGGAGCCGCCATCAATGTAGCGGCACTCCGCCACCAACTTACTCTTTTGAAAGATATGGGTTGTGACGCTATCCGTACATCGCATAATATGCCGGCTCCAGAACTCGTTGAGTTATGTGACGAAATGGGATTTATGATGATGATTGAACCGTTCGACGAATGGGATATTGCCAAATGTACCAACGGTTATCACCGTTATTTCGATGAATGGGCGGAACGCGACATGGTGAATATGCTTCACAACTACCGCAATAACCCTTGTGTAGTAATGTGGAGTATTGGTAATGAAGTGCCTACTCAGTGTAGCCCCGTCGGTTATAAAGTGGCTAAATTCCTGCAAGACATCTGCCACCGTGAAGACCCGACCCGTCCTGTGACTTGCGGAATGGACCAGGTAACTTGCGTGCTTGCCAACGGCTTTGCGGCTATGATTGACATACCGGGACTTAACTATCGCACACAACGTTATAAAGAATCTTATGACCAGCTTCCACAGAACTTGATTTTGGGTAGCGAGACAGCTTCTACCGTCAGCTCACGCGGAGTCTATAAATTCCCGGTAGAAGATAAAAAAGGAGCTAAATATGAAGACCACCAATGTTCTTCGTATGATGTGGAAGTATGTCCGTGGTCAAATACCCCGGATGAAGATTTCGCTTTAGCCGATGATAACCACTGGACTATTGGGCAGTTCGTATGGACAGGATTCGATTACTTGGGCGAACCTTCGCCTTATGATGTCGATTCATGGCCGAATCATAGTTCTATGTTTGGCATTATCGACCTTGCCAGTATTCCTAAAGACCGTTACTATCTCTACCGTAGCGTATGGAACAAAAATGCAGAGACGTTGCATATCCTTCCTCATTGGACTTGGCCGGAACGTGAAGGTGAAGTAACTCCGGTATTCGTATATACCAACTACCCGACAGCCGAACTGTTTATCAATGGAAAAAGCTACGGCAAACAAAGCAAAAACAACAGTTCCTTGAAGAGCCGTTACCGCTTGATGTGGATGGATGCCGTATATGAGCCGGGCGAAGTTAAAGTAGTAGCTTATAACAAAGACGGAAAAGTTGCAGCAGAAAAAACAGTCCGCACTGCCGGTAAGCCTCATCATATCGAACTGGTGAGCAACCGCAACGAACTGACTGCTGACGGAAAAGACTTGGCTTATGTCACTGTGAAAATAGTAGACAAGGACGGTAACCTTTGCCCAGCAGATAGCCGCCTGATAAACTTCTCCGTAAAAGGAGCCGGGAAATTCCGGGCAGTAGCCAACGGAGACCCCACCAATCTGGAACAATTCCATCTCCCGAAGATGCACGCTTTCTACGGGATGTTGACCGCTATTGTACAGACAGATGAAATAGCCGGAGAAATCATACTGACTGCCAAAGCAAGCGGTGTGAAAGCCGGAACAGTCCGTCTTCAGTCAAAATAATTAATGTCAGTTCGATATAACTTTGTCCGCATGGTTTCCCCTCCTTCGGGAAGGAGGGGAAACCATGCGGACGGGGTGGTAGGATAAACGAGGTTCTTTATATCTTATTGTAAATAACAGACTTATGTACTTACCTACCACCTCCCCCTACGGGGACTCCTCCTTCCCGAAGGAGGAGAATCAGAATAGTACAAGTTTATATCGAACTCTGGTTAAGTTAACATAAATAATCATCAAATAGCCTTCCAAAAAGACTGAAAATCCCGGTATTTACCATAGCAAACCAGTTCATCCCCCTCTTCTACTTTCTCATTTTCCGGCAGTTCGTTCTTCACATGAAGTTCCGTCAGGGAAATCCCCAGGCAATTGGTTACTTTATCCGCACGCTTCAGTCCGATGAGTTTCAGGTGGAATTCTTCATACAAGTTCAGCTCATTGACAAAGTATCCCACAAACTTTCTCGGTACAGTGAACTTTACGACATAGTATTCCGAATCAATGCGGAAAGCTTCCATGTTTGTCCCGAAATCAAGTAATTGTACCAGACTACGGGCTGCGTCCTCTTCCGGTGTCAATATTTTCTCCAGGCTGAAAGCTTCCAGCACAGCTTTATGAACTCCATCAATTGCACGGGCATAAATACGAGTCACCTTTTTCTGTTTCAACAAAGCTACTACCCGCACAGACGCACCGAAATTCTCGCCAATCGCGACAATCACTACATCCACACTATTCAGCGGAAGAACCGCTAAAGACTGTTCATCCGTCGCATCAATCACAAATGCAGTGGCAATCTTGTCTTTGATGCTGTCCACACGGCTCTCACTAATATCCGCACCAATAATCTCGTGTCCCAATGCAGACAATTCTTCGGCCAGCACATAGCCGTAATTTCCTAAACCGATAATAATATACTTCATATCTTTAGTTTATGATTATGTTATCACTCGGATAACGGTATTTTGTATTCTTTTTCTGTTTCACAATTCCGAGCATCAACGTAATCAGACCCACACGCCCGATAAACATCAATAATGCCACCAATAATTTACTTGCGTCACATAACTTCGGAGTCAGATTCAAGCTGGAACCTACCGTACTAAGTGCCGACACACATTCGAAAGTCAATGCCATCAAGGATACCTGAGGTTCAAGGATGCTCAATATAAAGACAAAGAGGAACAGCACTCCCAATGACATGACTACCGTAGCATTGGAACGCCGGATAGAATCGTGCGAAAGCTCCCTGCCGAATACCTCCACACGCTCCGTTCCACGCAGCACAGCTACAAGGTTCAGGACAACTACTGCAAAAGCATTTACCTTCACACCACCGGCAGTAGACTGGGCGCCACCACCAACC
Source organism: Bacteroides acidifaciens (assembly GCF_903181435.1). Classification (NCBI taxonomy): domain Bacteria; kingdom Pseudomonadati; phylum Bacteroidota; class Bacteroidia; order Bacteroidales; family Bacteroidaceae; genus Bacteroides; species Bacteroides acidifaciens. The sequence continues at coordinate 2,424,374 of NZ_CAEUHO010000001.1, forward strand.
CACATCAAGACTAAATAAACCAATAAAGTCTGTACACTCAACGAAGCCAGGTCGACACTATTAAAACCTGCTGTTCGCGGACAAGTGGCATTAAAGAAAGCCTGCGTCCATTTATCTGCCACGGGCATTCCTGCAAATGAAGCGTTCCATTCAAAAGCGGCAATCGCCAACGTGCCGATAACCAACAGCAGGAAAGTCATTATCAGTACAATCTTCGTATTCAGATTATAGAGATGAAGCATACGGTGCTTTTCCAGTTTGCGGGTACGTACAAACTTCCAGAAATGACGCAAATGATACAATACAATATCTTTGAAATTGACCAGGATAGGAAAACCGATACCGCCCAAAATAATCAGAAAAGAAACAGAGATAAACAACCAATTATGATTAGTCATCACCATCGGATTGCCCAAATTGCCGGAAAGCGTGGAGAATCCGGCATTACAGAAAGCAGAAATGGAATGGAAAGCAGAAAAAGCCAGCTCACTCTCCAGACTCATTCCCAATGTGCCGTGAATGCTGAACCAGATAGAAACCATACCGATGCCTTCAATCACCAAGGTAAATCCAAGTATATATAATAAGGTGGACAGCAACGAACCTAACGAATCGGAACTGACCATATCGCGTACCACCAACTGGTTATAAAGAGAAGTATTTCCCATAAAGAACATCGCAAAGAAGCTGGTCAAGGTCATCACTCCCAATCCGCCTATCTGAATCAGCAGGATAATGACAACAAGACCACCGGTAGTAAACGTAGTCGATACATCGACCGGGACTAATCCCGTGACACATACCGCACTCGTAGCCGTGAACAACGAATCAACCCATGTGATGCCGTTCACCGTACATCGTGGCAACATCAGCAGCCCTGTGCCAATCAGAATAATAGCAAGAAAGCTGACTGCCAGTATCAAAGACGGATTGGTACGGCGTCCCAACAGGCGCACCAGGCCGTTGGACAAATTCAAGAAAGAGAAAACCAGCAATAATACCAAATGATAGAACTTTCCATGCAGGAACTCCCAAAACTGCAGAATAGCCCCTTCCTCCTCCGGTTGATGAAAAATAACAGGTATCAAAGTGAGATATAACAAGACACTTAGTATCCATGCCAACCTTCGATATTGCTTCTTGGTACTTCGGTATTCAAGGGAGATGTGCAGGGTGACATCAATCAGAAAGATAACCCATACGGCTTTATACAGGACTTGTATTTTCGCTATTTCATCCACCGACAGCGGAAAGCCATGTTCGTAAATAACCCCGACAATCAGCGCAAGAGACGCTAAATAAGTCAATGCTTCTACCAAGCCTAGTATAATACGTATATAAGGTTTCAGTAGTTTGTTTTGGTATAACAAGAATTTATGATAAATCTTCATATCATATTTTTTATAGAATCGTGCAAACTTAACTAAAATAACAATCGAAACCGATTCTTTGTTGACAAAATTATCCGAATATTATTTTTTTTTGTCTACATTTGGCAGCAGAAAAATTAAAAACCACAATATTATGAGTGACAAAAGAAAACGGTATATCCTACCGGAAGAAGAAATTCCACACTACTGGTACAACATTCAGGCCGATATGGTAAACAAACCGATGCCGCCGTTGCATCCGGGAACCAAGCAACCTTTGAAAGCAGAAGACCTGTTTCCTATTTTTGCAGAAGAACTATGCCGCCAGGAACTGAATCAGACTGACGCATGGATTGAAATACCCGAAGAAGTACGCGAAATGTACAAGTATTACCGCAGTACTCCGTTGGTACGCGCTTACGGATTGGAAAAAGCACTCGGTACTCCGGCACATATCTATTTCAAGAATGAAAGTGTCAGTCCTATCGGTTCCCACAAACTGAACTCCGCTTTGGCGCAGGCTTATTATTGCAAGCAGGAAGGCGTTACCAATATCACCACCGAAACCGGTGCCGGACAATGGGGAGCCGCTCTTTCTTACGCAGCTAAAGTATTCGGCTTGGAAGCAGCCGTTTATCAGGTAAAAATCAGCTACGAGCAGAAACCTTACCGCCGCAGCATCATGCAGACTTTCGGAGCACAAGTCACTCCTTCTCCATCCATGTCTACCCGCGCAGGTAAAGATATCCTGACCGCGCATCCCAATTACCAGGGTTCGTTGGGTACAGCTATCTCGGAAGCTATCGAGCTGGCACAAATGACTCCTAATTGTAAATACACACTCGGTTCGGTACTTAGCCACGTAGCTCTGCACCAGACAATTATCGGTCTGGAAGCTGAAAAGCAAATGGAAATGGCGGGCGAATATCCCGATGTAGTTATCGGTTGCTTCGGTGGCGGTTCCAACTTTGGCGGTATCTCTTTCCCATTCATGCGACATAACATTCTGGAAGGAAAGAAAACCCGTTTCGTTGCTGCCGAGCCCGCTTCTTGTCCGAAACTGACACGCGGCAAATTCCAATATGACTTCAGCGACGAGGCAGGATATACTCCGCTGCTTCCGATGTTTACATTGGGACACAATTTTGCTCCGGCCCATATTCATGCCGGTGGTCTTCGTTATCATGGTGCAGGCGTTATCGTTTCCCAGTTACTCAAAGACGGTCTGATGGAAGCGGTGGATATCCAGCAATTGGAATCATTCGAAACCGGTTGCCTGTTTGCACAAATGGAAGGTATTATCCCGGCTCCGGAATCCTGCCATGCTATCGCTGCCGCTGTCCGCGAAGCCAACAAGTGCAAGGAAACAGGAGAAGAGAAAGTAATCCTGTTCAACCTGTCCGGTCATGGGTTAATCGACATGGCTTCTTATGATAAATATCTGGCCGGTGATTTGGTCAACTATTCATTGACAGATGAAGATATCCAGAAGAATCTGGATGAGATAGGTGATTTAGCTAAATAATCTTTCTGATTTTTAAATCAAGTAATATAAGAGGGCCCGGAACTATTTCCGGGCTTATTTTTTCTATTCTTCATTATACTGTATAGAAAAGATTTTATTACCTTTGGCGCCACTATTAATCTTATGACCTAATAATGAGCTATCTAAAGAATATAATAATCTGTCTGTTCTTTCTATGCATAGGAACAAATTCTGCTTTTTCCGAGATTCCGGAACAAATAAATTTCTCCTATATTTCTATTAATGAAGGATTGTCTCAAAGTACCGTATTCGCCATTGACCAGGATAAACGGGGCAATATGTGGTTTGCGACCTATGATGGAGTGAACAAATATGACGGGTATGCCTTCACGGTCTATCAGCACAATGAGGATGACCCTAACAGCATAGCCAATGATATTTCACGAATTGTAAAAACAGATAGCCAGGGACGGGTTTGGATAGGCACACGGGACGGGCTGTCATGCTACGATGAAGAAAAAGACCTGTTCAACAACTTTTTCTACGAGAAGAAAGGGAAACGGCAGCAAATCAACGGCATTGCCGAAATTTCACCGGAACAATTGCTTATAAGCACACCAGAAGGGCTTATCATGTTCGACATAAAAGAATCCAAATTTGTGGACGATTCTTTCAGCACAGCCATGCATAAGATTATAGCTGCCGCTCTTTACAGGCATGGAGATGTAATCTATATCGGTACAATGGAGAACGGGCTTTATAGCTACTCTATCCCACAGAAAAGCCTGGAAAAGGTGACTCCTATATCAGGCACCAAACGGATTCAATCTATCTTGCAGCAATCTCCTACCCGCATATGGATAGCTACCGAAGGAGCCGGCCTGCTTCTGTTCAACCCGAAAACCAACGAAGTTAAGACATACCTCCATTCCTCTTCCAATCCTAAAAGTATCAGCTCCAATTATATCCGTTCGTTGGCACTGGATTCACAAAACCGTTTATGGATAGGTACATTCAATGATTTGAATATTTATCATGAGGCAAGTGACTCATTTATTTCATATAGTAGCAGTCCGGTAGAAAAAGGCAGCCTGTCGCAACGTTCGGTACGCAGTATCTTTATGGATTCTCAGGGGGGCATGTGGCTGGGAACTTATTTCGGCGGATTAAACTATTACCATCCCATCCGGAACCGGTTCAAGACCATACAGCGTATTCCTTATAAGAACTCATTGAGTGACAATGTAGTAAGTTGTATTGTAGAAGATAAGGACAAGAATCTTTGGATAGGAACTAATGATGGCGGACTGAACCTATACAACACCAAGACACAACAGTTTACACATTATGCATTGCAGGAAAGCGAACGGGAAATAGGAATTGGTTCCAATAACATCAAAGCTGTATATGTAGACGAGCAGAAGTCACTGGTATATATCGGTACTCATGCCGGCGGGCTGACTGTCCTTCACCGCAACAGCGGACGAATGGAAAGTTTTAACCAGACTAACAGCCAGTTGGTGAATGAAAACGTTTACGCTATTATCCCCGATGAGGGTGGCAATCTACTGCTAGGAACATTGAGTGCCTTAGTCAGTTTCAATCCCGCCACACAAAGTTTTACAACCATAGATAAAGAGAAAGACGGTACTCCGTTCACGCCCCAGCAGATTACGACTCTGTTCAGGGATTCACATAATCGGCTTTGGGTCGGCGGTGAAGAAGGGGTATCAGTTTTCCAGCAACAAGGATTGGATATACAAAAGGCTTCTATTCTTCCGTTGTCTTCCGTTACGAAAATGTTCACCAACTGCATTTACGAAGCAAATAACGGTGTCATTTGGATAGGTACGCGTGAGGGGGTCTATTGCTTTAATGAGAAAGAAAAGAAAATCAAACGATATACTACTACCAATGGTTTGCCTAATAATGTAGTCTATGGTATCCTGGAAGATACTTTCGGACGACTTTGGCTGAGTACCAACCGGGGTATTTCCTGCTTTAACCCGGAAACTGAAAAGTTCCGTAACTTTACCGAATCGGACGGTCTGCAAAGCAACCAGTTCAATACTTCCTCGTATTGCCGCACTTCCAGCGGACAAATGTATTTCGGGGGTATCAACGGTATCACAACTTTCCGTCCGGAATTACTGCTGGACAACCCTTATACCCCACCTGTAGTAATAACCAAACTGCAACTGTTCAATAAAACAGTCCGCCCCGATGACGAGACTGGCATCCTGACCAAGAATATCAATGAAACGGAAAGTATCACATTGAAATCATGGCAAACGGCTTTTACCATCGAGTTTGTGGTATCCAACTATATTTCGGGACAGCACAATACATTTGCCTATAAGCTGGAAGGTTATGACAAAGAGTGGTATTATCTGACAGACAAACGTTCTGTCTCCTACTCCAACCTGCCGCAAGGTACTTATCATTTCCTCGTAAAGGCTGCCAATAGCGACGGAAAATGGAATATGACTCCCACCGTACTCGAAATCATAGTCCTGCCCATATGGTACAAGACTTGGTGGGCGATACTTCTTTTCCTCGCCACTTTCATCGGTTTCATCACTTTCGTATTCCGTTTCTTCTGGATGCGGAAAAGCATGGAAGCGGAACTGGAAATAGAACGCAGGGACAAGGAACACCAGGAAGAAATCAACCAGATGAAGATGCGTTTCTTCATCAATATTTCTCATGAGTTGCGTACTCCGCTGACCCTTATCTTAGCTCCTTTACAGGAAATTATCAACAAGATAAGCGACCGCTGGACACGGAACCAACTGGAGTATATCCAGCGAAATGCCAATCGCCTGTTGCATTTGGTCAATCAGTTGATGGATTACCGCCGGGCCGAACTTGGAGTATTTGAATTAAAGGTAAAAAAAGAAAATGCCCACCAGTTGATACATGACAATTTCCTATTCTATGATAAACTGGCGCGTCATAAAAAGATTACCTATACGCTTCACTCGGAATTGGAAGACAAAGAGGTACTTTTCGACCCCAATTACCTGGAACTGATAGTCAACAATCTGCTTTCAAATGCTTTCAAATATACAGAAAGCGGACAAAGCATTACCGTGACTCTGAAAGAGGAAAATAATTACCTGATACTGCAAGTCAGTGATACAGGTATCGGCATTCCTATCAACAAACAAGGCAAGATATTCGAACGATTCTATCAGATTGAAAGCGAGCACGTGGGAAGCGGTATCGGTCTTTCATTGGTACAACGCTTGATTGAATTACATCACGGCCGCATTGAACTGGATAGCGAAGAGGGTAAAGGCAGTACGTTCTCTGTATATCTTCCGCAGGATATAAATACCTACAAGCCATCCGAATTAGCTTCCAATGATAGCAAAAACGAAGAAGAACAGGTATATTCTACCAATTCCAAAGAGATGTATTTCATTGATACGGAAAAGGTGGAAAATGAAGCCATAGAATCAGGTGACAAGAAACGGGGAACCATTCTTATCGTAGAAGACAATAACGAAATCCGCCATTATCTCAGCAGCGGACTTTCCGAACTATTCAATACACTGGAAGCCGGTAACGGTGAAGAGGCTTTGGAGAAACTGAAAGACAATGAAGTCGACATTATTGTTACGGATGTGATGATGCCCGTAATGGACGGTATCAAACTATGTAAGAATGTGAAACAGAATATCCGTACCTGCCATATCCCGGTTATTATCCTGTCAGCCAAAAGCGAGATTAAAGACCAGATGGAAGGTCTGCAAATGGGTGCGGATGATTATATCCCCAAACCATTCTCTCTTGCCATACTGACTACGAAGATACAGAACATGATGCGTACCCGCAGACGTATGCTCGAACGCTATTCCAAATCTCTGGAAGTGGAACCGGAAAAAATTACGTTCAATGCCATGGATGAAGCGTTACTGAAACGCGCCGTAACCATTGTAGAAAAGAATATGGACAACATCGAATTCTCTACAGACGAGTTTGCCAGAGAAATGAATATGAGCCGCTCCAATCTGCACCTGAAATTAAAAGCTATCACAGGTGAATCGACTATCGACTTTATTCGCAAGATTCGCTTTAATGAGGCTGCCAAATTACTGAAGGACGGACGTTATACAGTAGCGGAAGTAAGTACGATGGTAGGATTCAATACGCCGTCTTACTTTGCTACAAGCTTCAAGAAGTATTTCGGATGTTTGCCTACGGAGTATATCAAGAAGGCTAAAGGATAATTCCAAGAACTAATAATTCCATTCCCTGCCACATTTTTGTATTTATTCTAAGTTTTATAAGGGGAAATACAAAAATGTCGCAGAGTTCATAATCAACACTTTAAGTCCAAAAACAGGGCTAAATCAAGATTAGTTTACAAAAAACAATAGGATGATTTTGCTTTTTTCAGACGGAAAACTGCATTTTTATCATAATATCCTATTTGTCAACACATTATCTACAATTACCGTCTATTTTTTACCATTAGTGAATTGCAGTTGTGCAATCGTCAAGTTACACTTGTCCTTCCAAGCAGATACACAAGTGTAACTCATGAGTTACTCAACTGCAACAGATTAACTCTATTAGAAGAAATCACTAAAAGGATAGCATGATTTATACAATTCAATTAGATGAAATCATTAAAACTTCCGCATAAATTGGAGAAAGAATACGGTCCTTTATACATATCAAACAGTATCATTACACAAATTTGATATACTATTCGATAAAACTATTAACAACAAAGCTACTTTCTCCCATATATTTGCATAGAGTTAGTAACCATCTCAAATATAAAATCAAAATCTATCCAAACTAAAGTTTATACTATGAATTGCAAAAACAGATTCCGAATTAATATATGGCTGTTTCTTATCATTACACTCGCAGGATGTACAGATAATGATATTCCACAAAAAGAAAATAACGACATTCCACCGAAAGAGGAACCGACACCCCCAAAAGAGGATACTGAAGAATCCTTATTTGATATTCTCAATCTTGATTATTCCGGATTAGAAGAAGTGAAGGCTTTGTATAAAGCCGGTGATAACAATGCAGCCATGCAAAAACTGCTTACCTATTACCAAAACAGAACTGAGATTCTAAATCCGAATCTATCTGCCACCCTTAATGAAACAGAACAGGGTTATGCTGACTATGCGATAAACGAATATCGTTTTTATGTCAATGACAATTATCTGGAAGATAAAACCAGAAAGATTCCTTATTCATTGCAAAACAACGATAAAACAATCAATTGGGAATTCTCTCCAAAGGGTGCTGATAATGAATATCAGAAACAATTACATCGTCACAATTGGATGCCTCTTCAAGGGAAAGCCTATCAAAACTCGCACGATGAGAAATACATACTCTCATGGAAAGAGGTATATACCGACTGGATTGCCAAGCACCCCAAACCGGATGGAAAACCGGACAAATTCAAATGGTATCAACTCCAAGTATCCACACGCATCATGGGACAAACAGAGTCATTTGAGTATTTCAAGTCCTCTCCCAACTTCACTTCTGAATGGCTTTCTTTTTTCCTCATACACTTTGCAGAGCACGCTGATTATTTGTCTATGTACAAATATGCCGGAGAAAACAATATTCTACTGAGCCAGGCAGTAGCATTAGTATTTGCAGGTACTCTATTCCCTGAACTTAAAAATGCCCCACAATGGCAAAAAACGGGATGCGACATCATCAATGAACAGACCACAAAGTTATTTTTAAAAGATGGAATGACGAATGACCTCTCACTCCATTATCATATAGGCATAGTGGACGGCCTATACGATTTAAAAAGACTCATCCAATTGAACAAGCTACCGGACAATCTGCTTTCTCCGGAACTGGACAACGCCTTACTGAAAGCGACTAAAGTCGTCATGCATTTTACATATCCCAGTTACTTCACAAAAGGAAGTAAGAATTGCAGTCCCGCATTCAATGATTCGTGGATAAAAACACGAAGTGTCTTGAATAAGAATTTCGTAAAATACGCTGAAATGTACCCGGATGATTCAGAACTTAACTACATGAAAACTTATGGACAAGGAACTCCGCCCGATAATAAAATCAAAACATTCGAATATTCGGGATTTTATGTACTACGCAATGGCTGGACTCCCCAATCGACGATGTTGATACACAGTAACAATATATCTTCCAAGTTAGAAGACTCAAGCCACAACCAGCTCGATAACGGAACATTCGAACTATATCACAACGGTCGTAATTTCTTTCCGGATTCCGGTGTTTGCTCTTATATGAAAGAAAATGATACGGAAGTAATGGAATTACGCAGATGGTTTCGCCAAACCAAGGCACACAACACTATGGTTCTGGGACAATCGAAAGAGCATGAAGCTACCGGAAGCGAAAATATCAACAAGGCACAAGGCAAATTATTATTATCGGAAGAAAACGATAACCACCAACTAATAGTAACGGAAAACCAAGGATATAGCAACTTCAAACATCGACGTGCCATCTTCTATATAAAAAAGCCTGTCGAATTCTTCGCTTTCGTAGATGAAGGATTCGGAACAGCTAGCGGATATTCCAAATTATATTTCCACCTTTGTGATGAGACATCAATCAACAATGTGAACTTGGATATTCAAGAGGCAGGTGCGCACACCACTTTTGAAGATAACAACAACCTGATTATCCGCAGTTTTGGGAATCAGGACATTACATTAAAACCTTTTGAGGGACGAATCTCTTATCAGACAGATAGAAAATTCTCCGTCAGAAAAGCTTATTCACTTGTCATGGAAAAGAAGAAAAATGTTCCCGTACGATATATAACTATATTGTATCCGGTAACTACAGACGCTAATCACAAGATTAATGCTACATTTACAGACAATCCTTCTAATTCAGATAATGTCTCCATTGAGGTGACTATTGATAATGAAACATACAACCTGGATTACCAACTCAAGAATTAATATAAAAACAACATGGCCACCAGAACAAAAATGAGGTATTCGGAATTCCCTGACTACCGACTGGATACTTTGCCCTACATCCCAAAGGAGAAATTATCAGTGGCAAAATGTGCTTCAACCTTTGGTTCAGGAATAGGAGTCGCATCATATTTGGATTAAAAATCATCTAATAAGACATCTAAGAATGTACAATAGCAATCTTGTAAGTATAATAGGCATAGATTACATTATGGTACATAACAAGCCTGTTATCAGAGCTATAGCAGTTTTTTTAAACAGAAGTAATATATAATTCAACAAATTTAATATCAAAAAAATCATTTTTAAACAAAGCTTGAACAAGACAGCTTATTGATTAGAAATAAACAGATTACATTTGCGAACAGTAAAATATAACTTTTAATAATTAAAACCTAATAAAGCATGAAGAACATCTTCTTTATTTGCGTGTTCTCACTGATTGCATTTACAGGATGCACAGATGATGACGAACTCTACAAAAACAGTGGTGGAAACTCTACAGAAGAAGAGTCAACACTACCTAATGAAGACATTGATCAAAATCTATTTGAAGCCCTTAATCTAGATTATCCAGGATTAGAGCAAGTGAAAGCTTGGTATGAATCAGGAAATTACTATTCGGCTGCAAAAGCTCTGCTAGACTATTACAAAGGTAGAATTGGAATAACCAATCCCAATGTATCATTAATGAATCCTACCATTACAGAAGACGAGCAGTTATTTGCTGACTATGCAATGGATAAATATCGCTTTTACGTCAACAAGAACTATTTCCAAAACGAGGCAAAAAAGCAACCTTGGTCATTGCAAAACGAAGACAAGACCATAAATTGGCAATTCAAACCGGAAGGAGCCGATGCAGAGTACCAAAAACAACTTCATCGCCACTATTGGATGCCTTACCAAGGAAAAGCATATTTAGTTTCTAAAGATGAAAAATATATTTCATCTTGGAAAGAAGTATATACAGATTGGATTAAACAAAATCCCAAACCTGAAACTCCCAACACTACTACTTGGTGGCAATTACAAGTATCGACCCGCATCATGGGACAAACGGAGTTATTCGAATACTTCAAATTCTCTCAAAATTTCACTCCCGAATGGCTTTCATTCTTTTTAGCGCACTTTGCAGAACATGCTGACTATTTAGCAGCTTTCCGCTATCAAGATGAAAACAATATTTTATTAAGCCAAGGTACAGCCTTAGCTTTTGCAGGAACACTATTCCCTGAGTTCAAAAATGCCTCTAAATGGCAAGAAATGGGATTTGATATTCTCAATAAACAAGTAAAAAAACAATGCTTGACAGACGGAATGTTCAATGACCTTTCATTGCACTATCATATAGGTAGCCTAAATGAATTTTACAATCTAAGAAAATTAGTAGCCCAGAATAGGCTTCCAGACAACATATTCGATCCAGAAGTCGATAAGATTCTCGAAAAAGCAGCTGAGTTAGTAATGCATTTCACTTACCCTAGTTATTTCAAGCCTAAATCAAATGAATTCTGCACATCAGCTCTTAATGATTCATGGATAAAGCAAAGAAGTACATTAGAAAAGAACTTCAAAAACTATGCTGAGATGTTCCCAAACAGACAAGATTTCCGTTTTATGGCAACCATTGGCGCAGAAGGTACGGCTCCTAGTACAGAAATGAAAACATTTGAAACCTCAGGACATTATATATTACGTAACGGTTGGGGAGATCATGATACTTATAATAAAACAACAGTTCTAATTCATAGCAATAATTACTCAAGCGACAATATGGATATCTGGAGTCACAACCAACCAGATAATGGAACATTCGAGTTATATTACAACGGACGTAATTTCTTTCCAGACTCAGGTGTTTGTTCATATGTCGGCAACAGTGAGGCCAATACAATAAGAAATTGGTTTCGCCAAACTAAAGTTCACAATACTTTAACATTAAATGAAGAAAACATTTCTACAGCACAAGGAAAGTTGCTCACAAAAGTAGAAGGTAATACAGAAATTATTGTCACTGAAAACCAAGGATATAGTAACTTCAAACATCGTCGTGCTATATTCTTTGTGAACAAAAAATTCTTTGTATTTGTAGATGAAGGATTTGGAAATGCTACAGGAGTAGCTAATTTATGTTTCCATCTTTGTGAAGGAGATGAAGTTAAATTAGACGCAGACAAATATGGAGCTCATACAGAGTTTTCAGATAAAAGCAATATCCTTGTACGTAGCTTTGGTGAAGGTATTACTTATGATCCATTTGAAGGTCGCATAGCATACAATACAGATGGAAAGTTTAACTCCCGCAAAGCCTACTTCCTAAATATGAATAAAGCTGCGGATACGCCTGTTCGTTACATTACTGTAATATATCCCACAGAGGATGCTACTACCCATACAATTAACGCTCAATTTACCGATGCAGACAAAGACCATACTAAAGGTGTAGCAATCGAAGTTGAAGTAGACGGCAAAACATATAAATTGAGCTACAATTTATAATCAATTCAATTAATAACTAATATCTATATACAATGAGTCTAAAAAAAATAACATCAAGTTTTTGGGCGATTTTGGCAGTAGTATCATTGAGCTTGCTCAATATTTCTTGCTCCGACACAGAGACTACTGACTCGACCAATTTCGTAATTTATTATACCGGTATGACGGATATAGGTCCGTCTATGGTAGGCACTATTAGCCAACCTACATATAAAGGTAATACTCCCTCGGATTTTGCAATCTCTAGTATTACTTTGAATGGTGAGCCATATTCCGGAGACTGTTTCGAGATTGATTCTGAGACAGGAAAGATTTCAGTACAAAACACCAAAAATGCCAGTACCGGACGTTACAGCATTTCTATTTCATGTGTATCCGGTGGAAAAACATATAATTTCCCGGACATTGTAGTCGTTAAACTATTAGCAGCTGCTCCGGAAGGCGTAGTTGTAACTCCCAATTTGTTGAAAGCAGATTACGGTGATATTATAGATATCAATAGTATTGCAGATATGCCAACCGCAATGGTAACTACAGAAGGAGAGCATATCTCTATCACAAGTTACAAAATCGGTGCAGTGGAATTAGTCACAAATGAAGAAGGAGCATCTGCCCCTTCTTATCAACCATTAGACGAGGAGTATAACAAATGTTTTACAATTTCTACTGATGGAGAATTTTCGATAGCACAAGGTGAAGTTTCGGAGAAACTAGAACCTGCCATTTATAGCATTTCACTTATCTTAGGTACAAAGGTAGAGGAAACTATGTTGGAAAGAGCCGTTATGTTTCAAGTTACTTCCAAACCATTAGAACTTATATATTCTAATAACTACGGTAAAATAGAAGAAAAAACCAATGAAGATCCTACTACTTTCAAATCTGTAGTTCCATCATTTAAAGGTTCTACAGACGGATTAACGTTTAGTATCTATAGTGTATCCCCTTCTACCGACAAGATTAAGATTAATGAAAAGAATGGTCAAATATATGTAGAAGACGGACATGGATTTAAAAAAGGAGAAATATATACTATCAGTGTATGTGCAAGAAATATGTATAATACAGAGGAAGAAGTAGGTAAAATCTTCAATGATATATATACTTTGGAAACTGTTGACTTTATCAAACCAATTACTAAATTCAGTTACACAGAAGATGGTAATAATAAGATTAAAAAGGTAGAACTTGCACGATATACTATTGTACCGGAAATAGAAGGAGATGAGGTTTTATATAAATTCTCCAATGTACCTGATGAGCTTAAAAATAGTGGAGTAACATTCAATGAAAATGATGGTTCAATATCTGCAATCAAAGGTAATAAGGTAGCCAAAGGAACATATACTTTCTCTGTAACGGCTGAAAACACCAAAGGACCAAAAACAATTGAAGTTACACTTGAAATTATAGATAATCCAAACAAGTTCACTTATATTCATTATGGAAATAACTTAGGTGCAGATGGTGCAGAATTAGAAGGAGACATATATCAAAATCAATTCAGATTCTACAGTAATCAATTCAGTTCATATTTCCCTACTCCTACAACAGATTATAACGGAGATGCTACCGACCTAAAATGGAGTGCTGAAATGATTAGATTCCTAGAGCCAGCAGGTGGATATCCAAAAGCAAATGGTCAGATTAGATTCAAAAATTGGAAAGACAATCAAGTTGGTATCTTGCTTGTAACAGCAACTGCCGGTGATGACCCCGACACTCAAGTTACTGTTAGTGTTCCTGTATTTGTTCATATGCTTAAATCGCCAGTTTATCAAATTGAATATACACCTTTTGTTTTGCATGTGAATCCCAAAGTTGGTGGAACTTCTACATCGCCCAAAATTACAACAAAAGGAGCTGACTTAACAGAAGAGCAACGTTCTATGTTTTTATTAGACTATAGACGTACATTCCTTTATTATAATTTTGGAGGTAAACGTTCAGATGGAACATTCCATGAAGATGGAAGACCTGATGCAGATCCTATATCTCCATTCATGCAAAATCTATGGGATAAGTGTGGTGCCGGCTTCGGAACTAAAACGCCATTATCATATTACAATGGAACAACAGCAAAAACAGACTGGTCAAAGACTTTAGGGTATGTAGACAATAGTAATGACAAGAATAAACGACATACTGTTAATATTCTAGCTAACCAATGGAATGATGACGGTTGGGCAAACGGTTTCCTTGTGGGAGCTATGACTTATACGGAAACAGGAGACATTAGCAAATTGAATGGTGGAACAGAAATAGCCCCATTCATTGTATGGTTTGATGAAAACTATGAAGAACAAAAATAAATTAATATGATCATTATGCACAATATAATAACAAAAACAATCAGTCAAAGAGGGTTTATTACCCTCTTGGCTCTGATCATGTCAATCAGCTTATATGCTCAGAATATGGTCAAGGGAACAGTGGTTGATGAAACAGATATTCCCCTTATCGGTGCCACCATTATGGTAAAAGGAAATACAGGGGGAACTATTACCGATATTGATGGTAATTTTTCAATCAATGCTAAAAAAGGGGCAGTTATTACAGTTTCTTACATTGGCTATAGGACACATGAAGTAAAATACGAAGGCCAACAAAAACTCAAGATTAAGATGGTGCCTGACAGCAAGGCATTGGACGAAGTTGTAGTTGTAGGTTATGGTTCTATGAAACGTAGCGACCTGACAGGTTCGGTTGCCTCTGTAGCAGCTAAAGATGTAGAAGGATTCCAAAGTAGCTCTGTTCTTGGAGCATTAGGTGGACAGATTGCCGGCGTACAAATTACACAATCAGACGGTGGTCCGGGCTCCGGGTTTAATATCAATATTCGTGGTGTCGGCACCATGACAGGAGATGCATCTCCTCTTTATATCGTTGACGGCTTCGAGGTAGACAATATCGAAAATATTGCAAACTCCGATATTGAATCAATGGAGTTTTTAAAAGATGCATCTTCCTCAGCGATCTACGGTGCACGTGCTGCCAATGGTGTAGTTATGATCACCACTAAATCAGGAAAAGCAGGAAAACCAACAATAACCTATAATGGTTCTGCTAGTTACCGTAAAATTACTAAAAAACTAGATTTGCTTAATCCTTATGAATTTGTAAAACTGCAAAGTGATATTGATCCGAAATATACTGATACATACTATAAGACAGGAAATGATGATAATGGTAATCCACATCGTTTTCAATCATTAGATGAATACATCGGACAAAAAGGTGTAGACTGGCAAGATGAGACATTTAACCCTACATGGTCACAAGATCACAATCTATCTGTCACAGGAGGAAGTGATCAGACAACATACTCTTTCTTGCTTACACGTTACAATGAAAATGGCATCTTCAACAACAGCGGATTCGATAGAACAACCGCCAAGTTCCGTATTAAACAAAAAGTAACAAAAGACATTTCATTTGATGCCACCGTTAACTATGCTCAAACCAACAAAAAGGGTGTGGGTACAACAGCCGACTCCGGTCGTTTCAATATGCTGGCACAAATTTTAAGTGCACGTCCTACCGGCGGTTTAAAACTCACAGACGAAGAGTTACTGGCTTCTGCCATTGACCCGGTAATGTTGGAAGATGGAAGTAGCTTG
This sequence comes from Bacteroides acidifaciens, assembly GCF_903181435.1. NCBI lineage: Bacteria > Pseudomonadati > Bacteroidota > Bacteroidia > Bacteroidales > Bacteroidaceae > Bacteroides > Bacteroides acidifaciens. Next base: position 2,440,332 of record NZ_CAEUHO010000001.1, read on the forward strand.
GCACAAGTGAATCCTGTTAGACAGACAGAATCCGTGACCAATAAAAAAAGATCTGAAATGTGGTCGACTAACGTATCTCTTAACTGGCAAATTATAAAAGGACTAACTTTTAGAACAGCTGCAACCTATAACACAACCAACAGTCGTACTGATAAGTTCTACAAAGATGGTTCCAAAGAAGCTTTCCGTAATGGGCAACAACCTTATGGAGATACACAGATGGGACGTGAATTACGTTGGACGAATTCAAACAACTTGACCTGGAAACAAAAAATCAATAAAAAGAACAGCTACGATGTTATGTTAGGACATGAAATTTCGTATCGTAGTTCTGAATATCTATTGGGACAAGCAATGGACTTCCCATTCGACCATTTAGGTAATAATAATCTAGGATTAGGTGCCACCCCAAGTAAAGTTGCCACTGACTTCGGTGACAAGAAATTACTTTCTTTCTTTGCACGTGGTAACTACAACTATGACAACCGCTATTTATTGACTGCTACAGTACGTGCTGATGGCTCTACAGTATTCTCTAAAAAGAACAAATGGGGTTTTTTCCCTTCTTTCTCAGCAGCTTGGCGTGTGTCGGAAGAAGCATTTATGAAAGATATCGACTATGTCTCTAATTTCAAAGTTCGCTTTGGATGGGGTATCGTAGGAAATGACCGTATCTCCAATTATCTGTCACTAGACTTATACCAAAGTAATAAGTATGGAGTTGGTAATAGTCTGACAACAGTACTTACCCCAAAACAGATCAAGAATCAAAACTTGAAATGGGAAGGTTCTTCCAGTGTCAATCTTGGTATTGATTTAGGTTTCTTTGCTAATCGGCTGAATTTTACAGCAGACTTCTTTATCAAAGATACTAAAGACTTACTATTAGCCCAAGAGTTAGCTCATGTCACAGGCTTCAGCACTCAATATCAAAATATCGGTAAAATCAGAAACAGTGGTATCGAGTTAAGTTTGAGTACAACCAACATTCAAACAAAATCATTCACATGGAATACTAATTTCAATATTTCATTTATCCGTAATGAACTTAGAGCTTTGGAATCAGGAGCTAATTACAAAACAACCCGTTCCGGTTTCGACAGTAACTTCACACAGGATGACTATATTGCAATGGTAGGTTCATCTTTAGGACTGATTTACGGTTATGAGTTCGATGGTATTTATCAAAGTTCAGACTTTTACATCACTCCTGATAATAAATATGTATTGAAAGAAGGTATTGTAAACAACACACGTTATACAGATGCTGACGGATTGAAACCTGGTGTTGTAAAATACAAAGACCAAAATGGTGATGGCATTATCACTACTGCCGACCGTACAGTGATTGGTAATGCAATTCCGAAGTGGTATGGTGGTATTACTAATACTTTCAACTACAAAAATATTGATTTAAGCTTCATGTTACAGTTCAACTATGGTAACGACATTTACAACGCAACGCGATTGTACGCTACACAAACCAGAAGTGGACGTAGAAATATGATGGCAGAAGTTGCTGATCGTTGGACTGAAACCAATGCTTCCAATAAAGTACCTTCAGCCAAAGGTTATGTGACAAATGATGTTTACTCTCGCTTCGTAGAAGATGGTTCTTTCCTTCGTTTAAAAAATATCACACTGGGATATACCCTTCCTCAGAAGTGGACAAAGAAGGCGTATATATCCAGACTGCGTGTTTATGCTAGCGGACAAAATCTATTCTGTGTAAGTGGATATAGCGGATATGATCCTGAAGTTAGTACAGCAGGAAACAACCCGATGACACCTGGCTTAGACTGGGGAGCTTATCCTAAGAGCCGTGTATTTACATTTGGTATTGATCTTCAATTCTAATAAAAATGAACGCAATGAAAAAGATTTTCTATTATATATTACTATCAGCGATGTGCATATTACCTTTTTCGTGCTCGCTTGATGAAGAATCTAGAACAGAAATTGATAAAACTAGATTCATGATGAACGCCCAAGAAGCAGAAACAGTTCTGCTAGGTGTGTATCAAAGTTTAGTTAGTGATGCTATGTATGGCTATAACCTTTCTATCCTGTTCAATCTGGCAACGGATTGCGAACAAGTGGAAGGTAATACAACCGAAAACTACCGTATCATTCCCAGCAATGCATTCAATTCCAGTCAGGCAGAGGTACAAGCAACATGGGCCGCCCTATACAAAGCTATCTATAATGCGAATGATTTTATCGAAATCATACAACAACGTATGAAGATATATACAGAAACGGATAGACAATTGGCTTATTTTTATATTGCAGAAGCAAGAGCTATCCGAGGCATGTGTTATTTCGAATTGGTACGGAGATTTGGCAATGTGCCACTGATGACTAGTACTGCAATGTCAGAACAAGCTCCTAGTACATTTGTACAAGAAAAACCGGAAGTAATTTACGAGTATATTGAGAAAGATTTGATACACGCATCTCAAACTCTTCCGTATGCATCCGAAAATAGCGATAACAAATTCCGTATAACGAAAGGCGCAGCTTTAGGACTACTGACAAAAGTATATGCAACTTGGGCAGGTTATCCTGTAAAAGACGAATCTAAATGGGAAGAAGCTGCTAAGACAGCTAAAGTTTTGGTAGAATCAAAGCAACATAGTTTATTGAATGATTATGAACAGCTATGGATAAATACTTGTAATGGCGTTTGGGATCCGACAGAAAGCCTGATTGAAATCAGTTTCTATAGTCCGACAGCTTCCGGTGGTGCCAGTGATCCCTGTGGACGTATAGGAAAATGGAATGGCGTAAAAACAACAGTAATAGCAGGAGAACGTGGTAGCTGTGCCGGTAACGTAAAAGTTATCCATCCCTTTGTTTTGAAATGGAGAACAAAAGATTTAGCGGAAGGAGAAGAATATAATGAAGAAACAGTAAAAGACAAACGCCTCAATCTTTCTGTTGCAAATTACCAGTACAATCCTACTAAGACTTTATATGCAAAAGGAAAAAGTGATACAGAAGCTAAAGCGATAGAGAATGATCGTAAACCTGATATGAAAAATAAGGAAAAGCAGAATTACACTCCGGCTAAATGGGATATTGAGAAGTATGTACAAAACAAATTAATCAATAACGACAAGTCGAATGTCAACTGGTATTTCTTACGTTATGCCGATGTCTTATTACTATACGCAGAAGCACTGAATGAATGGAAAGGAAGTCCTACACCAGAAGCATATGCTGCGATAAATGAAGTTCGGCGACGTGCTTTTGGAAATAACGACCATGATTTGAAAGGTCTTTCTCCTGAAGAATTCAGACAGGCAGTTCAAGATGAACGTGCTTATGAATTAGCATTTGAAGGACATCGCCGTATGGACTTAGTACGCTGGGGAATTTACTACAAAACAGTAAAAACAACATCAAATGCCATTAATCTTTGGTTTCAAGATAATGACCCTGAAAAAAACAAGCCATATAACACGGCAGGCAGATATACCAAACTAGGTAAACATGAACTTTATCCTATCCCACAACGTGATATGGACTTATGTGAACAATTTGTCCAAAATCCAAATTGGGAACAATAAAAGACTATTAATATCCTCTCCAATATGCCCTATCCAAGGCATATTGGAGAATTTTAAAACCTTTTTCAACAAAATCGAAACTGAAAAAGCAGGGATCAAACACCTTTTGGACAATCCTGCAACGCAAAGTTAAGCCTTTCCGCTACTTTTGTATCAGTTACAAAACTTCTAAAAACAATCACTTAAAATGAATAACATGAAAAAGAAACTTGTTCTCTTTGCTTCGGTTACTATCGCACTTGCATCGTGCCAGACAGCCCCAAAGGAAGACTACAGTTGGATAAAAAAAGGACTGGACGTAGCTTCCGCACAATTACAACTTTCGGCAGAAGAAATTGACGGTACAGGTCAGCTCCCACGTTCTATCCGCACAGGTTATGATATGAATTTCCTTTGCCGCCAGTTGGAAAGAGACTCATTGACTTTCAAAGATTCACTCCGTGCACAACCGACACCCGAACAATTAGGTCAACGCCGTCTTTGCGGTGTTTATGACTGGACAAGCGGTTTCTTCCCCGGTTCTTTGTGGTACGCATACGAACTGACAGGAAATGATACTCTGAAAGCAGAAGCTATCCAATATACCAACCTTCTGAATCCGGTACGCTATTATAAAGGTACACACGACTTGGGATTCATGGTTAATTGCAGCTACGGTAATGCAGAGCGTCTAGCGCCCAATGATACTATCGCAGCAGTAATGAGAGAAACTGCCGATAATCTTTGCGGACGTTTCAACGATTCTATCGGTGCTATCCGTTCATGGGATTTCGGAACATGGAACTTCCCGGTAATCATCGACAACATGATGAACCTCGATCTTCTGTTCAACGTAGCCAAAGCGACAGGTGACAGCAAATACAAAGATATCGCCATCAAGCATGCCATGACTACCATGCACAACCATTTCCGTCCCGACTATACTTGCTGGCATGTAATAAGCTATAACAATGACGGAACTGTTGAACGCAAACAGACTCACCAAGGCAAAAACGATGATTCTTCATGGGCACGCGGACAGGCATGGGCTGTATATGGTTACACAGCTTGCTACCGTGAAACAAATGACAGTACTTTCCTGAACTTCGCTGTTAAAGTGGCGGATATGATTATGGACCGCGTAAAAACAGACGACGCTATTCCTTATTGGGATTACAATGCTCCCGTGACAGAAGAAACTCCACGTGATGCTTCCGCAGCTTCCGTTACCGCTTCTGCCTTGATTGAGCTAAGCACAATGGTTCCTGACGGAAAGAAATACTTGGATTATGCAGAAAAGATACTGAAGAGCTTGTCAAGTGATGCATACTTGGCAAAAGTCGGTGACAACCAGGGATTCATCCTGATGCACTCTGTAGGTTCATTGCCCAACGGTTCTGAAATTGATACTCCGCTGAATTATGCAGACTACTACTATCTGGAAGCATTAAAGAGATTCATGGACTTGAAAGGCATCAACTACAAAAATATCTAAGACATAAAATCATAATACCGAATCTATCATGAATAAAACTTTAAAGTTTATCGTCCTGCTGGCAATCGCTTGTTTTGTAGGCAGAGCTAGCGCTCAAGAGTTGAAAAGCGAAGTATTTTCACTTCTCAACCTCGACTACCCGGGACTGGAAAAAGTAAAAGCCTTACATCAGGAAGGTAAAGACGAAGACGCTGCAAAAGCATTGCTCGACTATTATCGTGCGCGCACTAACGTGAAAACACCGGATATTAACCTGAAAAAAGTTACTATCGGTAAAGAAGAACAGCAATGGGCAGACGACGCATTAAAACATACTTTTTTTGTTCACAAAGGCTATCAACCTTCATACAATTATGGAGAAGATATCAACTGGCAGTACTGGCCGGTGAAAGATAACGAACTGCGTTGGCAGCTTCACCGTCATAAATGGTTCACTCCGATGGGTAAGGCTTATCGTGTATCCGGTGACGAAAAATATGCGAAAGAATGGGCACACCAATACATCGACTGGATTAAAAAGAATCCATTGGTGAAAATGGACAAGAAAGAATATGAAATGGTCAGTGATGGAAAAATCAAAGGCGAATGGGAAAACGTGCGTTTCGCATGGCGTCCTCTGGAAGTGAGCAACCGTCTGCAAGACCAGACTTCACAATTCCAGTTGTTCTTGCCTTCTCCTTCTTTCACTCCGGACTTCCTGACCGAATTCCTTGTGAATTATCATAAGCATGCAGTACATATCTTAGGTAACTACTCCGACAAGGGTAATCACCTGTTGTTTGAAGCTCAGCGTATGATTTATGCAGGTGCTTTCTTCCCTGAATTCAAAGATGCTCCGGCTTGGAGAAAAAGTGGTATTGACATCCTGAACCGCGAAATTCATGTACAGGTATATGAAGACGGCGGACAGTTCGAACTTGACCCTCACTATCACCTTGCTTCAATCAACATTTTCTGCAAGGCATTAGGAATAGCAGATATTAACGGATTCCGCAAGGAATTCCCACAGGATTATCTGGATACTATCGAAAGTATGATTATGTTCTACGCAAACATCTCTTTCCCGGATTACACCAATCCATGTTTCAGCGATGCCAAGTTGACAACAAAGAAAGAAATGGTAAAGAACTACAAGTCATGGAGCAAACTGTTCCCGAAAAACCAGGCTATCAAATACTTTGCAACAGAAGGCAAAGAAGGTGCATTGCCGGATTATATGTCTAAGGGATTCTTGAAATCAGGTTTCTTCGTATTCCGTAATTCTTGGGGAATGGATGCTACCCAAATGGTAGTAAAAGCCGGTCCGAAAGCATTCTGGCACTGCCAGCCGGACAACGGTACTTTCGAACTTTGGTTCAACGGTAAAAACTTGTTCCCGGATTCAGGCTCATATGTATATGCAGGCGAGGGTGAAGTTATGGAGCAACGCAACTGGCATCGTCAGACTTGTGTGCACAATACTGTAACTCTGAACAATAAGAATCTGGATGTTACACAGTCTGTTACTAAACTCTGGCAGCCGGAAGGAGCAATCCAAACTTTGGTTACTGAAAACCCAAGTTACAAAAACCTGAAACACCGCCGTTCTGTATTCTTCGTTGACAACACTTACTTTGTAATTGTAGACGAAATGACAGGCAGCGCCAAAGGTTCTATCAACCTTCACTATCAAATGCCGAAGGGGGAAATCGCCAACAGCCGCGAAGACATGACATTCCTTACTCAGTTTGAGGATGGAAGCAACATGAAACTGCAATGTTTCGGTCCTGACGGCATGAGTATGAAAAAAGAACCCGGATGGTGTTCAACAGCTTATCGCAAACGTTACAAACGTATGAACGTATCGTTCAACGTAAGAAAAGACGGTGAAGAAGCTGTACGTTATATCACTGTTATCTACCCGGTTAAGAAGAGCGCAGATGCCCCTAAGTTTGCTGCTAAATTCAAGAACAAAGCGTTCGACGAAAACGGACTGGAAGTAGAAGTGAAAGTGAACGGAAAGAAACAGTCATTAAAATATAAACTCTGATAAAAAGGCATTTATCATCAATGCCGTTCGGAGCATAAGCAAAGAATCTCTTCTCTTTATACATAGAGAGGAGATTCTTCTCCCTAAAAAAATACCCTTATTATGAGAAACAATCCCTCTACCCTACTCCTTCCATTGGCTGCATTAAGCCTCGCTTCCTGCGGCAATTCAAAGAAAGAAGAAACTAAACGCCCGAACATCATCTTTATGATGACGGACGACCATACCACCCAAGCGATGTCCTGCTATGGTGGAAACTTAATCCAGACTCCTAACATGGACCGGATTGCTAACGAAGGTATCCGTTTTGACAACTGTTATGCAGTCAACGCCCTCTCCGGCCCTTCACGCGCTTGTATCCTCACCGGCAAATTCAGCCACGAAAACGGTTTTACTGATAACGCAAGTACATTCAACGGTGACCAGCAGACATTCCCCAAACTTCTCCAACAAGCCGGATACCAGACCGCAATGATTGGTAAATGGCATCTTATCAGCGAACCGCAAGGTTTCGACCATTGGAGCATCCTCAGCGGTCAGCATGAACAAGGCGACTACTACGACCCCGACTTTTGGGAAGACGGCAAGCATATCGTAGAAAAGGGATATGCAACGGATATTATCACTGACAAAGCTATCAAGTTCCTCGAAGGCCGCGATAAAAATAAACCGTTCTGCATGATGTATCATCAGAAAGCACCGCACCGCAACTGGATGCCTGCTCCCCGTTATCTCGGCATCTTCAACAATACCACTTTCCCGGAACCCGCCAATCTGTTCGACGATTACGAAGGTCGTGGAAGGGCAGCCCGTGAACAAGACCTGTCTATCGAGCACACACTGACGAATGACTGGGACCTCAAACTACTGACCCGCGAAGAGATGCTGAAAGATACGACAAACCGCCTTTACAGCGTGTATAAACGTATGCCTCTCGAAGTACAGGATAAATGGGATTCTGTATATGCACAGCGCATCGCAGAATATCGTAAAGGCGACTTGAAGGGCAAAGCATTAATCAGTTGGAAGTATCAACAGTATATGCGCGACTATCTGGCTACCACATTAGCGGTAGATGAAAATATCGGTCGCCTGATGAATTACCTCGAAAAAATCGGCGAACTGGACAATACTATTATCGTCTACACTTCCGACCAGGGTTTCTTCCTTGGCGAACACGGTTGGTTTGACAAACGCTTCATGTACGAAGAGTGTCAACGCATGCCGCTTATTATCCGCTATCCGAAAGCTATCAAAGCAGGAAGCACCAGCAACGCCATCAGCATGAACGTAGACTTCGCCCCTACTTTCCTCGACTTTGCCGGAGTGGAAATCCCGTCTGATATCCAAGGCGCATCCTTGAAACCGATATTGACAAGCGAAGGCAAAACTCCTGCCGACTGGCGTAAAGCCGCTTATTACCATTACTACGAATACCCTGCCGAACATTCTGTAAAACGCCACTACGGTATCCGTACACAAGATTTCAAACTCATTCATTTCTATAACGACATCGACGAATGGGAAATGTATGATATGAAAGCTGACCCAAAAGAAATGAACAATGTCTTCGGCAAACCGGAATATGCTGAAAAACAAAAAGAGCTGATGCAACTGCTTCAGGAAACTCAAAAACAGTATAAAGATACGGACCCGGATGAAAAGGAAAAGGTTCTTTTCAAAGGTGACAGAAGACTGATGAAGAATAGATAAAGATTAACCAAAAACAATTATATCATGGACAGAAGAAGTTTTTTAAAAAACACAGGATGGTCTTTCCTCGGATTGGCCGCTTCGGGCAGTTTACTGGGAGCTTGCGCACCGGGAAGCAAGGATGCCAAGAAAATCATGCCTTCAGCAAGCAACCTCAAAATGTATTGGGGCGACTTACATAACCACTGTAACATCACATACGGACACGGCGACATGCGCGACGCTTTCGAAGCGGCGAAAGGACAATTGGATTTTGTCAGTGTAACCCCTCATGCCATGTGGCCGGATATTCCTGGCACGGACGACCCTCGTCTGAAATGGGTAATCGACTACCACACAGGTGCTTTCAAACGTTTACGTGAAGGCGGTTACGAGAAATATGTAAAAATGACGAATGAGTACAACAAGGAAGGTGAATTCCTTACTTTCGTAGGATACGAAGCTCATAGCATGGAACACGGGGATCATGTTGCACTGAACTATGATTTGGATGCACCGCTTGTAGAATGTACTTCAATCGAGGACTGGAAAGAAAAGGCTAAAGGACATAAGGTATTCGTTACTCCGCACCACATGGGATACCAGGGCGGCTACCGCGGTTACAACTGGAAATGTTTTACCGAAGGTGATATTACTCCGTTCGTAGAAATGTACTCCCGCCACGGTTTGGCAGAAAGCGACCAGGGCGATTACCCTTATCTGCACGATATGGGACCACGCCAATGGGAAGGAACCATCCAATATGGTCTTGAATTAGGTAATAAATTCGGTATCATGGCTTCCACCGACCAACACTCCGGTTATCCGGGAAGTTATGGCGACGGACGTATCGGCGTACTGGCTCCGTCACTGACTCGTGACGCTATCTGGGAAGCGCTCCGCACCCGTCACGTATGCGCTGCGACAGGTGATAAGATTCTTATAGATTTCCGTTTGAACGATGCTCTTATGGGAGATGTAGTCCGTGGCAACAGCCGTCGCATCTATCTGAACGTAACGGGCGAAAGCTGTATCGACTATGTAGATATTGTAAAGAACGGCCAGATTCTGGCTCGCATGAACGGTCCGTTGACTCCGGTTGCCCCGGAAGGCGATACGGTACGTTGCAAAGTGAAAGTAGATTTCGGTTGGAACCGTGAAGAGCAATACGTACATTGGCAAGGCAAATTGTCATTAGACAAAGGACAGCTCCATAGCGTCACTCCTTGTTTCCGCGGCGCAGCCTTCACTTCTCCGCAAGAAGGTGAAACTGAGTTCCACACACATGTCAACCGCATCGTATCTGTCGGCAATAAAGAAACCGAACTGGATATGTATAGCAGCAAAAACCCGAACACGACGACTGCGGCCATGCAAGCTGTAATCCTTGATGTTGAGATGCCGAAAGACGGTAAGATTATCGCAGAGTTCAACGGCAAGAAGTTTGAGCATACATTGGGCGAATTGCTCGAAGGCTCACGTTCGCACTTCATGATTGGCTGGTTGAGCGAAGCAATCCTCTTCAACCGTGCAATGCCGGAAAGCTGCTTCACAGTAGAGCACTACATGGAAGACAAGGAGCCTCAACGCGATACGGATTATTACTATGTACGCGTCCGCCAACGTGACGGACAATGGGCTTGGAGTTCACCCATCTGGGCAGAAAGAGTGTGATTTTCAAGTATTAAGAAATAAGTATCAAGCATTACTTTGCAGATATGGAAAAAGAATACGCTATAGGGATAGACCTTGGCGGAACTTCTGTGAAATACGCCCTTATTGATAATGAAGGCGTATTTCATTTTCAAGGGAAGTTGCCGTCGAAAGCTGATGTATCAGCAGAAGCTGTCATCGGGCAGTTGATTACCGCCATCAATGAAGTGAAGGCTTTTGCAGAAAAGCAAGGAGTCAAGGTGGACGGTATAGGAATCGGAACACCGGGAATCGTGGACTGTACGAACCGTATTGTTCTGGGTGGCGCGGAAAATATCAAAGGCTGGGAAAACCTGCACTTGGCAGACCGCATTGAATCGGAAACCGATATTCCGGCTTTATTGGGAAATGACGCAAACCTGATGGGATTGGGAGAAACGATGTACGGAGCCGGTCAAGGCTCGACTCACGTTGTGTTCTTAACGGTAGGAACCGGCATCGGCGGTGCGGTAGTCATTGACGGCAAACTGTTCAATGGTTATGCCAACCGCGGAACGGAATTGGGACATGTACCTTTAATTGCCAATGGCGAGCCTTGCGCCTGTGGTTCTGTCGGCTGCCTGGAACATTATGCTTCCACTTCAGCTTTGGTGAGACGTTTCAGCCAACGGATAGCGGAAGCCGGCATTTCTTATCCGGGTGAAGAAATCAACGGAGAATTGATTGTACGTCTTTACAAGGAAGGCGACAGGATTGCGACTGAATCTCTCGAAGAACATTGTGACTTCCTGGGACATGGTATTGCCGGATTTATCAATATCTTCAGCCCGCAAAAGGTTGTAATCGGCGGCGGACTTTCTGAAGCCGGAGACTTCTATATCCGGAAAGTCAGTGAGAAAGCTCACCGCTATGCCATCTCCGACTGTGCCGTGAATACGGAAATCATGGCTGCCGCATTAGGCAACAAAGCCGGAAGTATCGGCGCCGCCTCACTTGTATTTACTCAATTTTCCGCTCCCAATCTAATTAAATTATGAAAAGAAATTTAGGAATGCTGGCGCTGATTATGGCGTTCTGGTTCACCATCTCATTTATCACTAATATCCTGGGACCACTCATTCCGGACATTATTCACAATTTCAACCTGAGCGACCTGGCGATGGCGGGATTTATCCCGACTTCTTTCTTCCTGGCTTACGCCATCATGTCCATCCCTACCGGACTGCTTATCGACCGCTTCGGTGAAAAGCCGGTACTATTCGGTGGATTCCTGATGCCGTTTATCGGAACAATCCTGTTTGCCTGCATGCACACCTATCCGATGTTGCTGGCTTCTTCTTTCATTATCGGACTGGGAATGGCCATGTTGCAAACTGTATTGAATCCGCTTCAACGCACCGTAGGCGGCGAAGAAAACTATGCTTTTGTTGCCGAACTGGCACAATTCATGTTTGGAATCGCTTCTTTCCTGAGCCCATTGGTATATACGTACCTGATTCGGGAACTCGACCCTGTGACTTATACAGCCGGAAAAGGTTTCTTTATTGATTTACTGGCAGACGTAACCCCACGTGAAATGCCTTGGGTATCTCTTTACTGGGTATTCGCATTGATTCTGCTGGTAATGTTGATTGCTGTCAGTGTATCCCGTTTCCCGAAAATCGAATTGAAAGAAGACGAGAAAAGCGGTTCCAAGGACTCATACCTGGCTTTATTCAAACAGAAATATGTCTGGTTGTTTTTCCTGGGAATCTTCTGCTATGTAAGTACGGAACAGGGAACTTCTATCTTTATGAGCACGTTCCTTGAACAGTATCATGGAGTAAATCCGCAGACTGACGGTGCACAAGCCGTAAGCTACTTTTGGGGATTGATGACTGCCGGCTGTCTGGTAGGCATGGTGTTATTGAAGCTGATTGACAGCAAACGATTGTTGCAGCTCTCAGGGGTATTGACGATTGTATTGTTGCTCGCTGCACTGTTCGGAAACAAAGAAGTATCGTTGATTGCCTTCCCTGCTATCGGATTTAGCATTTCGATGATGTATTCCATCGTATTCTCATTGGCACTGAATTCCGCCTCACAACATCATGGTTCTTTTGCCGGTATCTTGTGTTCGGCAATCGTAGGCGGAGCCGGTGGCCCGATGATTGTCAGTACAATAGCGGATGCGACATCACTTCGCACAGGTATGCTGTTTATCCTCGTTTTTGTAGGATACATCACCTTTATCGGTTTCTGGGCTCGCCCACTGATTAATAACAAGACCGTTCGTCTGAAAGACTTGTTCAAACAACGTTGAACGCTGAACAACAAACGACGAATAAAAAAATGCAAAGTTATATGATGAAACAACGAATATCTATTTTTCTCTTGTTCACCATTCTGCTATCCGCCAACGGGTATGCGCAGAAAGGCATCATGCATCTGAGTCAGCAGACACTGATGCACGAAGTTCGCGAAACGTCTTCCCCATTGGACGGACAGCATATAGCAGTCAATCCGCCACGTTTCATGTGGCCGGACAAGTTTCCTCATCTCGGCGCTGTTCTCGATGGTGTGGAAGAAGAGGATTACAAGCCGGAAGTGACTTACCGTATCCGCATTGCACGCGATCCGGAATTCAAGTCGGAGGTAATCACTGCGGAAAGGAAGTGGGCTTTCTTCAATCCTTTCAAATTATTCGAAAAAGGGAAATGGTATTGGCAACACGCTTATGTAGATAAAGACGGAAAGGAAGAATGGTCGCCTGTTTATCATTTTTATGTAGACAACAAGACACGCACGTTCAATCCGCCTTCATTGCAGGAAGTATTGGCTAAATTGCCCCAAAAACATCCCCGCATCCTGCTCGATGCCAACGACTGGGACAACATCATCGAACGGAACAAGAATAATCCGAAAGCACAGGCGTACATCACGAAAGCCAATAAATGCCTCAACCACCCGTTGAAGCATTTGGAAGAAGAGATTGATACGACGCAAGTTGTCAAGTTGACCAATATAGTGCAATATCGTTCCGCTCTGATTCGGGAAAGTCGTAAGATTGTAGACCGTGAAGAAGCGAATATCGAAGCGATGGTACGTGCCTATCTGCTGACTAAAGATGACGTGTATTATAAAGAAGGTATCAAACGCCTTTCCGAAATTCTTTCCTGGAAAAACAGCAAATATTTTGCAGGAGACTTCAATCGTTCCACTATCCTGTCCATGAGCACTTCGGCTTATGACGCATGGTACAATCTGCTGACACCGGAAGAGAAGAAGTTGCTTTTGAAAACTATCCGTGACAACGGCAAGAAGTTCTATCACGAATACGTCAACCATCTCGAAAACCGTATTGCCGACAACCACGTTTGGCAAATGACATTCCGTATTCTGAATATGGCAGCCTTTGCTACGTATGGCGAACTCCCGATGGCTTCCACTTGGGTGGACTATTGCTACAACGAGTGGGTATCCCGTCTGCCGGGACTGAACACCGACGGCGGATGGCACAACGGCGATTCTTATTTTCATGTCAATCTCCGTACATTGATCGAAGTCCCCGCTTTCTACTCCCGTATCAGCGGATTCGACTTCTTTGCCGACCCTTGGTATAACAATAACGCACTTTACGTTATTTACCAGCAACCGCCATTCTCGAAATCTGCCGGACAAGGCAATTCACATGAAACGAAGATGAAACCGAACGGTACACGGGTAGGTTATGCGGACGCATTGGCACGCGAATGTAACAACCCTTGGGCAGCCGCTTATGTACGCACTATTTTGCAGAAAGAACCGGATATTATGAAGAAAACATTCTTAGGAAAATCCGGTGACTTGACTTGGTATCGTTGTACGACAAGGAAATCCTTACCGAAAGAGGAACACTCATTGGCAGAACTTCCCATGACAAAGGTATTCAACGAAACAGGAATAGCAACGATGCATACTTCTTTGGGAGACATAGACAAGAATGCAATGTTGTCATTCCGTTCCAGTCCTTATGGTTCCACTTCCCATGCACTTGCCAATCAGAATGCTTTCAATACTTTCTATGGCGGCAAAGCTATTTTCTACAGTAGCGGACACCGTACGGGATTCACAGACGACCATTGCATGTATTCGTACCGTAATACACGTGCACATAATAGCATGCTGGTCAACGGAATGACCCAGAAGATAGGAACGGAAGGATACGGATGGATTCCACGCTGGTATGAAGGGGAAAAGATTTCGTACATGGTTGGCGATGCTTCCAATGCTTATGGCAAAGTGACCTCTCCCCTATGGTTGAAACGCGGTGAATTGTCCGGCACTCAATACACGCCTGCGAAAGGTTGGGACGAGAACAAAGTAGATATGTTCCGTCGCCACATCATTCAATTGGGAACTACCGGAGTTTTTGTGATTTATGATGAATTGGAAGGAAAAGAAGCCGTCACATGGAGTTATCTTTTACATACCGTAGAACTGCCTATGGAAATACAGGAACTGACGAATGAAGTGAAAGTTATTGGTAAGAATAAAGCCGGAGGTGTCTCTGTTGCCCATCTTTTCAGTTCGGCAAAAACGGAACAAGCGATGGTAGATACTTTCTTCTGTGCGCCAACCAACTGGAAAAATGTGACGAACGCACAAGGGAAAGCGTTGAAATATCCTAATCACTGGCATTTCTCTTCTACAACAGTTCCGTGTAAAACCGCCCGTTTCCTGACAGTGATGGATACGCATGGAAAGAACCGCCCGGATATGCAGGTAGTTCGCAAAGGTAATACCATTCAGGTAGGCGACTGGACTATTACTTGTAACCTGACTGAAAAAGGGAAAGCCGCCATCTATGTAAGCAATAAAACGGAAAAAGTTTCTTTAAACTATGATGCCGGTAAAAAGGAAGGTGCAACGATAGTCACAGATCAGGTAAAAGGCAAACAGGTTAACAAAGTCCTGACAGACTATTTACCGGATTTTGAGATTTAATTTCTCCCCGCTTTAGATGAAGAAACATATACTCCTATAAAAACGTTATATTTGCAGAGTAAAATTAAATAAAGAAGTAACCATGAAATATATCGGAGCACATGTAAGCGCATCCGGGGGCGTAGAGTTCGCCCCCGTTAATGCGCATGAAATAGGAGCAAATGCTTTTGCGTTATTCACCAAGAATCAACGCCAATGGGTAAGCAAACCTTTAACAGAAGAAAGTATCAGCCTCTTTAAAGAGAATTGCGAGAAATACGGTTTTCAGCTGGAATATATCCTGCCACATGACAGTTATCTTATCAACCTGGGACACCCGGAAGAAGAGGGACTTCAAAAAAGCCGTGCCGCTTTTCTGGATGAAATGCAACGTTGCGAACTGCTTGGATTGAAACTTTTAAATTTCCATCCAGGCAGTTCTCTCAACAAAATTTCAATAGAGGATTGCTTGTCGCTCATCGCAGAAAGTATTAATATCGCTTTAGAAAAAACAAAAGGCGTAACAGCCGTTATCGAGAACACTGCCGGACAAGGAAGTAATCTAGGTAGCGAATTCTGGCAACTGAAATATATCATCGACCGGGTAAACGACAAGAGCCGGGTGGGTGTTTGCCTCGATACCTGCCATACTTATACGGCTGGTTATGATATTGTCAATGAATACGATAAGGTATTTGATGAGTTTGACAAGGAAGTGGGATTCAATTACCTTCGAGGTATGCACTTGAATGATTCAAAAAAAGCACTGGGCACCCATGTAGACCGTCACGATAGTATTGGTGAAGGGTTGATCGGAAAAGCATTTTTTGAAAGATTGATGCAAGATTCGAGATTCGATAATATGCCGTTGATACTCGAAACACCGGATGAAAGTAAATGGAAAGAAGAAATTGCATGGCTAAAGAGCATGGAATAATTATGGTATTGCCTACTAATTAATTAGAAGTTCGACCCATTAACGGAATTAACTTATTATTGCACGGTCATGAACTGTTTTAGCCTATTCTGACAAGGGTATATTCTCACTGCTATGAGAACTTTTTCTCATTGCAGTGAGTATTTTTTCTCATTACTATGAGTATTTTTTCTCATAGGAATAAGTATAGTTGAGAATATTTACGGAAGTTTTTTTTTGAACTATAATTGTATGAGTTTACCTCATTTCCGCATCGAAATGAATTTATTCTGCCAACACGCTCAATAAATATTCGCCATACTCACTAAAGGTTCATACAGTTTCTCTATATCCTGTGAGTCCATTTCTATTTGAACCTGATCTCCAGGCATTAATTTCTGTCCTTTGGGAGACCAATTCTTACGGTCACGATGCACATTTATAATTACGCAACGTTCCGGTAAACGAAGTTCATCCACCATCTTGCCATCTAAATAAGACCCGCTCATTACTTCTACAGACAATGTATAACGGGGCTCTTCCTTAAAGGCAGGTGAATGAATCATATCTTCATATAAAATAACATTGAACGGTTTTATCTGAAGCATTTCCGTAAAGTAATAGGTTAATCCACCTACAACAATGGAAGGATAAAAGACTTCCAAATGTCCCGTAATCTCGGTTATTAAGACAATAGCCGTCAGAGGTGTACGAATGACTGCTACAAGAAATGCCGACATACAAATCAACATGATATAACTGATATTCTCATAAGCAATCATACCCTGTTGAACCATAATCAATCCGACGATTTGCCCCAAAAGTCCTCCCGTCACCAGCGTAGGGATAAAACTTCCTCCCGGTAAACCCGAAGAAAAAGAAAAGGTGCTAAAAACGAAATGCAGCAACATCATGCCGACAATCCAAAGAATATGTGTATCCGGATGCATGGCCTGTGATAGCAAGAACTGTTCCCCTCCTCCCGTCAGATTAAACTCGGCCATAGAAATCAAAAAAGCAATAAAAAGCAAATACAGCATCTTCACGTATTCAGGATGCTTAATAGCGGGATAAATACGTTTCATCTGAAGAGTAGTGACAGAAAAGAATTTTTCAAAAACAGAAACTACTGCCGCCAACAAAAGAAACAGTTTCACCTGCCCCCAAAAAGTCATTCCAGGCACAATGGCATCAATATGATAATAAGGATTGATAGGGAAAATCCAACTGGCAACCCCGCCTGCCACAACTCCTGCCAAAAGCGTGGTAATGGCTGTTTTAGGTGCATCGAACCGCTCGATAGATTCGATAACCAACAATGAGGAAGCTAATGGGGCAGCAAAAGCAGCCGCCAATCCGGCGCCGGCACCGGCAGACAATAATTGTTTCCGTTCGCCACTAAGCACCCTCCCCCATTTTGATACCAAATATCCGACATACGAACCTATCTGTACGGAAGGTCCTTCACGCCCCAAAGACAATCCGGTACTTAATGCAAGTATCCCACCCACAAACTTCGCAACCAATTCCAGAAAAGGATGCTTATAATCAATCCTCCCATTAATAACTCCACGTGTTTGCGGAATCCCCCCGCCGGTAATAAGCGGCATTTTCTTCACCAACCAGGATACGAATACAAGTATTCCCCACATCAACAGGAAAAGAGGGATATACCAATACCACTTGGGATGAGAATCAAAAAAATCATGGCGGAGATTAAAGAAGAACTGTAACAGGTAATGATAAGGCACGGCAACAAGCCCCGTCAGTAATCCTACGAAGATACTGACAAAGTAAAGTCGTGCATCAATCAACTTCAGTTTAAAAATGCGCCAATGGTCCTTATCTTTTATCTTTTTTATCAGTCGAAACATTCAGCCAGCCTTACATTGTTTTATACGTAGGACATACAACAATCAAAACCTAGCTGCGGTTTTCAAACTCATGAAGATTTAATTTCTAATTATCTTCCCATCATATTCAGACGAAGTATAGCGTGTACCATAAAGTCAGAACCTAGTGCATTATAATCCGTGTCACGAATGGCACTATCCGGTAAAGCCAAAAGCCGGACCGTAGCAAACGGTACCGGCTGATTGGTTTCAGTATCAATCACACGACCGGAAAAACGCTCTTTGCCGGACTGAGCAAAAACAGTCAAACTTATCAGTAACAAGACATAACAAGTAATCAAACGGTACTGAAAAGAATAAATATGGCTGCCTATGTTCAAATTGTGTTGATTTAGTAAAATAAAACTAATCTTTATTTCGGGGCTTGACGCGGAGCACGATCTTTTTGTCCCTGACGGTGTCCCTGTCCCGGTTTCTGACCTTTTCTGCGATCAAATTCTTTTCTGAATTTATTAGCATTCATCTTTTCCTGCTGATAAATCTTCAAAATCTGCTTCTGCGAAAGTATCTTGCTGAATTCATTGTAATACTTTTCACGAATATCCAGTATTTTACGACTTTGAGTAAACTGGTTCCGCAACATGGTAGCAATCTCATCGTCAGTCATGGACGGACGTTCTTTCTTTGCATTAGCGTCTGTGCCTTGTGCTTTAGTTTTCTCTGTTCTCGCCTTATGAGTCATCACACGACATTCACGCAATTCTTTCAGATACTTCTCGTATACCGGAGTAAATTTAGCTGCCGTTGCATCATCCAACATCAACGTATTTACTATTTGTTTAGTCTGCATCTGCACCATTTGTTCTGGTGTAGGGCGCTGTTTTTTTTGTTTGTTATCCGTATTCTGTGCAGACAAAGTCATCTGGCTTCCCATCAGGAGAACAGTCATAATTACATAAATAAATTTAGTCTTCATAATCTTCACGTTTAAAATAATTAATTGAGTTACTTAATTCAAAAATATATCATTTTCAGAGAAGCTGACGAGCTCTTCCAACTCCTCATCTGATAGTTCTTTAATCCATTTATCTACCGGTTCTGTACCATTGGCTAATACTTTCGAAGAAGATGTTGTCACCTCATCTGACTGTCGCAAAGACGGAACAAACAGAAATCCGACCCATACGGCTGCTATGGTAATCACCGTAGAAATAATCAGCTTCGCATGAGACTTCCGCTGTTGCTTCACTCCGGCACGTTCCATCACCTTTCGTTGCACGTCCTCGAAGAATCCATCGGGGGTACGGTAAGGTGTCCGCTTTCCAATATCGTCAAAATCAAAATCCTTTTTCATCGTTCTATCTGTTTAATATATATTCCTTTATCTTCTCTTTCGCATAGTGGTAATTCACTTTTAGTGTATCCACTTTACTATCCAGTACACGGGCGATCTCTTCATATTCAAGTTCATCGTAATAACGCAAGTTGAATACCAGCCGTTGCTTTTCCGGCAGACTTAAAATAGCTTCCTGAAACTTTACTGCCAGTTCATTCTCATAATCAATGTAATCGGAAGCCTTCAACTTGCCCATCAACTCTTCCTGAACATCTTCCGCGGAAACAACTCCTTCATCTTTACGTCCGTTGAGCAAGCGTAAACTCTCATTCGTCGCAATCCGGTAAATCCAGGTTGACAGTGAACTTTCTTCGCGAAACTGATCGATATGCCGGAATATCCGGATAAAGACTTCCTGAAGCACATCTTCCGCATCTTCATGAGATACAACTAGTCTACGGATATAATTATATATCGGCACCTGAAAAGAGTCCATCAGCATCTTGAATCCCCGTTCGCGATTCGAAGCACAAGCTTCACGAATTTTATTCTCGTTTATCATCAATTCTTTTTCTAAGCTTTATTAGTTAGAACGCGGAAGGCAGGTGAAGTTAAATATGTGATTTGGTATTTTGCTTTTATTAACAAGAGAGGGAGAACTGGCGGAAATCATTGTTGGTATATACAATAGGTATAAACACATGATTCCTGATGACGTTTTGATGAAGGTAGAAAGTTATAGTGACGGTATCCGGCAAAGATGGTGACGGTATCGTTGTCCTATACCGTCACCATCCCGAGCATATACCGTCACTATGTTTTTAGTAGAAATATTTTATTTATAAGTTGTAAACAAGGAAATGATTACCAGAACTTATTGTGTTCCGCACTATATTCAAAACCTGCGGCTTTCAACTGATTCACTAATTCATCTTTGTTCACATTCATATCTTCACAAAGTTCGTCAAGTGAAGAATAGCAATCGCGTAACTTCATATTGATGACGCTGAACAACATCATCGGATCTTTCGGTAATTCCATAACATACAATCTTTTAAACCGAGTGCAAAGATACAGCAATCTCGTTGAATGGCAAAACAATTCCATCAGATTTCCGACGAAGTACAGGTGGCATACGATAGTACCAGTATACAAACCTATACCAATTCATACACCTCCAAAACCAACATCATACAGCTGGATAAAGAACAGAAACTAGTCAAAACAAAAGGATACGCCCAAACTAAAGTCTTAAAACACCAAACTATAATCTGTATTCATTTGTTACTAATATAAATATAGAAGAAAAAACAATTTAAAGTTTTTACACTTATGAAAAATTCTTTTTTTAGCCGGTTTACTCCAAAGGAACCCAAATTTTTCCCATTACTGAAACAACTTTCAGAAGTGCTTTGTGAGGCATCCGTTGTTTTAACAGAAAGCTTGCAACATGACTCACCAACAGAACGTGCAGATTACTACAAGAAAATCAAAGAGCTGGAACGTGAAGGGGACAAACTAACGCATCGAATTTTTGATGAATTGGGCACCACATTCATCACTCCTTTCGACCGTGAAGATATTCATGACTTAGCTTCCTGTATGGATGATGTTATCGACGGAATAAATAGTTGCGCCAAACGAATCTCTATTTACAATCCCCGTCCTATCTTAGAAAATGGCAAAGAATTGAGCCGTTTAATTCAGGAAGAAGCGGTCTACATCCGTAAAGCCATGGACGAACTTGAAACATTCCGCAAGAAACCGACTCTCCTCCGGGAATATTGCTCAAGATTACATGAAATCGAGAATCAGGCAGATGACGTATATGAATTCTTTATCACCAGGCTATTTGAAGAAGAAAAAGACTGCATTGAACTGATAAAGATCAAGGAAATCATGCATGAACTGGAGAAAACGATCGATGCCGCAGAACGTGTAGGCAAGATTCTGAAAAACCTGATTGTAAAGTATGCATAAAGTAAGCCGGAACACATGGAACTATTAGTGACTATCATTATTCTGGCTCTGATATTTGATTATATCAACGGCTTTCACGATGCAGCAAATTCAATAGCTACAATCGTATCTACCAGGGTGCTTACCCCCTTTCAAGCTGTACTATGGGCTGCTTTCTTCAATTTCGTTGCTTTTTTCATTGCCAAATACATCATAGGCGGATTCGGTATTGCCAATACAGTATCCAAAACGGTGGTAGAACAATATATCACTTTACCCATTATATTGGCAGGAGTCATAGCAGCCATCACCTGGAACCTGGTAACATGGTGGAAAGGTATCCCGTCTTCATCTTCACATACGCTTATCGGAGGATTTGCAGGAGCTGCTATTATGGCAAACGGGGTTGAAGCAATTCAACTTAATATCATTCTTAAAATTGCAGCTTTCATCTTTCTGGCTCCTTTTATCGGAATGGTGATTGCCTTCGTTTTCACTCTGTTTGTGCTTTATATCTGCCGACGCGCACATCCTCATACAGCTGAAGTCTGGTTTAAGAGGTTACAGCTCGTTTCTTCCGCCCTCTTCAGCGTAGGACATGGTTTGAATGATTCACAAAAAGTAATGGGTATTATTGCCGCTGCCATGATAGCCGCTCATTCTATGGGATTGGGCATGGGTATCAACAGCATCAATGACCTTCCCGACTGGGTCGCTTTTTCGTGCTTCACCGCCATCTCACTCGGCACCATGTCCGGAGGTTGGAAAATAGTAAAGACAATGGGAACCAAAATCACCAAAGTAACCCCATTGGAAGGAGTAATTGCCGAAACAGCCGGTGCTTTCACTCTCTACATTACGGAAATGCTGAAAATCCCCGTTAGTACCACGCATACTATCACAGGTGCAATCATCGGAGTAGGTGCAACCAAACGCCTCTCTGCCGTTCGCTGGGGAATAACAAAAAGTCTCATGACTGCCTGGATTCTTACAATTCCGGTCAGTGGACTCTTAGCAGCAGCTATCTATTATATTGTTTCCCTCTTTTTGTAGAGGAAAACAATATAATGAACAATTGACTGCCGACACTCTCGCAAAAGAAAAGAGCTGAACATCCATGTCCCCTTGGCTCTTTTCTGTCTAACTATCAGGACTATAATTATCACTACTTTCACGACTCCTTATTTTATCCGTTTGACCAATCCTTTTGTCAAATGGCTTTACAAAATATTACCCACTAAAGTACGGGAGACGTTAGATCGTTATGCTTCCGGCAAGAAGACCGTGAACCACGATAGTGACTGGAAGAAATTACTAAAAAACATGATTGGCAGGGTTATTATTTATAGCGTACTGCTCACTGCTATCTGACTGCTGTCTATACAAATCATTTATCCCGCCATCAGTGAAATGTTTGCTCCTGCTACCTTATGGATTAAGCCAGTGATGTGTCTGAGTACCCTTTTGCTTATGACTCCTTCTTTGTGAGCACTCACCTCCAACAAATATAACTCTTCCGAATTATCCCTGAAGCTATGAAGAGATGAGAATTACAATCACGGACGACTGGTTTCTCTCGCCCTAGACCGGGTATCTATTGCTCTTTTTACCACTAGCGTAGTTATCAGCTATTTCAAGCTAAACTGGGGAATAAGTGTGATTATTGCCATAACTGCTGTGGCATTGATTCTTATTCTTAGAGAAGACCTCACGCAATATTCACGATTGGAAACGAGATTCCTAGTCAATCTTAACCGACGAATAGCTTCGAGGTTATAATGCCACATACTGTAACAAAGTCAGGGGTCGGTCGAATAAAACACATTACATATAAAACAAAAGAGAGCTGTAAACATTTAAGCTACAGCTCTCTTATTTTGATTTATTGTATATTTAGCGATCTTTACTTCACTTCCTCAAAATCAACGTGATATATCTATCAGCGACTTGCGTACACGTGTTGCAAATATAACGCAAATCTGAAAATAAGCATTCATAAGCAACAACAGCTCTTGCTCACAAAAGTACGATTTTTATCCATAAATAACGAGATGTAAACGCATAAAAATCAAAAAAGAACAGAAAACTATCCCCTTTATTCTATTTGTGAATGATGTATTATGACAAGCTTGCTATTTATAAATCTAAAATCTCCAAAAGACTAATTCGTCCAAAATAAAATGTTCGTCCCTCCTCTCTTTTATGGCAATAAGCTCGAATATAGTTTTCGCCCCAACCTTCAGTATCAAGTTGTATATCACTGATAGTACGAATACTGGTTTCAGCTTTTGTTTGCATTTGAATCAACTTGTTTGTTTCAGGATCCATAGTAACAAAACTTCGAGCTGGTTTCGTATATTCCATTCTGACATATTTATGATTAGGGATTATAATATTCATCATATTAGCCACGGTCTGAATTCCTAATTCACTAGCTGACAACCTTAATGTGTAATATCTGCTTTTCAGATGAATATCTTCCATCTTTGATATATCAAAACTACGAATCATATTTTTTACATAACAATATCCAGCAATAGCATTTTCTTTGTATTTGGTAGGTTTGACTATAGTCTTATCTTTTTCATATTGGAATACAATATATTTATTTGTTCGAATTGCTATATCTATAATATTTTGTGAAAGCGTAGAAATGCTATTTTTTTCTGACAAAGCAATAGGTTTATCATCAACAACCTCTTTTTCGACCTCTTCGTCTTGGATAAGTGCAAAATCAGTTTCTTGTATTATCGGTATATAACCAAACTGTCCAATACCCAAATATTGTTCTCTGTAGTTTTGAGCTGACCAATTTAAAGCAAGTTCTTTTGTCCATTGCAGAACTGGTTCTATACGTTTAGTCACCACTAGGCCTAAAGGTATATTAAATTGTGGATAAATGCTTTTAATGACATCTGCGATAAAACGGCAACATCCATCTGGATTTTGATGTATTTGTATTTCTGCAAAACGTATGACAATCCATCCTCTATTTTTAAATTCATTATTTCGATTTATATCAGCAAATCGAAAATGCGTTGGTTTCCTATTTTTTATATCATTGATTCCCTCATAAGGTTCATCTATCTCTATATCAAGAAAAATATTGATCCCGTCTTTTTCATTCAAAAGCGAAATATCAGGTTCATATCGATTCTTTTTAGTTAGTACATATCGGTCATCATAAATTTTAAAAGTTTCCTTAAAATATTTTCGTATGTATTGCAAGAAATCATCTTCTTTATATCCTTTTCTACCAGTCCTTCCTTTTTGAGGAAATTTGATTACGCAGCCAGATTTTGAAGGCATTATGACATACGGATAGTTTAAAGGTTCTGTTTGCGTAAATATATTTATAGGATTGTAACCTATATATTTAGGTTTTGAAAATTTAGAGTAATCTTCTTTTGCAATAAGCTCAAGAGCCATTGAAGACATTATCGATGGGGCATTTACATCCTTCTCTTTTACAATTGAAAATGATGTTTCTCTTGAATTATTTTTTAATTCATTAGCAGACGGAATAATTTCCGATTTAACAATTTCTTTCGACTTTTTAATTTGAGATGATAATTGTACTAAATCTTCACTTAATTTGTTACCGAGACAAGGTTTTGGAACAGATATCTGTATCGGTTTTTCTTTTGACACATTTGAGGATGATTGAATAATCCCATCACCTTCTACCTTATTTCTTCTCTCCTTGATTATTTTAAGCAGAAAAAGTATGATAATAAATATAAAAACTACAGCAATTATTATCCAAGTAACAAATTGTTCATTACCTGTTTGATTTATTCCTACTGATATAGTATCCATAATGAATGATTGATATGTTTGTTTGCAAAGATAATTATTTTCAATAAACAACATTGCTATATATTTAAGTAATTGAGTTTTTAGCTCACATATCATTCTTATAAGAATATTTTTACCAAAGCAATTTTTTTAAATGTTTTTAGATATTCCCTCTAAAAAATGATTTTCTTTATTTTATTGAAACGACACACACTTTTTTAGTAAATCTGCAATACACAAGAATGATGCACCAATCAGGAAATCCATCTACCCCATCGTTGTACTTCCAAAACCGAATGTTGAGTTTTACAGGCTTGATTTCCACACTTATGCAAAATCCGTTCATTGTCGGTTGCCAACTATCCATTTCTCGCCGTTCACCTCTATGATTTCATCCGTTGTCAGTTCCTTCATATCCACGAAACTGAGTGCAGTGAAGCAGGCAAACACGAATAAGTCTCGAACAAATGCAAGCGATGGATTTCAAACTCATGTGTCATGATGACCTTTATCTCATCTTCTGTCAGATACTCACGTTCTTTTACGTTCAGACTGATATGGAACTCTGCAAACGGATTTCTCGGTATCAGCCCGTTATAATGCGCACGCATCACCACACTTTTCAGCCACATATAGTTGAGCCATATCGTGGCGTTCTTCAAATTATGTTCGGTTGTAAGATAAGCAGCAAACTCCTTGATAAAGTCAGGCGTAAGTTCCAACATGACCATATCATTTCGCTTATAGAATGCCTTGATGAAAGCTGCGACATTATTTCTTGCCCTTAGCATTACCTTGTACATTCTAATGGTGCGGTCTTTACCCGCTCGTTTCATGAAGTTGGCGCAATCTTTATCGAAGGCTTTGAGCAGTGTTTCATAGTCGCTACCCATACCTTGATAGGCATTGCCCATTTCTGAGGTTATATACGCTTCACGGTCGGATATGCACTAGTAGTGCTTGATGATTTGTGCCTTGATATTATCCAAGACAAGATTAATCTCTCTGGCTTCCTTGCATTTCCCTTTAGCCTTGTTCCCTTTAGCATCCCAAAGTTCTTTCGGGATGTTACATTGCAACTGAACTGCGATACAGTTCCATTAATTGTTACCCTTCTTATGATAGGGACAATTCCTTTTTTCTCTTTGCTGCCGTTCGCATAGAACAGTACCTTGAATGTGCTTCTGCTCATACTCGTTTTCTATTTCAAAACTAATAATCAACGAGTTAGTCCTTAATAGACAAACCTAAGCGAGGCGGAGCAATCGTCACAGTAACTGTTAAAACTGCCCTTCGGGCGGGTAATGATTTGAAAACCTAACTGCTTCTGTATTCCACTTTTCTTTGCGTTTTACCTTTTTCTCCGTGGCTTCGTCTGTCACCGCAAACGCTTTATTAATAAGCCATTCAGTGCCATTTCTCCCTTTTTATTCATTTATTCCTGAGATTTTTCGTATGTTTGTACATCATATTGGGAGATTATACCCAAACTACAATAAGGAAACTATGCAGATACATACCAATACATTGATAGCGGAATGCTCAGCTTACGATTTCAAAGAAATGTTGGAACGCAAGAAAGTAAAGTCGTGGCTCAAATCCGTGTCGGCTTTTGCCAATACGGATGGTGGCAGTTTGTTCTATGGAGTGAACGATGACGGAGTAATTGTTGGTTTGGAGAATCCACAAGCCGATGCTGATTTTATCAGTGAAATGATAAAGGCGCGACTTGACCCTGTGCCGGAAGTTCAACTTATTCCGATAGAGCACGAAGGACATACCTTACTTGAAGTGAAAGTAAAAGCTGGAACACTTACACCTTATTATTACTATCAAGATGGAACACGTACCGCATATGTACGAGTTGGCAATGAAAGCGTGGAGTGCAATTCGCAACAACTTCTTTCATTGGTGTTGAAAGGCACACACATGACATGGGATTCATTGCCTACCCAAGTGAATGCCAGCAAACATTCTTTCATCATCCTTGCCAATACTTTCCATGAGCAAACTCATCAGGAATGGAATGACAAATATTTGGAATCATTCGGACTGGTTACTCCTGACGGTAAACTAACCAATGCCGGACTATTGTTTGTAGATAATTGCACCGTATTCCAATCTCGCATCTTCTGTACCCGTTGGACGGGACTCTACAAGGATGATGCTATCAGTTCCGTGGAACATCGGGCTAATCTTGTGTTGCTCTTAAAATATGGTATGGACTTCTTCAAGAACTATACTATGAGTGGCTGGGTGAAGATGCCCAACTATCGCCTTAATCTACCCGACTACTCTGACCGTGCTATCTTTGAAGGATTGGTAAATCACCTTATTCATAGAGATTATACCGTTATGGGTGGTGAAGTACACATTGACATCTATGATGACCGAGTAGAATTAGTATCACCCGGTGCGATGCTTGACGGTACGCAAATCCAAGACCGTGACATATACAAAGTGCCGTCCATGCGTCGTAACCCTGTTATTGCGGATATGTTTACGCAATTGGACTATATGGAGAAACGTGGCTCTGGTTTACGAAAAATGCGGGAACTCACAGAGAAACTGCCCAATTTCCTGCCTGGCAAAGAACCACAATATCAAACGGAAGCGACTTCTTTCTACACCACGTTCTATAATTTGAACTGGGGTGAGAACGGAAAAATACCTGTTGAGGAAGTAGCCGACAGAGTAAATGGTTCGGTCGAAAAGTTCGGTGTAAACGAAGAAAGTTCGGTCGAAAAGTTCGGTGTAAATGCAGATAAGTTAGGAAACACATCGAAAACGCCGAAGAAGATCAATAAAACCGCACAAAAAATTATTGATCTTGTTATTTCCGACCCATCAATCACAGCCGATAATATGGCTAATAAGGTTGGTGTAACTAAACGCGCTATAGAGAAAAACATCAAGAGCCTTAGGGATATGGGAATTTTGGCTCATGAAGGTTCTGATAAGGCTGGCTATTGGCGTATTGTTATTAATCCTCAAACTGAGCAATAAACCTATGGGAACACCTTTCATACCACTCGGTGCAATAATTGCCGTTTTGATTATCGCCTTTTTGTTTGCCTCTTTACCGCAGGTAAACCATAAAACACGATACAGAGTACTTTATGCAATAGCCATTATTATGCTATTAGCTGTTATCCCTATTAGTGAGTATATGGCTGGTGACACACAAAACTCAAGTAACAATTATCTGCTTGTCCTAATATTCGATATTGCAGTAGGATATTTCTGTATGTACATTGCTGCTTTGCTGAAATTCAACGTTCTTAAACGAAAAAACCAGGCACTGGAAAATGCCTTAACAGAAAAAGAACAAGAAAAAGTATCTATTTTACTGGAACACCAAAATGAAAAACAACAAGCACTTCAAAGAGAAGAACTTGAATGGTTAGCTGAAAAAATCAAAATGTTCACTGAAGAAGAACAGAAATCCATTCTTGCAAGCGCTTACGCATTTGCAGAACATGACCTAATAGTAGCTCCTTCAATAGTCATACAACAAGACACTTGTAGCCAACAAGAGCTTATGTATTTTATCTGCTCTGCTTTTTTCAACATGGGCAAGAAGCGCAATGACATTGTCAGTTTCTTATTTCAAGTCTTTCCTCTCTATTTTCCTGCTGGGGAAAGTGCATTGGCTAAAAAGATGCCGGGATTGGAAAAAGTTAAGGAAAGAAGGGAAAAGGAAAATCAATCTAAGTAAATTTTCCAACATACATCATTGAAGTATATTCCAATATAAAGTTGCTTTTCAACACATATTTGTTAGAAAACTATTATGAATAGAAAAAAGTCTCGATTATAATGATTACCTTTGTATTTAAAACATGTCATAGAACGTATGAATAAAGACATAAATCGTTTAAAGGTGGTTCTTGCAGAAAAGAAACGCACCAATAAATGGCTAGCAGAGCAGTTGGGAAAAGATCCGGGGACTGTTTCGAAATGGTG
The DNA here is from genome assembly GCF_903181435.1 of Bacteroides acidifaciens. NCBI lineage: Bacteria > Pseudomonadati > Bacteroidota > Bacteroidia > Bacteroidales > Bacteroidaceae > Bacteroides > Bacteroides acidifaciens. The sequence continues at coordinate 2,469,524 of NZ_CAEUHO010000001.1, forward strand.
TACTAACACCATGCAGCCGAACTTGGAAACATTGGTCAAGATTGCTGAATGTTTAGATGTAGATGTGAAAGATTTACTTTGGTCAATAAAAGAATAAAATAACTAATGAACATATTTTCATTTTTTGCAGGTGCTGGTTTTTTGGATTTAGGATTCGAATTACAAGGTGATTATAATATTGTTTTCGTAAATGAATTTCACGAAGCTTTTGATCGTATTTATCGTTATGCAAGACAAAATATGGGATTGCAGGAACCCAAATACGGTCATCATATAGAAGATATAACTGAATATATTAATGGAGAGCATGGAGACAGGCTTCAAAGACTTATAGATTGGGTAGAAGAATCGAAAGAAGAAGAACTTACCGGTTTTATTGGAGGCCCTCCATGTCCCGATTTTTCTGTAGCAGGAAAAAATAGAGGACGTGATGGAGAAAATGGTAAGCTATCTGGAACGTATGCGCAACTAATTTGTACAGCACTCCCGGATTTTTTCCTTTTTGAAAATGTTAAAGGACTATATAGAACTGCAAGACATAGACAGTTTTTTGAAGAATTGAAACAGCAATTTAGAGCACATGGATATTCTCTAACAGAACAACTTGTCAACTCCTTGGAATTTGGAGCGGCACAAGATAGAGATAGAATTATATTAATAGGATTTCACCAAGACGCTGTTAATAGGCTACATCTTCAAGCGGATAACGGGGTCTTAATGAATTTTCCTTGGGAAGCGCATAAAAGATATAACTTGAAAGAAATAAAGAATCTTCCCTGGCCCAATAAATCTCCCTATCAAGAAAATACTCCTATGCTTATGCCTAATGGTATTATAGAAGACTTGACCATACAACATTGGTGGACGGAAAATGATGTGACACATCATCCCAATGCCAATATGTATTTCCAACCACGTGCGGGAATCGTAAGATTTAGGACAAAAGAAGAAGGCGATGTGGAAAAGAAATGTTATAAACGCCTACACAGATGGCGATATTCACCAACAGCCGCTTATGGGAATAATGAGGTTCATATACATCCTTTCCTGCCTCGAAGAATATCTGTAGCGGAATCATTGGCTATTCAATCATTGCCCGCAAATTTTATTCTACCACAAGATGTATCACTAACAGATGCCTTTAAAACAGTTGGGAACGGAGTTCCTTTCGTTTTAGCTAACGGCATAGCAAACTCTATTAATGACTATATTAATCACATAAATAATTAGTTTATGGCTTTGACTTTAGAACACTTCTTAAACTTAATCGATGAATTACCCAAAGGGGTTAATTTGGATTATGTAAAAGCTGGAACAAACAAAATCCAGCTTGACAGTGTTGATCATGTTGAAAAATACATATCAGCAACAAAAGTTGATACGGAAAAAGGTTCTACAAAAAGTGCCAATATAACAACGGAAAATCTCCGCATGTTTGTAAATAAGGTTGTTGAAAACAAGCCTTTACATATAGAATCTGTTTGGAATGGTTCAGGAAGTGCCCGTTCTGCATGGGAGGGCTTATTTGCTCACACATCGGAATTTTATACTCATTTTTCCAAAGGAAGAAAACATTTGGTATGGATTCCGACACATCCTCACACAGCAGGAGAAATAACACCTTTAACAAAAGAATTACTTGAATATCTATCTACCAATAAGAGTTCAACAGACGAGCGAGTATATAAATATATAGACATCATTACCGCCATCAAGACCAAGCCTTTCCTTTTGTTAGCTGGCATATCCGGTACAGGTAAAAGCCGTATTGTCCGTGAACTAGCCCGTGCATATTGGTACGAAAATTCCGCTGAATACAAGGCTCAGAAGCCAAAAAACTTTGAGATGATTCAGGTAAAACCTAATTGGCATGACTCTACGGAATTAATGGGATATGTGAGTCGTGTCAGCGGAAGTCCCATATATGTAATTGGCGATTTCTTAAGATTCATCACACGGGCTTGGGAAAACCTGGACACTCCTTATTTCCTTTGCTTGGATGAGATGAACCTTGCTCCTGTGGAACAATACTTTGCGGAATTTCTCAGCATAATAGAATCTCGTAAAAGCAGTGAAGACGGTACGATTGTAACAGACCCTATACTGAAGAAAAGCACAGAAGATTGGTATCGAGTATTGACTGCCGAACTGACAGGAGATAATGAAGCATTAAGGAATCGCTTTTTGGAAGAAGGCATCACCATTCCACAAAATCTAATTGTAGTGGGTACGGTAAATATGGATGAAACAACCTTCTCTTTTTCCCGTAAGGTACTTGACCGTGCCATGACTATAGAAATGAATGAAGTGGATTTGTATGCCGGATTGGACAGCAAATATGAACGTATTGGTAAGCTGAATAGCGATATGCTTATCGGTACAGCTGTAGAAGGTGTGGATGTATATGCAGATAACGAGGATGTTTGTAATAAGGTATTGACCTATTTGCAAGCTGTGAATGATGTCCTTAACGGCACTCCGTTCAAAGTTGCCTACCGCACGCGAAACGAATTCCTGCTTTATGTGGTAAACAATTTGCCTTACAATATGGATGAAAACGGACACGAGTTCAGTGAAGATGAGGTCATAGCAACCGCATTGGATGAGATAACAAGCATGAAAATCTTGTCACGAATAGAAGGTGATGATACAAAAGTCAAGCATTCACTTCTTGAAAGACTGATTACTACTATCGAAGCGCAGTTGTTGGCATTGACCGGAGAAGATAAGAAAATAGAATCCGTTTCCATAGCCAAGTTGAAAGAAATGCAAGAACGGTTGTCATCCGGCTATACAAGTTTCTGGAGCTAAAAACAATCAGATATTTGCAAAGGACAATGGAACTGCTCACCATAAAGCATCAGGATTTTGAAATGATTGTCGAATGCGCAAAATTCGATGACATTTGGTATAAAGCCAAGAGTAATATTGGAGAAGAATGCTTACACTCCACTTATTCTTGGTCAGAAGGCGTATCATCTGTTATCCTGAGCAACTATATTGGAGAAGAAATTACGATTGAAAACAGCCAACAAGCTCCTGCCATATTTTTCGACAACACCGATTATCCTATTTGGGTGGAATTCAAGAACTATGTGAAAAAGGCTAAGTTTGGCTCCACTCTCCAGAGTGAAAATGAAAAATTCACTTTTCGCAGACAGATATTGGCAGGTTTCTTGAATTATGGCAATGAGGTTGGTCGCAGCGAAATACAACTCATGTATCAAGTGGGAGCAGAAACCCGCAGTTTTGTCTTCTCTTTTGAAGTGTTGAGCACAAAGCTCAACTATCACGAGCATTGGAAAGCCATTATAGAGGATATTGAACAAGAGTACAGAATGCTTTCGCTCGACTATATGCGAAGAACCTTTCATGGCTTTTCGCCCGATGCAAGCGGAGAGACCCCGGAAATAATCTGGTGGAGCGTATTTGCCAATGAGCAAAAGAAATTCATCAAGGCCTGCAAAAACATCATTGACCGCCCAAGACATCAGTTACACGGAAAAGAGACTTACAAACGTGCCGATAAACTGACATTTGTCCCCTCTTGCATAGAAAACGAATTGGCAGAACACAGACAGGACAGCTCTCACTTATATCGTGTAGAAGAACGCGTCCGAACAAATGACACGCAGGAAAACAGGTTCTTGAAATTCGCTCTTGGACAAATTACGGATAAATACGCAGTCTTGAAGAAGCGCATAGAAGCGGTAAAGAATGCTTCGGATGTGATGAAGGATGACATGCAAGCCACATTGGCTACATTGAAACACTTGCAGCGAAATCCCTTCTTCCGTACAGTAGGAAATTACAAAGGAATGAATCAGGAAAGTTTGGTTTTGCAGAAAGCTACCAGCTACAGTCAGGTATATCGCACGTGGAGCCTGCTTCGCCGCTCCTATTCTCTGAATGATGGCATATACCGTTTGCAAACCAAAGATATAGCGACACTCTACGAGATATGGTGTTTCATAGAAGTGAGCCACATAGTAAAAGAAAAACTGCATTTGTCCGATGAAGATATAGACCATAAAAACCGTATGGAAATGAATGGCCTATTTACATGGGATTTGGGCAAAGGAGAACATTCCCGTATCCTTTTCAAGAAAGATAATGTGGAACTGGCTGAATTAGTCTATAATCCAAAGAACACAGACAAGGGGAATAGTGACATTGGAATGAAAGATCTTGTGGTACGCACAGTGCCACAAAAGCCGGACATAGTCCTGCAACTGACTAAGAACGATTTGCAAGAAGGAATGAAAATGACTTATCTGTTTGATGCGAAATATCGTATTGATGGAAAGGATAAAAATGGTGTGGACGTTCCACCGGAAGACGCCATCAACCAGATGCACAGATACCGAGATGCCATCTATTATAAAGACTATCAATCGAATACTTTGAAAAAGGAAGTGATAGGTGGTTATATTTTGTTCCCGGGTGATGGCGAGCCAACCGATGTTGCTGTATCGAAGTTCCGTAAGACTATAGACGAAGTGAATATCGGTGCATTCCCACTTCGCCCAAAAGACACTTATAACCGAATGCTTTTGGAGCAATTTATCGAAGAACTTATTCGGAATAAATCTTATGAAACCATATCGAATGTAATACCGCAGAAAGGCGCATTATTGCAAGTGCCCAATCGCCTTCTTGTTGGTTTAGTAGGCAACAGTTCACGTCCTGGATATACACAAAGCTTCCTTGACGGTAATGCCACCTTATACTATACAGGACCTAAATTTCCTACAACTATATCTCTGCACAATCTTCACTACTTTATTCCTTATATAAAAGGAGAAGGTGTTCGCGATATCTATGAGATTGTCCGTATAAGGACTATAACAGGGAAAGAGGCAAAACAAATAGAAGGCGAAAATGCTACAGATGATATGCGTTTAGCATTTGAATTGCATTTCAGCCGTAAGTTGTTTGAGGATTATCGACAGATAGATATTCATAAAATGATTAATTATATTTTTATTGATACCTCATTTGAAAAAATAGATGAGTGGGTGAAAAATAGGACTTGATATAGTATTAATTATTCAATCATTAGTAAGCAGATGAAAACCAAAGGGAAAAAAGATATCAAAAAACGCATTTTGCAGAATCATGCAAAAAAAATGGCTAAATTAAAAAAAAGATTTAGAGATATTCGTAGGCGTAAAAATAAAGCACGCAATGGAAAAAATAAAGCCCAACAAATGTCTGATCGAATAAATAGACAATTTGAAGGATATAAAAAAATTGTGGCACCAGAAAATTTTTCATTGACTGAAAATACCGAAGAATCATTGCTCTTCATTGCAAAACTAGAGGAATGTCTAGAAGCCCAAAAGAAAGTTTTTGTGAATCTTGCCAAGGTAGAACAAATAGCCCAAGGTGCTATTGTTGTTCTTCTGTCTATAATGATAAAATTTAAATCGGCTCACGTAGATTTCAATGGAAATTTTCCTAAAAATCAAAGCGCAAATAAACGCCTAGTTGACTCTGGCTTTTTCCATGAATTATACAGAAAGAATATTAACTTAGGAACAAGATACGAAATATGCAGAAATAAAGTTCTTACACATGCCAATAAAATTGTAGATACGGCACTTTCGGACAATATTATTTCGGAAATATCTTCTTTAATTTGGGGAGAAGAAAGAAGATGCCCAGGCTTACAAAGGGTATTTATAGAACTCATGCAAAATACGAATAATCACGCTTCATATAAAAATAAAGGAGAACATCATTGGTGGACAACAGTCCAATATGATAAAGAAAACAAAAAAGCATATTTTTCCTTTATTGATTATGGAGTGGGAATTATAAATAGTTTAACTAATGATCAGAGAGGAAAATTTTTCAATATAATTCCACGTATAAAACAAATCTTTAGTCCTGAAAACAACTCGGATTTGCTAATGTTACTTTTAAATGGAAACATACATGAAACCTCAAGTAAAATACAAAATACTTCTACAAAAAAGTATTATCGCGGGAAAGGACTTCCGTGTCTTTTCAATGCCTGTAGAGAGAATAAAATTTCTAGAGTTGTTGTAATTACAAATAATGCAAAAGTAGAATATGAAAATCAAAGAAAGACCAATCTGAATACATCATTCAAGGGCACGTTCATTTATTGGGAGTTAAATTACAATAATATACATTTAAATAAATAATTTAGATATGAAAATTAAAATAGCAACAGATTTTAGTAGAATTCCGGGAGCAAGATATCCTATTGAAGGTGATTTTTCAGGACAAGAATTCAGGAAAAGAGTATTGTTACCTAAGTTGAAGGAAGCTATAAACAAGCATGAGACACTTACGGTAGATCTTGATGGAACAGCAGGTTTAGGAACCTCATTTTTGGAAGAATCATTTGGGGGATTAATCCGAGAAGACCATATTGAATATGAAAATATTAAGCAAACTCTTAGGCTTATATCTATAGAAGAACCGGATTATATCGAAGAAATAATGTTATATATTAATGATGCGTATGAACAAGAGAAACATTGCTAAATATATTTTATGGATTACAATTTTCAGCGTTGGGGTTTGCTTTGGCAAATTCCTAAATTGGGGGTATTTTGTTTTATCAAAAGAAATATCAATCATTGACGCTATTTCCCTGTTTGTGACAGTTGGATGCGCTATATTTATAGCCAAAGTATTAGAAAAAGAAGTACAAGATGACCGAATTGAAAAAGATTTATTTTTGAATCAAATAAATCAACTTGAAACTTTTTTAACAGGGATAGAAAAAGACATTGAGTCTTCCGGAACTTTATATGTAAGTATTGTAAACTCTTATTCCAACGCAAATAAAACAAGATATAAATTTTTCAAGAGAATTGACGAACATAGTATTCATCTAAGTAAAAATTCTACGCTAAAAAAGACAGAAAAAGATTTGGAGATCAGCTTTAAATCTCTAAAGCCATTATTAACAGAAACACCAGTTGTTCAAACCGAAACTCCAGACATTATAGTTAAATCAGGAAAAATCAGATATAGCGAATCACGTTTAACCGAAATTAAAAATGAAATTACCAATATATATGACAACCTTTTCAAAATAAAAATTATTATAAACAGGAGTTAGGTTAATAATGGATAAATTGACTAAAGAGCAACGCCATCGTTGTATGTCCGCTATAAAAGGAAGGAATACGAAACCCGAAATGCTGGTGCGAAAATTCCTTTTTAGCCGTGGCTTCCGCTATCGGCTAAATCATCCTCGTCTTCCCGGTCATCCCGATTTGGTACTTCGCAAATACCGGACGGTCATTTTTGTGAACGGCTGCTTTTGGCATGGTCATGATAATTGCAAATATTTCCGCTTACCTAAAACCAATATTGAATTTTGGTCAAACAAGATAGAAAGGAATAAAGAACGAGATAAAAAAGAACAATGCCAGCTTGCTGCCATGGGCTGGCATTGTATCACGATTTGGGAGTGCCAACTAAAACCAAAAGTCCAGATACAAACACTTGAATCGTTAGCTTATACATTGAACCATATTTTTCTTGAAGACAGGAAAATAAAAACATACGAGTTACCTGATACTGACAGTACACTTGTGGCAGCAGAACCAGAAGTGACTTATGGAAGAAATAAGCAACAATAAAGAACTATTGCTTATTTTCTCCGATGACTATTCCATATTTCTTTTTAACTCTATTCCTACTTTTTCTATCAAGTACTGATACTGTTCCTTCACCGCCCGATACATCGAATAATGTGCAAAGGATTCTTCCTTATACTTCACGCTACTAACCGACGCAGTAACAGCCCACGTAACAATGATGACAATAAAGACTACAACATATCGGAGCTTTATATGATAGCCACGTATAAACATCCCATTGATATTGGGTGGAATAACCGTTACTGGATTTTTCAACTCATTGATTTTGGCAAATATCTCATCCTGCCGTTTTAATATGCTTTCGGTATTTGCCTCAATAGCCATACGATTGAGATTGTAATCGCAAACGTGTCTATAAAGGTATTCAAGAAATTTAGACTTCTGCTTGAATAATTCAATGAGTTTCGGGAACCACAGTGAAAATGGTAAAGTGTCCGGTTGCTGTTTCCAGACATGTTGTTTTACCACAGACAAGGCTTCATTCCAGCAAGCACAGAAACTTTTGGCGACTCCATTATAAATGGTCTTTTCATCAAAGTCCACTTTTACAGATTGCTCTAGTTTAGGGGCTGTAGTATTCTGTTTTTCAATACACTCTTTAAGCTCGTTAATACTTTGGCGCAAATTTGCAAGATTTGCTGCTACTACATCTTCTTTCATTATCTTCTACGTTTTGAGGGTTTATAAAAAGGGGCGTTTCTTTGGTTATCCTTATTTTTATCGTCTCGCCATCCCAGTTTATTACTTGTTCCTCCACCTCCACCGGAAGTTATGGCTTGATGAGGTTGAACAACCAGTTCCGCTGCCACATTGCCCAATGTAGCACAAAGACTGTTAAAACTTAAATCACGGTCAAGTTTAGAACCGGCTATACTATATTCATTTTGACAGAATGATATGCCACGAATTTTATCAGGGTTATCTGTATGATTAAAGCGTATATCTATACCCTGACCTTTGAGAATGCCAAGAAAATCATTCCATGAACGAGATACAGCCAGTGCATCAAGAGTTGCAGAACGTAGATTATACTTCCGTAATTGATAAGGGCGCAAACGGCTCTTGTTTCGGGCTTTACTATTTTTAGGAGCAAAGTATAGTCCATACTCTTTTGTCAAAGTTCGACATACTTTGGCATTGTGTATTCTTTCATTGCTGTCAGAAATGAGATTGCCATCATTGTCTATCCGGTTAAATACCAAATGACAATGAGGATGTTTCGTGTCGTGATGTCGGGCTATGATATATTGAGTATTGCGAATCCCCATTTGTTCCATCCATTTCTTGGCAATCTCTGCCATCAGCGCATCTCCTTCTTCGTTATCGGGGAAACGGTTAATGTCCTGCGAAGAGAAAGCAAGTGATACGTGTTTCACCGGACTTTTTACTTTCGGGCGCATGGACGCTTGTATCTGAAAAGAATCAGCTATGGTTTTATTACTGATGACACAGACACCTTCGTGTGCTAAAAGTATGGCACATTTCTTCTTGTTCTTTTGGTCATTGGCATAATTCACTATTCCTCCGAAATCCGCTCTTGTTTTAATCTTAGCTATCATGGCTATTGTTCTTTACTTGAGTGATAATTCTACTGACTTCTGATATGATTGAGAAGCATTGTTGTTTGACTGCTTCCAAACCATAAGTGTGCATCTGATGGGCAATCTGATTGACATTATTGGCGATACCGGAAAGGTCACGAATAGCCGATACCATTTCAGGGCTGATGCGCTGACAGACTTGACAATCCATTGCTGCCTGATGGCAAAATTCATTGACAGACAATCCAGCCTGTTCCGCTTTGGATTGGATATAAATGTAGTCGTTTTCGGTAAACATTACCCGAAAACATTTGGTACGTTTCTGATAGTTCGCCAACTTAGGGCGACCACCAAGTTTCTTCTCCTTCATATTTATCTTAACTTTCAATGTTCATGAATTGATTTTTTGAGAGTGGCAGTTTATCCGCTTGCCGCATAGGTTTTAGTGGCACTAAAACACAAACTTGCCACTCAAAAAATCTTCCTATATTTCCCTTGCTCTATTCGGCATAGCTTACCATCTTTGACAAAGGCTTCTATCCACTTGTTTGCAGTACTTCCATTTTCATTCAAAACTGAAACCGCCATATCATAATCCTTCTTCGTGAATGTTTCAGGCAGCATATTATAAAGGGTATTCCTTCGTGCATAAATGCCAGTTTCTTGCGAAGCGGAATTAAATCGTTTGAACTGATTTCCTGACAAATTCCGATAAATGAATACGGCATGATAAAGTAAGGTTTCGCAAATATTCATGGCTGTAGAATAGTCAAACTCATGGCAGACCAGTTGCTCTGTCTTATCATGTGAGGAAGAATTGCGATGTACATTCTCCAAATGCCTGACAGCGGTCAGCACCATCATTATACGATAAGCAATCAATCCCATCCGTCTGACCACTCCTTGCATCTTGTTATCCACTTCGTCACAACACTCCTCATTCACACGACTGAGGTATTCTATAAAGTGTTCTTGCAAATCAGAGGGAAGGGAAAAAGAATAATTCCCCTGCCGTACAAATTCTTCATGCAGATGACAGAAATTATCTCCCAATACTTTAAATATGGCATTCTTGGATTGAGAAATATCGCTTGTGGCAAACACGTTTCTTATTCCTCTTTTGAAGCGGATAATATAGAAACAAAAGCGGCTCATCAACCCGTTCTCTGCATCAGGAATCAGCCTTCTCACCTGTTCGGGAGTGCCAGCCAATGCAACGGACACTCTTGGATTAGAAACTTCGCAATACTCTCTATCCTTGCGACGGCTCAAACTTACCAACTCATGATGAAATGCCTTTCGCAACACATCGGAATAATTGCCATAGTCCGACTTCAATGTTTGGCTTAACGTGTCGCCCTCCGACTCAAACAACAGTCCAACTCCGTCATTATCTCCCAGTATCTTCAAGAAAGAGCTTGCGCTGCTATTGGCAGGAATGACAAGCATACGCATGGGCGGCTCGGCTGGCATAGTCATTCCATTATCTTTCTTACCTTTGATATAAGCATTCATCGCTTCTTTATGTTCCTGTTCCAATCGCTTTGAGAGTTCATGTAAATTGCGATTAATGGGTACTACCAGTTCTCTGCATAGGGTTAATGCCCCTTTTCCCATACCTGCATCTGCCACAACGAACAGATAGAGATTCGGATAAACAATGCGCTCATCATACACACCACAAACATTATATAAGCATACCGACAAACACACAATCGCTCCAATCAGTATCGTATCACGGTCATCTACTGAAATGGAGTTATTGACAACCTCATTTAGAAAAGAAGGAAGATGCTCAAATACACATTCAGGAAATGCAGGAAGTTCTTCTTCTGATTTTATCCATTTGCCCGTTTTGCCATTTTGGATATTTGGCAAAATGGATAAATGCCCTTTGTTGGATGGAGCCAATGAGATTCCAGCTTGATTTGCCAAATGGAAGAAAGAACGGATAGTAATGCCTTGCCCTTTGGATTGCAGACAATGCGTATATTGTTTATCTGTTTCTTCCCTTTGATAGGTAGGGTAAAACCTGCTGATGCGATGATAATACTCCCGTCCGTTCTCTCCCAATCCATCAACAAGTGCAAAGCCCAATTCCACCCAATCTTTATAGTTGGGTGCTATATCAATGCCACGTTGTTCTATCTCCCGAACAACACTTTCTACATCGTCTTTTACCTTATTATATATAGGAGCAATATCAGGCGTATGTATTTGCTGTATTTCAGAAGGGACATTCTCCCAATCTTGGGCGGAAAATATTTTCTTCGACATCATCTTTGTATTTAGGGTTAATATATGCTTGTGGGTCGTGGGGTAAAAAGCATGAACGAGCCACATCACTGCCGGACATATCCACTGATGGCAAACCTGTTGCTTTGATACAGTTGGCGACAGCCTTGAAGTATCGGGAATGTTCCCAGCCCTTCAAGTCAACAGGTATTATCCACTTCAATCCACTACCAGATGGGCTGACAAATAACAGTTCCGTATTGAAATACTCATGATTGAGTAATTGCTGTTTTAGCTCCACGATATTCTCCACATGGTCGAAATCCAAACACATCAATCCTGAGTGCATAATCAGTTCCTTCTCATTCCGTTTGCGGAATAATCCCGAAAAAGTACAATAGTCGAAATGAGTGGCTTTGTATCTCTTGGATTCGGGAAAAGATCGCATCGAACGCAGAGACTCGGTTTGTGGTTGCGCATAATGCCCGATGACATAGCGATACACATCCACAATGCCTACCGCCCTTATCGGTTCGATATTTTGAATGGGCTTGCGAAAGAATGAAAAGCAATAATCTGTTTCCATCATCTGATAATCTTTTTAGATTCGACAAATCGTCTGGCTTCTTCCATTAAGTCATCTTGGGTCTTGTGCGATTTGTTTTTCAACCAATCGTCAATCTCCGATTGCAGGAAAGCCAAAGCCTTATTTATTTTATGTACGGGAATCTGTTTGGCTGATACCCATCCATAAACTGTTTGTTTGGCCGGATGTGATGGCAGATAAGCGCAAAGCTCGTCTATATCCATCCACTTAGGTGAGTTACTTGCCTGCTTATGTTGCAAGGCATTTACTTTGGATTGCAGTACTTCTACGGACTCAATCAAGTAGGACAATGCATTCGGCATTTCCTCCAATGAATTTACTTTATAAGCCATTTTCTTCGTATTAAAGTTGATGCCGCAAAAGTATAGGGATGTTTATGAGTGCTAAATAGGTGCTTGAAAGCCACCAATTAGCCACTTATTTGCCACCGATAGATTTAGTTTTCATTAACACAATGATTTGCTGAAAGAGATAATAAAATAGGGATAAACCACTATTAGGACTAATATTCTCTTCACAGAGAACGTCTATACAACAAAATCCCCCTCAAAAAGCCGATGCTTCATGAGGGGGATACGGTGGTAAGTGTGTCGTTGATACTATATAAGTCATTGGTGCTCAATGGTGGAAATCTCCACTATAAAATCAAATTCTCTATATACAGCGTATTGGCGGCTTTCTCTTTTTGTTCATTTACGATATGCGTATAAATCTGCGTAGTTTTGACGTTTGTATGTCCCATCAAAGACTTGATGGTGTATATGTCAACACCGTTTTCCAATAATAGCGAAGCGTAGCTATGCCGCCCGCAATGGAAGGTGATATGTTTCTTGATGCCAGATGCTTCTATCCAGACTTTCAGAGGACGAGAAATCCAAGAGGCATCAGTCAATCCTTCAAAAACGAGAGCTTCGTCATTGCTTGAGCGTTCACCGCATAATTGAAGGGCTTGTTGAATAACTGGCTTGTAATCGGGTCTTTTTGTCTTTTGCTGAATTACGACTGCTTGCCATGTGCCCTTACTTGTTTGCTGAATTTGTTTCCATTTCAAAGTTTGAATATCACTATGCCGCAATCCTGTAAGAATAGAGAACAAGAACGCACGTTTCAAAACATCATCCTTGCAAGGAGTATCAACCAGCATTTGCACTTCATTCATGGTAAGTGCAACACGGGGTTTCTCAATGTTTGTTATTCCCTTTACTTTTGCACTTATATCAACTGTAAGATATTCATCAATAAATGCCTGTTTCAGTCCGGCTTTGAGTATGGAGAAATAGGTTGATGCCGTATTTTGTGAGATAGTACCTTTTTTATTCCCTCCCATTGGAGCACGGAGAAGGAACATCTTTATATCTTCAAGCAGTTTAACTGAAATCGCCTTGAATGGAATTGGTTGCCCTTGCGAATACATTTTCAATAATTCGCCTACACGCCTCCAGTTGACTATAATCGAATCGGAACTATTGGGATGACGTGTGCTTATAATACCATTGAAATACTTGATAAAATCCTGTTCGCTCCGCTCATTCTGTGTAGCGATTTCATTTTCCTTATCAGTGTAAAGGATGGCACTATCGTATTCGTGTTGGCGTAACTTACGGACATTGTCAGCATAGATACAAGCCTCTTGGTCTATCGTTGAACGGCATTGGATAATCCCATTCAAATCACGCTTAGGCTTATAATTGAATGTTCCATCTGGCAAAATACGTGCAATGGACGATTTGTCCCAAACAGGCGTGGATATAGTCCGGTTAATGGATTCCACCACACGGCTTGCACGTTTAGAACCTCGCTTATAAACTGGGTATGATTCTATAATCAGATACCATTCTTCTTTATAATTCGACCTTCTGAGCTTGACGGTCACTTTGGTATGGGGTAATGCTTTCTTCATAACGACTTATATAATTTATCAATTTCAGATTTGGGAACATAAACATAATTACCGATTTGGCGTGTAGGAATAGAATGACGGCGTATGTGCTTAAAGACACTGCTGTCATTGATATGGAACTTTTTAGCAATCTCTCCGATAGTGTAACAGTCTTTGGGTTCAAAGGACAATGCATCCTTTTTTCTTTTTCTACTGCCATCCTTTGTTTTGAAGTGTTCATCCATATACTGCCGACTAAGGCGTGTCAGACGTTGCCCAAAATTGTATGATGGTATCAATCCCTGCCGTATCATACGATAAAGTACATCTTTACTAATGCCGTAAATCAGTACAGACTCTTTAACTGTCAGATACCCCTTACTGGATGGTATTCGCCTGACCAATGCTTGGCGTATTGCCTCTTTTTCTTTTGCGATTTGCCTTTTCTTGTATGCTCTCTTGGAACAGGTTGGACAACAATACTTTGACATCAATGTGGGAGGAGTAAAGATTTTACCGCACTCCTCACAACTTCTTTGAATGGTGTAATTTCCTCTTGGCATATTCTTCTCGTTTTAAATGGTTTATATCAATCTAAGTTGTACCTTATCGCCAAATAAGACGTGTCGCAAACATGTCGCAAATAAGAGATAAAAAAGCCCATAGAAACCGCATAGCAACCATGAACCCCATAAACGCAAAAAGCGTGCAACTCATTGAGCTGCACGCTTTTGCTTATTGTTTATTATCTGTTTCCTTATCGGAATCATTTGACTTCCTCAAAGTCAGCATCCTGAACATTATCTCCGTGCTTGCTAGTATCTTGCTGACCAGCACCACCGTTCATGTCAGGACCAGCCTGTGCGCCACCTTGCGCACCGCTCTGTGCATACATTTCAGCACTTGCAGCCTGGAAGGCAGTATTGATTTCTGCCATAGCAGTATCGATAGCAGCCAAATCCTGTGCCTTATGAGCATCTTTCAATTTCTGCAGAGCAGCTTCAATCGGAGCTTTCTTATCAGCAGGCAGTTTATCGCCTAATTCCTTCAACTGATTTTCAGTCTGGAAGATTACGCTGTCAGCCTGGTTCAGCTTATCAATCTTTTCACGTTCTTTCTTGTCCGCTTCAGCATTAGCTTCAGCCTCAGCTTTCATCTTTTCGATTTCTTCCTTGCTCAAACCGCTGGAAGCTTCGATGCGGATAGCCTGTTCTTTACCGGTAGCCTTATCTTTTGCAGATACTTTCAAGATACCGTTAGCGTCAATATCGAATGTAACCTCAATCTGAGGAACACCACGACGAGCCGGAGCAATACCTGTCAAGTTGAACTGACCGATTGATTTGTTCTGTGCAGCCATCGGACGTTCGCCCTGCAATACATGAATAGTAACTTCCGTCTGGTTGTCGGCAGCAGTAGAGAATGTTTCACTCTTACGAGCCGGAATCGTAGTGTTAGCGTCAATCAACTTAGTCATTACACCACCCAGTGTCTCGATACCCATTGACAACGGAGTAACATCCAACAATACTACACCTTTAATTTCGTCTGTCAAAACAGCACCCTGTACAGCAGCACCAATAGCTACCACTTCATCTGGATTCACACCTTTAGAAGGAGCTTTACCAAAGAAATCTTCTACTAATTTCTGTACAGCTGGGATACGTGAAGAACCACCTACAAGGATTACTTCATCAATATCAGCGTTGTTCAAGCCAGCGTCACTCATTGCTTTCTTACAAGGTTCAAGACAAGCCTGAATCAAACTATGAGCCAAAGATTCGAATTTAGCACGAGTCAAAGTCTTCACCAAGTGCTTGGGCACACCACCTACCGGCATGATATACGGCAAGTTGATTTCTGTACTTGTAGAAGATGAAAGCTCAATCTTAGCTTTTTCAGCAGCTTCTTTCAGACGTTGCAAAGCCATCGGATCCTGAGTCAAGTCAGCACCTTCATCGTTCTTGAATTCCTCTACCAACCAGTTGATGATTACTTGGTCGAAGTCATCACCACCAAGGTGAGTATCACCATTTGTAGAAAGAACTTCAAATACACCACCACCGAATTCAAGGATAGAGATATCGAATGTACCACCACCAAGGTCGAATACAGCAATCTTCATATCTTTGTGAGCCTTATCCAGACCGTAAGCAAGAGCTGCGGCTGTCGGTTCGTTTACAATACGTTTTACTTCCAGACCAGCAATCTGCCCGGCTTCTTTTGTAGCCTGGCGTTGAGAATCTGAGAAATAAGCAGGCACAGTAATGACAGCTTCTGTTACTTCCTGTCCGAGATAGTCTTCAGCAGTTTTCTTCATTTTCTGAAGAATCATTGCAGAGATTTCCTGCGGAGTATACAGACGTCCGTCGATGTCAACACGCGGAGTGTTATTATCACCTTTCACTACTTTATAAGGAACACGAGTCACTTCTTTTTGTACCTGATCCCAAGTTTCACCCATGAAACGTTTGATAGAGAAGATTGTACGTGTAGGGTTCGTAATAGCCTGACGTTTTGCAGGATCACCTATCTTACGTTCGCCACCATCCACAAAAGCAACTACTGAAGGAGTTGTACGTTTACCTTCGCTGTTTGCAATTACTACCGGTTCGTTACCTTCAAATACAGAAACACAAGAGTTTGTTGTTCCTAAGTCAATACCAATAATTTTTCCCATGATCGTTATTTTTTTATTTATTATTATTCAATGATTTCTTTTTGTCCGGTTGTTTCTCTACTCCTTATTATGAGTTTCGTCCCGAACGGACGCTTATTAAAAAGCAAACCGTGTGCCAAAAAGAAATTATACGAATGCATGACATAATATCTGCCAAAAAGACAGTTTTAATAAATAAACACTGCTGACATAGTCACACCCGGACTCAATTAGCAACTGTTTCTTTAAACAAATGCAGGCGGCTCTGGTTCAATCCTGGAAAAAAAATATGCCTATGTCGTCATGCGCGACATAGGCATACCTTATTATATATAAATACTTTTATTTATTTCCTATTTTTCCAAAACAAGAACCAATGCATTGTTTGCATCATACAAACCAATGCCACCACCGGCTAATACATCAAATGACTTCACTTCATTCATTGCTTTCAGAATCTTGCCTTCTGTTTCCATATCCGGACAAGCCATCATTGTGCTTGCCACACCCGGGAAAGAGATTGACTTAGCGTTGCTTGTATTGGTTTCAAAGCCACCATTTATCAAGTTGCATCCGGCATTACCGTGAATCGTCTTTTTCTTCACATCAAAAGCGATGAAAGGTTGCTTCTCCATACCGGAAGGAATTGCTTCACCATTCACTTCCTTTACTTTCCATTCTCCGTTCAATACCGACAATTTCACATCAGCCTCCTTTTTTTCCAAAGCTATAACCGGTCGATTCGACGCATTGCAAAGGTACAGTTTGTCTTTGCCGGCTTTTTTATATCCTTTCACCTGCGCAAGAGCACTCAATACATTTCTCTCAGTCGTCATATCCGGGCACATCATCCGGGTGCTGCCCATTGCACCAAGTTCAAGGCTTCCCGGCTTTGCGTTTACGTCGAAGCTACCCATCATACGGTTGCAACCGCTACTGCCCGACACGCGTCCCGTTGCGGTATCAAAAGCAATAAAGGGCAGGGTTCTGCTTTCGCCTGGAGTTACTTTCGAGCCATTGACTTCTATAATATTCCATTCACCATTGATAGATGACAATGGAGTTGCCTTCTCAACCGAACGGCATGATGACATTGCAAGTGCTGCACCGGCAATGCAAATTGAAACTAATACTTTATTCATATGTTATAACGTTTAAGTTAAATCGTGGGCAAAGATATCAAAAAGATTGGAAAATAACATCCAATGCAATATAAAATATATACATTTGCCATTGAATATACAACAAACGAACAATTTACATAGTTCACAAAAAGTAAATAAATATGAGAATCATCGCTCTCTTTCTGATTTTGTCCTGTTGTGGTACGCTCTATATCACGGCACAGTTTGCTCCATCCTCACAGGACATGTTTCTGCCTACTCTCTCCAAATACGACACAGAAAAGGGAGTGAACACTTGGTTCTATAATGGCAAAACGCTGGAATTTGAGAACGGCACCTTGCGGCGATACAAATAAAAAGGAGGATAGACGAATGATTATCTGAAAATAATCACGTATATTTGCTCCATAAACAATTCTAATATTCATAATTTTAATTCGCAATTTAAAGAAATGGGTAGAGTTCTTATTATTGGTGCAGGCGGTGTTGGCACTGTCGTTGCGCACAAAGTGGCACAAAATGCCGATGTATTTACAGATATCATGATTGCCAGCCGTACAAAAGAGAAATGCGACAAAATCGTCGAGGCAATAGGTAATCCCACGATAAAGACAGCTAAAGTCGACGCAGACAATGTGGAAGAACTGGTAGCCTTATTCAACGATTTCAAACCGGAAATGGTGATTAACGTCGCTCTTCCCTATCAGGACTTGACTATCATGGAAGCTTGCCTGAAAGCCGGAGTGAACTATCTGGACACCGCCAATTATGAGCCGAAAGATGAAGCTCACTTTGAATACAGTTGGCAATGGGCTTACCATGACCGTTTCAAAGAAGCCGGTCTGACAGCTATCCTCGGTTGCGGATTCGACCCGGGAGTCAGTGGTATCTATACAGCTTATGCAGCCAAGCATTATTTTGACGAAATCCAATACCTGGATATTGTAGACTGTAATGCAGGAAATCACCACAAGGCATTCGCAACCAACTTCAATCCCGAAATCAATATCCGCGAAATTACGCAGAACGGACGTTATTATGAGGACGGCAAGTGGGTAACCACCGGACCGTTGGAAATCCATAAAGACCTGACATATCCGAATATCGGACCGCGCGACTCCTATCTTCTTTATCACGAAGAACTGGAATCGTTGGTGAAAAACTTCCCAACTATCAAACGTGCACGCTTCTGGATGACTTTCGGACAGGAATATTTAACTCACTTACGTGTTATTCAGAATATCGGCATGGCGCGTATTGATGAAGTTGACTATAACGGAGTGAAAATTGTACCTCTGCAATTCTTGAAAGCCGTATTGCCTAATCCGCAGGATTTGGGTGAAAATTACGAAGGTGAAACATCAATCGGCTGCCGTATCCGTGGTCTGAAAGATGGGAAAGAACGTACTTACTATGTTTACAATAACTGTAGCCACCAAGAAGCATACAAGGAAACAGGTATGCAGGGAGTAAGCTACACCACCGGAGTTCCGGCAATGATCGGAGCCATGATGTTCTTCAAAGGAGAATGGAAACGTCCGGGGGTAAATAATGTGGAAGAATTCAATCCGGATCCGTTTATGGAGCAACTGAACAAGCAAGGTCTGCCTTGGCATGAAGTAATCGACCAGGATTTAGAATTGTAAGACATTCATTAAAAAGAAAGTTATGATTAACGTTGGAGATAAAGCACCGGAAGTTTTAGGCATCAATGAGAAAGGTGAAGAAATCCGTCTGAGTGCTTACAAAGGAAAAAAGATTGTGTTGTATTTCTATCCGAAAGACAGCACATCGGGTTGTACCGCACAAGCGTGCAATCTGCGCGATAACTATTCCGAACTGCGCAAGGCCGGTTACGAAGTAATCGGTGTCAGCGTAGACAATGAAAAGTCGCATCAGAAATTTATCGAGAAAAACAACCTTCCTTTCACCCTGATTGCCGATACAGACAAGAAGTTGGTAGAAGAGTTTGGGGTATGGGGAGAAAAGAAACTGTACGGACGTGCTTACATGGGTACTTTCCGCACTACTTTCCTGATTAATGAAGAGGGAATCGTAGAACGGATTATCACTCCCAAAGAAGTGAAAACCAAAGAACATGCCTCACAGATTTTAAACCAATAAATCCATTAATTATAGAATAAGGTATGGCAAAAAAAGACGAACTTAATTTTGAAACAGATAATAAAATGGCATCAAGCGAAAAACTAAAAGCCTTACAGGCTGCCATGGAA
Organism: Bacteroides acidifaciens; assembly: GCF_903181435.1. NCBI lineage: Bacteria > Pseudomonadati > Bacteroidota > Bacteroidia > Bacteroidales > Bacteroidaceae > Bacteroides > Bacteroides acidifaciens. The sequence goes on from NZ_CAEUHO010000001.1 coordinate 2,489,452, forward strand.
AAGATAGAAAAGAGCTTCGGTAAAGGTTCTATCATGAAAATGGGTGACGATAGTGTTGAACAGGTAGAAGTGATCCCGACAGGCTCTATTGCCTTGAACGTGGCACTCGGCGTAGGTGGTTACCCAAGAGGTAGAATAATCGAAATATATGGCCCGGAATCTTCCGGTAAAACGACATTGGCCATCCATGCCATTGCCGAAGCACAAAAGGCGGGCGGTATCGCCGCTTTCATTGATGCTGAACATGCTTTCGACCGTTTCTACGCTTCCAAACTTGGCGTAAACATTGACGATTTGTATATCTCCCAACCTGATAACGGCGAGCAGGCATTGGAAATCGCAGAACAACTGATTCGTTCTTCTGCTATCGACATCATCGTTATCGACTCTGTAGCCGCACTGACTCCTAAATCGGAAATCGAAGGCGACATGGGTGACAACAAAGTAGGTCTTCAAGCACGTTTGATGTCGCAGGCTCTTCGTAAGTTGACAGCTGCTGTCAGCAAGACACGTACTACTTGTATTTTCATCAACCAGTTGCGTGAGAAGATCGGTGTAATGTTCGGTAATCCTGAAACAACTACCGGTGGTAATGCACTGAAGTTCTACGCTTCCGTACGTTTGGATATCCGTGGTAGCCAACCGATCAAAGATGGTGAAGAGATTCTCGGTAAACTGACTAAGGTAAAAGTGGTGAAGAATAAAGTAGCGCCTCCTTTCCGCAGAGCAGAATTCGACATCATGTTTGGTGAAGGTATCTCCCATTCCGGAGAAATCATCGACTTGGGTGCCGACTTGGGAATCATCAAGAAGAGTGGTTCATGGTATAGCTACAATGACACTAAGTTAGGACAAGGACGCGATGCAGCAAAACAATGTATCGCTGACAACCCTGAACTTGCTGAGGAACTGGAAGGTCTGATTTTCGAAGCATTGAAGAAAAAAGAATAACAGTCCCTGTCTTTTTAAGACAGAACCATACTCATAAAGAAGTGGGAGAATATTCGTGTAATGCGATATTCTCCCACTTTTCTATATCTACTATTTGTATTTTCTCTTTATACAAAATAAATATAAGCCAACGTACTCAAGCTAATCACTATCCAAAGCAAGACTCCCTGCACCAATGGCTTAATCCCAACTGCCCTTAACACATCCATAGAAAGAGAAGCACCGATAAAGAACATAGTAATCGTCAAGGTCTTACGGGCTATCCCGTTGATTGCAGCCCCCAACTGTGGTACTCCGTCAAGCAAATAAGTATTTACTACCATTGCCAATACAAAGAAGAAGATAAACCAGGGAATACTGATTTTCTGTCCTTTGCTCTTAAAGATAAATGAAGTGGCAAAAGCCATAGGAATTATCCAAAGCGCACGGGTCAGCTTGATAGTGGTAGCCACTTTCAAGGCTTCTTCACCGTACGCAGCACCTGCACCGACAACCGAACTTGTATCATGAATGGCAATCGCTGCCCATGTTCCAAATTGATGTTCAGTCATATCCAATGCATGCCCAATCATCGGGAATATAAAGAGGGCGATTGCGTTCAGGATAAAGATAGTACCCAATGCAACAGACATTTCACTATCTTTCGCCCTCAGCACCGGTCCTACTGCCGCAATGGCACTCCCCCCGCAGATAGCAGTTCCCGAACTGATAAGATAAGAAGTATTACGGTCTATTTTGAACAACTTACGACCGATAAACCAACCAATCACCAACGTACCAATAACAGATATTACAGTAAACTCCATGCCTTCCTTACCGGAAGCCAAAGCCGAATGAAGATTCATTCCAAATCCCAGCCCGACAACTGAATATTGTAATAAATACTTGGAGGTTTTCTTATTAAATTTCGGATGTGCCTGTCCGCAGGTCAATGCAAAAATTAGTCCGAGAAATAAAGCAACCGGTGGAGTCACCCATGCCGACCATGCTTCCAATCCCGGAATATAATCTAAAAAGAGAAAAAAAGTCAAAGTAGAAAGTAACGCGACGTAAATTGTCTTGTTATTCGTCTGCAACGTTTTTGTAGCTGTTGAAATCATATAATTTTATCTTTAATTGTTTTCGGGGTGCAAAGGTACGGGAAACAATCAAGACACACTAATAGTTTCTAATTATGTATTATAACTTTTAGTTATAGATAATCTACTTCAGACTATTATCATACAGTTACAATATCCTTTCCGAAAGGAGACAACGCCAGTGAAGCCAGTTTAAAATGCTGTAAACCAAATGGAATTCCAATAATAGTTATACACAAAATCGCCCCAAAGACCAAATGTGACAAACAAATCCAAATGCCACCCACAAATATCCATATCACATTCATCAGTATATAAAGACAACCGCCGGAACGGCTTCCGCTTCTCACTTCCTTGCCGAAAGGCCACAAAGCAAGTCCTGCCAACTTTAGCGTTTGCATCCCAAAAGGAATGCCGATGATGGTAATCATCATCAATATGCTTGAAATAAGGTATTCTACTGCTGTAAAAATACCACCAAACAACAGCCATAATAAATTCATCAAACAGCCCATAACAGTAATATTTAATTATTTATCCAACATTCTTTTTGTCATCTCATCCGTTTTACCCTGATAATATAGGTCTATCACCTGCTGAAACAAATCATTCGGAGCAACTTCATTGAAAAGCGTCATGCACGAAAGTACCTTCATCGCATCCAACGAACCGAAAACTTCCTCGGCCGTCTTACTTTTCAATTGCAAAAAAGCAGATGTAACTTCACGCAGCCTTTCACCCAAAACCGGATGAGCCAGATATGCTTCAGCCTCTTCCTTGCCACTGATTCCATAATACTGTGAATTATAGCTCATTCCCAACCCTTTCAGTTGAGGAAATATATACCAAATCCAATGAGAATACTTTCGCCCGTTTTTTACTTCTGTGAGGGCACGTTCATAGTCGCCTTGCTGGGCATCAAGAAACCGTTGTAAGTTGTAATTTTCCATATCCGTCAAGTTCTTGTCTTTGATGATAGATAGCAAAGATAAAAAAGAAATATGAGAATCAAAGGCTTTTAAACAATATTCACTGCGGGCATACTTGGTATTGTAATACAGATTCTATATCACTATCAAAATGATGCACCCATACAACTTTTATAATAACCAATATTATATGGTACTTATTTGCTGCAAAACCTATAAAAACTATGGATTTATTGCACGAATGATAAATTTATTTGTACTTTTGTATAATCGTAACCACTGTTACGGTAATGAACATTACGATAACACTTATAGATATGAGATTTTTTATATGAATATGGGAAATTACTTACTAACAGTCATTGAGAAATTAACCGTAGTCCTCATAGCTAACATAATCGCTTCTCCTACCAATGCCACATTTGCTAACAAATAATGCCTATCTTCATTCCACACACATGTGCTACCTGCTATTTCGGCAGTTTTCAGAATTTTCTTTCGTGTGACGGAGTCTCCAAAATAAGTTGCACTTCCTACAGCAAAAGCAGTTCCAGACGGACTTAAGCCAAACAAAATAGGTCCAGCATCTATATCAAACTCCAATATAGGAGAATAGTTGTGATACTCCTTCAATCCGAATACCAGTGATTCTTTTATGAAATACTTTTTTAACAATTCATACTGAGACTCCGCAAATTTATCATTTATAAGTGCCAAATAATAACAATTAAGAGCCGAATAAGCCCCTTTGACATCCATATTCTCTATGATTCCTGTCAGTTCTGACAGACACGACACCAACAATCCGGTATTTTTATCAAGCCATTCCGTTTGAGCTTTATGAATCCACTGATTCACTATTGCTGAATATTTCCCATTATAATACTTCGAATATTCCGACAATGCCACTATCGCAACAAGCATATCCGGAACATATATGTATTCTCCCGGATATGTCGGACAATTCAAAATATCACTTGCTTTTATTCTACGACTCATCGTTTTACACAATGAATGATATAACTCGTCATATTTACCATCACCACCAATCTTTTTATAATTACCAATCATCCAAGCAAGATGACTCAAATAAGAAATATGACTATTATCACCATCTAAATTCTCCAAAGGGTCTTCTCCCCATCTTAACGTATCATACCATCTGATTTCAGGCGAAAGCACTATCGAAATAAGACTATCAATTTGTACAATGACTCCCTCTTTCGTTTCAGAATAAAGCAACGAGATATTAGAGAGTGATTTGGCTAACATAGAACATGAATACAAAGCCCACTCTCCTTGGAATTGATCGCCAATAGCCGTTGGCATTTCATTAATCAATGTTTGTGATTCTGTTACTATTTTTTACTAAATAGTTACATCTTTGAAGAATATCAGTTTTCTCCTTGTCAAAAGATTCTATATCGCTATCAAAATGACGCACCCATGCTACCTTTATAACAACAAATATTATAAACAAGATGCATATATAGATAAAACAACCCGTATTGCTAAATATACGTTTCTTCATCTCTCCGAATTACTAAAACCTTTAATCCTAATCCGTTCTTTCTCCTCTTTTTTGTCCTGGATGTCATTCAAAGCAGAAAAACGTCCTTTCACCTCTTGGTGAACTTCAAAAAAACTATTTAATATTGCAGTGAAAAGTTCCTCCTTATTCGGAGTATTTTTAGTAAAAATCAGTTGATATCTACTATGTACTCCCAACTTATTTTCATTTTCACTAATAGAATACAAAGTAACAGGCATTGCATTCATATTTGTCTGATTAATAGCCTCCTTCAAATTGTCCAACAAAGGATCATCCAAATCCAAAGTTCCCCACCAAGTATCATAAAATGTGATTGTTGTTTCCGCTTCAACTACCACACAAAACTCTTCCCCTTGATACTTAAAATACATGTTTCCGGTTTCTTTATCTATCTCCGGCTGACAACCTAAATTTTTTAATGTACTAATAGTAACTTTTCTTATTTCCATATAAGGATAACTTTTAAAGATTTTTTTTGCTAAATAACAAAACAATTCAACACCCCCAAAAAACAAAACTGCATACGCAAAACTAAATGACCATTCCCCTATACATCTCACTATCAAATAGCATACAACTACAAGAAGATAGCAACTATATTTCAATACAGAAAAATGTTTTTCCTGAACTTTATCCTCTCCCACTTTAAAATCAAATTAACATTTACAACCACTTATAAAAATATTTGTCCCAAAGACAAAGCTGCAAGACCACGCAAGAATCCTCTTTCATAAGAAAGAAGCATACCGTTCATATAAGGTAATCCCGCTTTAAAATCTTGCTCCATTTTAGTCAATTCGTCCATGTGTTGCATCAATGTTTCTTTTTGTGTTTCCAATAGTTTTACAACATCTACTAATCCAGCATTAGAACGAGAACTTATATGAAACTGAATAGTTCGTAAATTATCAGTATACCGGAGTCTCACTTGCCTAAATTTAACTTCCAAAGTACTCTTTATCATTTGCATATTCATACCCTTATAAGACATATCAGGATTCGACATTGCGTCTTCATAACCCTTTGTTTCATAGTCCTCCTTCAAGAATTTGTAAATCAAATCAATAGGCATTCCTGTTCCATAACGAATAATCAACGCATTACCATCGTCATTCGACGTTTTTTTTACAAGATTATCTGGCTGCATATCAACAGCTTGTTCTTGTTCATTCTGCAATACTTCAATTGTAGCAGATTCTTTATTTTTAAATAAATTCCAAAATCCCATTGTTTATTTCATTAATATAATTCAAACATAAGTAGATTGTTATTTCATTTTTCATCGTCTTTTCCTTCCAAAGGTTCTTTAAAACCACGATAAACCCAAACTGTTATTATATAAACAATCAATTCTATAAAAATAGTAAAAAAGAAAGTGTTAACCTTTTCGGGGTATTCATTAACTGTATATACTACAATAAGACAATTTATAACTACCAAAAGTCGATTAATACCTTTTGGAAAAGGGAACCAATAAATGCTATATTTAATCACTTCTTTGTTGATTTGTTTCTTCAAAATTTCATCTATTTTTTCCATATTATATCTATAAACTATACATCAACGTAATGAAATACTATTAAATTTCACATCGTTCCACACAAAATCTTCTATAACATTAATATCAGGTAAAAGATAATCTTCCTTATTGGGATACTTCGCTAAGATCTGTTCATCTGAGACAGATAATCGAGAACGAATTTTCTTGAAATATTTCACTTCGGAATATTCAATTCGGTCATCAGCTTCAATCGTATCAATAGCCAATCCTATAATATTAAGTTGTTCCTCTATAGATAACTCCACATTAGATAATTCGTTTAAGTATTCCTTTAGAAAAAGAGCACCATTTTTGTTTATCTCTGACACATAACTATTTAGCAATTCTTCCATGTTTAGTCCTTCAAACATAGATGTCTCTATAGCCTTTTTTTTCACCATATCAATTTCCTGCAATGCAATATTTCCATCACAAGACATACAACAGAAAATTGTTTTTAAATATAATCCTTGTTTAGTCATAATACATATTTTATTTAAACCCTATACGAGGTCGATTATTATTCAGTTGATTAGGTAACGAACCACTCATCCTTGTTCTAATATCTTCATAGCGTTTTAACTCAACGTCATTTAAAGAAGGCTGAGTATTAGCTATCGCAGTTTTCAATAGCTGCATTGTAATCTTACTATGTAACTTCAATGCAAATCGTGACGCATCGTTAACTATTAACTGTATGTCAGCAGATACATAGTTTTCTGTTAAACACGCTAGCTCTTTATAATCTATTCCAAAATCATAAGGTCGTTTTTCAAGACATAACTTGAAAAGTTCCATACGTGCAGTCATATCCGGTACACCAATATAATATTTCTTATCTAGTCTTCCTGCACGAAGGATAGCAGGATCTATCATATGTGGATAATTTGTCGCACCAATAACGAATACACCGCGTTCTCCTGTTCTATCCATCTGTGCCAACATTTCATTTACTGCACTACGAGACATCTCATGTACATCACTCTCACGATTAGGAACAATCTCGTTCATCTCATCAATAAAAATGATAGTCGGTGCTTTTTCTTCCGCTTCCTTGAACATTTTAGCAATATTTTCTTGTGTGGCATTTACATAACGGCTTTTAAGTGCAGCAGGTGTCACACACACGAAATTGAAACCTACTTCTTCTGCAAAATGCTTGGCAAAGAAAGTCTTTCCACATCCCGGAGGTCCATACAACAACATACCATTAGGAATAGTTACACCATACCGCTCATATTCTTCCGGATTGTGAAGGGGCTCGATAATTTCTTCTCTAAGCTGTTGTTTCAGTTCATCCATCCCTGCAATGGCGGCAAAACCTTGTCCTTTTTCCGACGAAATATTTCGTATCTGCTTCTCGGACTTCTGAATATCGGATGATAATATTTTTTTCTTTGTTGATTGTCGCTCAACAATTGTCTCTCCGCTAATAGCTTTTATAAAATCTTCAGCTGTTTGGAATCTGTCTTCCGCATCAAAGTTTAACGCCTTTGCTATACAGTTTAATAATTGGCAATCCAATTCAAACTTATTTATTTGCGGCAGTTCCAATTCTTTATCACGTTCAGCCAATATTGCTTCGACTTTATCCTCATTTCTTATTCTTGATACGTCCACGAACCAAGGTAGCTTACCATATAGCAGATGATACATCATTGCCCCGACAGAATACAAGTCTGATTGTACGGAACATACTCCAGAGAATCTTTCTGGTGCGAGATAGAACGGATTCATTTCGCCCAAGATGGGTTTTGTAGGTGTTTGATTCAAGAATCGTGCATATCCCAAATCTATAAGTTTCAAATCCTCCAAACTTCCAACGAGATTGAGAAATACATTCTGTATTGTCACTTCATTATGAATAATTGGAATAGACAAGGAATGCAGGAACGACAAGGCAGAAAGTACGGATGTTGCAATGTTTTTTATTTCATACACACTGATGTTATCGTCACGAATTATCCTCTGTAACAAGGTTTCTCCACTCACGAACTCAGTTACAAGCCACGCAAATTGTCTTCCTCCAATCATCAGATTACCTGAATCGATATATTGGCAAAGGTTATGATGTTGAAGTTTCTTAGCAATCTCTACTTCTGTCACTCGACCACTATCATCAACCTGATTACAATTGAGCCTTGAGTAGTTGATGAGTTTTAAAAAGCGAATCTTGCCATTTGCATCTTTCACACGGTAGGTTTCCGCATAAGAACCTTGCTTATGCGGAAACGCTACTGTGTAAGATGCGATTTTATCATTCTTGTTGAATAGCATATTGGCAGCAAATAAAATTATCGAAGCAATCCACCCGCACTAATAGCGTCCTCATCCGGCATTAGGTCAATGAGTCCGCAGGCAATCGGATGAAGTTTTTCTGCTGTGGGGTGGTTATTGATTTCCTCCAATCCACGGTTAACTAATTGACGGGCATGGGAAGCGTCTTTCCAACATATTGAACCAAAGCGTTCATGGCAATTGCGAATCAATCCCATACATTGATAAACCAATGTCAGATGGACAAAGAGACTATTGATTTGTTCCAACGTTTCACGTCCCATACGAACATCCTTATTGCGTATCACTTGGTCTGTCTGTGTACGCATTTGCTCCACAAGTTGTGTAGTTTTTTCATTACCGAGGTCAATCTGTGCCTTTTCAAGTCGTTCGAACTCTTCACGTAGTTCCGCTTCTAATCTTTGCCATTCGGTACTATCATCAAGGTCTTCAATCTTTCGGAGAAGTTCCTTTAGATTGGATTGCGTACGCATCGGGTCATTGCCGTTAGCAACTAATTCTTTAATCACATCAAGTTCTTTATATAGTGCTTCAACAAAAATGCCCGAAGAAGACAATGATTCTATACTGCGTTGAGCCGAACTCAGCTCTTTATTCACCCAAGCCACGACATCTTCTGGAGAATCTCGTTTGCTCAAGTCGAGTACTTTCTTGGCTGTAAAGTCAATCGACGGGAAATAAACTTCCATTTTCATCATCTCCGATGAATCCGCATGAAGTGTTATCTCTACATTTGAATTCTCAGGAATGAATTGTTCAATATCATCACCCGTCACCACAACGTTTGAAATCAAAGTATACAATGCCGCAGTCTTTCCTTCTGCATCTAGTCCTGAAACTTGATATACGGGAATAGACAATATGTCCGTTGAAACACCCGGTCGCAAAGCCTGGGTTATCTTTCTGTCAGGAACAATACCCACTGCAGGTAAAGGCTTGTTTTTCTCCAACCCTTTGGCAGGCAAAAATACACCGCGTTTCTTCACATCATTGTAAACAGCTATGCCTATGTTATAAGGAAGAGGAGCAGCACCGACTTTGATACCTTGTATAATGGTAAATTCGGATGGGAATATCTCAACAGCATTGCCCTGTTGGTTGTAAGCCTTTATCTTGAATGTGTTAGGCTTGCCTTCAAGCAAAAACGCCTCAATGACATTACCTTTTGTATCTACAGATGTCCGGTCGCTTCGCCATGCCCCATCTGCACGTTGAAACTCAACAGAAAGTTCTTTCGGACAATTCTTACCAGTTTTTTTTGTGTCTATGCTGACGCTAACCCATTCAGAAGTTTCAACAGATGTTGACTCATAACCGACTTGTAAAAACACTATTTCCGACGTTGCTTCTTCTTTTATTTTCTCCTCATTGATATTAGCATCAATAATAGAAGCATAAAGAGCTGCCCCACGAGCAACAGCTGTCATAGGATTGATACTAGTATCTACATTTGGTGTAACCTCTTCTTTCAACATGTCACGAATGATTGGCGAATATGTTGGACCACCGACAAGAATAAGTGATGATAAGTCTTTTCCAGTCAGTCCATTTCGCTCCAATAGGTTCTTGCAGATGTTGACGGCTTTTTGATACTGTTCTCCAATAGCATTTATCAGTTGGTCTTTGGTAATGGTTATTTCGAGGTCAATCTCCTCACCGTTGTCATCTTGACCGAGATTCAGATTTCGGTCGTACGTAGAATAATCTGCGCTATCGGTGAACGACAAGGCTATGCGCATTTCCTCGGCAGGCCCCTTCAAAGCATCCGTCAAGGCTTTCTTTTTCCATTCTGTCGTTTCATATGATGAAAGATCATAATCATGACAAAGACTTGGGATGAGAATCTTATTTACCACAGCTTCGTCAAGGTTCTTGCCTCCGAGATAGTTGTCACCTTCTGTGTCGAATACGGTAAGTATGCCGTCTTCAGCTTTCACCAAGGCCGCATCAAACGTACCACCACCAAAGTCGAACACAAGCCATTTTCCTTTTTTCTTTTCGCTTGACAGTCCGTATGCCATACAGGCTGCAATAGGTTCCTGTAACAATTCGCATTGCTGGAATCCTGCAATATGCGCAGCTCGCATGGTTGCATCCTTTTGAATTGCCGTGAACATGGCTGGCACGGTTATTACCACGGAATTGATGGTCTCATCATTGATAAGACTCTTCAACTCTTTCAAAACTTCTGCAGAAAGTTCCTCTGGAGAATAAGTTTCTTTGGGCATGTTTTCATTGGTATATTTCTTATCTGAACCCATTTCCCGTTTAAACTCTAAATAGCCACATTCTTTTGACGGCTCATTTTTGCTCAAAGCCATAATAGCGTCAGAATACACGGAATCTTTTGCTTTCATGCCAATACGCAAGGCTCGTTCGCCCTTCTTATTTTTTGAGAAATATACACAAGAGGGCAATGTGTCCATGAGGTTCTTAGTCTGCTTGATAACAGACTCACCGTTCTCCATTCTAGCAATAGCCGAGTTTGTAGTACCAAGGTCTATTCCATAATCTATTTTGATTCTTACCATAGTGATAGTGTTTTCAATTAAATATTTTGACTTACTACGATTTCTGCCGGTTGTATCATTTCCCCGTTATAGTTCACTTGCATCTTTATCATTCCTGTTATGATACGCTTACCTTCAGGCAAAGTGTCGTCAGGCACAAAACGGGTCTGGAATTGCATTCCATCATTGTACTCATGCCCAAGTAGGCTGATTATTTCATAGCCATTGGCACGCACATTGTTTATCATGCGGTCTTTAGCTTGTAGCAGTTGCTTATAGCCTCTTACAGACTTATCCATCTTTGAAAGATTTGTTTCTATTCTGGCTATTTCGTCAGCCAGTTTCACTACGAGTGAATGGTCGGGCATCCCAGTATTGCCACTTGCTATTGGTCTCTCTTGCAATTGCTGCTGTACAATCTCCAGCAATTGATTGTCTAGTTTGACCGATTCTTCTTGCATTTTATTTTGAGCATTTTGTAATACTTCTTGTACTTTACGGACGTCATCGATGGAGGATGTCCCACGTTTGATACGCTTAATCAGATAATAAGAAATAAGTGACACTGCAAATAAGATGGCAATGGTGATTATCCCACCCCAAAGAGTACGGTTCTTCACAATGGATTGAGTCGAGGATAATGTGTTGTTAGTCTCTTGTATTTTTCCGTTAATAGTAGTACGGTCTGCTGCTTGTGCTTTTTGCAGACTGTCACAAACAGTTTTTAAGCTGTCAATGCTTACACATAAGACCTCATTACGTTGTTCTAATACTTGAATGTCATGCTTGTTTTTAGTTGAAGTTGTTATTAGGAGTCGTAACTTCTTATCAAATTCCGCTTGCTTTGACTGAACGTTATTCAGGCTTCTTGCCATTACGGAAATCTCGTCCGTTCCCGTTTGTGCAATGGCTGTTATAAACGAACAACACACAACGAACACGTTAAATATCACTTTTTTCATAAATAACATATTTAATCTACAATTTTTCCATAAATAATTAATCCTATAACTGCCCCGAATACGGCACAGCCACCGCCCGCTACTACACCACCAATTGCTGCACTAGCAGCAACACACACAATACCTATAATGCAACCTGAATTATCAGAACTTTTTGTTGTCGCATTGCCTGTTTCACTCATTGTAGGAGATGATGTAGCTTGGGTAGTATATGAAGTCAACGTTGGACGTGGTGGTGAAGCTAATGGACGTGGTGGATGTGTAGAGGTGGATATACCCAATTGCTCACACATATTTTTAAGAATGGAACGGTTCTGATTATATCTATTTGTCTTGAAATCAGATTCCATATCAAACGCATCCATAATCTTTGTAGCTTCCCAGGCTGCCTTTAATGCAGATTTCACTTGGATATAAACTAATGAATCTATACGTGGACCAAATCCGGCATCCTGTTGTACTACGTTTACCTCTTCTATAATATTATGTAGAGCATTCCCTACAACTTGTGTTGATAACTTTAAATAAAAAGAGTTGTTTGCTCCTAGTTTTGCTTTTATAGATTGAAGGTGTGGTTTCGCTTTGTTTAGCAAAGTCACAGCATAACAAATTTTATCGGGCAATTGACAGAACTTCCGCAGTTCCTCTTTTATTGCCTTATCTTCAGCAAACACTTCTGCCGGAGGTAGATTGTCTATAATCTTTTGTAGTATATCCACGTTTTCCTTGCAACGATCTTTTGCCATTTTTCCAATGACAACGGACTGTGCATAAGATTGGAGTTTCATTGCTTTACGGGCAGCATCGGCGGCTTCCGAACCATTATAATAATCTATTCCGCATTGAAGAATTTCCAAGCCAAGTTTATCTGCAATCATTTGGTATTGCAAATCCGCTACAGAAAGTAAATCTTTTAATTGAGAAAGTTCTTCTTTTGCTACATTCATCAATTTAGCACCAGCATTATAACGAGCAGTAATACTTTTTCCATTTGAAGCCTTCGCTATATCAATTGCAGACTGTAATGTTTCGATTAAAGGTTTTATTGCCTGACCTCTTACATAATGTTTCCAATCGTTGTCCGCCAAATAAGGCAATAGTTTTTGCGCACCTATAGCAGAACAAAGTACATCCAGAAAATCGTATGCCAACTTTCCCGTATCTATCATTTGATAATCTCCTAAAACGATATGTACAAAATCAGTAGTATACGAAGAATAAAGTTTGTATGCGCAAGCAATAGCTAATGCGTAGTTGTCTGTTACCAACGCACAGACAATTCTATTTTGTAAAGATGAAACATTTTCTTTTTTTTCCCAAACAGATATTGCTCCATTTATATTTTCTACAATCAGGTGGTTTATGGCAACGTCATCTAAAGGAGTAACTTTTATGAACCAAAATTGCGCATACCTGAGTTGTTCGTTTGGTAAAGTCAGCTTCGCTTCTGCATCAGATACTTTCGCTGTAGTACGAGTCATCGTAGAAAATACACCTAATAAATCTAAAGGAAATGAAACTTCTTTCCCCACCTTCAAAAAAGCTTTTAGCCTATTATGGTTTGCCACTCGCTCTTTGATCGGTGAATTTGAATATATACCTAAAAGACGATAAGGATTGTTTTGTATTATATCCAACATTGTCGGCTAATCTGTCTATTTATGCCAGCCGACTCCATTGCTGTCATGGTTTATTCTTAAATTGTATATACATAAAAAAACGTGGAGCCAGTCCTGTTGCCCGTTCCACATTCTAAAGGCTCTCGCATTGCCCTGTTCGTCGAAACGAGCAACGCCGAAAGCCCCACGCCGATGTAAGTATATAATTCACCTTCTGCTTTTAACACCTAATCGGTACCAAAAACAATAAAGATGGCATATAATACACCCTTTGGGGCATTCACCATTGCTTTGTCTCTGACGAACAGTTTGAATTTGCGAGATTCTTAGAATGTCAAAACCAAAGCGTTCAGTAAACGCCTCTTATGTATATGTATACCCACCCTACCAACGCCAACCAGCGCATTCGGCGTGAGAAACATTGCAAAACTATGAAAATAAAATTAAATATCCTACTTTATATCAACATTTTCACTCAGCACCTCTACATTCAAACACCCTCCTTCGCCATCATATCAATTTCTTTCGTACTTTCTTCCGCAGCAACCTACCGACAACTTCACAAGAAGCAGTACTTCACCTCCAGTCTATTAACGAATAACTTCCATTTTATTAATTATAAACTTCCTTTTATCAAATAGAAAACTTATCTTTGTCTAATTATAAACTATAAATGCAAGCTTTGATTATAAAAACGCAAGCTTCATTTTTATAATTGCAAGCTTCATTTATAAAAACAGAACTTGCGATTATAGTTTATGATTAATCAAAAGGAACTTTTGGATTAGGAGAAAAGAAGTTTGCACTTAATGCAGAAGAAGTTTTCTCTTAATAGACAAGAACCAATCTATTAATACTTTAAACCAAAGAATGTATGGCACGTTACATCATGGAAGAGATGCCCGACCTCCAAAAAACAGGCAAAAGAATTACATATCCGAAGTTTGCGCGGATAGATAATGCAAGCATAAAAGAGTTAGCGCAACGGGTGAGCGATGTAAGTGGCTTCAGCGCCGGAGACATAGAAGGCGTACTGCTTCAGACGGCTATCGAAATGGCACACCTGATGGCAGAAGGGCGTTCGGTAAAGATAGACGGGATAGGTACATTCACTCCGTCGCTCACCTTAGGCAGAGGCAAGGAACGGGAAGATGCGGAAGAAGGTGGAAAACACCGCAACGCACAAAGTATTTTTATAGGAGGCGTCAATTTCCGGGTAGACAGGGAAATGGTAAGAAACATCAGCGAAAGATGCCGGTTGGAAAGAGCTCCTTGGAAAAAGCAAAAATCCTCGAATAAATTCACACCGGAACAACGACTGGCATTAGCCCTAAAGTATCTCGATAAACACCCTTTCCTGACCGTTCGGGAATATCAGAAACTAACCGGATTACTACAAACAGCAGCCACCAACGAACTGAGACAATGGGGACACCAACCCGATTCAGGAATAGAAATTGCCGGCAGAGGTGCCCATAGAGTATATATAAAGAAGAAAACAGCCGAAGAAGGTCTATAAAAAGAGAAATAACAGTATGAGAAATGATTCAAAAGGATATGAGAAATAACCTTTTAAAGTGCTGTCTCACCCCGAAAATGATGAGAAATACACTTTACCGAAATCATTTCTCATACAACAAGATACTGATTACAAGACAATTGTCTAAATTTATGAGAATATGAGAAATGTTTTTTTCTCTTATAGAGGTTGAAGCCCCCTGCTGCGATTACAGGTTCTTACTATGATGTCCCGCAAACCTCATAAAGACTTGGGATAATCCTCCCTCCTGCCCTTGCAATTGTACAAAATTAAACTCGCGCTGCATGGACATTCCTTTTATCTCAATCACACGCAGATTACCTGCGACAAGCTCCTTATGTACGGAACGGATTGAAACAATCCCCATACAATCAGCATGTTCGATGAAAAGTTTGATACTCTCTGTACTGCCAAGATACATCATAACATTTAAAGAAGACAGTTTCAGATTATGTTGCGACAAGGCACGTTCAAATACATCCAGCGTGCCGGAGCCTCTTTCACGCAAGACTAATGGAATATTCGGCAAATCTTCCGGAGTTATCTCGTCTTGAATATCCAGCCGGGTATGCGCACGCACCACTGCTACAAGTTCATCTTGCAAAAATGAGGTATATTTCAAGTTAGGCAGACGAAAGATACCTTCCACCAAACCTAAATCTATCCGATGTTCTTGCAAAGCAGTTTCCACTCCCCGGGAATTCCCATTAATCAAAGAAAGGTTGACTTGTGGAAATTTTGCAATGAAACTCCCCAATAAAGGAGGAAGGACATATTGGGCAATCGTAGTACTCGCACCCAGTTTCAATTCACCAATATACTCATTGTGCAGCAAATGCATTTCATATTCCAGTTGCTTATAATCGTCTAAAATCTTATCACTATGCTTCAGCAGCAATTCGCCGGCATCGGTCAACGAGATTTTACTTCCCTGGCGCTCGAATAAGCGAGCTTGATAATAAGTCTCCAATTCCTGGATATGCTTGGTAATAGCAGGTTGACTGACAAACAGTTCTTGCGAAGCCTTTGTAAAACTCAAGTTCTTCGCCACACTCTGAAATACTTTTAAACGAAAATCGGACATGAGGCTAAATTTCAAGTATTAGGTATTAGATAGTAAGTATCGGACAAAGACTATTAAAGTTCATCAGCTTTAATTCCCAATGCCTGCATAATAGGGAAAGCCAGCATATCCCATTTATATGCTAACGGAACATCCGGTTCGTCCATCCGGAACTGAATAACCTCCTTGCCTTTTATCTCTGTCAGTGCATCAGTAACCTTTTTTCCATACTCTTCATTGAATGAAACCACAATCATTCTTTTCACATCAGCCGAATCGGCTACGATGGACAGCAAATCCAGAAACAAGTCTTCTCTTGACACCATTCCTTCTGATGGAACACTTGCAAATGAATACTCGCCATAAGGGCTTTGAAAAGCAACACCATTCAGTTCCTTCTCCAAATCGGAAGGCTGGCAATGCACAAGCCGTCCCGACTCCTTATCGTAAACAAAAAGAAACTGCACTTCATTTTTCCCTTCCGTAATCCCTGCATCCAAGGTCAGATAGGTAGTCAGTATTGAAAGGTCTATTTCTTGTAAAGAACGCTGCAAAATTGCTTCAAAGTATCCTTTCATATCTGTAATTACAAAGTTCAGAAAAGCTGCATCAATCAGCACTACTGTTTCGGACAGTTTTATTTGAGGTTTATCGTTCATACCTTATTCTTTATATTATTACAGCCGATAAAGATACTACAATACTTTTATTTATCACCCTCATTTCGCAGCAAATTCGTCAGTCGTACATAAGAGAAAGAAGTCATTTTGTCCTTTAACTCCTTAATAATCATGCTATTTTGTCATATTTTTCTACTTGGCAAATCTTTTGCGCCCTTTTAGGTGTTATTAAGAACGTGAAATAAGAAAGGAGAACAACGATATGAACTTTAACAATTTTACTATCAAATCCCAAGAAGCGGTACAAGAAGCCGTAAACCTGGTAAAAAGCCGGGGGCAACAGGCTATCGAACCTGCCCATATCATGCAGGGAGTGATGAAAGTAGGCGAGAATGTCACCAACTTCCTCTTCCAAAAGCTTGGTATGAATGGACAACAAGTAGCTCTCGTTGTCGACAAACAAATTGATTCACTACCGAAAGTATCGGGCGGAGAGCCGTATCTGAGCCGCGAATCTAACGAAGTATTACAAAAAGCAACGCAGTATTCCAAAGAAATGGGTGACGAATTCGTTTCATTGGAACATATCATACTGGCATTGTTGACTGTAAAGAGCACCGTATCTACCATCCTAAAGGATGCAGGCATGACGGAAAAGGAGCTGCGCAATGCTATCAGTGAATTGAGGAAAGGAGAAAAAGTAACGTCACAATCGAGCGAAGACACCTACCAGTCACTGGAAAAGTATGCCATCAACCTCAACGAGGCTGCCCGTAGCGGCAAGCTGGATCCTGTAATCGGTCGTGATGAAGAAATACGCCGGGTACTTCAGATATTGAGTCGCCGTACAAAGAATAATCCGATTCTGATTGGTGAACCAGGTACAGGTAAGACAGCCATCGTAGAAGGTCTGGCACATCGTATCCTTCGTGGGGACGTACCCGAAAACCTGAAGAACAAACAAGTATATTCATTGGATATGGGTGCATTGGTGGCAGGTGCGAAGTATAAAGGTGAATTTGAGGAGCGTTTGAAATCCGTAGTCAATGAAGTAAAGAAATCAGAAGGTGATATTATTCTGTTCATTGATGAAATCCACACTCTGGTGGGAGCCGGAAAAGGTGAAGGTGCTATGGACGCAGCCAACATTCTAAAACCTGCTTTAGCCCGCGGAGAACTGCGTTCCATCGGTGCCACAACTCTCGACGAGTATCAAAAATACTTCGAGAAAGATAAAGCATTGGAGCGCCGTTTCCAAATCGTGCAAGTGGACGAACCGGATAATCTAAGTACAATCTCTATCCTTCGCGGATTAAAGGAGCGCTACGAAAATCACCACCATGTACGTATCAAAGACGATGCTATTATTGCTGCCGTGGAATTGAGCAGCCGTTATATCACCGACCGTTTCCTGCCGGACAAGGCTATTGACTTAATGGACGAAGCTGCAGCCAAACTGCGTATGGAAGTAGACTCCGTGCCGGAAGAACTAGATGAGATTTCCCGTAAAATCAAGCAGCTAGAAATTGAGCGCGAGGCTATCAAACGTGAAAATGACAAGCCGAAACTGGAAATCATCGGTAAGGAACTTGCTGAACTAAAAGAACAGGAAAAGTCTTTCAAAGCCAAATGGCAGAGTGAAAAGACGTTGATGGATAAGATTCAGCAGAATAAAGTAGAAATAGAGAACTTGAAGTTCGAGGCTGAAAAGGCTGAACGCGAAGGCGACTACGGCAAAGTGGCCGAAATCCGTTACGGTAAACTTCAGGCTTTGGACAAAGAAATAGAAGACACCCAGCAGAAACTTCGTGGAATGCAGGGCGACAAAGCCATGATAAAAGAGGAAGTAGATGCTGAAGATATCGCGGATGTCGTATCTCGTTGGACAGGTATTCCCGTTAGCAAGATGATGCAGAGCGAGAAAGACAAGTTACTGCACTTGGAAGAAGAACTGCATCAACGGGTTATCGGTCAGGATGAAGCGATTGAAGCAGTCGCGGATGCTGTACGCCGTAGCCGTGCCGGATTACAAGACCCAAAACGCCCGATCGGTTCGTTTATTTTCCTCGGAACTACCGGTGTGGGTAAGACGGAGTTGGCAAAGGCATTGGCTGAGTTCCTGTTTGATGACGAAACGATGATGACCCGTATTGATATGAGCGAGTATCAGGAGAAGCACAGCGTTTCACGTTTGGTCGGAGCGCCTCCGGGATATGTAGGATATGATGAAGGCGGTCAGTTGACAGAAGCAATCCGACGGAAACCTTACTCTGTTGTACTGTTTGACGAAATAGAGAAAGCCCATCCGGACGTTTTCAATATCTTGCTGCAGGTATTGGACGACGGACGATTGACTGATAATAAAGGAAGAGTGGTCAACTTCAAGAATACCATCATCATCATGACTTCCAATATGGGTAGTTCATATATACAAAGCCAGATGGAAAAACTGAATGGTTCCAATAAGGAAGAAGTTATCGAAGAAACGAAGAAGGAAGTGATGAATATGCTGAAAAAGACCATTCGTCCTGAATTCCTGAATCGTATTGATGAAACAATCATGTTCTTACCATTGACAGAAAAAGAAATCAGGCAGATCGTGCTCTTACAGATTAAGAGTGTACAGAAGATGCTTGCAGAGAATGGCGTAGAACTGGAAATGACTGAAACCGCCCTGAACTTCTTATCTCAGGTGGGGTATGATCCTGAATTCGGAGCGCGTCCGGTAAAAAGGGCTATCCAACGCTACTTACTGAATGACTTGTCTAAGAAACTGCTTGCCCAGGAAGTAGATCGAAGCAAAGCGATCATTGTTGATGCAGGCGGAGATGGACTGGTATTCCGAAATTAAACAGCAGCATGCAAAAATGAAAAAAGTCGGTAGGTCTGATAAAGACCTACCGACTTTTATATTTCTGTATATGCCACTCTCCGAACTTCAGGTTGACAGTTCGGATGACTCATCACTAAAACATAAGTACCCGGTTTGGAGAAGCGTTATGGCAAGTGAAGACGGCATTGGCTATTCTGCAGCTGCCTCTTCCTTCTCTTCTTTAACTTCTTCCGGTTTGAATTCTGTAATGCCATTAGAAATCAGAATATTATACCAAGAAACCAACTTCTTAATATCCGCTACATACACGCGTTCACGATCGAAGTTCGGCAATACTTCCGCCAAATATTCACGCAACTGTTCGGGTGTAGCTTTCTTGGGTTCAATAGAAGCTGCTGCCGATTGTTCTTTTTCCTTGATTGCTTCCAACACATCGTACAAAGGAACTTCTGCATCATCCGTGTACATTGCTATATCTGCCAATGAGATAATTTTTTCATTACCATAAGCGGGAAAACGTTTCTTCTCAGCATTGATTGATTCGACAATCAACATATTTTTTCCTTGCGAAATAAGTTTGTACAATCCCGGTTTACCGGAGATAGACAAGATAGTCTTCAACATAGTATATAACCTTTTGTTTATTAATTATTTTTTGCGGGGCAAAGGTAATGATTATTTTTAGATAGCAAAGAAATAAGCTCCAAAACCTGTGGAATTAACGGTGTTTCATCATCATTCACAATCACAAAATCAGCATGGCTTCTCTTAATCTCATCACTCATCTGAGCCTCGATACGCTTCATTACCAATTCCCTTGATGAGCCATCACGTTTTACAGCACGCTCCACTCTTACTTCCAACGGTGCATAGACCATGACCAGAAAATCGACTTCACCTCTAAATCCGGCTTCAATAAGAATGGCAGACTCCATGCCAACAAGTGGTTTGTTCTCCTGCTGCCGGATAGCCCATTGGCGGAAATCTTCTTTCACCTGCGGGTGAATGATTCCATTCACTTCTTTTATGTGCTCCGGATTCCCAAACATATAGGATGCCAGCAAAGGGCGATTCAATTCTCCATTTTGAAACACTTCATGCCCCACCAAGGAACAAAGCCCCCGACGAATCACTCCATCGGTATTCGTGATGCGTTTCGCTTCTGTATCCGAGATATAAACAGGGATTCCCATTATTTCCAGCAGTCTGGAAACTACACTTTTCCCACTGCCGATGCCACCGGTTATACCAATCTTAATCGCCATTTGAAGATACTTGTTCTATCAAAAAATCAACTTGTTCGGGTGCAATACGTATCTGGTTGATGCCGTTCGGGAAAGATTTCAGTTTGACCGTATATTTATCCGAACCTAATTTAAGCAATTCCTCATAAGAGACATTAATCACAAAATCGCTCGCCTTTATACTGCGAAAACGCTTCAACCCTACCTGAAAGGTAATCTGAACCTTTGAAGGAAAAGCACGTAACACTTTATCCGCCGGAAAATTAATCCCATACAAAGGCACTTCCACCGTTTTCTCCGTATAAATATCGACCGGGAAAGTAACCTCAACCGAAGCCGGGACAAACTTCACTCCTCTTTCCGAAGCCAAAGAAATCCGTCGGCGGGTGGTATCGGATATATTCTCCAGATTTATCTTCTGAGTATAAGCAGTGGTTATCGTATCCAAAATTCCTTCCGGGGCATAGACCAATACAGAATCCGGACTACAAATCGTATCCGAAACATAATATTGAAGTCCGGCAGTCACTTTTCCCTGAAGGCAGACAGGCACCAGCTTGGATTTCCCTTCGGAGTAAATATAATCCAACGTATCAGGCTTAATGGAAAGTATCTTGGAAGATACGTTCAACTGACTCAATATCTTTTTCTCAAAATCGGATGCGTAAATCTTCACATGATTATTTTTCCCTTTATAATCGGAAAAGCTCAAATTTACCGGAAAGAAACTTTTTCCCAGCATATAATTAAGAAGAACAGTACCTTTATCTTTCACTCTAACGCGAAGTTCGGAAGGGGGCTCCGAAGTCAGTACTACATCATTAGGAACGTCTTTAATACGTACCGGAATAGAAAATTCCGCTTCATAATCATTGTTCAATGTCTGAAGCAACCAAAACCCGCCGGCTATCAGGAAGAAAACTAAAAAAATTAAGAATTCCCTGCTCTTATCACTGAGCAGAAAATCCTTAATTCTCTTAGATAGTTTTAAATATGTATATCTTATTTTCCTACGATCAAACATAGGCATTTCTTTACCGACTATTTACTTAGATTGATTGCTAGCCGCTGAAGCGTCGGCAAAAATAGAATTCTTATCTATTTTAATCTTCACGTTAGAAGCAATCTCAAGTACGACATAGTCGTCAGTTATTTCCTTTATTGTCCCGTGGATACCACCGGCAGTAATCACGTTCTGATTTACCTGCAAAGATTTACGGAAATTAGCAATTTCTTTTTGCTTCTTATTTTGAGGACGGATCATAAAGAAATACATGATAACAAACATTGCTATCAGCATGATCCACATCATACTTCCGTTTGCGGCAGCACCGGCAGGAGCTTGTAATAATACAGTAAATACGTTCATAAATAATCTGTTTTAGTTTCTATTATATATACAAAGGTATCAGTTTTTATTCAACTTACCTTCTTTTTTCAATTGATTAACTATTCCATCCAATGTTCCGTTGATAAAGCTACCGCTCTTGGATGTACTATACAACTTCGCAATTTCAACATATTCATTTAACGAAACACTGACCGGAATGTTCGGGAAACTTAAAATTTCCGCCAATGCCGTCTGCATAATAATAACATCCATAAATGCAATACGGTCCAAATCCCAGTTTTTCGTATTCTCACTTACCAAGTGACGGTAATAATCAGAATTCAAAATAGTGCGGCGGAACAGACGACGCGCAAATTCCTGGTCTTCGTCATCCTTAAATTCAGGAAGCAATTCCTGATTCGCGCCCTTCTTCTCGTCAAAGCGCTTGATTGTCTTCAGGACGAATGTATCTACGATTTCCTTATCGTCATTCCAATACAAACTCTGGTCTTCCAATACCTGATCGAGAGAATCATTATTAAAGATGTATGTCTTATAGATTTTTCTCCATAATTCACGGTCTGCTTCATACGAATTGTCATCAGAAGCCATATAATCTTTATAAATATCGGTTCCCACAATTTTCTCGTAGAGTTCTTTCACGAAGTCCTGGTCGTTCACCCAAGTCTTCTTCTGATTGGCAATAAATTCCGCCAGTTGTTTATTAACTTCCAACTGGGCAATAAATTTATTGTCCACAAACTTTGTGTTGGGATATAACTCTTCTGCCGTGGGTGCCAGTTTGGCTTTTGCCGCATCAATGCGTTTTTGTGCATACTCTGTCAATGCTATCATCAGCATTAGCAAATAGTTGTAAAGGTCATACGCCTTTGAAAGACTAAAGAATAACTCTTTCTCCGCTGAGTCTAGATTTTTGCTGCCATTCTGATAATAGGCATACACTATCTGTATAATCTTAAGACGAATAAGAACTCTGTTGATCATAATTCAATTTAATACTGTTGTTATCGAACTGCAAAAGTAGATATTTTTAGCGAGTTTCCACAAATAAATCACATTTTTTAATGCAGTATTTCATTCTCTGCGCTTTTTCTTTTGACAGTTTAAAAAAAATATCCAATTTTGAGGCCGATTATAAACAGATCGTAAGATATGGAAGATTTAAAAAAGAAAATGAGCGCAGACATGAATGACAAGGAGATTGTATTCTCCAAGTCTATTAAAGCAGGTAAACGCATCTACTACCTCGACGTAAAAAAGAATCGTAAAGATGAGATGTTCCTGGCTATTACAGAGAGTAAGAAAGTGATAACGGGAGAAGGTGATGATTCTCAAGTCAGTTTCGAGAAGCACAAAATCTTCTTATATAGGGAAGACTTTCAGAAGTTTATGGCAGGACTTGAAGAAGCTGTCAACTTCATAGAACGCAGCGACATGAACGAGTATATCAGCCGTCTCACCACAGAAGCTGATGAAAATAGCGAACGGAAAGTTGCCGAAGAAGCACAAGAGGACAAATTAGAGAGCGAAATTAAGATTGACATCGACTTTTAAGAAAGTAAATCTTTGATTATTCAAAAAAAAGACGTACTTTTGCGCCGCTTTTTGCAACATCGTGTGATAATCCACATCGTGTGATGGTGAATTAAGCAAACTAACTTAATTTAGAGTAACACAATTTTTTAAAGAAATGAAATCAATTGAAGTAAAAGGAACTGCAAGAACTATTGCAGAACGCTCTTCAGAACAAGCAAGAGCTTTGAAAGAAATCCGTAAGAACGGTGGTGTACCTTGCGTACTGTATGGTGGTAATGAAGTTGTTCACTTCACTGTAACAAACGAAGGACTTCGCAACTTGGTTTATACTCCGCATATCTACGTAGTAGACCTGGATATCGATGGCAAGAAAGTAAACGCTATCTTGAAGGACATTCAGTTTCACCCGGTAAAAGATACTATCCTGCACGTTGACTTCTATCAGATCGATGAAGCTAAACCTATCGTAATGGAAGTTCCTGTACAGTTGGAAGGTCTTGCAGAAGGTGTTAAAGCCGGTGGTAAATTGGCATTGCAGATGCGTAAGATCAAAGTGAAAGCTTTGTACAATGTAATTCCTGAAAGACTGATAGTTAACGTTTCTCACCTGGGATTGGGTAAGACTGTTAAGGTTGGTGAACTGAGCTTCGAAGGTCTTGAACTGATCAGTGCTAAAGAAGCCGTTGTATGTGCAGTTAAGTTGACTCGTGCAGCAAGAGGTGCAGCAGCAGCCGCTGGCAAGTAATCTGAGATTATCCCTGTAAAAAGAGATACACTACAAACGCAGATTAATGCAGATTAAAGCAGATGTTCAGTCTGCATTAATTTGTATTAATCTGCGTTTCTCTTTCTATATTAATGAACTGTTTTACCGAAAAGCAATGATAAAATATTTAATTGTCGGACTGGGAAACATTGGTCCTGAATATCACGAAACCCGACACAATATCGGATTCATGACGATAGAGGCATTGGCTAGAACTAATAATGCGCCGCCTTTCATTGACGGGCGTTACGGATTCACCACCAGCTTCTCTGTCAAAGGACGACAGTTGATACTGCTTAAACCGTCGACTTTTATGAACTTGAGCGGATTGGCTGTCCGCTATTGGATGCAGAAAGAAAATATTCCATTGGAGAATGTATTGATTGTAGTGGATGACTTGGCTCTCCCCTTCGGCACGTTACGTCTGAAAGGCAAAGGAAGCGATGCCGGACACAATGGGCTAAAGAATATCGCTGCCACTTTGGGCACTCAGAATTATGCCCGTTTACGCTTTGGTATCGGAAACGATTTTCCACGCGGCGGACAGATTGATTATGTACTCGGACACTTCACGGATGAAGACTGGAAGACAATGGGCGAAAGGCTGGAAATGGCAGGAGATATTATCAAGAGCTTCTGTCTGGCCGGAATCGACATCACAATGAACCAATTCAATAAGAAATGAAAATAGTGGTTAATCATTAATCACTAGCCAATTTATCACTAACCAGCTAATCATAAAAAAATGGCCGAAGCAAGAATAGATAAATGGATGTGGGCTGTCCGCATTTTCAAAACTCGTACGATTGCGGCAGAAGCATGCAAAAAAGGACGTGTCACCATCAACGGTTCCTTAGTCAAAGCCGCCCGCATGGTGAAACCGGGTGACGTCATTCAAGTGAAAAAGCCACCCATCACCTATTCCTTCAAAGTACTGCAAGCGATAGAAAAGCGCATAGGTGCAAAGCTTGTACCGGAAATGATGGAGAATGTAACTACTCCCGACCAATACGAACTATTGGAAATGAGCAAAATCAGCGGATTCATAGACCGTGCACGCGGCACCGGACGACCTACCAAAAAAGACCGCAGGGAACTGGAAGAATTTACCACTCCAGAGTTTCTGGATGATTTTGACTTTGATTTCGATTTTGATAGCGAAGAATAGTAAATGGGAATTTAGGGACGTAGCACCCCAACAAGGTTTCCATTCGGCATGTTGTCGTTTCAGGCACACCCTGAAAGGGCGGAATTGTATATGATTATGCTCTTTCAAGAAATACCGAATGGAAACCTTGCTCCGGCGCTACGCCGGTAAATTATCATTTATAGATGTGCTTTTACAGCATCAATCAACTCCTGATATTCTTCATCCGTCAGGTAAACTTTTCCCGGATTCATCTGGAATACACCGCCATAATCAGGTCCATCCACATATTTAGGCGCTAAATGGAAGTGCAAATGAGACAGTTTATCTGAGTAAGCGCCATAATTTATCTTTTCCGGCTGGAAAGCCTTCTGCATGGCACGAGTAACGCGTGCTACGTCAGACATAAAAGCATTACGGTCTTCATCACTCAATTCATTCAAATCATTTACATGATCTTTATATGCCACAAGGCAACGTCCACGATATGTTTGTTCCTTAAACAGGAATACACGTGACACACTCAACTGCGCAATCTCAATCATCAGATTATGCAGCGTTTCATTATTTTGGCAATACAGACATTCTTTCGGATCGCTCTTCATGATATTATTATAATTTTAAGTTTTTATCGCCACAAAAATAAGGAATCCATTTTTATCCGGCTTGTACTTTTTCGTTTTTTTGATTGACTAATTGGTACACATCCTCTTTTTCTCCTACCGCCCATACCACATCACCTTCTTTGAGCGGTATATTTACGTCGGGAACCATCAATGACCCGTCTTCGCTTTCCACCCCGGCTATCATACAATGGTATTTATCCCGGATTCCCGATTCACGGAGCGTTTTGCCCAAGAAAACAGAATCACTATCAATGATAAACTGCTTCAAAGTCATTTCACTCTTTTCATATATCCCCCAATCTATCTTGGCTCCATTCTGCATAGCTTCATTGAATACACTCAGTTGTTCATCCGTTCCTATCACCTGAATCTTGTCCATCGGGAACAGGCGGACAGAACCACCCGGAATATTAATCCGCCTTTTACCCCGGAGAATGGAAGCGACATGGACGCCAAACTTCTTCCCCAAATTTAATTCCATCAATGTCTTTCCCGCCCAGTTGGATTCTCCCGGGATTTCCATATCCGCCAGATGCAGGTCATGCGACAACAAACGTCCGGCATATTCCGGTTTCTTCTCCCCCAAGTATTCCGCACGCACATCTCTGGAACGAAGGTTCTGAAAAAAACGGCGTTCAATCATTATGGATTGCTTTTTCAAACGGCGCGACCATACCATCAACAACACAACAAGGACAGCAACTCCGATAACCAATCCGATAGACGCTTTGAACAAACCGGAAATGACAAAGATAACGAAAAGCGCCGCTATCATAATACGTATAACGATTGTCGACACCAAAGGCGCCCGGTTAGTCCGGCTATCATGCCACAATGTCATAAATTCCACCGAATGGTTTTTCTTCACCATAATAGCCCGCAAGAAAGGAGCGATACAAAGAATGATAAATACCGCCCCCAGCAATGATGCCCCAAAATGCGGCAGATTCTCCTTAAAGAAAGGCACGACAAAACGGAAAGAAAGCGCGATAATCGATATACTGACAATAGAGTAAACCACCGTAATGCGTACCATCGCCAATATCAACTTCTTCCACAAATTCTCATGGTTGAGCGCAGTTTGCGATCCGGAAGAGTAGCGCATCAAGAGTTTCCGCCACGAAGCGGGAAGATGGGCGTCCACAAAGGAAGAAGCAGGTTCGGCAAGGCGAATCATATAAGGAGTAAGAAAAGTGGTTATGACGGAGACTGCCACCACTATCGGATACAAAAAGTCACTCGTCACATGCAAAGAGACTCCCAGAGATGCTATAATAAAGGCGAACTCACCAATCTGCGTCAAACTAAATCCGCATTGCATAGCCGTCTTCAACGGTTTGCCAGAGAGTATCACCCCAAAAGTTCCGAATATGGACTGCCCCAAAATGACAGCCATAGTAATGACAATAATAGGTACAGCATATTCCACAATCATTGCAGGATCCACCATCATGCCCACTGAAACGAAAAAGATTGCTCCGAAAAGGTCCTTTACAGGTTTCACCAACCGGTCTATAGATTCCGCTTCAATCGTTTCCGCCAGAATAGAACCCATGATAAATGCACCGAATGCAGCAGAAAATCCCGTATTGGCAGCCATTACCACCATACCGAAGCAAAGCGCCAAAGATACGATAAGCAACGTTTCCTCCCCCATCAGCTTGCGGCAACGTTTCAAGAATTCCGGAATCAGATAAATACCGACTACAAACCACAAAATAAGGAAGAATACCAGTTTGCCGATGCTCTCCAACATCTCCGTACCTTCAAAATTGTGGCTTACCGCCATAGTAGAAAGCATTACCATCAGCACAATAGCAAGAATATCCTCCAAAATCAAGATACTCAACACCAATCCGGTGAATTGCTTTTTTCTTAATCCAAGATCATCAAATGCCTTATAAATAATGGTAGTGGAAGACATCGCAATCATACCACCCAGAAACAAACTGTCCATCCGATGCCAGCCAAAGCCCATGCCAACGCCTATTCCCAACAAAATCATACAGAAGATAATAGTACAAGCAGCAATAATAGCAGAACCGCCCACTTTCACAATCTTCTTAAAACTAAATTCCAGTCCAAGAGCAAACAGCAAGAAAATAACACCTATATCCGCCCATGTCTTGATATTCGCAGCATCCATCACGGAAGGTGTATAAGGCATATGCGGGCTTGCCAGGAAACCGGCAACCACATATCCCAAGACTAGAGGTTGCTTCAACTTCTTAAACAACAAAGTCATAATACCCGCACATATCAATATCAGTGCAAGGTCAGCTATCAGGGTAGGTAATTGAGACATTATTTCATCGTATTTGCTGACAAAATTATAATAAATCTATGGTATAAACAACATATTAACGGATATGTTTTATGATAGCCCGCATAAAACCAATCAGCCCCGGATAAAGTCAATTTACCCGGGGCTTAATCAGACAAGACTGATTTAAACTCTTATTTTCTGAAAGGTGGTTTTACTACTACCGCTTTTAATTTACGTCCGCGCATATCGATACAGATTTCTGTACCCGTCTTACTATATTCAGGCTTCACATACCCCATACCGATGCCTATTTTACGTGTAGGCGACATAGTGCCAGAAGTAACTACCCCGATCTTCTCCCCCTCCGGACTAACAAGTTCGTAGCCATGACGAGGAATTCCGCGGTCAATCATTTCAAAACCGACCAACTTACGGGTAGTCCCCTCTGCTTTCTGCTTTTCAAGCATAGGACGGTTAATGAAATCCTTACCCTCTACAAACTTAGTAATCCATCCCAATCCGGCTTCTATCGGAGAAGTCGTATCATCCAGGTCATTGCCATACAGGCAGAATCCCATTTCCAACCGGAGCGTGTCACGGGCTCCCAAACCAATAGGCTTGATGCCAAACTCTTCACCCGCTTCGAAAACAGCCTTCCAAATAGCATCGGCAGCATCCGGATAGAAGTAAATCTCAAAACCTCCTGCACCGGTATAACCCGTATTGGAGATAATTACATTCTCTTCACCCGCAAACTTCCCTACCTTGAAGGTATAATACGGAATAGCGGACAAATCAATATCCGTCAATTTCTGCAAAGCAAGAATCGCTTTCGGCCCCTGTACGGCAAGCTGCCCGATATTATCCGAAGAGTTTTCCAACTCCGCACCTTCCGTATTATGAGAAACGCACCAGTTCCAGTCTTTCTCCATGTTGGCAGCGTTGACCACCAACATATATTTTTCCGGTTCAAAATGATATACCAGCAAGTCATCTACGATACCGCCTTCTTCATTAGGGAAACAGGTATATTGTATCTTGCCCGGAGTCAGTGCCGCCACATTATTGGAAGTCACTTTTTGAAGAAAAGCCAACGCATTCGGACCTTTCATCCAAAATTCTCCCATATGGGACACATCGAACACACCAACATTCTGACAAACCGTGAGATGTTCGTCAATGATACCGGAGTATTCAATAGGCATATTATAACCTGCAAATTCATGCATTTTAGCACCGAGTGCTATATGTTTCTCAGTAAACGGAGTGGTTTTCATATTCTTTTAAGTATTAAGTTTTAAGTATCAAGTAATAGTGATATAGAGCTTTAAAATCTTATTTGGAAGCAACCAGCTCGGCAATCTTCACAATGACTTTCATAGCCTTTTCCATGTTCTGAACAGGAACAAATTCATAACGTCCGTGGAAATTCAATCCACCGGCAAAGATATTCGGACAAGGCAGACCTTTGAAGGAAAGTTGCGCGCCGTCCGTACCCCCACGAATCGGTTTCACATTCGGCTTCACGCCCACAGCTTCCATTGCGGCAAAAGCAGTGTCGATGATATGCATCACCGGTTCTATCTTCTCACGCATATTATAATATTGGTCACGCAACTCAAGAGTCACCGTACCTGCACCATATTCCTCATTCATCCGGGCAACCAGACGTTCCATTTCCTTCTTGCGGTCTTCAAATCTAGCACGGTCATGGTCGCGGATAATATAAGAGACAGTACTTTGTTCCACTTCACCCTGAATACCTATCAGATGATAGAAACCCTCATATCCCGTAGTATGCTCCGGTCTTTCCTGCGCAGGCAGCAGGTTGATAAACTGATTGGCCAGATAGATAGAGTTAATCATCTTGTTCTTGGCATATCCCGGATGCACATTACGTCCTTTAAAAATAACCTTAGCGGCAGCAGCATTGAAGTTTTCAAACTCCAACTCTCCCACTTCACCGCCATCCATTGTATATCCCCACTCACAACCGAACTTCTCAACATCGAATTTATGAGCACCTTCGCCGATTTCCTCATCAGGATTGAAACCGATACGAATCTTTCCATGTTTGATTTCGGGATGCTCTTTCAGATAAACCACTGCCGATACGATTTCCGCAATACCAGCCTTGTCGTCAGCACCGAGCAGAGTCTTTCCGTTGGTTACAATCAAATCTTCCCCCTTATGCTCCAGCAATTCCGGGAATTGCGCAGGAGAAAGGACTATATCCTCTTCAGCACAAAGCACGATGTCCGAACCGTCATACTTTTCTACAATGCGCGGAGTCACGTCCTTGCCGCTCATATCGGGACTTGTATCCATATGGGCGATAAATCCGATAGTCGGCACTTCCTTATCTATATTGGCGGGAAGCGTAGCAAAAAGATAGCCATGCTCATCCAAAGTAATATCTTCCAATCCCAAAGACTCCAGTTCCGCTTTCAGATATTCGGCGAATATCATCTGTTTCGGAGTACTGGGAGTAAGCCCTGTCGATTCGTCAGATTGCGTATCGAAGCTCACATACTTTAAAAACCTGTCTACTAAAGTCATATTATTTAATTCTAAGTTACTAATTGCAATTTACAATTTGATAGTTTATAGTGCCGTAAAGGTAAAAAAAGAGCCGTGAATTACAAAGCAATTCACGGCTCTTTTTTATTGTATAATCTTTTTTTAAAAGTGGCTGCTACCGTCAAAGCAGTGCGTGCACACTTTACATTTAGGCAATCCGATAGCTTCAATCAGCGTTTCCAGCGTATTGAACTTCAAGGAAGACAATCCGAAACGCTCGGCAATGATGCTGACCATCTTCTCATATTCGGGCGAACCGGTAGTCGCATATTTTTCCAAATTCTTATTTTCGTCACCTTCCAGCTCCTTGATAATCCGGCGGGTAATCAATTCCAACGCATTCTTGGAAGCGGAGAATCCCACAAACGGACAAGCATAAATCAACGGCGGGCAAGCGATACGCATATGCACCTCTTTCGCTCCATAA
The DNA here is from genome assembly GCF_903181435.1 of Bacteroides acidifaciens. NCBI lineage: Bacteria > Pseudomonadati > Bacteroidota > Bacteroidia > Bacteroidales > Bacteroidaceae > Bacteroides > Bacteroides acidifaciens. Next base: position 2,520,891 of record NZ_CAEUHO010000001.1, read on the forward strand.
TCATATAGAATCTTCACATTGTCACGCAACTGCGTACCGCGGACGATAGAATCGTCACAGAACAACAGACGCTTGCCTTGAAGCATAGCACGGTTCGGAATCAACTTCATCTTAGCGACCAGCGAACGCATCTCCTGATTGCTGGGTGTAAAGCTACGAGGCCATGTCGGCGTATATTTCGAGATAGCGCGATGATAGGGCACCCCTTTTCCTTCGGCATATCCTAAAGCCATACCTACTCCCGAATCTGGGATACCACAGGCACAATCGACCTCGGATTTGTCCATCCGCCCCATTTTCAATCCGCTTGTAAAACGGACTTCCTCCACATTCTTACCTTCATAGCAAGAAGTCGGAAACCCATAGTACACCCACAGGAATGAACAAATCTGCATATCCTCATTCGGTTCGCGAAGCTGTTCGATATGGTCGTCATACATACGGACAATTTCACCCGGTCCTAAATATTTCTCAATTTCATAATCCAGATTCGGGAAACTGGACGATTCACTCGTGGCGGCATAAGCACCGTCTTTCCTGCCGATTACCACCGGAGTACGTCCCCATTGGTCGCGGGCGGCAATAATGCTTCCGTCTTCCGTCAGGATAAGCATGGAACAAGAACCTTTGATGTGCTTGAACACATTTTCGATACCCTCAACAAAGTTTCTACCTTGTATAAGAAGTAACGCGATAAGTTCCGTTTGATTGGTACTGCTCGAACTGAGTTCGGCGAAATGCATATTCTGACTGAGGAGTTCGTCTTCCAATTGTTGGATATTGACTACTTTTGCGACGGTGATAATGGCGAAGCGCCCGAGGTGAGAATTGATAATGATAGGTTGTGCGTCTGTGTCACTGATGATGCCGATGCCGGCGTTTCCTTTAAACTTGTCCAGTTCTCCTTCGAACTTGGTTCGGAAGTAGGTACTTTCCAAATTGTGAATGGAACGGATAAAACCTTTTTCCTTACTATATGTCGCGAGTCCACCCCGCTTCGTACCCAGATGTGAATTATAATCTGTGCCGTAGAATAAATCAGTCACGCAACTAGTTTTCGAGACTGTTCCGAAAAAACCTCCCATGTCGTTCTCTTTATTGATGATGTTTTAAAAAAGATGCGCAAAAGTACAAAAAAGAATCCGTCTGATAAAAAAAGAGCCCCGCAAAGTTTTAGATTTCTTTGCGGGACAACAACTAATATTTATTAAAAAGCGGAGAATCCGGGAACAATCTTTCTACCTGAATCTTATTTCCATTTCTTAGAAAGTTTTGCATCGAAGATACCCGGAGTATAATCCATCGGCCTGCCAATCAGGTTCGGGTAAGTGCGGTATCATCCGGTCGAGCGGACTGCTTCGTGCGCATTCACACAAATCTTATAATCGGCGGCTTTCTTCACTGCGTACAGATAAGGGTCGTTCATCCACTGACCGTAATGATGTTCGCTACGGGGAATGATATTGCTTATATAACCACTCTTCACAGGCTTAATCCAGGAAACATCCTCATAAACACAAGGCTCATTCAGATTCAACGTCAATTTGGACGCCAGAATATCACGGGCATCGTCACTGACAATCACCGTACGCCACGGTGAACGGCAAGGCGCCTGCATGTATCCTTTATCCCCCTTCGCGTTAGGAATCAGCCGTGATTCAAAAAACAGGTTCTTGTCGTCGAGATTCAAATGCACACAGGAGTAATCCACCAAAGCAGCTTCATGCAGTTAGTTAATAATCTCATGGCAAAGACAGACAGGAAATACGGCGGCTGTTTTTCTTTATAAAGAAAATGTAGATAGAAACAAGCTTTATCACGCATAAAACACTAATTATAAGCCTATTGAAGAAACAAGAATGAAGAAAAAACATAGTAACTTTACACAAGAAAATAGTATGACCGCGCTTATATATTACAGTTTCTCGTTATATTTGCAAGCGATTATTCATCGCTCTAAAGGTAACACAATTATTCAAGTTATGACACAACACCTTAAATTAATTATCTTATCCGTATTCACACTGTCCGCCTGCCATATCTCCGCCCAGTCCTTACGAAAGCTAATGGAACGTCCGTTCGGAGTCGTTGAATCGAAATGGGAGACAAATCCACAAGGAGGCAGAGAACTTAATTACTACAACGAAGACTATTGCGCCTATTACCTGTACCGCATGAACGACCGCTCCTACAATCTGACTCCCGGAAAAAATACAATATTTAAAATAGAAAAGAACGCATCGTTCGAGAATCCGTTTAAAAGCGCATCAAGTTACAGATACTATCGCGGCAAATTTCCCAAAGACTTCCAAATCGGCACCCCTTACGCCTTACCCGTGAAGGACGGACAAAAGACCGGCTGGCAGACCGACCCGCGCGAACCTGTAAAAACACTCAATTTCCGTATAAAAGAAGGTGATACCATTTATGCGACCCGCAGTGGTGTAGCCTGCACAACAGCCAATCCACGCCAACTGCTAATCTACCATTCCGACCAGACTTTCGCGGCCTATCTGGTGATGAGCGAGAATTTCATTCAACCGGGCGAGGAAGTACAAGTAGGACAAGCCATAGGAAAAGCAGGGCCTTTGAGAGTCTCCATCTCCTTCTTCTTTTTGGACGAGAATAAATTCAAAGGCGGAGAATCTTCGGGTTACCCTTACTCCCACTTCATACCCGTGTTCCGTACAACCCAAGGAGACGTTAAGCTCAAAGAGAAAACAATCTACCAGGCAGTCATTGACGATGAACTAATCACGCAAGATATGAGCAAACGCGACAAAAAGAAATATATGAAACATAAGAATCAGAAATAACAGTAACATCATTATGCGTGCACCTTTTCTTCTCTTTCCGCTTTTCATCTTTTGCGGTCTGCTCAATGCGCAGACTGTAAAAATAGAATATGCCGGCGACCCGCTTCCCGACAAAGACCGACGAAATATCGAGGAATTTATCAGTTATGAAGTCGATTTCTATACTCAATTCGGACTGCCCGATACACTTACCCTTCAACTGCATGTATTTGAGGATAGAAAAAAGGCAATGGAATATCTTGAAAGCGTAGACATACACCTGTCCCTGCCATTCAAAGCGAGCGGCATATATTCACCGAAGTTACAAAAAGCAATCATATTGGGACGGGAGAAAGGACAGGAAAGAAGCCTTGCTATTATTTACCACGAGCTCAGCCACCATTTTGTCCGGCAAATCCTCGGCAAATTCCCGCCTAGCTGGCTTAACGAAGGGTTGTCAGAGTACTTCGAACATTGTAAAGTAACGAAAAAGGGACTCCGCCACACATTTACTGAATATGAGCAAGGGAGAATCCGCACAATGTATATGCTGGGAGAAATCGATCTATCTGCTTTTATGAATAGCGGGCGCGGCAAGTTCATGAAGCGCCAGGCAACTGACGAGCAATATTCATATATTCTTGCACACGCACTTGTCACATTCTGGATAGAAAAAGTTCCCAGAGACACAATGAAAAAGCTCATCGTTTCCCTGCAAAACAAAAACGACTCGTCAACCGTTTCCGAACGAATAGACAGCGTCTATCCCGGTGGTTTCCAGAAGTTCGAAAAAGATTTTGAAGCTGCTTACAAATAATTCAAATGTTAAAATCAAATGAGTAAAGAAATTATCTATATCTTTATTGGCGGCGGAACCGGCAGTGCGTTACGCTATTGTGTCCAGTTGTTTATGCACGAACGGATTGTCCCCTATCATTTCCCATGGGCAACGTTCACCGTCAATCTTCTCGGCAGTTTTCTTATCGGTCTGTTTTATGCGCTTTCAGAACGTTTCCATCTTCCTTTCGAAGTCCGCCTGTTTCTGACTACGGGGTTATGTGGCGGATTCACCACCTTCTCCACTTTTTCCAGTGACGGCATAGGGTTGCTGAAAGGAGAATTTTACGGAACATTCATCCTATATACTTTATTAAGTATAGGTATAGGACTGGCTGCCGCACTGGCCGGCGGATATGTGGGAAAAGAAATCTAAATATCCGAATATAAAAATTATCTTTGCCGCATGATAAAAAGAAACTCTGCCAAACCCGTCCGCGTAGTTCCTCCCATGATGGAAGAACAGGAAACCAGTACAAGCACTTTAGAGGAATGGCTCGACAAGGAAGAAACAGTCTCACATCTCTTATTCTGTAAAGGAAGAGAGGAAGGCATCGACCAATCTTATAAGAGCCTCAAGAACTGTACTTTCCGGCATCAGACATTCAGTGAATGCAAGTTTCTTTCTTCCCAACTGACCGATGTGCGGTTTGAAAACTGCGATTTATCAAACATTTCTTTTGCCGAAAGCTCCCTCTACCGGGTAGAATTTATCTCTTGCAAGCTATTAGGAACCAATCTATCCGAGACAACCATGAACCACGTCCTGCTACACGACTGTAATGCAGGATACATCAACCTGGCTATGAGCAAGATGAACCAGGTACGTTTTGCGCACAGCCTGCTCCGTAACGGAAGTTTGAACGACTGCCGTTTCTCAGCAGTCGCTTTTGATAGCTGCGACTTGGTAGAAGCCGATTTCTCACATGCCCCGCTTCGCGGAATAGACTTGCGCACTTCCCGCATCAGCGGAATCACGCTTAATATCAGCGACCTGAAAGGGGCTGTCATCACCTCTTTGCAAGCGATGGATTTACTTCCGCTATTAGGCGTTGTTATCGAGGACTAAAATCCTGCAAATTTCAACCCGTCACACTCAAACAAAAAGCATCGTCCTGTTGTTATATAATATAAGGTTGGACTAACGACATATCGGGAATAGGAACGAATAGAATACCTATTTATAGTGATTTCCCACTCCCTGTCAAGTCCGTACTTTTGCAAAATCTTATTCAAAAAACAATAGAAACGATGAAAATTGAAAAAATTGTAGCTCGAGAAATTCTCGATTCAAGAGGTAACCCCACAGTAGAAGTTGACGTAGTATTGGAATCAGGCATTATGGGACGCGCATCAGTGCCGTCGGGTGCTTCCACAGGTGAACACGAAGCATTGGAGCTTCGCGATGGTGACAAACGACGCTATGGTGGAAAAGGTGTACAGAAAGCGGTTGACAATGTAAATAAAATCATTGCGCCGAAGTTGGTCGGAATGTCTTCACTCAATCAGAGAGGAATCGACTACGCTATGTTGGCATTGGATGGCACCAAGACTAAATCAAACTTGGGTGCTAACGCTATTCTCGGTGTATCTCTCGCCGTAGCCAAAGCTGCCGCCAACTATTTAGACCTTCCTTTATACCGCTATATCGGTGGAACAAATACATATGTAATGCCCGTGCCGATGATGAACATCATCAATGGCGGTTCACATAGCGATGCTCCTATTGCATTCCAGGAATTTATGATTCGCCCGGTAGGTGCTGCTTCTTTCAAAGAAGGTCTGCGTATGGGCGCCGAAGTATTCCATGCATTGAAGAAAGTATTGAAAAACCGTGGTCTTAGCACCGCCGTAGGTGACGAAGGTGGTTTCGCTCCCAACCTGGAAGGTACGGAAGACGCTCTGAATTCTATTCTCGCCGCTATCAAAGCAGCAGGATATGAACCGGGCAAAGACGTAATGATTGGTATGGACTGCGCTGCTTCCGAATTCTACCACGACGGCATTTACGATTACACTAAGTTTGAAGGTGAAAAAGGTAAGAAACGCACTTCCGATGAACAAATTGACTATCTGGAAGAATTAATCAATAAATTCCCTATCGACTCTATCGAAGACGGTATGAACGAAAACGACTGGGAAGGCTGGAAGAAACTGACCGAACGTATCGGCAACCGTTGCCAATTGGTAGGTGACGACCTGTTCGTGACAAACGTCGATTTCCTTGCAATGGGTATCGAAAAGGGTTGCGCCAACTCTATCCTGATTAAAGTAAACCAAATCGGTTCATTGACTGAAACATTGAACGCTATCGAGATGGCTCACCGTCACGGTTATACTACGGTTACTTCTCACCGTTCGGGTGAAACGGAAGACGCTACTATTGCCGACATCGCAGTAGCTACCAACAGTGGACAAATCAAAACCGGCTCTTTGAGCCGTTCTGACCGTATGGCTAAATACAATCAACTGCTTCGTATCGAAGAAGAATTGGGAGATTTGGCTGTGTATGGATATAAGAGAATTAAGTAAATAGATTCCTTTTATAAAGATGAGAGGGGGTGGATTCAATTGTAATCCATCCTCTCTTTTTTTGCAAAATTATTTCTCTACTTATTTGATAGATTTGAAAAAATAATAACTACATTTGTAACGTCTAACTTATTAACAACGGCAGGGGGGAACCTGCCTATCTTTTACGGCGGGCATTTTATGCTCGTACGTAAACTCCTATATGGCGGTTTCGCACCCCCATAGGGAGTGTTAATGGGGGCAGTCTGTAAAGTTGGGGATTTAACATTTAGTCTTATTCTATTTCATCTATAAAATATTACTTTTGCTCCATGCAAAAGAAACCAATAGATTATAAGGCTATATTGTCCATGTTCTTACCCAAAGGCATGCTTGACTATTTTGATTTTACCGACTACTCAGATATGGGTGAGTATTATATATTCTCTCTTGAAGAGAAAAATACTGTACCTGACGAGTATTCAAACCTCCCACTAGTTTCAAAAGGTTTCTATCCAGAGATAACAGTTACAGATTTTCCTGCCCGTGACCGCACTGTATATTTAAAAGTAAAACGTCGCAGATGGGAGGATAAGCAAACGGGTAAGACATACAGCAGGAGCTGGAAGTTGGTTGCAGACGGGACTAGGATAACAGCCGAGTTCGGTTCTTTTTTAAAAGAACTATATTGATAATAATGAAGTTAGTATAAAGTTCGTAGCCGACTTCTGCCATGTGAAGTCGAAGACACTTAACGATTACTACAAGGAACATTTAAGCGACTATCGTTCCTGGAATCAGCTCTCACACGCTGACGAGTACATGTATTTCAAAGACAATTTAGGTGAGAATATATCTATTGACGAAACAGCCTTCAGCAACGGAGAGTTATATACCATAGTCACCAACAAGGATGGCCATGGTAAACATGGTACGGTCATAGCCATGATAAAGGGAACAAAGACCGACGATGTATGCAGATATTTGATGAAGTTACCGGAAGGTAAACGTAGGATGGTCAAGAATGTTACACTTGATATGGCTGGAAGTATGAGACAGATAGTCAAGAGATGTTTTCCTTACGCCACGCAGATCATAGACCGTTTTCATGTACAAATGCAGATGCAGGAAGCACTGCAGGAGCTACGTGTACAATATCGCTGGCAGGCTATAGAGCAGGAAAACTCAGATATAAAAAAAGCGAGAGCAGAAAGGAGAAAATATATACCTCAATGTTTTGAGAACGGAGATACCATGAGACAACTGCTTGTCCGCAGCAGATATCTATTATTCAAAAGCCCTGATAAATGGACCAACTCTCAAAGAATAAGGGCTGAAATACTCTTCAAGCAGTTTGACGACATAAAACAATTATATTATTTAACTCTGCAGCTCGGACAGATATACTCACAGAACTATGATAAGAATGTGGCAAGGACAAAGCTTGCATTGTGGTTTAACAAGGTAGAGGAATGGAATTACCCTCAGTTCAATACTGTAATAGAAACTTTCAAGAATCACAATGATAGGATATTGAATTTCTTTGAGAACAGACTCACAAATGCAGCAGCTGAATCTTTCAATGCCAAACTTAAATCCTTTAGAAACACATTCAGAGGAGTAGATGATGTAAGGTTCTATCTTTATAGAGTAATGATGTTGTATGCATAATTGTTAAATCCCCAAGAATAATGACTGCCCCGAAATTTCCGCTGAGCCATTTTAACTAATTCCCCCAAATTTTCAAACTGAGCCCACATTTCGCTAATGTGCAAATATAAAAAAAGAAAAGCATCCAGGCAAATACCTGAATGCTTTTTCCTTCGTGAATTGGCTGTATATCCAATTTTGAGCCTCTTGTCGGATTCGAACCAACGACCCCGAGATTACAAATCACGTGCTCTGGCCAACTGAGCTAAAGAGGCGGGTGGGTAAGCTAACTATATCGCGCCGCTACAACCAACTACCTTTGCTGCGATCAAGCCCTGGAGGATTCGAAGGGAGCTGGCCGTATAGGACTTACCCGTTTTGCGGTTGCAAAGGTAGGTATTTTTATGAATCCTGCAATAGCTAAAGATAACTTTTTTCACACAAAAAGAGTAACACCCTACATTTCAAGCAATTAAAAATATAAAAAAAATCTCAGGCGACAACTTCCCTTGCTTTATTAACTTTAACAACCATATTCCCTCTATCAACCGATATTATTTGTACCTTTGTGCGCAATTTAGAAATGAAGATGACAGAAAACAGAAGCTATTTACAGAAATATGCCATGCACTTTGGCACGTACATGGGAATCTATTGGATATTGAAATTCATACTATTTCCATTGGGATTTCGTATTCCTTTCTTTTCTTTCCTATTTATAATCCTGACATTAGCCGTGCCGTTCATCGGTTACCACTATACCAAAATGTACCGGGACAAAATATGCGGCGGCAGCATCCAGTTCTCACATGCCGTTCTTTTCAGCATCTTTATGTACATGTTCGCGTCCTTGCTGGTAGCCGTGGCACACTATATCTATTTCCAGTTTATCGACCACGGATTTATCATCAATTCTTATACCCAACTGTGGGACGAATTGATGGCAAACACCCCCACCCTGATTGAAAGCAAAGAGATTATAAAAGAGACGATAGACAGTGTCCGTTCACTCAATTCCATAAATATCACCATGCAACTATTATCATGGGATGTATTCTGGGGAAGCCTCCTTGCCATCCCTACCGCGTTGATGGTGATGAAAAGAGCAAAACCTGAGAACAACGAACCTTCGCAATCGTAATTTGTAATTCGTAATTTAGTAATAAAAAGATGGATATATCAGTTGTAGTCCCATTATTCAATGAAGAAGAGTCACTACCCGAACTCTACGCTTGGATAGAACGGGTAATGCAAGCCAACGGATTCTCATTCGAAGTGATTTTCGTTAACGACGGAAGCACCGACCGCTCATGGGAAGTGATAGAAAAGCTCAAGACACAATCAGAACACGTAAAAGGAATCAAGTTCCGCCGCAACTACGGCAAATCACCCGCGCTCTACTGCGGATTTGCCGAAGCCCAGGGTGACGTGGTTATCACGATGGACGCAGACCTGCAGGACAGCCCGGACGAAATACCAGAACTTTACCGGATGATAACCCAAGACGGCTACGACCTCGTATCCGGCTGGAAGCAAAAAAGATATGACCCGCTATCAAAAACATTGCCTACGAAGTTGTTCAACGCCACCGCACGCAAAGTTTCGGGCATCAAAAACCTGCATGATTTTAACTGCGGACTGAAAGCATATCGCAAAGATGTAGTAAAACACATCGAAGTGTACGGTGAAATGCACCGCTATATCCCCTACTTGGCAAAGAATGCCGGATTCAAGAAAATCGGTGAAAAGGTGGTACATCACCAGGCACGCAAGTACGGCACTACCAAATTCGGGCTCAACCGCTTTGTCAACGGCTACCTGGACTTGCTCTCCCTTTGGTTCCTTTCCAAATTCGGAATCAAGCCGATGCATTTCTTCGGATTGCTGGGTTCTTTGATGTTTCTCGTCGGAATGATTTCTGTTATCATCGTAGGCGCCAGCAAACTATATGCCATGTCCAACGGTCTGCCTTACCGACTGGTGACCGACTCTCCCTATTTTTATTTGTCACTCACGGCAATGATTATAGGTACGCAACTGTTTCTTGCCGGATTCCTTGGCGAACTAATCTCGCGCAACGCACCGGAACGGAACAACTATCAGATAGAAAAGAAAATTTGATTCACATTCAACAATTGACTATGAAGAATTTAGTTCGTATCTTTCTCCTATTGATAATCGTCGGTGCCGCTGTGAGCATCCATAGTTCGTGCTCGGACGAGAACGATTGTTCGTTGGCAGGACGCCCGATGATGTATTGCACATTCAAGACCATAGACAAGAGCCTCGACCCGACCAAGGTGTTAAACGACACACTTGACTCACTGACAATCAAAGCATTGGGGACGGACTCAATCATTCTCAACAACGAGAAAAAAGTGCATAAGATAATGCTGCCGTTACGCTACACCAGTGATTCTACCGTGTTTATCCTCCAATACAATCCGGTAGACAATCCTGACGATGTAGATACCTTGTATATCGTACAGCAGAATACTCCCTATTTCCAGTCAATGGAATGTGGATATATGATGAAACAAAATATCATCAGTGCCAAGTTCGGAAACAGAACCAATAGTTCGGAGAAAATAGACTCTATCTATTTTAGAAATAAAGAAGCCAATAGTAATGAAATTGAGAATCTACAGATATTCTTTAAATATCGTGACCGCACACCGGATACGGCTGACTAGCCTTTTTCTACTCTTCTGTATCGGGCTTCCGTTGTTGGCACAACAGCAACGCCCGACCCATACTCCCAAAAGAGATCAGAAAAAGAATAAGGTTGCCGAAGTAGATACCATTCCTTTTTACAATGGTACATACATCGGTGTGGACTTATACGGCCCGGGAAGCAAACTTCTTGGTAGCGACTTCATGAGTTCCGAAATCAGCGTTGCAGTCAACCTTAAAAACAAATTCATCCCTACCCTAGAATTCGGTATGGGTGGAACAGACACCTGGAGCGAAACGGGTATCCACTACAAAAGCAAAGCTGCCCCATTCTTCCGAATCGGTGTGGACTACAACACCATGGCAAAGAAGAAAGAGAAGAATAGTTACTTGTATGCAGGTCTTCGTTACGCATTCAGTTCCTTCAAATATGATGTATCCACCATGCCCGCAGGCGACCCTATCTGGGGAGACGTTATAGGCAACCCCAGTCTGGAAGACGATTACTGGGGCGGAAGCGTTCCTTTCAGCCATTTGGGAATGAAAGGTTCGGTGCAGTGGTTGGAAATCGTTTTAGGTGTCAAAGTGCGTATTTACAAAAACTTCAACATGGGTTGGTCGGTACGCATGAAATACAAGACAAGTGCCTCTACCGGAGAGTACGGCGACCCGTGGTATGTGCCCGGCTACGGAAAGTTTAAATCGAACAATATGGGAATCACCTATTCCCTCATTTATAAATTGCCTCTTTAGAATACAATGACAGGACTAGAGATTTGGTTGCTTGCAATAGGTTTGGCGATGGATTGTTTCGCCGTTTCGATTGCAAGCGGCATTATTCTGAAACGTACCCAATGGAAACCCATGCTGGTCATGGCATTTGCGTTCGGGCTTTTTCAAGCAGTCATGCCTTTTATCGGATGGATGTTTGCCAAAAATTTCAGCCATTTCATAGAAAGTATAGACCATTGGATTGCCTTTGCAATTCTTGCTTTCCTTGGCGGCAGGATGATTTGGGAATCTTTCAAAGAAGAAGAATGCTGTCAGTTATTCAATCCGGCAAGCCTGAAAGTGGTATTCACCATGGCAATAGCAACAAGCATTGACGCACTGGCTGTGGGCATTTCGTTTGCCTTTCTAGGAGTGCAGAGCTATAATGAAATCCTGTCCCCTATCCTAATCATAGGATTTGTTTCATTCGTCCTGTCACTAATCGGACTTATCTTCGGTATTCAATGCGGTTGCGGACTGGCACGGAAATTAAAGGCGGAATTATGGGGCGGTATCATTCTGGTCATTATCGGAATCAAAATATTAATCGAACATCTGTTTTTCCAATAAAAAGAGTTTTCTCATCAAACAAAAGAGCGTATGAAAACAAAAAAAAGTTTCCTTTGGCTGGCTTTCCTGATTCTGGCAACCATCTGGATATTGGCCAGACGCAACCAGCAAGCTAACTACAACAGTATCAAAGGTCTGGTATTCGGAACTGTATATAAAATCACCTACGAGCACGAAGGCGACTTAAAACCGGAAATCGAAGCCGAACTGCAACGTTTTGACAATTCTCTATCGCCATTTAACGATAGTTCTGTCATTAGCCGTGTAAACCGTAACGAAGAATTGGTTACCGACAGCTTCTTTCAAAATTGCTTCAACCGTTCGATGGAAATATCACGCGAGACAAAAGGCGCTTTCGACATCACGGTAGCCCCTCTTGCCAATGCTTGGGGATTCGGTTTCAAGAAAGGAGCTTTCCCGGATTCATTAATGATAGACAGTTTGCTACAAATCACCGGATATGAAAAGGTGAAATTGGAGAACGGTGAAGTTATCAAGCAAGATCCGCGTATCATGTTGAGTTGTAGCGCAGTAGCCAAAGGGTATTCGGTAGACGTAGTAGCACGTCTGCTCGACCGGAAAGGTATAAAAAACTATATGGTAGACATTGGCGGTGAGGTAGTAGTGAAAGGCAAAAACCCTTCCAATAGCTTATGGCGCATTGGAATCAATAAACCCGTCGACGACTCACTGGCCGTAAACCAAGACCTGCAAACAATACTCGAAATTTCAGACTTAGGTTTGGCAACTTCCGGCAACTATCGTAACTATTACTATAAAGACGGCAAGAAATATGCCCATACCATCGACCCGAGAACGGGCTATCCGGTACAGCATAGCATCTTATCTTCTACCGTAATCGCCAAAGACTGCATGACTGCCGATGCCCTGGCTACCGCCTTCATGGTGATGGGACTGGAAAAAGCGGAGACTTTTTGCAAAGCGAACCCGGAGATTGATGCTTACTTTATCTATAGCGGAGAAAACGGAGAATTCAAGACCTACTATACGGAAGGAATGAAAAAGTACATAGCGAAATAAAGTCCGTTTCTTCTTTTTCATTCTCTTCACATGAGGATAAGCCTCAAGCTATCAACGCTTTCGTGTGATTACTTAAAGATTAAGACCTCTTTCACATCCTTCACAACCGGTATCATCGTAGAAATGCCTGCTTATCGTGAAGGATGTGCCGCATCTCTTGACACCCCATAATAACCGGGAGCAGGCACATACATCGGTTGAGTACGCAGGCCGATATTCACTAATTTTCCTTCTCCACGCAGACGAAGCAAATGCGTCTTTGCCGTAGTACGAGCCAAGCCGCAAATCTCCTGAAAATCACGACGGGTCATCATCTGATGTCCGGCAAAATATTCTTTCAACAGCATATCAATCTCCACTTCCGAAACCTTTTCCGAATGACGGACGTACTTGGACTGACTGGCACGGACGCCAACAAAATGTCCTTTCAGATTAGTGTCAGGACGGAAACGGACTGTTTTAAAAGTCACTTTATTGGTTTTGTGCGGAGTACTTCGGGTCACTTTTCCCGTGGCCGCCAAAGTGGGGAAAAAATAACCGATTCCCTCGATATGCACTTCTTTTCCCTCACGCAACGATTCGCCGAGAATCTTCGACAAGTTGTCGAGCACATTCTTCACATCCCCCACAGTCAACGAACTGTAATCATGAATCTTGTAACAAAGTGTTTCCGTATCCACCTTACCATTCATAAAGATACGCGGATGCAACGCTGCCTCTTCTTCCGAAGATGCATTAGGATTTTCATACCAATCAAATACAATAGCCATTACTTCTTTTCAATTAAAATGTGTAACTTCATCATAGGACGACTGTAATCGGCTATTCGGACAACTGGAATCGGCTGTTCAGTCAACTATAGTCAGCCGACCGGACAACTCCAGTCGGCTTTCCTCAAATAAGCACTAAAGATACGACAAAGTAACGACATATCAGCATAAGAAAGCATGTTTTTCATTTCAGCAGAAAATAAACATTTTCTTTGTTAAATGCTTGCAAACCCCATATTCCATGTTATACCTTAGCAGCATCAACCGGTCGAAAAAACAACATTTATTCATTTAACAAAGAAGAAAAATATGAAGACATTAGAATATAACTCAAAACGTTTGGCGAAAAGAATACGGGTATTGATGAAAGAATCGTCAAACGCCACCGTTTCATCGAACACCTCAAAGAACGAACTGCCTATGCAGGATATGCATGAGTAGGAAATACCTATACAAGAAGTACATAAACACTCCGTCTTTCTGACGCAACAAGTGATTGACTTTTTGAAAATTCGGTATGACTTCCGCTACAATCTGCTTACCGAAGAAACCGAATTCCGGCCATCTGGTCAACGAGACATCTCTTTCTGTCGTATAGACAAGCGGGAACTGAACACTTTCTGTCTGGAAGCTCACAAAGAGGGCATCAACTGTTGGGATAAAGACCTTCAAAGATATAAATAGAACATGCACAAATCTATGCCCAACTGAAAGAGGAACTGCTTGCAGGCGCCCGTCACTGGTTCAGTAAAGAGGAAGAATATGCCTTGCAGCGTCATAACGTTGCATATTATCATGTCAATCCCATAGAAGACATTGTGCGCAGCACATACGCGCCCGCCGCGTTGGATGAACCGGACTGCCTGTCACTCTCCGCTGCTATCATCCATAAGGAATTGAGAAAGAGGTTTCCGGCCGTATTGCGTAGCTGCACTCCTATCCAACTGGCACAAATCCTGACCGCAGCAGGTATCAGCCGGCAGCATACGAGGTTGGGGAATGTGTATCTGGTGAAGAGGGTGAAGGGTGGTGAAGAATAAAAATAGTGCCGTTCATTCATAGGAAGTAACTGTGAATGAACGGATAAACTTTAGGTGAAGAGAGTGAAGAACGGTTTATAAAAATAAAGTACATTAGTCAAGAACAAAAAGTTTAAGAGTCACTTCGGCAGTATGTGCAAAATTTGCACACACTGCCGAATACAGGAAAAGTTAAAACATTCTGTTTTATTTCATAAACACAAAATACACCGCCGCAATCAAACAAACGAACGCCGCCAAATGATTCCAATGCAACGCTTCACCCTTGAAAAATACAGTTGTGAACACCGTAAAGATGACAAGAGTTATCACTTCCTGAATCACTTTCAACTGCATCAATGAAAACGGGCCGCCGTTACCGATAAATCCGATGCGGTTCGCCGGTATCTGACATGAATACTCGAAGAAAGCAATCGCCCAACTGAAAGCAATCACACCTATCAACGGAAGAGCTGCGAACCAGCTATATTCCTGTTTCATTTTCAGATGTCCGTACCAGGCAAATGTCATAAAGACATTAGACACGATGAGCAACAAAATTGTATATATTCCTTTCATAACAATCTATTCAAATTTATCTATTCAATCTATTTTATCCGGTAATAATTCTTCCTGTACATTCGTCATGCTTCCCCAAAGGCTGTATCGGGCTTCCGGGTTCATCGCTTCCAGTTGCCGCAAAACACCTTTCATATCGCTCCGGCTGGATTGCGATTCGTAAGGACAGTTTTTCACTTGCTTCCGATAGCCATGCAAAGCCGCCAATTCTATCAAATCCGATTCGTGAACCATGCACATCGGACGGATGATCGTCATATCAAACTTCTTCATCACCAACCGGGGCGGCATGGTACTGAACGCCCCCTGATAAGTGATATTCATCAGCAAGGTTTCCAGAATATCATCCATATGATGCCCCAAAGCAATTTTATTGCACCCCTGTTCCTTGGCAACCGTAAACAAGGCTTTCCGGCGATTCCACGAACAAAGGAAACAAGGAGACTTGCGCGTATCTGTAGAAGGGTCGAACGAGGTTTCGTATTGGAGAAAAGGCACTCCGTACGCCTCGCAATGTGCTTTCAGATACTCATTATCACTTTGATAAGGAATATTCTTCATCACTACATGGACGGCAACGACAGAAAAACGAGGTTTGTAGATACGTGCGCGTTTGCCCAACAGTTCTACAAGCGCCAACGAATCTTTCCCGCCCGACAGTCCGATGAGAATTTTATCCCCTTCTTCTATCAGTCTATATTGCACCACTCCTTTGTTGAACCGCTTATCAATGCGGCGAATGGTTTTCTCTTCTTCCGTAAATTGTGCCATATCTTCAAAAATCGGCTGCAAAAGTAAGCGAAAAGAATGATTTAAAGAAGAATTAACATAATAGAATCTCTAAAAAAGGGTTTATTTCTAATAAATTTGTACTTTTGAACAATTGAAAAATTGACAGATGCCCGGAAGTAACAGTACTTTCAAACAATCCGTCACTCTTAAACGATAAATAACGATGAAAGGGAAATATATTCTATTTTTATTTTGCAGTCTCTTCCTTGGTGAGGTTTCTGCGCAAACACTCGAACAGGCACGCACCTTGTTTACAAAAGGTGATTACGAAAAGGCCAAGCCTGTATTCAAAAAGTATGTAAAATCCCAACCTTCCAACGGAAATTATAATTATTGGTACGGCGTATGTTGCCTGAAAACCGGAGAAGCCGAGGAAGCGGTAAAACCGCTCGAAATGGCAGTGAAGAAACGCGTAGCCAGCGGTCAGCTCTACTTGGGGCAGGCTTATAATGAAACTTATCGCTTTGAAGAAGCGGTAGAATGTTTTGAAGAATATATCGCCGACTTGAAGAAGCGCAAAAGACCGACAGAAGAAGCCGAAGGGTTGTTGGAAAAGAGCAAAGCAGACCTTCGTATGCTGAAAGGTGTGGAAGATGTTTGCATTATCGACAGTTTCGTTGTGGATAAAGCTACTTTTCTGAATGCTTATAAAATCAGCGAAGAATCAGGCAAGCTGTTCACGTTCAACGAATTCTTCCAGACAGAAGGTACGAATGAAGGGACTGTCTACGAAACCGAAATCGGAAATAAAATCTATTACAGCGAGAAGGGAGAGAGAGGTAATTTGGACATATTCTCAAAGAATAAGCTGCTGAACGAATGGAGCAACGGGCGTCCGCTTCCAGGCAGCATCAACGCTTCCGGTAATGCCAATTATCCGTATGTTATGTCGGACGGCATTACTATTTATTATGCAAGTGACGGTGAAGGGTTGGGCGGATATGACATTTTCGTCACCCGCTACAACACGAACAGCGACACCTATCTCGTACCGGAGAATGTAGGTATGCCGTTCAATTCTCCATACAATGATTATATGTATGTCATCGACGAATATAATAATTTGGGTTGGTTTGCTTCCGACCGCTTCCAACTGGAAGGGAAAGTCTGCATCTATGTATTCATCCCGAATAATTCAAAACAGACTTATAACTACGAGGCGATGGATCAGAAACAAATCATCCGTCTGGCACAAATCCATTCATTGAAAGAGACTTGGAAAGACAAACAGACAGTCACCGAAGCCCTGCAACGTTTGGAAACCGCTATCAGCCACAAACCAAAAGAACGTCGTGTTGTCGACTTTGAATTTGTCATTGACGATAACACAACTTATTATCTGATGAATGACTTTAAATCCGCCAAAGCCAAACAGCTTTTCCAACGCTACCGGCAAATGGAAAAAGACTATCAGCAACAGGAGGAAAAGTTGAAGAGCCTGCGCCAGCAATATTCCACAAGCAACAAACAGGGAAAGGACAGAATGGCTCCCGCCATCCTCGACCTTGAGAAACGGGTGTTGCAAATGTCGGACGAACTGGACGCACTTGAAATCAATGTACGTAACGCAGAAAAAACTAAATAAATTAATAACACCGAACTATGGATATACTCATTATCACCGTTCTCATTATTGCCGCAGTCATATTGTTTCTGGTAGAACTGTTTGTCATCCCGGGCATCAGCCTGGCCGGAATTTCTGCATTGGTCTGCATTCTTTATGCCAACTACTATGCGTTTGCCAATATAGGAATGGCAGGAGGGTTTGTCACCTTGGGTATATCGGCTGCCGCATGCATAGGGTCGCTAGTCTGGTTCATGCGGTCGAAAATGCTGGATAAGCTGGCATTGAAAAAAGACATCGACTCGAAAGTAGACCGCAGCGCAGAAGAAAGTGTAAAAGTAGGCGATACAGGCATCAGCACTACCCGCCTCGCACAAATCGGTTACGCAGAAATCAACGGCAAGATTGTGGAAGTCAAGTCAATAGACGGATTCCTCAATGAAAAGACGCCGATTATTGTAAGCCGCATCACCGAGGGCACAATCATGGTTGAGAAACACTAAGAATAATATTCACTTAATACAATTATCAATGGACCAATCTCTTTATTTACCTATCTTCTTGATAGCGGGAGGTATTATTTTCTTAATACTGTTCTTCCATTACGTGCCGTTCTTCCTCTGGTTGTCGGCCAAAGTATCGGGTGTCAACATCTCGTTGATACAACTGTTCCTAATGCGTATCCGTAACGTTCCGCCGTATATCATCGTGCCGGGAATGATTGAAGCTCATAAAGCCGGATTAAAAAACATCACACGTGACGAACTGGAAGCCCATTACCTGGCGGGAGGGCATGTGGAAAAGGTAGTTCATGCCTTAGTGTCCGCTTCAAAAGCAAATATCGAATTATCATTCCAGATGGCAACAGCCATCGACCTTGCCGGACGTGATGTATTTGAAGCTGTGCAAATGTCCGTGAACCCGAAAGTTATCGACACTCCGCCGGTGACGGCCGTAGCGAAAGACGGTATTCAGTTGATAGCCAAGGCGCGTGTGACGGTACGTGCCAGCATCAAGCAATTGGTGGGTGGAGCAGGTGAAGATACAATCCTTGCCCGTGTAGGCGAAGGTATCGTTTCGTCCATCGGTTCTTCCGAAAACCACAAGTCAGTACTCGAGAATCCGGATTCTATCTCCAAACTCGTACTTCGCAAAGGGTTGGACGCCGGAACTGCTTTCGAAATTCTGTCTATTGACATCGCGGACATCGACATAGGTAAGAATATCGGTGCCGCGTTGCAGATTGACCAGGCTAATGCGGACAAGAATATCGCTCAGGCGAAAGCTGAGGAACGCCGTGCAATGGCTGTCGCTTCCGAACAGGAAATGAAAGCGAAAGCGCAAGAAGCCCGCGCGAAAGTTATCGAAGCGGAAGCGGAAGTTCCCAGAGCAATGGCAGAGGCATTCCGCAGCGGCAATCTGGGTATCATGGATTACTACCGGATGAAGAATATCGAAGCTGATACTTCAATGCGTGAAACTATTGCCAAACCGGTAACCGGCAATACCGGCAACCAGCCATTGAGCAAATAAATTACTATAAACACCGGAACCCGGTTTCATTTCAGTTCCAAGATGTATCCTACCGCCCTCTGCGGAAAAAGAAAGATACCTCTTCTGAACTTAAATCCGGTTCCGGCGTTTCTATTTTATAGATACAATCATATTGTAAAACTAAAACCTTTCAATAGCATGAAAAAGTACTTTCCATCCTCTGAATTGATTATCAACGAAGACGGTTCGGTATTCCATCTTCACGTAAAGCCTGAATGGTTGGCGGACAAAGTTATTCTGGTAGGCGACCCCGGACGTGTGGCACTCGTAGCTTCTCATTTCGAAAACAAAGAATGCGAAGTGGAAAGCCGCGAATTCAAAACTATCACGGGCACGTATAAAGGGAAACGGATTACCGTGGTTTCTACGGGAATCGGATGCGATAATATCGACATTGTGATGAATGAACTGGACGCTCTCGCCAACATCGACTTTAACACACGGGAAGAAAAGGAACAATTCCGCCAGTTGGAATTAGTGCGCATCGGCACGTGTGGCGGCTTGCAGCCTAATACTCCGGTGGGTACATTCGTCTGCTCGCAGAAGTCTATCGGCTTCGACGGGTTATTGAATTTTTATGCCGGACGCAACGCGGTATGTGACTTGCCGTTTGAACGCGCTTTCCTCAATCATATGGGTTGGTCGGGAAATATGTGTGCTCCCGCTCCTTATGTAATTGATGCCAGCGAGGAACTGATCGACCGGATTGCCAAAGATGACATGGTACGCGGCGTGACAATTGCCGCCGGTGGATTCTTCGGGCCTCAGGGACGTGAGCTTCGTGTGCCGTTGGCAGACCCGAAACAGAATGACAAGATTGAAGCATTCGAATACAAAGGTTTCAAGATTACTAACTTCGAGATGGAGAGTTCGGCTTTGGCAGGACTTAGCCAGTTGATGGGACATAAGGCGATGACTGTCTGTATGGTGATTGCCAACCGACTGATTAAAGAAGCCAATACCGGATACAAGAATACAATCGACACGCTGATTAAGACTGTTCTTGACAGAATCTAAAATAACAAGAGAGGGTATGTCAAGATGCCCCGATTACAACAATATTACTCCTGTTGTAGTTATGCTGAAGTGCACCCCAAAAGTTGGACACCAAACTTTAGGAGTGCACTTCAAAGATTGCAGGAGTGAAATTTACTCTTTCCATTAATACCCAATCGTGAATCTTTCCCGATGATGTTTCGGATTCTCCAGTTCATCAATCATTGCAGCCGCATAATCTTCTACGGAGATATGACTGTTTCCTACTATATCCACAATCATATCATCTTTGCCAAGTCGATAACGCCCGGTACGCACGCCCGCCCTCATATCTGCTGCCGGAGAGAAAAATACCCAGTCTATCTCTTTTTCTTTCTTCAGAAAGTCCAGATAAAACTCTCCTAATGCTTTCACTCCCGGCAAAAGGTTTTCAGGTACTTCGCCGGAATCCATCAGCCGCAATCCCGGAGCAATGAATAAGGAACCGGCACCGCCAACCATCAGGAAACGATCAACCCCTGCCTTCTTCACTCCGTCAATAATAGTCAGATAAACTTTTATAGTCTCATCATATATGTTAGGATTATTCCATCCTGGATTGAACGCACTGATTACGGCATCCGCCCCTCTACAAACTTCCGCCACTTCGTCGAGCGAAGATACATCTGCCTTCACCACTTTCAGATTCTCGTTTTCTATCTTTATCTTTTCAGGATGACGAACCACAGCGGTCACTTCGAAGTCACGGATCAAAGCCTCATTCAGTATGGCCGAACCTACAAAACCACTCGCGCCTATAAGGACAACCTTCTTTACTTTCTTCATATTCCAACATTTTTTAGGGTGTTATTATCACTTTAATAACACAACAACAGCCGGAATGTTGTTTTCCTTTTGGACATTTAATCAACCAATATAAGATTCTATCCTTCCTTTCATTCTATTTTTTACTCAGAAACAACTATCTTTGCACCATCCAAAAAGAAATACAATGAACCAAGATACTATCTGTGCTATTGCTACCGCTCAGGGCGGTGCTATCGGAAGCATCCGTGTTTCCGGACCGGAAGCTATTTCCATCACCAGCCTCATCTTCAAACCGGCAAAAGCCGAGAAACGGCTCTGTGAGCAGAAACCATATACTTTGACTTTCGGCCGTATTTACGACGGAGAGGAGATTATCGACGAAGTACTTGTCAGCCTTTTCCGTGCTCCTCATTCATATACGGGAGAAGATAGTACGGAAATCACTTGCCATGGTTCTTCTTATATTCTCCAGCAAGTGATGCAACTGCTTATCAAGAATGGTTGCCGCATGGCTCAACCGGGAGAATACACGCAGCGTGCATTCCTCAATGGCAAGATGGATTTAAGTCAGGCAGAAGCAGTGGCGGACTTGATTGCGTCTTCATCTGCTGCTACTCACCGACTGGCAATGAGCCAAATGCGTGGTGGCTTCAGCAAGGAACTGACTGACTTACGCAACAAGTTATTGAACTTCACCTCTATGATTGAGCTGGAACTGGATTTCAGCGAGGAGGATGTTGAATTTGCCGACCGTTCGGCATTGCGAAAATTAGCTGATGAGATAGAACTGGTTATCTCCCGTCTGGTTCATTCGTTCAGTGTGGGCAACGCTATCAAAAACGGTGTCCCCGTAGCTATCATCGGTGAGACAAATGCAGGAAAATCTACTTTGTTGAATGTTCTATTGAATGAAGAGAAAGCGATCGTCAGCGATATTCACGGAACAACTCGTGATGTGATTGAAGATACGATTAATATCGGTGGAATTACTTTCCGATTCATTGACACTGCCGGCATCCGGGAAACGAACGACACGATTGAAAGCCTGGGTATTGAACGCACATTCCAAAAGCTGGATCAAGCGGAAATCGTTCTTTGGATGGTGGATTCTGTGAATGTTGCATCGCAGATTGAACTGTTGTCAGAAAAGATAGTTCCACGTTGCGAAGGAAAACATTTAATCGTTGTATTCAACAAGGCTGATTTAATTGAAGAAAATCAAAAAGAAGATTTATCCGCTTTATTGAAGGATTTTCCCAAAGAATCTACAGAGCATATTTTTATTTCAGCAAAACAGAGAAAGAATACTAGTGAATTACAAAAAACGCTTATTGATGCGGCACATCTACCTACGGTTACGCAGAATGATATAATCGTAACAAATGTAAGACATTACGAAGCTTTAAGCAAGGCTTTGGATGCTATCCATAGAGTGCAAAATGGACTGGATATGCATATTTCAGGTGATTTTCTTTCACAAGATATACGCGAGTGCATTTTCTTTATTTCGGATATTGCGGGGGAGGTTACGAATGATATGGTGCTTCAGAATATCTTTCAGCATTTTTGCATCGGAAAATGATGACTTGTAAACAGTCGTAATTAACTATAACTATTCAGTACAAAGTCACTGTATATCAGCGACTTTTCCATTTTAGCACTTTCCAATCCGCATTTGGAAGTAACGGTTTTTATCCATATTTTTCCTACATATTTCTACCGCGACGGAAATTCACGGTTAGCCCGAATGTCACAGTAATGCATTAGTTGCCGTGTGTTGACAGTGGTTTACATGTGTTGACAATACAATTTGCTATCTTCCGTAGTTGGGCAATAGACAGCTGCGATTTATTTGAACACCATCTTGAGACTGTATTAACTTCCCCATTTGTTTCTATTAGTTTTCTGTTTTTCAACTAATACAACCTTAATCCTATTCATCACTATTTGTTGATTATTCGACATCTGTATTCAAATTATACTCGTTAAACTGCAAACAAAATGCATCTAATTTTCCATATAGCCACGCACATAAGCAATATAAACATCATTTAAAGGAATAACTACTGTTGGCATAATGTTATGCATAAGAACATCTGTGCCGTTTTATCTATTCTATCAATGAATTTCACCTTTCAAAAAATTATGCTACACAGACATTATGTTCGTGCAGCACAATCCCCCAAAAAATCGCTTCTTATCGTCCAATTACATATAAATCAAACTTATACCTTTTGCCACTTGGGAATTTGATACACAAGAATAGTTATTCCCACTTACACCGTTCATCCAGGACTCCGGCAAACATATCCATCTCCCTCTTGGAAATCACTAACCGTACCGCTAGTTCTCTCCACCCTTTCACTGCTTCAATCACTTCTGAAATAATCTTTTCTGCTGCTCTGCGGTCAAGCATATAATCTTCGCAAGCATCAAACAAGATACTCAACTCCGCTTTATTGGAAGTTGATGAAACAAGCAGGCTTTGATACTCATTCAGAGTGGGATTCATATCGTATGCAGGAGATAGTGTCCAACCTTTTGCAGTCAAAAGAAAACCATGATTGCGGAAATGGTCATCGCTATTGCCGATGCAGATATTGAAAGTTACACGGCGATAGAGTTCCTGCAGATTGTCTTCTACATTCGTACAGTTCTGAACTATGAAATCGACTATATCTAGATAACCGTGTCCTGTAGTTGCGCTGTCACCGTCATTGAGTCCCAACAAGGTCATGGCTGAAGCAAAATGAATCCGTTTTCCCTCTCGAGTTCTGTCAAAGCGTTGTGAAAGCAAGGTATGATATTTCTCTCCAGTGGCCATCACTTTTGTTTTTGCGGAATTTATACCAGCTTTCACGGCAAGAAGATGGCTAAAATGCTCCCAAAGTCCGGCATCATAATCATCATTACGCGAAGAGAACTTGGCTATATAAAGCGTTTTGTCCATGTCTACCACACTGGCTTTAGGTCTTGCTCCACCCAATGAAGAACCCGGCTGAACGAGTTGGGCGACCCATTTCCTGTCAGGAAGAAGATTATCCTCTTCGCTTTTCTCAATTTCTGCACTGGCTGCAATCAACTCTCTAATATCCGTCAGAGGTGGTATTTTCAAAGACTCACTTACATTTATAAAACTTCCGTCTTTTGACTCTTTAAAGCGGAAAGCACCCATTCGGGAAAAGTCATCGATACCGGTCAAAAAATCGAAAGAAGATAGCCTTCGTACCAATCGCTTCTCTTCCATTGCTGCAATCTGCTCACGCCGTAACAACAGCATTCGTCCCCATCTATCCGGCAAAGCATCAGAGAAACATCCAAATATATCTTTCTCCGGTTGCGTATATTGCTGCCCCGGATAATTATTCAGGTCGTCACTCAAAAACAAATCGGCATGCTTTTTCAACCATTCATCGCTGAACGTAAAGCAATAGCTGTCCGAACCACGAAGTGATTCATAACCCAGCTCACCAATGAGTTCTACTTCCTTGAGCCAGTCAAAATCGGCATATACATATAGTGTCTTCATCATTTATTCCTTTTTTGAGGCTCGTCTCCTTGTCTTCAAATTCAAATCCTGCAAAGCTTTTCCCAATTTATCTTCTTTGGCCAACCACAGAATATCATCGTCAAGCTGTAAAGCATATAACACACGCAAATATATTCCGATTGCCACAGTCGGTACACCTTTCTCTATTCGGGATACGGTCAACGGAGAACAGGTAGCACGTTCTGCCACCTGAGCCACACTTAGATTCCTGCGCAAGCGAGCCAATTTTATCTGCTCTCCCACTACTGACATCTTTTGTTCCAATTTTCGGGGTAACTTAGTCCCCATTGTATTCTTTGCCATTATTTTATCTATTTAAGTTGCAAAGCGACTGCGTAAATGACTTTGCTATATTTAAACTATCATATAATATGCAAATATATCACTTTTTATCTATTTAATGATGTATTACATGCGAAAAACACAAAATTAAAAGAGATGGAATTTAAACAATGCTTTAAGTTCTATGCAAATACTGATTTCTACTACCCAATATTATTGGCAATGAAGCTGAAAGTTTTAAAGAAGCCGACTTTTACCTTTGTCAATGATTATGATTAAGGTAAGAGCCAGCGTCTTCAATTCAAGCGTCAAGCGATGGAATTCACCAACTCTTCATCCTGCCATTCCGCAAGAGAAACAATTGCATTGTATTGCTCCAAAGTCAAAGCCGATTCACCATCGTCCGAGCATTCGTATTCCCACGGCAGTTCATAAACAGTACCTTCCTCCTGATAACCCATATAGTTATGGTATGAATTGGGAATCAGCCGCACATAATCTTCTTCACACAAAATCTTCAGGAGTTTCTCGGCATCACGAATCAGCAATGGCACTCCTGCCTTATATAGAGCTATGGCAACCTCAATGGTCAGCCCAACATTGGTCGAATAGCTATTAGAGACAACTATCATCCAACTCTGCTGCGACACCTTCGATGCAATGACATTCAGGCGCGAAAGTCCCAACTCGCTATAATGGTCTGTTGCAAACCGTATAAAATCCTCTGGGCTGTCAATGTTGTATAATCTATCTACATCTACGAACTTTACTCGCGTGTAGTAGGCTATATCTTGCAGCTTTTCCGGAACATTCGGCTGTTCTTTGTAGATATGATTTACAACACCTCGTTTCCGGTAGTATGCTTCATACACCTCGTTAGCGATGCGGTAATACATACAATATTGCCGGATGGTCATAGTCTTCAGATGAGGTCTGGAATGTTCCTTCACTGAATCCTCCAAAGCCTTTACAGCAGTCTCCCGATCTTCCACCTCAATTTTGAACTTCGGTGCTATCCGATTGAGTTCCTTTCGTGCAATCCGCCCAGTCCGTTGCTGGTACGGCAGATTGTGCGCCACATAGTCGTTGAACCCATCGGGATTTGCAACAATAACATCAACCAGCCTTTGCAAATAGTCGAAGAGTCGGGCAAGGGAATCACAATACCATGCGTTATCTGATTCTCCGTCGCCACAAGAGGAGCGATTCGTAATCACGAAATGCGTATGTTTTCGGTCTGTAACGCAAATCGACCGGAACTCTTCGTATCTATAAGAGACAACATGAAACCACTGCGTTTCCGTTGGATTGAATGCGAGCCAGTCCGCAAGGAATGCTTCTTCGCTTTGATAACCTAGAATCCCTTTATACCTTTTCGGGTACAAAGTTGTCACAAATATTCGATATTATATCAACATGGGTATAATTTATAGGGATTTTGAGCTGCAAATATTAAGGCTAAAACAAGCACAATATAAAGGTTCTACACTTTTTCAAGCGAATAAATCAGATTCATTACACTTTTTCTAACGAATCACACCCATCATGCAACACTTTTCCAAACGAATCCGGGGAAAATTTCAGCTGATTCCGACAACTTTTTTCGGGAAAAGTGCGGAAAACAAGGTGATTTTGCTTTGGAAAAATGTGCAACTTTACTTTATCTCCGTATTCATATATACATGCATTAAAGTAAACCTTACGGAGGAAAGGAAAGAAAAGGCTTCGCCAAGGCCAGCACTAAACTAAATCTGGCGACTTTCTCTTTTGACTGCAAAAGAATACGAAACCCTACTAACAAGCCTGACAAAATTTCATATATGAACTTTTATTCATATTTTTGTCCTCCAAAGAAATAAAATTATGGAAACAGTAGAAGCATATAATAGAACCATTAGTTTACTAGATAAGTACACAAAATTTATCAGGTCTATTAATACCGAAGTTATTGAAAGCAATCTTACATTAGATAAATTAATAGAACTAAAATCAATACTGTCCGATATTAATAACATAATGACATTAATATCGACTCGTTCTATTGCAACAAAGTTATCAGATATATTATCATTTAAAAATGAAGATAGAGAACAGATATTTAATGATATTGATAAACAAAAGCCAAACACAAATGGATTCGACATAAGAATTGACTTTCCTGTAAAAATATTAGTAGAAATCAAATGCAATTCTCTAATCCACAACAATAAATTTGGTGCTGCACAAATCAATGCAATTCTTGAAGATGCTAGAAAATTACGATTAGAGTCATCTCGACATATAAAAGCAAGTAAAAGTATTCAAGACACAAAAGGTTATATTAAAATAATTGCTATTGTCAATTTTGGCAATAGGTCTGACGAAGATTTAACGTCTCAACTATTAAGAGAAACCAAGTGCAAAGAATCGACTAATTCAGCAAGAAAAGAACGAATGAAAGTGAAAAAGTTTTTAAGGCCATTATATTCACTCGAACAAATACATGAAATAACAGATTTAGACAACATTTATCTAACAGTTTTATCAATAAATGATCTAAAAAATGAGTTAGAGCGAATACGACGTGAATACAGTTTATCACTCAAATAAAAGCACATCATACCTTTACTTTATCCCCGTATCCATAATACGTGCATTAAAGTAAAGCTAACAGAGGGAGAAAAAGAGATGGTTTCGCCAAGACTGAGCCGAACCAAAACTACATACTTTCTCTTTTGTCTGCAAAAGAATCAGAAATCCAAACCCAAAAGTAAAGCAAACCCCACTCCTTATCAAGCCACAAAATCCAACCCGAAAAATCCATGAATCCATCTCTGATTTTGCAACCCGAATCGGCGAAATAATCACCAATATGCCTTATCTTTGCGGAACGGAGGTTGCGGGGCAAAAGAGAGCGATTTTCCCCTGTCTCCTTCTGTTTTGAGACAAGCAACGAAGAAAAGTGTTAAATCTTCGATTTTCGGAGAAAAACAAGTAAATTTTCGAGGCTTCCATCTTTTAAGTCACAAAATATTGATAGTCATTCAGCATAATATGCTGCATCAACAAGTAGAGTTCTGACATCAATCGTACTTTTACTTATCAATATATGACTACAAATACAACTCCTGAAATATAGAATTATAATAAAATAATATGTGGAAACAAGTAGAATTTGAATTACAGTCACGCAGACGTGGCTTTCATCTTATAACCGGAGAGATATTACGTAATCTGCCACCATTACCCAAAGTCGGATTACTGCATTTATTTATCAAACATACTTCTGCCGGATTGAGCATTAATGAAAATGCCGACCCTGATGTTCGCGTCGATATGGAAAGCATTTTCAACCATTTGGTGAAAGAACGTGAACCATATTATCAACATACTCTAGAGGGAGATGACGACATGCCAGCTCATGCAAAAAGTTCAATTATAGGCACATCGATTACAATCCCCATCACAAATGGAAAGCTGAATCTCGGAACTTGGCAAGGCATCTACCTCTGTGAATTCCGGGATCATGGTGGCAATCGACGAGTCGTGGCAACTATCAGCGGAGAATAGCTACTTGATGGATTGTGGAACACGAAGTTGCCAGAAAGCAACAGCCGCCGCTGCAGCCACATTAAGCGAATCAACACCATGTGCCATAGGGATACGGACTACGTAATCAGCCTCAGCAATCGTATCGTGCGAAAGTCCGTCCCCTTCGTTGCCCATTATAATAGCCAATTTTGATTCATCCGCTAAGACAGGATTATCAATGGAAATAGAGTTATCCGTAAGCGCCATAGCAGCCGTGCGAAAGCCCAATTTCCCCAAGTCACTGAGAGAACCGTCCATCCAAGTCCAGGGCAAAAAGAATACCGAGCCCATAGATACCCTGACTGCACGGCGGTTTAACGGGTCACAAGAGGTGTACGTCAGTAATACGGCATCAATGCCAAGAGCGGCTGCCGAACGGAAAATAGCACCGATGTTGGTTGCGTCAACCACATTGTCAATAACCACAATGCGCCGGGCATCCCGGCATACCTCTTCCATATTACGTGGCGCAGGACGACGCATGGCACAGAGAACGCCCCGTGTCAGGACATAGCCGGTCAGTGTAGCAAGCAATTCTCTGCTGCCTGTATAAACAGGTACGTTAGCGCAACGCTCGATGATTTCGGCAGCGTCACCGATAATATGTTTACGCTCACACAAAATAGCCAAAGGTTCATAACCGGAATCCAAAGCTCTTTTAATAACCTTCGGACTTTCCACAATAAAAATACCCTTGTCGGGTTCGGTGCGGTTACGTAGCTGAGTTTCAGTCAGAGTACTGAACACTTCAACTCCGGGATGAGATAAGGATGATATTTCGATAACAGGCATATTATTGCTTATAACTTTCAATTAGACATACAATCGCTTCATTCATCATAACGGTTCATTAGTAAATGGCTACCTTAATGACTCCGTCCAACTTATTTTCAAATATACGGTAGGCTTCCTCAATCTCGTTCAACGGAAATCTATGTGTAATAAGAGAAGTAGTATCTATTCTGCCCTCCTCAATCAGATTAAGAATCTCGGCACAATCACAGCCGTCCACTCCGCCAGTTTTGAAAATCAAGTTCTTACCATACATATCAGGCAAAGGAAGTAGCTGAGGCGCGCCATAGAGAGCTACTATAGTCACAATGGCATTGGGACGGGCACATTCCCACGCCAAGCGGAAAGTATCTTCGCTACCAGCCACCTCTAATACAACATCAGCACCACCATGTTCACTGTTTTGAATCACAAAATCCTTGCAGTTTTCAGGTTCCACGACCAATATATCAGGATAATGTTCACGCACAAACCGGATTCTTTCAGGTGACTTTTCGCAGATTATGATACGCCGCGGTTTCTTCAACATCACACACAATAAAGTACAGATTCCGGTAGGACCGGCGCCAATAATAAGCACAGTATCATCCTTGGCAATCTCCGAGATACGGGTTGCCCAAAAACCTGTCGCAAGCACATCTCCCACAAACAAAGCCTGTTCGTCACTGACTGTATCAGGAATACGGCTCAGTCCCTGGTCAGCATAAGGAACCCTGACATATTCTGCCTGACCACCGTCAATGCGGCATCCCAAAGCCCAACCGCCATTTGGATCGGTACAGTTGTTGACATATCCCCGCTTACAAAAGAAACACTCTCCACAGAAAGTTTCGACATTCACAGTTACCCTATCTCCGGGCTTGACTGAGGTCACATCACCCCCTATCTCTTCTACGACACCCACCATCTCATGCCCGACTGTCGTTCCAGGTACAGCACGCGGCACACTGCCATGTTTGATATGAAGGTCACTAGTACAAATACTGCCAAGAGTCACTCGCACGATTGCATCCCGTGAATCTATTATTCCCGGTTTCGGCTTCTCCTGTAATTCAAATTTCCCGTGTTCAACGTATGTGTATGTAAGCATAATATCTTCTTTATTAATTAACAGTTCTATTCCCTTGCAAAGATAATGATTTCATCAGTAAAACATAGACCTTATATCATGTTCGGCTATATGAAACGAAATCTCACCCTACCCGGCAGCAATAAACAGCCTGATAAAGTAGTTTTGCATTTTTTCCATTTCTATTTTGGGTATTCAAGAAATTACTCTTATTTTTATCTGCGAAATAACCGATAAATAATAAGAACATCAGCACAAGTTAATCCTCCCGTTCATAAGCCTATGATAGACACTTCCGAAAATCTCATTATCATAAAAGGTCAAATCAAGACTGCCGAAATAGAGAGTTGCCAGAATAATAATGGCAATTATAGCATCATATTCCGAAATTCTTCCAGCGTCTATTCATACAAAGAAGAAAATGTTATCTGGTTGACTCATCCTGACAAACCGGATCCTGCCAATTATCAAATAGCCACTCAAAGAAGAATCTTATCAAACATCGAGACACTATCCATTTTTAAGAGCGATTCGGAAAGTTACTGGCATATTCGTTTCCAAAATGGGAAAGAGTATGATTATAAAGGAAAAGATTTACAAATCACAAGATCATGCCTGGCAGAAACTTCTTCGAAAGACATATTCGGATATTTGAAAAAAGTAGCAGAGGTGAATGAACTGAAAGCTGATGACGGAACGAAACTACTGGCCAAACAATATGAAAAGATTAATTTCATAGCGGATAACAGGGCTATTGCCGTATATTTGAATCCTCAAAAGTATAAATTGCAGACTCAAAGCACACCGACTCTGATTTTCCCTTTCGGTTGTAATGCCAGCCAACAAAAGGCAGTCCAGACAGCTTTTGAGAACCAAATAAGCGTTGTACAAGGTCCGCCGGGAACTGGAAAGACACAAACTATCCTGAATATTATCGCCAATATTCTGGTGCGTGGCAAAACAGTTCAGGTTGTATCTAATAATAACTCCGCCATTGTAAATGTGCTTGAGAAGTTATCCAAATACGATATGGGATTTATCGTTGCATTGCTCGGCAGCACAGCCAACAAAGAGAAATTCATAGAGACTCAGGAAGAAGAGAAACAATATCCGGAGAATTTCGAATCGTGGCATGATGCAGAAACCGAACAGCCCCTATTTCTCGATAAGATACATCATCAAACGGAAGAACTCAAAAGCATATTTTCCAAACAGGAACGCCTTGCCATGGCAAGACAGGAAATACAAGCCCTGAAAATAGAATGGCAGCATTATCTACAAGAATTCGGCACTAAGGAATCTACAACAAAACTACGTAGAAACTCCAATTCTGCCGCTCTTCTGAACTTATGGAACGAATGTCAGCAATTTGCGGAAAAAGAGCAGACATCAAATCTCCGGGGAATAACAGCTTTTATACAACGGTTGAAATGGCTGTTCTTCAGATTCAAGAGCAAAACGATTTGCAAAATCCCCGACAAGAATTTCTATAAGCGGGAGATGAGCTCGATTATCGCTGACTTCCAAATCTTATTCTACCAGACAAAACACTCAGAACTGGAAGTTGAGATAGATACATTAGAAAAGGAACTAGCCAACAAAGATGCATCGGAAATGGCTAAGCAAATGGCTGATGCATCGATGAAGTATCTAAAAAACAAGTTATTCCGTACTTATGGCAATAATCATGACAAACCGGTCTTTACTTTAGAAGACCTGAAAGATAATTGGCGGGAAGTACAGAAAGAGTATCCGATTATACTAAGCACTACATTTTCATCAGTAAGTAGCCTGCATCGGGATACCGTATATGATTATCTGATTATGGATGAAGCTTCACAGGTTTCGGTAGAAACAGGAGCTTTGGCATTGTCATGCGCTAAAA
This sequence comes from Bacteroides acidifaciens, assembly GCF_903181435.1. Taxonomy (NCBI): domain Bacteria; kingdom Pseudomonadati; phylum Bacteroidota; class Bacteroidia; order Bacteroidales; family Bacteroidaceae; genus Bacteroides; species Bacteroides acidifaciens. The sequence continues at coordinate 2,552,968 of NZ_CAEUHO010000001.1, forward strand.
ACGCAATCATTGTCGGCGACACCATGCAGCTCCCCAATGTAGTCACGGAAGAAGATAAGGAAAAGTTGGACTTTATCGCTAACGCATGTCTGATTAAGGCTGAATATGATTGTGCCCGTATGAGTTTCCTGCAATCTGTCTGCAAAGTGATTCCGAATGTACCGCAGACTTTATTACGGGAGCATTATCGGTGCCACCCTAAAATCATCAACTTCTGCAATCAGAAATTTTATGGCGGAAACCTTGTTATCATGACATGTGATAAAGGAGAAAAGGACGTAATCCGTGCCATAAGAACCGCCAAAGGCAACCATTCCCGCAGCCATCTGAATCAACGGGAAATAGATGTTATCAAAGAAGAAGTGTTACCTGCCCTATCCTATGATACGGATGAGATAGGTGTCATTGCCCCATATAACAAGCAAGTAAATGCCGTTAAATCCGTACTTGAAGAAAGTATTGATGTAGCAACAGTCCATAAGTTTCAGGGAAGGGAGAAGGATGCTATCATTATGACTACAGTCGATGACACCATCACCGCCTTTTCCGATGATCCGAATCTGCTGAATGTCGCTGTTTCCCGAGCCAAACAGCAGTTCTATCTGGTCGTATCAGGAAACGAACAGCCCAAAGATTGTAATATCAGCGACCTGATTGCCTACATCGAATACAATAACGGTACAGTCATCGCCAGTAAGATTCATTCCATATTCGATTATCTATACGAACAATATACGGATGCCCGAATCGCCTATTTAAAGAAACATAAGAAAATATCCGAATATGATTCCGAGAATCTTACCTTTGCCTTGATAGAAGACATTCTACAAGAGAACATCCATATGTGCCATTTGAATATCATTTGCCATTTACCTCTTTATATGTTGATTCAAGACTATTCTCTGCTAAATGCTGAAGAGAGCAAATATGCTGCAAATATTAATACCCATATCGACTTCCTGATTTATAATCGTGTGAGCAAACAACCGATATTGGCTATTGAGACGGATGGTTATATGTATCATAAATCTGGGACAAGGCAGGCGGAACGTGATGTTAAGAAGGATCATATATTGGAGTTGTATGGTATTCCGTTGGTGAGATTGTCTACTATTGGTAGTAACGAGAAGAAAGTTGTTGTAGATAAGTTAAGTGAAGTATTACATTTACAATAATGAATCATTAAAATATTGAATTAGCAATTCAATATTACAAATAAATGTTTTACGACACAAATTAGTAGAAAAGCAAGATATTAAAACCTTTTTTCTTTTTCTGTACTAAAAAAATTGTAACTTTGAACCCTTTTATCCTTAATCTATTAGATTATGGACTAAAAATGCGACAATATATGGTTACTCAAAGTGAACAAGTATTAGAAAACGGATTAATAAAAACCTTACAGGAAATGAATTATGAATACATTTCTATTAAGGAAGAAGAAAATCTGTATGCTAATTTTAAAAAGCAACTTGAAAAGCACAATAAAAAAGAACTCGCCCTACATAAAAGAGAACATTTTACAGATAAAGAGTTTGATAAGATTTGTATTTATCTAGAAGGCGGAACACGCTTTGAGAAAGCCAAAAAACTCCGTGACCTATATCCTCTCGAGACAGAAGACGGGGAACGTATTTGGGTCGAATTCTTAAATAAGAGCAAGTGGTGTCAAAATGAATTCCAAGTATCCAATCAAATAACGATAGAAGGGAGAAAAAAATGTCGTTATGATGTAACTATCTTAATTAATGGATTACCACTAGTACAGATAGAACTAAAGAAACGAGGAGTTGAATTAAAAGAAGCATATAACCAAATTCAACGTTATCATAAAACTTCATTTCATGGACTATTTGATTATGTACAATTATTTATCATTTCCAATGGCGTAAACACACGTTATTTTGCCAATAATCCTAATGGTGGTTATAAGTTTACTTTCAATTGGACAGATGCCGAAAATATACCGTTCAATGATTTAAGTAAATTTGCTTATTTCTTTTTCGATCAATGCAATCTAGGGAAAATGATAAGCAAATACATTGTATTACATGAGGGCGACAAATGCCTGATGGTACTTCGTCCTTATCAATTTTATGCAGTAGAGCGTATATTAGAACGAGTACAAAATTCTAATAAAAATGGCTACATATGGCATACTACAGGTGCAGGGAAAACATTAACATCATTCAAGGCTGCCCAATTAGTTTCAGAACTTGATGGCATTGATAAAGTCATGTTTGTTGTCGATCGACATGACTTGGACACACAGACCCAATCAGAATACGAAGCATTTGAACCGGGTGCTGTTGATGGAACAGACAACACCTATGAACTTATCAAACGGTTAAGTGGAAATTCTAAAATAATAATTACTACTATTCAGAAATTAAATTGTGCCATTACAAAAGACTATTATAACAAACATCTTCAAGAAGTACGCCACCAAAAAGTAGTGATGATTTTCGACGAATGTCATCGTAGCCATTTTGGTGACTGCCATAAAAATATTGTTAAGTTTTTCAGTAATCTTCAAATTTTCGGATTCACAGGTACTCCTATATTTGTAGAAAACGCCAAACAAGATCATACTACAAAAGAAATATTTAGTGACTGCCTTCATCGCTATCTCATCAAAGATGCTATTGCTGATGAAAACGTACTCGGGTTTCTAGTTGAATACTATAAAGGAAAGGATGAAACTGGCATCGATTATATGAATGAAGCCCGCATGAAAGAAATTGCTAAATTCATTCTTACGAATTTCAATAAATCAACAGTAAATGGAGAATTCAACGCACTGTTCGCAATCCAGTCTGTTCCTATGCTATTGCAATATTACAAAATATTCAAAGAACTCAATCCTAAAATAAAGATTGGAGCAGTGTTTACTTACGCCGCTAACAGTAGTCAAGATGACGGACAAACAGGAATGAACCAAGGTTATGCCAACGAAAAAGTCACAGCAGATGAACTACAAGCTATTATGAATGACTACAACAATACGTTCGGTACATCTTTTACAACTGATAATTTTAGCGCCTATTATGATGATATAAACCTACGCATGAAGAAAAAAAAGAAAGATATGGAACCTTTGGATTTACTTCTTGTCGTGGGCATGTTTCTCACTGGTTTTGATGCTAAAAAATTGAACACCCTATACGTTGACAAAAACCTGGAATATCATGGATTACTACAAGCCTTTAGCCGGACTAACCGCATATTGAATGAAAAGAAACGTTTCGGGAAAATCGTATGCTTCCGTGATTTAAAAAGTAACGTAGACGCTGCAATAAGATTATTTAGCAATAATAATCCAGCAGATACTATTCTACGTGAACCTTTTCCTGTAGTAAAAGAAAAGTTCAATGAGCTATCTTTGAAGTTTAAAGAAAAATATCCAGATGTACAAAGTATCGACAGGTTACAAAGCGAATATGAAAAAAGAGATTTTGTATTAGCTTTCCGTGAAATTATAAAAAAACGAGCAGAGATGCAAATCTATGAAGATTTTGAGCCTGATGATAAAGAACTCATTCTATCAGAACAAGAATTCATGGATTTTCGAAGCAAATATTTGGATATTACCACTGGTGTAATCAATCCCAATCCCGATGATAAGAAAAATACAGGAGACACAGATGTGCCTCCCTATGGAGAAGATAAAAGAACTCTAGACGATATTGACTTCTGCTTAGAGCTGCTTCACAGCGATGTAATAAATGTAGCTTATATTCTAACGCTTATCAATGACTTGGATCCTTCAAGTAATGATTATCAAGAAAGACGCCAGCAGATATTAGATACTATGATAAAAGATGCTGTCATGCGTAATAAAGCAAAACTTATAGATGGATTTATCCGTCAGAATATAGATAATGATAAAGATGGATTTAGCAAATCCAAAGCAGATGGTTCAATTGATCTGGAAAGCAGACTTGCGAACTATGTCAGCCAACAACGCAATAATGCTATTCAAGACTTGGCGGCGGAAGAAGATATTGACAAAGAAGCTCTCATCAAATTTTTGAATGAATACGATTTCTTACAAAAAGAAAAAACTGAAATACTTCAGGAAGCCGTCAAAAAGAAAAAAATAGGATTAAAAGAGCGTCGAACACTCCTAAAAAGGGTAATGGGCAAACTACATTCAATAATAGAATTGTTTAACTGGGAATAAAATTATATTAAACATATGAGCGAAGAACTACAACAAAAATTGCGCAGTCAATTATGGACTGTAGCCAATACATTAAGAGGAAACATGTCTGCCAGTGATTTTATGTATTTCACATTAGGCTTTATTTTCTACAAATATCTATCCGAAAAAATAGAACTTTACGCCAATGAAATATTGGAAGAAGATCATATAACTTTCAAAGAAGTATGGAATGGCAAAGACGAAGAATTAAAACAGGATGTAAAAGAAGAATGTATTCAGAATCTTGGTTATTTTATAGAACCAGAGTATCTTTACTCCACCATTATAGAGTTAATCAGTAAGAAAGAGAATATCTTACCGTCCTTAGAACGTTCCCTCAAGAAAATAGAAGATTCTACTATTGGACAAGATAGTGAAGATGATTTTGGCGGTTTATTTTCTGATCTAGATTTAGCTTCACCTAAATTAGGCAAAACTGCTGACGACAAGAACAAGTTAATTAGCGATGTATTGATCGCCTTAAATGGTATTGACTTTGGATTGCAAGAAGCCGGAGATATAGATATTTTAGGAGATGCTTATGAATACATGATAAGTCAATTCGCTGCCGGAGCAGGAAAGAAAGCAGGAGAGTTCTATACCCCGCAAGAGGTCAGTCAAATCTTAGCTGAGATTGTAATAACTGGTAAAGTGCGATTAAAAGATGTATTCGATCCGACCTGTGGTAGTGGTTCTCTACTTCTTCGTACCGCTAAAAGTGGTAAAGCCGATTCTATCTTCGGACAAGAAAAGAATCCTACAACATTCAATCTATGCAGAATGAACATGCTTCTCCATGGTGTTAAATATAATGACTTTGACATCCAAAATGGGGACACATTAGAAGCAGATGCTTTTGGAGACAGACAATTTGATGCTGTAGTTGCCAATCCACCTTTTTCCGCAGATTGGACCGCGGCAGATAAATTTAACAACGACGACCGTTTTAGTAAAGCCGGAGTACTAGCTCCAAAATCTAAAGCAGATTACGCCTTTATCCTCCACATGATTTATCACCTTAATGATGGTGGAACAATGGCTTGCGTAGCACCGCATGGAGTATTATTCCGTGGAGCTTCCGAAGGAAAAATCCGTCAATTTCTAATTGAAAAGAAAAACTATATTGATGCTATTATTGGATTACCTGCTAATATTTTCTATGGTACTAGTATTCCTACTTGTATCCTAGTAATAAAAAAATGTCGAAAAGAAGATGATAACATCCTTTTTATAGATGCCAGTAAAGAGTTTGAAAAAGTAAAAACACAGAATAAATTACGCCCTGACCATATCAAAAAAATAATCGATACATATCGCGAAAGAAAAGAGATAGAGAAATATAGTCATTGTGCAACTTTACAGGAAATAAAAGAGAATGATTATAATTTAAATATTCCCCGTTATGTAGATACTTTTGAAGAGGAAGAAGAAATAGATATTCATGCTGTTATGACAGAAATTAAAGAGTTAGAAGCCAAACGAGCAGAATTAGATAAACAAATTGATGTTTATTTAAAAGAGCTCGGTTTGATTTAATTTTGACACTCACAAATCCTTAATGTTATTTTCTACAAAAAAGAAATGATTATGGCAAATAATAGCAATAAAAATAAATGTAATGTTCCAAATTTGAGATTTCCGGAGTTTTGTGGGGAGTGGGAGACAAAATCAATAAACGATTTAGCAGATGTTATAGGCGGTGGTACACCCGACACAACAGTAAAATCATATTGGGATGGAGAAATACAATGGTTTACGCCTTCTGAAATAGGTAAAAATAAATTCGTTGATGCAAGTTTGCGTACCATAACAGAAGACGGACTAAACAATTCCAGTGCAAAGCTTTTGCCTCCCAATACGATACTTTTAAGTTCTCGTGCCACAATTGGAGAATGTTCATTATCTCTCAGAGAATGTGCTACAAACCAAGGTTTTCAATCTCTTGTATCTAAAAAATGCAATATAGATTTTCTCTACTATCTAATACAAACAAAAAAGAAAGATTTAATAAGGAAGTCTTGCGGCTCAACCTTTTTAGAGATTTCTGCAAATGAAGTTCGTAAAATTCAAGTATCTGTTCCATCTGATGTTGAGCAACAAAAGATTGCTGAGTTATTATCGTTGATAGATAAACGCATCGCCACCCAAAACAAAATTATTGACAAGTTGCAGTCCCTAATCACGGGAATTGCACAGAAGATAGTTCGCAGCAACAAGCCCAATGTTCACTTATCAGAATGCTTGGAATGTAAATCTTCAACCCTGCAAGAAAGTGATGTTTGTGAGCAAAGTACATATCCTGTGTATGGTGCAAATGGCATCGTTGGTTACCTCGATAATTATAATACAGAGGGTGAAGCCGTTTATATTATCAAAGATGGTTCTGGTGTAGGAACAGTTTCTTATGTTACAGGCAAATGCTCTGCAACAGGGACTTTAAATACTTTACAAGCAAAAGAAGGCTATTCACTCCAATACCTTTACTATCTGCTAAAAGTGTTTAATTTTGAGCCTTATAAGACTGGTATGGCTATACCTCACATCTACTTCAAGGACTATGGTAAAGCCAAGGTATTTTGCCCATCATATACAGAACAACTCCAATATGCTCGGTTATTGTCTGCAATAGAAAGCAAACTATCAATAGAAAAGAACATTCTAACAAGCCTAAGTTTGCAGAAGCAATATTTGCTTCGCCAGATGTTTATATGAACATTTGGCGAAGCAGATACTTCTTCTGTTTCTGATATTTTTGTAATATGTCTTGCTGGTATTTCAACTTGTCGTTCAAAGAACGTAACATCTTTGAAATCAGCAGTGACTCATTTGTATTTATAGGCAAAAGGACACTATTTTCTAAGAACCGTTGATTTGTAATGTTGATTGTGTTCTTTGCTCCTTTCTGAATCAGCGGATGCAAATAGTTATGTGTATTTATTTCACTCATAAAATATTCATGAAGATATACTCCAACAGCAAGACTTTTGGGTTTATAAACACCGTACAATGGTGAAACAGCAACATTCTCAAGATTAAGACTTTGCTTTACTATGCCATAAGGGAATGAGCCTGTGGGACTTTTGGTGTAAACCAAATCACCATAATGCACCACATTATATTTTGATGTGTCTTTAGCAGCAAATGAACGCCCAAGGTAATCAAGTTGATTTACAATACCTTGACTAACAGAAACAGAAAAAACTTGATATAAGTTAGTGTTGCGCTCATTCCTTTCAGAAAGAACATCACCAAGAGTCATTTTCTTCCAAGCACCTCTGTCTACTCCTTGTTTTTGCAGTTCAACCATAATTCCCGTGATTAAGGACTATTAATATGCAATTTTTTTAGCTTATCCTCAGATATGAGCAATACTTGACAAGCAGGTTCTCTAATGGAAGGTCGCCTTTTTCAAATCGCTCTGCATCAAGTGGCAAAATTCTTTCGCACACTTGTAACTTGCCTTTATAGAGGGCTTTGATGTATTGATTTCCATTTTGTTGCTCAATGCTGATTTCAGAAAAAAAGACAGTGATGTTTTCTGGGTCATATATAATGGAATAGCTCGGTCGTTTGGCTCCGGGAATATCTTCTCGAAGAATCTCTTTATCTACAAGATCTTGAATATCCCGTATGGCTGTGTCTTTGGAACATTTAGCCAATGATGCCCAAGTTTTGGAAGTTATCTTTGCTTCATAGCCATCAAGGAACAGGTTCAACATATCGGTCTGTCTTTGGCTAAGCGGTACAGAAGAAGCCTTTTGCCAAAAGAAACTTTTGTTCAAGATGGTACTGACGATATTTTCCGCTTCGTCAAGTGCAACCGACAACGTACTGGCATACCAGCATATCCATTCTGTAATGTCACCATCGCTGTGTTGAGCCTTTTCTAAAATATCGTAATAGTGGTTTTTATCTTTATTTATTTGCGAGGAGATATTGTAAAATCTGAACTCACTCTTATCAGCACGAGCCAACAACATATCAGAAAGTATGCGTGCTAAGCGTCCGTTACCATCTTCAAATGGATGAATACTGACAAACCAGAAATGTGCAATGGCTGACCGTATAACTGAATTTATATTTTCCTGACTGTTGAACCAATCAAGAAAATGTGCCATTTCTTCGTCCACGCGTTCCGGTGAGGGAGCAATATAATGTATTTTCTCACGACCGAACATCCCGGAAACTATATGTTCCTCGTTTGTACGATATTGTCCAACTTCAATTTGCGAACCCTCGCTGAAACCTGTCGGGAAGAATGCTGTTTGCCATGCACAAATTTTCTCTTTCGTCAATAACTGATCATAATGATTTACTGCATCAAGCATGACTGCCACAACAGAATCTATGTAGTGCGATGGTGCTGTCTGTTTGACATTTTCTATACCCAATTTTCGAGCAATGGATGAACGTACTTCATCTACATTCAATCGTATTCCTTCTATTTCTGACGAATAAACTACATCATATGTCAGATTCTCCGCCATCGCTTTCAATTTGCTATCAAAGCCAAGCGAAGCAAGCCTGCCATACAACAAACCCTGTTTACGGTTCACTTCTTCAAGAAGTGCCGTTAGTTCAGTCGCATTCCAACGGAATGTAGTCCAATTGTCTCTTTCGTGTATATACATATCTAGAACATATCTGATGCGTCATTAAGCAATAAACAACGTCGCAATATTTGCGACAAATATACTCGATTATTGTCGTATCACCAAGAGAAGCTATATAATGTTGCAAAAAATGCGATGATTTTTCCAGAAAAAACGTCTGATTAGCTTGACTTTTATCTGTATTTTCCAAATCAAATTAGGGATTGCGCATCTACAATGTCTGCGATTAGAAAAAGGGTATTCACTTCATTGAAAAATGAACATACGGAAAGTTGCGAGATTAATCAACTGTTAGCTTATGAACAGCCTACTGCATATATCGTTGCCAATAATGAATACTCTGCAGATACGACTTTAACTCCAGTTTTAACTGCTAATAAAGGCTTTGTTTTGGGATATACGGACGAGGACTCTGGTATATATCAAAAGGGTGAGTGTATAATCTTTGATGATTTTACAATGGATGCAAAGTATGTGTCATTCCCTTTCAAGGTAAAATCTTCAGCAATAAAGATACTTACAGCAAAACAGAATGTAAATCTTCGGTTTATGTTTGAATATCTATCGCATTTAGGACTTAAATCCGAAGAACACAAAAGACATTATATTTCAGAAATAGTATCACTTGTTATTGAACTACCCTCAAAAGAAAAGCAAAACAGAATTGCCAATCTAATGACTTCATTGGATAATAAATTGGCTCTTGAAGAAAAAGCAAAGGCAAGATATGAGGATAAAAAACGATACTTGCTCTCGCAAATGTTTATATAAACATCTGTGAGAGCAAATACTGCTTCTGTTTTGAATACTCTGTGAGTAAACTATTATGTGTAGCTAATAGTTCATGTAATCTTCTGAAAACAATGGATATTCTTTTTTGTTCTTCTAACTTAGGCAAACGGATTTGGATATTTCCCATTGTATTATTCATTAGTTTGGGATTAGCTAAGCTTACCGAAACATATTTCTTTGTTGCTTCAGCTAAAACCAAAGAAACAAAATGAGTATCAAAGCCTTTTTTAAGTTTTAATAAGCCACAAACATTTGTGCAATTAAATTTTCCATTACGATAAAATACTGTTCCTGCATTTGCACCATCAGTTGTCCAACTGATGTATTCACCCTCAAACATATAATCATCAAGATAGCCCATAATACCCTCGTTTGATGTTTGAGAAGAATATACAGGATATGTAGGATTCTTTTGTTGACTAATTTCAACAGAGCTAATAACCCTACCACGTCCTATTATGGCTATATCTTTAATCCTAAATTGTTCCCAAGAATCAGAGTGGAGCATTTTTAAACTAATCGCAGACTTTGACTTCTTCAAATCCTCAATAATTTTGTTTTGGGTGGCGATGCGCTCATCTATCAAAGATAATAATGTCGCTATTTTTTCTTGTTCATTCTGTGTTGGTGTATAAATTGGCATATCAAAGAAAACATCATCTTTGATACTTACACGGTCATATCTTACTCCTGTGTCACCATGGGAGTAAACATAAGGATGCCATACAGAACTTTTGAATCGGTAGAACAAAAAACTTGGTGAAATGTTGAAAACAGAGAAACAAAGATACAATGGGGAAATAATGCCAGGTTTCTCTCCATTGTAAATATTGACCGGTCCATAAGGTGCAGCCGTTGACTTTCTCGGATTATAGACAAAATCACCCTGCTCGATAATATAATAGCTATCTGTATTATCAGCATTTGCAATATCTCTATCAAAATAATCATTTTGAGGGATAATTCCTAAGTTTGCAGAATTACATAATACATTTTTGATAAAATTACCTTTATTCTTCTTCGTAATTTTAGAAGAGAACTTTGATAAATTGTTTTTCTCCCACTCCCCGCTAAACTCCGGAAATCTCAAATTTGGAACATTATAATAATTATATCCTCAATTCCCGTAGCTTTACCCCGTTTTGTTTAACTAAAATATAAAAAGTATGACTCAAAAGAAAACTATCAAAGAAATTTCCGTACTTTGGAAAGAAGACAAAAAGCAATATGTGAAACAATCAACATTTGCTGCGTACGTATTAATTCTTGAAAACCACATTAATCCGACATTTGGAGAGATGTATGAGTTAGAAGAAAGAAAAGTTCAAGAATTTACTCTTCAAAAGCTCAATAATGGATTAAGTAAAAAATCCATTAAAGATATTCTTATTGTACTGAAAATGATATTGAAATTTGGGGTAAAACATGGATTTCTAGATTATAAAGAATGGGAAATTAGGTTCCCAACAGAAGAAGAAAAGCAACATTTAGAAGTACTCAGTATCTCACATCAAAAACGAATCATGAGTTTTATCCAAGAACATTTCACATTCAAAAATTTAGGTATTTATATCTGTCTAAGTACCGGACTACGCATTGGAGAAGTATGCGCTTTAAAATGGGATGACATAAACATTGAATTAGGTATTATTTCTATAAAAAGAACCATTGAACGCATCTATATCATTGATGGAGAAAAAAGACATACGGAACTTATTATTAATACTCCAAAAACCAAAAACTCCATTCGTGAAATCCCAATTACAAAAGAATTAATCAGAATTTTAAAACCATTAAAAAAGATAGTGAATGGTAATTATTATATTCTAACTAATGAAGAAAAGCCGACAGAACCAAGAACGTATCGCAATTACTACAAAAGGCTTATGAAAGATTTGAATATCCCTGAATTAAAATTTCATGGACTCAGACATAGCTTTGCTACACGCTGTATAGAAAGCAATTGTGATTATAAAACTGTAAGTGTTATTTTAGGACATTCCAACATTAGTACGACTCTCGACCTTTATGTTCATCCTAATATGGAACAAAAGAAAAAGTGTATAGATAGAATGTTTAAAGGATTAAAATAATCCATATAAGGGAAAAAGAGAACGACTTTTTCCCTTTATATCTTTTCTTTCAATATATTTGTACTCAAGCTATTTAAATTAAAAATTTCACCCTAAAACAAATTACTATGGCAATTATTAAAATTGGAGAGCTATCAAAACTTAGAGGATTAGATACAAATAAAAGAAACAGGAAATAGATAACATAAAAGCAAATCATCTCCACCTTGGAAAACTGATAGGAAATTATTGAGATACTTTCTCAAAACTTATACTGACACAGAGAAATAAATATAGCTCAACAAAAACTCCTATTACATACAAATAATATTTGTCCAAACGCTTCTCATTCCCAAAATAAAGCCCTACTTTTGTGAAGAATATTTTCCCGTATATAAACGTATTAACCAAATATTTCACAAATAAAAGAATCCCTACAAAATGAAAGAAGAATCCGACAGCCCGTCTGTCCCCTACAAATTCGCCCGTTGTTACAACGACCGATGCCCGCAAGCCGCAAAATGCTTGCGCTACATAGCTGCACAAAATGAAACAACCGATTACCTTTATATCTCCATCGTTAATCCGGCACGTTATCCTGCGGATGGAAACCAATGCGAATGTTTCAAGACTGCCGTCAAAGTTCATGTGGCATGGGGGCTAAAACGGTTGCTCGACAGAATCCCTTATGAAGATGCGGTCAGTATCAGAATACAATTGATAGGACACTATGGGAAAACAGGATATTACAGGTTTTATCGTGGAGAACGGGGACTTATGCCTAAAGACCAAGCCTACATCAAACAATTGTTCCGCAATAAAGGAATCAAAGAAGAACCAACTTACCAACGCTACACAGAAGAGTATATTTGGTAAATTGCTGTCATCTGTCACAGATTAGGAGTTAATACATTCGTAATGAACCGATAAGGCTGTGACAGCAAGAGGTGACAGCAAGGTGACGGCATTTTTTGCCGTCACCGGCTCATGAGTCTTACCACATGATAGAGTGTACCGCTACGCGTATGTTTGGAAGGGATTTCCTGCTTTTTCAGTATTCTCCCGAAAGAATTAACCCTTTTGACAGACATCGGGATGGAACTGCCTTTTTGGATTTCTTCCATAATCTCGGCAGGAGACAACCACTCCCCTTCTTCCGACTGCGCGGCACGGAAATAACGGAAGAAAAGTTGCTCTTCCGGCGGAACTTGTTCAAATTCACGGTTGTTTTCCACCATAATCTTCTCTTCCTCCCGGTCGAACCAGTAACGCTCGCCATGTTCCAATTCATACATGGCTTGCGCATAAAGCTGCTCATAGTCTATCGGACGGTTGGTGTCAATCACTCCGGTCACTTCGATGCAAATAAAACGACGGCTACCGGAAGGGTCGGTCAACAAGTCTTTTTGGTTACTCGTAGCTATAAACGAGGCGTAACGACGCATTTCGAGCACGGCACTCCCATGGGGTTTCCTCACATTCAGTACAGGCTTTTGCAAAATATGTTTCAGGAAGCCTTGTTGCGTCGAACTCACCTGATCAAATTCATCTATGTTGATGAGCGCAAAACGATTAAGATAAAGTTCGGCATCTTTCTTTCGGGAGAAATCAATGCTGTCGGTATAGTAGGCACGCTCGGAAGGGGGCATTATGCTCCGGCAAAAGGTAGATTTGCGCGTTCCTTGCGGACCGACCAATAAGGGCGATACACTGTTGGCATACTTTTTATCGCTTCCTTTCCAATGAGAAACCATATTGAGGAACCAACGGTGGAATAAATCCGTCCAATACGGATTCTTACAGGGAACGGTGGCTGCCAACGCGCGGATACGGTCTTTGCCGTCCCACCCGGGAAGCCGGTAGAGAAAATCTTCCAACGGATTGAATACGGGCACGCGATTGGAGTAGACATAACGGCTGATATCCCTGTCCCACAACGGAATGCCTTCCATTTGCGCATCCAAGGCAATGCTGTTCAGCGCACGTTTGTCAAGAGGATTGAAACGGAAACGGAAAGAAAGCCTTTCACGATATTCCACCTCGCCGATTTGGGTGTTATGGCGGAATTCATAGCGGCGTTTCATGAATTCTTCGGTCCGCAAGGCGAGTTGCTGCTCTTTGGTCAGACTGATATGCTTGCCGAAACCTTTGCATTCGGTATATATATTGCCAATCATTTGTCGGATAAGCGCTTCCTGTTTGTGCATATAGAAATGGAAAACGGTACGTTTCACGACTTCTTCCTGGGGAAGTCCCGAAGCAAAACAGTTTTTAGCCAGTTGTACGACTAAAGGATGCCATGTGTCTTCGCGCAATTCGAGTCCCGCTTCCCTAAGATCGATGTATGCTTTGCGCAAGGCAGCCTCGAAAAGCATCAGGAAAGCCATTTCAGCATCATATCCCGGCATGGCACGGATCAATGGAGATTTTTCCGACTGAACCGCTTCGCGGAAAGTGGTTTCTTCGGGCATGGATGACGGTTGGGAGAGATAAAACTGAACCGAATCCGGACGATAGATAATGTCCGGGTCGTAGGATAAGCGTGAATATTGTTCCAAAGTCGGTTCTTTTGGAAGGATATCGAACGGGATTTGGGGCTGATAACACTTCACAGCCAACCGATAGGCGTGGGCATGGAACAGTTCCGCCTCTTCCTGTGTTTTGGGAAGGGAGTTGTCCGGTCGGGTGAAGGTAGTCCATATTTTCACCGTTTTGCCACTTGAACCTACGAAAACACAACGAGTTTGCGGTTGCTCGCAGGCTTTTCGTTTCACTAAAGCGATTTCGGACTTATTGGATAAAGGACCGACAGTCAGTTCCACCATACCATTGTAGGTTTTCATCTGCTTCTGACCGTTTACTTTTCGGAATTCGGCGGCGGGAACTATTTGGGGGAGTTTATCGGCAAACATACACCGTTTATCGGAAAGGGTATATCGCAGATGCTCTCTGAAGGTAGAAACAGGACGGGATTTTATTTCCGTCTTTATCTTATTCACCAGTATATCAAGATCCATTACGCTGAGCGCTATCGTATCTTCGTTCTTACGAAATTGAGTGATTTTCATTAATTTGATAATAAGTATGTTTGTCAGCGTCTTTATGATCGTTGAGATTGCTAAGTTAGTCATAATATCCGAGACCGGCAAGGATGACAAGTTATTAATTACAGGTCAACTAATTTTCTCCTGCATGAAATTTTAGTTCCAATTTATAGAAACAATAGTTCCAACGAATAGGAACTATTGTTTCTATAAATTGGAACCAAAGTTTCAAGTAATCGAAACTACAGTTTCAAGCATACGAAACTAAAGTTTCAAACAATACAGAAACTACAGTTTCGCCACTTTTCACTATTGATTTCAAGACAGGACACCATTCAGAGATATAGAGACAGCCGATTGAACGTTCTATCTTTCCGGTATTCTTTGTTTCTTATGTGACAGCATTATTGCCGTCACACTGCTGTCACCTTGTGCTGTCACACCATTAAGTGCTTATAATCTGTAAATTAGAACACAATTTGTGACAGATGACAGATATTTTTCATTTTTTTATTTTATAGAGAGGTGAATTCCTGGTTCAAACTAATTCGGCGAGTCAGCTATTGAGACATGAGAGCATCGTTTCCACACAAGCCTATGCCTTGATGAACATGGAGAAATTTCTCCGCTTTCTTCTTTTTTTGGGAAAACACTGATAAGTATTAATAAATAAACCCGCATATTCCATTTATCTATAAAGAATAGAGAATAAGGTATTTTCTCCTTTCTGTTTTAATAGGATATCCAATACTTGATTGATGTCGGAAGAATGGGAAAACATACAGATGAAATGATACAGAGTTTACAATATTTATATAACCTTACCAGATTCCCCTCCGTCCCATATTCTGCTCGGCATAGTCATTCAGCAAAGAAGCATACATAGCAATCAACTGTTCCGAATGAGTATCCTTCAAATAATGAGCGTACCGCATCAATGCTTCCAACCTATCATATTCAGCGGATGACAACAAGGTGAACAAACGCTCATTATCCTGTTCTTTCACATAAATATCAACCTGCACATTTCCACCGAAAGAGAAATAGTTGCTAAATTCCGTTTCCTGCATGCCAGAGGAACAAAGTTCTCAAAATTATCCAGTGTAATCATATGACTAATTTAATTCTTTAGATATCCTTCTTGTTCATACGCTTTCCCATATTTATGAATCATTGCCACCAATGGGCTTAGACGTTCGTCAGAAACCAACATGGCCCGATAGCGCAAATACTGATTATCATAAAGCTGCCGGTTTCCGTCCTTGAGGCGTTTCTTCACATCCGCAGGAATGAAAAACTCCGCACGATTGCCCAATTTAGCATAAAATTCATTCAGAAAGATGAAGATTCCTGCCAAATCGATATCTCCGAAATGGATATAACGATTGGGAATCATCTTTAGCCAGTTACACAAATCCTTCGATTGCGGGTAACGGGACACGAAAAGGACTTTCATTCCTTCAAACAAATACTTTTGGGCACGGATATGCTGGAAATTCTCTCCATTCTCTATACCCACCACTACAACATCTTCAGGAATACGGAAATCTTCGTAATCCTGCATGAAGATGGAAGTGCCTTGCAAGGGAGAAAGCACACATGGTTCGCCATGAAAAGTAGCTTCTATAGGCGTATAACAATTGAGGAGAAAACCTTTGAACGTACGGGTATATCTCAGTTTAGAGTCCCCCGCCTTCGCCACTTGCTCCGAACGTGAAACTTCATCCGGACAGTTCTTCATCTCAATCCAATCTTCCAGCTCCATGCCGGAAGTATAATTCTGAGCAAGATAAATACGACAACCTTCCGGGTCAATCATACGAAAACTACGCATACTCCCTCGGGGAACAATAGTGATGATTCCCTCATCCATTAATCTATTCGCTATCAGTCCAGCAAACTTTGTGTAAGGTACGAGCTCGCCGCCCAGCATTTTCAGGACCTGCCTCGCCATTGCTAATGTAAATAAACTACCACTCATTTTTCTACCTTATTATAGGTCAATAATGGGACAACCTGTGTGTTTGCCCGCCCGTCCTTACTCAGCAAATAGGTATAACGATAATCTTCCACATTGTAAGTAGTGGGAGAACTGTTTACCAACAAGATATTCCGGCAATTGGCAAAATCCAGAATACCTTTCACATTGTTGGGATGTAGCTTGCCTATTTCATCCATCATGCAATGGATTTTAAAGTCACCGAACTTACGCGACGCCTTTTCTTTGAATACATTAATCAGCATGATATTGACCATTGCTTTCACCAGAATGTCCGTACCGTCGGAACCTACATTGGCTATCTTCTCCACCCATCCCGTATCGTTATCATTCTCTTTCACACGGAACTCCAGTTTAAATGTATCGGCAAGCGCCAACCGTCTGCGTCCCGGCTCGTCAAGCAGGAATTTCATAAACGACAGCAAATGCCGGACAGCCGTCGCATTGACATCTTCACGGGAATCCTGCGAGAACAAGTCAACCTTTCCTATATTATATTGGTTCTCATCACAGAACCGCTTAATCTCCAGCAATAACTGCATCAGTTTATCGCTGCTCTGAAGCGGGCGAAGTGCTATTTCCTTTATTACTCCGGCAAAATTCCGTTTGACAAAATCGTCGTTGATATCCTTTATTGTTCTGTGTATCTCGCTTTCATTACGGGTCAGTCCTCCCACTTCCTGCGAAATCCGGCGGATTATATCCGTATACCGTTCACTGATATGTTTCTGATAGTCGGAAATCTTATCATTATCCACAAACTCGCACAAATTGGAAGCGAAATCATAGTAATCCTGTTCTCCAACCAGTTCCGTACGGAAATGAAACGTGTTTTTTGACGAGAAGTTTCCATTGAACTGCGTCACCGCTTTCTTGAATTCTTCTGTTTTTCTGATAGTGGATACGATGAGAGACTTCAATTCTTCCACAATAACATCGCAACTTTTCCGGGTAGGCTTCTCTCCTATTTCCGTCACAGAAGGCGGACAGAAAGTTTCATCTTTCCGAAACATATCCACTTTATTCAACCCGTCCTCCAATAAATGCAATTCCTTGCTAATTCGGTCGAGGTGCTCGTCCACCCCTTTTTTCTGAACTTGCAACTTTTCCTTTTTCAGATCGAAACGTTCGTTCAATGCAACCAACTTCGCATCCAATTCCTTCTTCCGGCTTCGCGTAGCAGGTTCTTTATCAAACAGTTCCTCTTTGTCTTTTTCATAATAAAGAACTTGCGAACGGGATTTGCCAATATAATCCAATTCTTTATTTATTTCGGCAAGCCTGTCATCATACTTGCGGATAGTGACCGTATCAGCACCCTTTCCATTCAATTCATTCTCCTGCGCCTGCTTCAATTCCTTTTTCCGCTCCTCAGTTTGCTGTTTCATCCGCTCTATCTCTTGCCGAACACCGGCACTGAATTCTTCCAGTTCCTTTCGAAGCTCAGTCCGACTATCATTATACACTTTCCGGCAGGCTTTCAGCAGTTTTTCCCGTTCCGCCAAATGCTTCTCCTTCTCGCCTTCCGCCACATAAAGACGATGACCGATATCATTCAGTTGCGCCTGTAATTCTTCGACACAACCTCTTTTCCATTCCTCCTCTTTCGTCTTCCACGAGGCGTAATCAGCCTGCAAATTCTTCAATTTTGCAGGAATCTGCATTCGCTCGGCTTCCATCAGATGTTGTTCTTCCAAAATACTATGTATTTGTTTCGAATACTTCTTCTCCAAAGAAGAAACAGCTTCCGCCTCTTCTTCCGTCAGTCGGGTGAGACGGTCGATACAGAGTTGCCGGGCTGCTTGTTGCCTGTCGCGCTCCTGCTTCATTTCCTCGGGAGTGCGGACAGAACGCTCGATGGCTGTCAGATTGAGTGAAACGCCGAACAAAGTAGCTTCCTTATTCACTAATTGAGGTTGCAGTTCATTGTTGTACAGCACCAGTTCCTCATCCGCCACCTTGCCTATCGTCTCCTGCCAATCCGGTTTATTCTTCTCCAACCATTCGCACAACGAACCTTTTCGTTTCTCAATCAAGGCATCCAATGTTTGCAACTGTTCTTCAATCGCGCTCCGCTCTTTACGAACGGTCTCCATCTTTGCCTGAAATTCCCATTTCAATTCTTTCACTTTCCATTCACACTCCTGTCTCAACTGCTTTATTTCTCCTTGCTGCTGACGGATGCCAAGTTCCAGTTCCTTATCCTTTTTGCGCAGTTCGTTGATACCGTCTTCACAATCGGACATTTCTTTTTGATGGGGATGCTCGTATTTCACCTTTTGAAGTTTCAGGTTACACTGTGCCTGTTCATCGCGCAACTGCCGGATACGATTATCCACTGTCTGCACTTTCTCTTCTTGCGTTGCTCTTACTTTTTCTTCTTCCACACGGAGCTGTTGCATCAACTCCTCCTGCTTGCCGGCAATCTCCGCATTCCGAACATTTATCCGTGCTTGCTGGCTATTCTCAAAAGTATGGAAATCTGTTTCCAGTTTCTCAAACAGCAACCGGTACTTACTCAATACATCCTCATAAGCCCTTGTCAGTTCCGATTTCATATTCCGGACTTGTTCTAGTTCCTGAACCAATAATTCTTCGCAAGATACCCGTTTGATGATTTCTTCAATCTGCATCTGCTCGTAATGCAGACGTTTCTCACGTATCTTTTTGAGCAAATCGTTTATTATACCTATATCCCTAATCAAGCCATCACGCTCATTGGTGTACTTTTGTTGCAGTTCACCCATAAGCCGCAGCAACCGTTCACGTTCCGTCTCCGCTTTAGTCTGTTCTTCCTTCACTAACGGAATCTCATGTAAAGCCTGTTTCTCCGCAAAGTTAAGCTCCGCACGCCCTTCACCAATCTGCTTTTGGGTATAAATCAAGTCACGATAGGCGTTCATTACTTTCTCCGCCATCTTCCGGACAGGCACTTCTCCATTCTTGTTCTTTGTAAACCAAAGCATCACGTCCCTGTATTCCTGCTCGAATTCCTTTATCTGGCTACGATAGAAATCCAAATCAACAGAGATATCCTCATCACTCATCGAACGGATAATGGTATCTTTTATAAAATCGGCATCCAGTTTGGAATTTAAAAAGACGTTCTGTATCGTACGGGGAATATTCTGATATTTTGCACTTTCCACAATGGCAAACTTGCGGTAGGGTATCATTTCATGCTTGCGGTTATTACCGAAGATGATGTCCCGATACATCTCATAGCTAGTCACTTGTGCAGTAATCTGAATCTTCGCGCCGATGTGTTCGCGGATACGTCCCCATTCGGAATGTACCACATTATGCTCGTCAATAAACCAGTCCTGTTGGAATGGCGCATCAATAAAACGGAAAAACACCCGTCCCTGGGATTTGGCAGCTACCACACAATACGCCCCATTCTCCCGCATCACCTCATAGATAATGTAAGAATTGGCGTATGGAAAGTAAAAAGCATCGAAGCTTTTCTTCTCCTTCGGAATGCCTAGTCTTAGTTTGTCAGCATTATAAAAGAATAGGATGGCACGGAGCAGCGTACTCTTACCGACACCTTGCGTACCTATAAAATGTACGTTCCCATCCAACTTCACTTCCGCATACGGAATATGGGCACTGTTCAGAAAAATAATCTTATTCAGGTATCTCATCTTGCACCTCCTCTGAAATTGTGATACAATCAACCAAGTCCTCCATATAATGGAAAGCCGACAATACTTTATACGTCCCATCGAGTTCGTTTTCTTTCTCTATCAGTCCTATACTCTCCAGTTCTTTCAGCAGTTTGCCGACAACTTCATCATATTTCTTCTTATCCGAGAACAGTTTGGTTGCCTTTTCTTTCAGTTCGATATCGCATCCTATCTGAATCTCAATATCAGCAGCACGAAACAGAAAACCCGGGCCGAATGCCGAATGATAGGTTTTCAGGAAACTCAGGTAATCAATCCACTTCTGAATTGCTTCCAGTTTACGTTCCAAATCGACTTTCGATTCCTTGCGAGTAAAGTAGTAATAACCGTCACCACCTTCCAGATAAAAACCGATACCTTTATAGTAATCATAATAATCGGGCAAATCCTCCTCAATGGCATCATACAAGCGTTTCACTTGGGTAGAGACACTATTGGAAGAAATGAATCCCCCTTTGCTAAGTATATTAAATATTTCTTCAGTGTATTTCATGGTCATCTGTTTTTAGCATTCAGCATACATCATTTGGCATATATTAAAGGGTATTCCACTTCATCGGAGATTTCATAAGTATCCGTAAAGCGAAGTTCGTCGGCATACTGTGATGCCAGTTGGCAGAAAAAAATTAATTTCTCTCCACGTGTCACCTCTTTCCGGTAGCGATAGTTCATCACAAAAGAGAACAGATGGGTGCTGGACGCCATAAATGAATTATGCACCTCCTGCAAGTTTACGGTATCTATCATTTGCGACTGCCCATCCAAGTATCCTTCTGGAATGGCATCTGCCAATTGTTTCATTCCTTTCGGAGTATTTTTCTGCCGCGCGACAAGTTTCTTCAATATCTGAAAAGCCTCATCGGAAGTCCGTAGATTATCAATGGAAAGCTTGATGCGATAACCGACCTGCGGCTCCATCCAAACGGGATTTTTTTGTGCAGCAACAGAACGGATACTTGTATGTTCTTCCAACAAGAACTGGTCTTTCAGGTACTTCAGTTTCTTTACTTTCTCAAGGATACGGTTCTGATAATCTATCAGATTCAGATAATGGATGATTTGCTTCTGGATTTCAATCAGGTTATGGTACGAGTCATTTAACTGAAGTTTTACGTCACTTACTACATTCCGCATCTGTACATCCATCGCCACCCGGAAGAAAACAGGCTGTCCGTAGTCTATCAATTCCTCACTTTTACGGATCAGCAGGGCAATATTATTTCGTTTCTCATCAAGCCGGACGAGTTTGGTTTTCTTTATCTTATAATTCGGTTCGTTCTTATAAGTATTATCCATGTTCCTTTTCAAGTCCATCACATTGCGAACTGTAGTCAGAGCGATGTTTTTCAGACAGCGTTTCACTTCACGCTGGTAGTTGTATTTACGTTGCTCGTTATTCTCTTTCAGATAATAGTCAATATTTTCATTCAGTCGCGTCAGGTAATCCTGTACGAAAGAGACATTGATTTCTTCATTCACTTCGAGCACATCTTCAAAGAATTTCAGATAAATATCCTCCATTTCTAGAAAATCACCAGTGTCCCGGATGACTCCATAGTCTATCAGATAGCGGATACGCTCTTCCTTGTATTCCGTCATTTCAAGCGCATAATCGTAACGGAACGAAAGAGATTTCCGTTTGGCAAACATTTCTTTCAGAAGTTCTTTCTCCCGGTCGAGACTCTTGACCAGTTCTTCTATGGAACGAAAAGTGCTCATATTAGTTTTATCTTTTAATAACGATTACTTGTATAGATTTCCGTTACTATAAATTGTAAAGTAACAAGATTCCACAAATATAACGGAAAAAGCATATGAAACCTAATTTCTTTGTTTACAATTTTGTTATAACAGAATTTAGGATATCATCCTCACTTTTTCAAATTACTATTCATACCTTTGTGACTTCGATAGAGAATTAGTAACCTATAAAAAAAGAAGATTGATTATGCGCTCATTCATTGTGTTTCTTTGCTTAATCCCCGTTCTGTTGTTCTCCTGCCAAAGTGTCCCTCTTGAGACGCTATTGAAAGAGGCTATCAAAGATAAGAAAGCTGAAATTGGCATTGCCGTCATCATAGATGGAAAAGATACGGTAACTGTTAATAATAAAACTCATTATCCTTTGATGAGTGTCTTTAAGTTTCATCAGGCCTTGGCACTGGCTGATTATATGGGAAAACACAATCAGTCATTGGATACTCTGTTGACGATAGAGAAATCTGATTTAAAGCCGGATACGTATAGTCCCCTACGGGATAAGTATCCGCAAGGGGGAATTGAAATGAGCATTGCCGACCTGCTAAGATACACACTTCAGCAGAGCGACAACAATGCCTGCGATATACTTTTTGATTATCAGGGAGGACCTGATGCAGTAGATAAATACATCCATTCGTTAGGTATTCAAGATTGTGCCATCGTCGGTACGGAGACTGCCATGCACGAAGATTTGGATTTGTGTTATCAAAACTGGAGTACTCCGTTGGCTGCTGCCGAATTACTGGAGATTTTCCGGCGGGAGCCGTTGTTTGCCAAAGAATATAAGGATTTTATCTGGCAGACAATGGTAGAGTGCCAGACCGGACAAGACCGTCTGGTCGCCCCTTTATTGGATAAAGGAGTGATAGTGGGGCATAAAACGGGGACGGGAGATTTGAATGCCAAAGGGCAACAGATTGGTTGCAACGATATCGGTTTTGTTCTTTTGCCTGACGGACGCGCTTACAGCATAGCTGTCTTCATAAAAGATTCTGAAGAGAGTTTTGCGGACAACAGTAAGATTATCGCTGATATTTCACGTATCGTTTATGAATATGTGATGCAGTCAGCTAAATAAAGAGGGAATAATAGTTAACAGCCATAACGATAAAAAGAAAATCAGATTTAAAATGAAACTACATCATATCGCTATCTGGACTTTTCAGTTGGAAGAATTGAAAGAGTTCTATGTCCGCTTTCTGGGTGGGAAAAGCAATGAGAAATATGTGAATCCTAAGAAAGGGTTCGAGTCTTACTTCATATCTTTCGGTGAAGGACCTTCTTTGGAACTAATGAGCCGCCCCGATGTACAGAATACGGCGGTGGAAGAAAACAGAATCGGTCTGACGCATCTCGCTTTCACGTTTCCCAGCCAAGCGGAAGTACTTCGTTTCACGGAAGAGATGCGTTCCGAAGGTTACACCATTGCAGGTGAGCCGCGTACTTCGGGAGACGGTTATTTTGAAAGTGTAGTCCTTGACCCGGACGGGAACCGTATAGAATGTGTATATAAGAAAGAAGATGGAGAAGAAAACTGAAACAGGGGAAACTGTGACGCCCCGTAGCCTTGAGACGGTAAGGCTGCTACTCCGCCCTTTCCAAGAAGAGGATGCGGAAGCTTTCTTTGCCTGTTGCCAAAACCCGAACTTGGGTAATAATGCAGGATGGGCGCCACATAAGACGATAGAGGAGTCGCGGGAGATTCTTCAGAATGTGTTTATCGGCCAGGAGAATATTTGGGCGATGACACTGAAAGATACGCGGCAACTTATAGGTTCCATCGGAATCGTCCCCGACCCGAAGCGGGAAAATCCGCAGGTGCGTATGCTGGGATACTGGCTTGACGAAGCGTATTGGGGCAAAGGATATATGACGGAAGCGGTGCAGGCTGTACTCAATTACGGGTTCTACGAACTGCAACTCAGCCTCATCACTGCCAATTGTTACCCGCACAACAAGCGGTCGCAGCAGGTGCTCGAACGGAACGGTTTTATCTATGAGGGCGTGCTGCATCAGGCGGAACTGACATACAACGGGAATATATTCGACCATTTGTGTTACTATCTTCCTAATATATGCCGGGCTACCCCGCAGGATTACGAGGAGATTCTGGAAGTCTGGGAAGCATCGGTACGCCACACGCATCATTTCCTCACGGAAGAACATATCCAATTTTACAAGCCGCTGGTACGTAATCACTATTTACCGGCGGTAGAACTATACATTATCCGGAATGCCGGTAGAAAGATTGTGGCTTTTATGGGACTGAGCGACGAACTCATCGAGATGTTATTCGTAAATCCCGATGAGCAGGGAAAAGGATATGGCAAGCGGTTACTGGAATATGCTACCCAGAAAAAACAGATGGACAAAGTAGACGTAAACGAACAGAATGAAAAAGCACTCAGTTTTTACCTTCATATGGGATTCCAAATCACCGGAAGGGACGAAACGGACGGTATGGGTAAACCTTATCCGATTCTGCATTTACAGTTGAAAGAAGCGAATATCCAAGAAAGTGAAAGTTAACCAAAAAGAAAACCACATGAACCTGCGTGCAAAATTATCCGAGCGTGTGCATATCGAAGATATCAGAGAGATACTTCACTTCATACAAGATAACGGACAGCTCAGAGAAGAAGTTTATCAATTTATCTTTGACGAGGACGAGATTGTCTCTTATCAGGCATTATGGGTTTGTACGCATTTCTCAAAGGAAGATGTGGAATACACTAAAGGCGATGAAAGCTAAGAAGTAGAACATATCAAAAACAAGAGAAGCTGTCTCCCGTCAAAGAAACAGCTTCTTTATTTATGTTATTCGTGAACTAAATCAATTGAAATAGTACAAGAATACGGCGATTCCTTCGAGTGCCTTCTTCGGTTGGTCCTTGATTTCGATGGCAAACTTGATTTCAGCTTTTGCCACACCACGGAGATTGGTCAATGAATGAAGCGTAGTCACCAGGCGGATGCTCTGTCCTGCCAACACAGCCTGACCGAATTTCATCTTATCCATGCCGTAGTTAATCATCATCTTCAGGTTGTTCACCTGGATTATCTGGTTCCACATATACGGCAGCATGGATAATGTCAGATAACCGTGAGCTATTGTGCTATGATAAGGGCTGTCCACTTTGGCACGTTCCGTATCTACGTGAATCCATTGGTGGTCCAGTGTCGCATCTGCAAAAAGATTGATACGTTCCTGAGAGAGTTCCACATAATCAGAAACGCCTATTTGTTTACCTACCAGTTTTTCAAATTCTTCGTACGAATTGATAATTACTTTTTCCATAGTCTTATCGCTTTATGGGGGTTATTAATCTATTAATTGACGGCAAAATTAGGAAAAATAAACTGATATGCCATCTATTTTTACGATAAAAGCAGCAACAAAAGAAGTCGGGTATCACTCATAAACCGACGGCTTGTTTCACAGCTTCGGCCAGTATACTGTAACCTTTGCCATTCAGATGCAGGTCGTCGATGGTTAAATCCGGATTCAGCCTGCCGTCCAGCAACAGGCGGTCGAATACATCGAGGTAGATAATATCCGTTGCTTGCAGTTTCTCGTGTATTTTCTGATTGAGCATACGGATGAATTTGTTTACTACCGTACTGTAATCATCGTAATCATTTCGTGGAAAGATACAGAACAGATACGTCTTCAGTGAGGGAACGGCAAGAACCGCCTTCACGTAACGTTCCACATAATCGTCCACATTCTCTTCGTTCAGTCCGTAAATGTCGTTCGTGCCGAATTGTATAATTACCCGACAGTCGGAAGTATCCGCCGAGAAGGATTCTACATAAGCCAGCCCCTCACCGGGAGCACCGTAGTTCAGGCATTTCCATTGGGGGAAATAAATATTCAACGCCCAAAATGCCATATGACTGTTGCCTACGAAAGCAAATTTTGGTATTTCTTCTATCCTATCCATTTTATACTCGCTCAAACATTCGCTTTATTTCATTCAAACTCCAAAACAAATATAGAACAAAATTCGCGGATTTACCTTACTTTTGCACCAATAATCACATTCAAATATAAACCGATGATACATTTTTTCAAAAAGCCCGTTTCACACATTGCGCTACCGGCGAAATTCACTTATCCTTTCCATTATACGCCCCATCCGTTGTGCGTATTGGCGGCAGAGGAAGTGAAAGAGTATATCGCAAGCCGAAAGGAATGGCAGGAAGAATTAGCTCTTGGAAAGATGTTCGGGGTTTTGGTTGTGGTGCAGGAAACGGAAGGAACTACGGATAAAGCCAAAGAAGAAGGTACGGACGAAGAAAGCAGGATAGGTTATTTAGCCGCCTTTTCCGGCAATTTGGCAGGAAAGAACCTGCATAGTTATTTCGTTCCTCCTGTTTATGACCTGCTGCAACCGCAAGGATTTTTCAAGATTGAGGAAGAACAGATTTCTGCTATCAATATCCGCATCAATGAGTTAGAGAGTAGTACCTCCTATCTTGAGGCGAAAGAAAAACGAGAGATAGAAACCGAACAAGCACAGGCGGAGTTGAATCAAGCCAAGGCGGAACTAAAAGCCGCGAAGGAGGTCAGAGAGATTCGACGCCAGTCTCCAAACGGGATTTCCGAAGAAGAACAAGCTATTTTGATTCGGGAAAGCCAATATCAGAAAGCTGAATATAAGCGAAAGGAGAAGTATTGGAAAAAGCGGTTGGAAGAGAGAGAAGCGGAAGTTAATCGTTTCAAGGATGAAATAGAAAGGTTGAAAGCAGAACGGAAAGAACGTTCGGCGGCTTTGCAGCAAAAGCTGTTCGGAGAGTTTCGGATGTTGAATGCGAGAGGAGAAGTGAAAGACTTATGTACTATTTTTGAGCAGACTGTACGGAAAGTACCGCCCGGCGGTGCAGGTGAGTGCGCGTTGCCCAAGTTGCTGCAATATGCGTATCTTCATCAACTAAAGCCGTTGGCTATGGCTGAGTTTTGGTGGGGGGATTCTCCGAAAAATGAAATCAGGCATCATGGTTATTACTACCCTTCCTGTAAGGGGAAATGTGAGCCGATTCTACAACATATGCTTCAGGGGTTGGAAGTAGACGAGAATCCGTTATTGGATAATGTTCATAAAGATACGAGACTGGAAATCGTGTTTGAGGATGAGTGGTTATTGGTAATCAATAAACCGGCGGGAATGTTATCCGTTCCGGGAAAGACAGAGGATATGGATTCCGTTTATCACCGTTTGAAGAAAAAGTATCCCGATGCGACAGGGCCTATGATTGTACACCGGCTCGATATGGCGACTTCGGGATTATTGCTTGTCGCCAAGACAAAAGAAGCGCACCGGCATTTGCAGGCACAGTTCGAGAACAGGAGCATAAAAAAACGATATATCGCTTTACTGGACGGGGTTATAGCAGAGACCGAAAAGACAGGAATAATCTCACTTCCTCTCTGTTTGAACCCGCTCGACCGTCCCCGCCAGATAGTAAGTGAAGAATACGGGAAAGAGGCTGTTACTGAATATCAGATAATCGCAAAATCAGAGAAATATACCCGCATCGCCTTCTATCCGCTGACCGGACGCACCCATCAGTTACGTGTACATGCCGCCCATCCGAAAGGGTTGGACTACCCCATTCTTGGAGACGAACTTTATGGCAAGAAAGCGGACAGGCTCTATCTTCATGCCGAGTACATAGAATTCCGCCATCCTGTCTACGGAGACATCATCTGCATACAGAAAGAACCGGATTTTTAAGTTTCCGCCCTCTTTCAAACATCGCACTGGGCAAAAGAGAATCTATTACCTTATCTTTTCACCAGTCTTTTAGGAGAGCCATGCCATGAACAGCCTAAACAATAGACTTCTGTCAAATCGAACCCCTCCATGGAATCTGCCGGATTCTTGGGTACAATTTCTCCATCTTCCATCACATAGACCAACAACCTTTCATTCCGGTCGTTCTTTACATATAGGGCAGCAATCTTACATTGCGGACATAATAACTTTCTCATGCCGCAAAGATACAAAACAGAATTGGATAAATTCTCTGTAATCTTCCTTATCTTTGTACAGTTCAAAAAGAGAAGATGAAAAAACAACGTATCACACACGAGAAGAGAACCGTAGAACTGATGATTCGGCTCTACTGCCGCAAAAAGGAGAAGAATACCGCCCTTTGCCCTGATTGCGAAGAGTTGCTCCGCTATGCACACGCGCGTCTCGACCATTGCCCGTTTGGGGAGAAGAAGAGTTCGTGCAAGAAGTGCACGGTACATTGCTACAAACCGGCAATGCGTGAACGGATGCGGCAGGTAATGCGCTTCTCCGGCCCGCGAATGTTGCTGTATGCACCCTGGGAAGCTATCCGGCATTTGCTGGATTTATAGGAAAACAACGTTAATCTAAACATATATATTTCTAATGAAACGAGCCATTATTATAGGAGCCACCTCCGGCATCGGGCAAGAAGTTGCAAAATGCCTGTTACTGGAAGGCTGGCAGATTGGAATAGCAGGCAGACGACAATCCGCCCTCGAAACCCTGCAACGGGTTGCACCCGACCAAATCGAAATCCAGGCATTGGACGTAACCCTGGAAGATGCGGCGGAGAAACTGAACGTACTGATAGAAAAAACAGGCGGCATGGACTTGTTCCTTCTTAGTTCCGGCATCGGTTTCCAAAACATGAAGCTGGATATGGAAATGGAGCTGAACACAGCACGTACCAATGTAGAGGGATTTACCCGCATGGTGGATACCGCTTTTGCATATTTCAAGAAAAATGGTGGCGGACATCTGGCGGTCATCAGTTCCATTGCAGGAACGAAAGGTCTTGGCGTCGCTCCTGCCTACTCGGCAACCAAACGTTTTCAGAATACATATATTGATGCCCTTGAACAACTTGCACATCTCCAGAAGTTGAAAATTCATTTCACCGATATTCGTCCCGGATTTGTAGCCACCGATTTATTGAACGACGGGAAGCATTATCCGATGCTGATGAAAGCGGAAAAGGTGGGATGGCATATTACCTGTGCCCTGAAACATAAAAGGCGGGTAGTAGTTATCGACTGGCGTTATCGGATTCTTGTCTTCTTTTGGAAAATGATTCCCCGTTGGTTGTGGAAACGCCTGCCTGTAAAGACGAATGGATAACAGAGCGAACCGCTAAAAATTCCGGGTGACGTTCTAACCACCTCACGGCGTATGAGCAGGTGGCTTTCGGTTTCATTCCGTTAGCCAACGCATAGTCATAAGCGGCTTTCACCAATGCAGCAGCTACTCCGCGACCTTCTATCGGACGGGGAACAATCGTGTGAATGATGTCGAAAGAATCACCTAAAAGGCGATATTGTACAAAGGCGGTGCGACCGTCTACTTCTGTCTTGAACAGTTTCTGTTCGGGCTGATGAATAATTTCGTAATCCATAATCTTGTTTTTTTAGAATTGCTCGATCCATTGCAATCGGTTTGTATCGTAACCACGGCGTTCGGCAGCGGTGACGAGTTTTTTCTTTATCTCTTCCGGCAGTTGCGGTGTCCGGCTCAGTATCCAGAGATACTTGTCGGTACTGCTGCCTACAAGTGCATAGTTATAATTCTCTCCATCCAGTTCCAGTACATAGTAGTCTGAATAGAAGTTGAGAAAGAAAGAAACTTTCAGTTTACCCGGCTGCGAGGAGTCAGGTATCTTGGCATGACCGTTGGCGGTCTTGCAAATATCATAGGGGAAGTTGCGCTTGCATCCCCGATTCTCTACACGAATAGTGCCATCGGGACGGAGTGTGTAGGTGGCGGTCACATCGACAAGTCCACGTTCAAAGCGGTTCTCGTAGCGGGCTATTTCATACCAAAGCCCCATATAGCGGTTCAAGTCGAGGATTCGGACGGTACTGTGGTCTGTTCCTTTGAAAAGCCGTTCTACGCTGGGGACAGTGAAATGGAATCCCGCTTCCCGAAGGCGCGTAGGACGCACCCGCTGACCGGACGTGAGGAAAGAAGCGGCTTCCCCATAGAGTATTCGAAAGACTGTTTGAGGAACGACGACTGTTGCCCACGCGTGGTAGGCTTTCGCCATTTCACGGGCGAAAGTATATTGGGAGATTTGTTGCGGAGCAACCAGGTTATATACACCGCGTGTCTCCTCATGACTGATAAAAAATTCCATGG
Source organism: Bacteroides acidifaciens (assembly GCF_903181435.1). Taxonomy (NCBI): domain Bacteria; kingdom Pseudomonadati; phylum Bacteroidota; class Bacteroidia; order Bacteroidales; family Bacteroidaceae; genus Bacteroides; species Bacteroides acidifaciens. Next base: position 2,583,295 of record NZ_CAEUHO010000001.1, read on the forward strand.
CACGGCAAAGGTCGCGCATATCTATCCACGGGAAAGACTGGGTACCGGGACCGATGGCAGCGGCAATCTTCGTTGCCTGCAAGGGACGGAGCATCTGTTGCATCGCCCCACCGTCCGGTGAAAGCACGACCCCGAAACGGGTGATGACGAGCCGCGTATGTTCGGGACAGCGTCTGGCTTCTTTTTCCCATGCATAACAAAGGTCGGACAGGAAGCCGTCTCCACGGGTACGGATATATTCGTCCACTTCCGCCAACGCAGGATAATACCCTACGGCTGAAGCGGAAATCATCAGCTTCGGTTTCGTCCGCACGGCATTCAGCGCACGGATTATGCGGTGCGTGACGATGACACGACTGTCAAAAAGTTCTTGCTTGTGCTCCGGTGTCCAACGCTTGTTAATCGGCGCACCCGCCAGATTGATAATGACATCGCAATGTGCCAACGTCTGAATCAAATGTCCGGACATACCTTCGCGAAACATCGACCTTCCCAAAGGAATGATGCGATGTCCGCCCTTTTCGGTCAGATAGTTGGAGAGATGTTTACCTATATATCCGGTAGCTCCGGTCATTGCTATATTCATCTTGATTCTATTGTGTATTTAACTATACTAGAAAAACGTATAAAATGCAAGAAAAGTTCTTTGAAAAAAGCAAAATGAGATTATCTTTGCAATCGGTGTAGTGCCGGAGCAAGGTTTCCTTGCAGCATAATTGCCTTAGGCATGGATTGCTTCAGGTATGAATTATGCTAAAAGGCTGCCTATTTTAAATTAAATAAAGAATTAAAATGGAGAAACAAACTAAAATCAACTATATCCTAACTCTTATATCAATGTTCTGCATTGGTGCCACTATCCCTACTCTGATAGGTAGCAGCCATGTCAATGAACAACATTCGGCCAAGTCGGAAGTGCCCTACTGCGTCACCTCTCCCACCGTGCCCACCCAAGTCACTTTCGACGGAACCACCATCGACCTTCGCCGCTATGACCGCCGCGAACGGATGGACCGCGAAATGATGGCATTCACCTATATGCACTCTACAACCATGCTTCTGATAAAGCGTGCCAACCGCTACTTCCCTATCGTGGAACCGATATTGAAAGCGAACGGTATTCCTGATGATTTTAAATATCTGATGGTGATTGAAAGTAACCTGAACAACATCGCCCGCTCTCCTGCCGGAGCAGCCGGACTGTGGCAGTTCATGCCCGCCACCGGACGGGAATTCGGACTGGAAGTGAATGATAACGTGGACGAACGTTACAACATCGAAAAAGCAACCGTTGCCGCCTGCAAGTATTTCAAACAGGCGTATGACAAATATGGCGACTGGATGGCAGTGTCCGCTGCATATAATGCCGGACAGGCTCGCATCTCTTCCCAACTCGACAGGCAACTGGCAAGCCATGCCATGGACTTATGGCTGGTGGAAGAAACGTCACGCTATATGTTCCGTTTGCTCGCTGCCAAAGAGATATTAAGCAACCCGCAACGTTATGGATTCCTGCTGAAAAGAGAACATCTCTACCCGGCTATTCCGTACAAGAAAGTGACTGTCAGCACTCCCATCGACAGCCTGAGCGATTTTGCCAAACAACAAGGTATCACTTATGCGCAACTCCGTGACGCTAACCCGTGGCTGCGCGACACTTCGCTGAAAAACAAAACCGGTAAAAACTATGTTCTCCATATCCCCACACAGGAAGGAATGTATTATGACCCGCAAAAGACTGTTGCCTACAACAAGAATTGGGTGATTGACTAACACCATTTTTTCTTTATTATGAAACTGAAAGAAAGAATCCAACGTTTTCTGCATGACGAGAAACTGAAACGAAAGTTATACGTCATCATTTTCGAATCGGATACCCCCACAGGGAAATTGTTCGATGTGATTCTTATCGGCTGTATCCTGGTCAGCGTGCTACTCGTCATTATCGAAAGCCTGAAACTTCCTTCATACCTGACGACTCCGTTTGTCGTGCTGGAATATCTTTTCACCGCTTTCTTCACGTTCGAGTATCTGACGAGAATTTATTGCTCGCCCCATCCCCGGAAATACGTTCTTAGTTTTTTCGGCATCGTTGACCTGTTGGCTACCCTGCCACTCTATATCGGGCTACTCTTCCCGGGTGCACGCTACCTGCTTATCATACGCGCTTTCCGGCTGATACGGGTGTTTCGTGTATTCAAGTTGTTCAACTTTCTAAACGAAGGCGAACGGCTGCTCACGGCCCTGCGCGAGAGCAGCAAAAAGATTGCGGTATTTTTTCTGTTTGTTGTGATTTTGGTTACTTCTATCGGCACGTTGATGTATATGATTGAAGGCACGCATCCCGGGTCACAGTTCAACAATATTCCGAACAGCATTTACTGGGCAATTGTCACCATGACTACTGTAGGTTACGGAGACATCACTCCTGTCACCGGTTTGGGGAAGTTCCTTTCTGCCTGTGTGATGCTTATCGGTTACACCATTATCGCCGTGCCGACAGGTATCGTATCGGCTTCGATGATGAAAGATTATAAACGAAGAAAGGACAAGGAATGTCCCAATTGCCACCGTTCCGGTCATGAAGACAATGCGGAATTTTGCAAATATTGCGGAAGCAGTCTGAACTCCCCCGAAACAAAAGACGAAGCGAAAGACGACATATAACTCAAAAATCAAAATGAAAAACAATCTTTACCCCCTATATTACAATATTTACCCTCTATATTTATGAATAAATATCTTAAAATCGCAGTAGCTCTATTAGCAGCTTTACCAGCATTTACAGTCGCACAAGTGCGCACTGAACAGACCTTTGAAAAGGGATGGAAATTTACCCGCGAAGACAACAAGAATTTCAGTCAGAAAGAGTATAATGATGCCAAATGGCAATCTGTTACCGTCCCGCACGACTGGGCTATCTATGGTCCTTTCAGTATCGACAATGACAAACAGAAAGTGGCTATCACCCAAGATGGTCAGAAGGAAGCAATGGAACACGCAGGACGTACAGGCGGACTCCCTTTTGTCGGAGTGGGCTGGTATCGCCTGAATTTTGAGGCTCCTGGATTCTCTTCCGGCAAGAAAGCAACCCTTATCCTTGACGGTGCCATGAGTCACGCCCGTGTGTATATCAACGGACAAGAAGCGGGTTACTGGCCTTATGGCTATAACTCATTCTGCATCGACGCCACCCCTTACCTGAAAGCGAACGGGCAAAATACATTAGCCGTCCGTCTGGAAAACGAAAACGAATCTTCACGCTGGTATCCGGGAGCAGGGCTTTACCGGAATGTTCATCTGGTGATTAACGAGGACGCCCATATCCCGACATGGGGAACGCAACTGACTACTCCTGTCGTGAAAAAGGAATTCGCCAAAGTAAACTTAAAGACCAGTCTTGAGTTTCCTTCCGGCAAGTCATTTACCGATTACCGTATCGTGACCGAACTGAAAGCTCCCAACGGAAAAGTAGTAGCCACCAATGAGAAAAAGGGGACTAAGTATGACGGAAAAGTCTTTGAACAGAATTTCGTGGTGGATGCTCCTTTGCTTTGGTCGCCCGACTCACCTTCACTCTATTCTGCCGTATCCAAGGTTTATGAAGGAAATACGCTGAAAGACGAATATACTACACCCTTCGGTATCCGTTCTATCGAAATCATCCCGAACAAAGGATTTTATCTGAATGGAGAACGTACTGTGTTCAAGGGTGTATGCAATCATCATGATTTAGGTCCTTTGGGTGGCATTGCCAATGAAGCCGGTATCCGTCGGCAGATACGTATATTGAAAGATATGGGTTGCAACGCCATCCGTACTTCTCACAATATGCCTGCACCGGAATTGATTCGTGCTTGTGACGAGATGGGCATGATGGTAATGGCAGAATCATTTGATGAATGGAAAGGTGCTAAATTGCAGAATGGTTATCACAAGGTTTTCGATGAATGGGTGGAGAAGGATTTAATAAATCTGCTTCATCAGTTCCGCAACAGTCCCAGTGTGGTGATGTGGTGTATCGGTAATGAAGTTCCCGACCAGTGGAACGGTGACCGTGGTCCTAAACTCTCCCGCTTCCTGCAAGACATCTGCCATCGTGAAGACCCTACACGTCCCGTCACTCAAGGGATGGACGCTCCCGATGCCGTAGTTAATAACAATATGGCTGCCGTGATGGACGTAGCCGGATTTAATTATCGTCCGCACAAATATCAAGAGAATTACAAGAAAATCCCGCAACAGATTATCCTAGGTAGCGAGACTGCTTCAACGCTCAGTTCACGTGGTGTGTACAAACTGCCTGTTGCCCGCCGTTCGATGCATAAATATCCCGACCACCAGGCCTCTTCTTATGATGTGGAACACTGCGGATGGTCTAATCTGCCCGAAGATGATTTCATTCAGCATGAAGACTTGCCGTATTGTATCGGAGAATTCGTATGGACCGGATTCGACTATCTGGGTGAGCCGACGCCTTATTATACGGATTGGCCAAGCCATTCTTCCTTATTCGGAATCATCGACCTTGCCGGATTGCCGAAAGACCGTTATTATCTCTATCGCAGTCATTGGAACAAGAAAAAAGAAACGCTCCATATCCTGCCTCATTGGAATTGGGAAGGACACGAAGGGGAAGTAGTACCTGTATTTGTCTATACCAACTATCCGTCTGCCGAACTGTTCATCAACGGCAAGAGCCAGGGCAAACGCACGAAAGACCTCTCTGTAACAATTGACAACAGTGCCGATTCCGTTTCTATGGCCAACCTTAAACGCCAGCAGCGTTATCGCCTGATGTGGATGGACACGAAGTACGAACCGGGTACAGTGAAAGTGGTGGCTTATGACAAAGACGGCAAGGCTGTCGCTGAAAAGGAGATTCATACTGCCGGAAAGCCTCATCATATCGAACTGACACCGGACCGCGCGCAAATTAAAGCTGACGGAAAAGACTTGTCATTTGTAACAGTCAGAGTAATGGATAAAGATGGGAATCTCTGCCCGCTAGCAGACAATGTTATCAACTTCAAAGTGAAAGGTGCAGGAACATACCGTGCAGGAGCCAACGGGAATCCTGCTTCACTCGAATCGTTCCAGACACCGAAAATGAAGGTCTTTAACGGTATGATGACTGCCATCGTTTCTTCTTCCGACAAACCGGGAAAGATTATACTGGAAGCTTCTGGAAAAGGGTTAACGAAAGGTGTGTTGGAGATTGAAAGTAAATAGGAAGTAATGCTCTTATAAAACAAAAAATGGGGTGAAAATCGTAAATACGATCATCACCCCATTTTTTTGTCATTTTCGTTGAAACAAGCGCTCAAACAAAATTATGAACACGTATCCCACTGCATAGCAAACTATATCCGCCCAATCGAACGTAGAGCCCAGAACAACTCTGGCTACACGATTCGTTATGCCTAAAATCTCCACTAATTGGAAATACTGCATCACTTCCACAAAACAAGCAAATAGAAATACATAGAACGGCATTCGTGGAATACCTGTCGGCAGAAATATTCTCACAAAACTATATACCAGCACAACGACCAATACATCTCCGATGTAAGGACGAACAAAATTATCACGTACATACAATGCTATCAGCACTTCTATGCAAAAGATAACCAAAAAGCTGATTATATAAAATATTCTTTTCTTCATTATTCACTCAATCACAGGGTTCGATATTCATTTGAGTGTGCAAATATACGATAAAATAGAACGGATACATTCAAATATTACTAAACTTGAAGAGGATTACAATCTTTTCTTATTGGAGAAGCCATAATTAGGAAAGGTTGCCTTATGGTGATTTTCACCGCTGCTTCTCAGTCAAATACTTCCAGTAACGCACAGGCATATCCTGTCTGTGTTTTCTCGGATTAATGCGTTCTTTTATACAAATCGCCTTGAAATAGGTTTTCCAAAGTTGTTGGAAGAGTTTTTCGTCTTTATCCATGAGGCTTTCATCCAGCATCCCCGTTATCAGGTGGGATTCCCGACTGTCATCATCAAAAGAAATCGTAGTCACTTCCTGTAAGTTGTAATAAAAGCCATAGCGACGTTTCATATCATAGATAATCCACTTTTGGTCGGCAAAGCGGTCTTTAAAGTGATGGACGGTAAGCGGCAACGCATTAAATTGCGGTTCGAAAGCAGCGAAGAATGTGCCGTCCGCAGCCTTCTGAAAACGGACAAACTGCATTAAATGTACACGTTCGCCATCCACCTTTTTCCAGATTTGTGCCAGTTGAAGTACATCCGGGTCGGCAAAATTGGTTTCAATGGAACGAGGAGAATCAATCGCCTTGCGGATATATCGAAAAATAAGCATTCCCACTTCCGGCAGTTCCGACAACCAACTTTGAGTGAGACAACCCAGTGCCGAAGATGAAACCTTTTTCTGCAGACCGCGCCATACACGGGCGGCTTTCTCCTCATCAGTAACCACCGTATGCAATTCATCATAAAACAAAGGCAAAGCATCCCCTTCCGACAAGAGTTCGTCGGGAAAAGTCTTGCGGAAATAAGCGTCGAAGACAGCTGTCAGCAGACCATCAAAAGTTTTATCGTAGATATAGATATTCATTCTCCAAAGTCAAGTACCAACTGGCGTTCGTCCACTTTCTTTTTAGATTTCGGCAACAATAAAGTACGTACCCGTTGCGGGGAAAGCTCGTTCACTGTCTGCATTTGAAGAGGAAGTTCCTTGCAAGTAATGAAGTATTGCGCTTTTTTCATCACTACTCCTATCTTTTTCAATTCATAAAAGCCCAGTCGGGAGAAGCGCCGGGAAGCGACAATCAGCTTCGCCGATTTTACACCGATGCCCGGCACACGGAGAAGCATTTCGTAATCCGCTTTATTGATGTCGACCGGGAAATGTTCGGGATGGCGCAATGCCCAAGAGAGTTTCGGGTCTATTTCGAGGTCAAGGTCCGGGTAAGAGTCGTCTACTATTTCATCTACTTTGAATTGATAGAAACGTAACAGCCAGTCAGCCTGATAAAGCCGGTTTTCGCGTACTAAAGGTGGTTGTTTCAAGGCCGGAAGGCGCTTGTCGTAGGTATTTACGGAGACATAGCCGGAATAGTAGACACGCTTCATCGTGGGACGGTTGTAGAGTGCTGACGAAAGGAAAAGAATGTCCTTATCCGATTCGGATGTGGCACCGACGATAACCTGCGTACTCTGTCCGGCAGGTGCGAAGCGCGGAGCGTGACGGAACTTCTGCCGTTCTTCCTTGCTCTCCAATACGCCTTGCTGGATATATTTCATCGGGGCAAAGACGCTTTTATGGTCTTTTTCCGGCGCAAGCAGTTTCAGGTTCTCTTCTTTGGGAATTTCTACGTTGACGCTGAGACGGTCGGCATACAGTCCGGCCTCATTCACCAGTTCGCGGCTGGCGCCAGGGATGCTCTTCAGATGGATGTATCCGTTGAAGCAATGTACCTGCCGCAGGTCTTTGGCAACACGCACAAGGCGCTCCATCGTATAGTCGGGGTTGCGGACTACGCCGGAACTGAGAAACAGACCTTCTATATAGTTACGACGATAAAACTCCATCGTCAATTCCACCAATTCAGATACCGAAAAGGTGGCGCGCGGAAGGTCGTTGCTACGTCTGTTGATGCAGTAGGCGCAATCGTAGATACAGTAATTGGTAAGCATGATTTTCAGCAGTGATATGCACCGCCCGTCCTCGGCAAAACTATGGCATATCCCCCATCCCCCCACAGTATTGCCCAGCATCCCCGATTTATTGGAGCGCACTGTGCCACTGGAAGAACAGGAAACATCGTACTTTGCAGATTCCGCAAGTATCTTCAGTTTAGCCAAGACATTTTCGTTCATAAATTCCCAATCTGATTATTTCCGCAAATATACGATTAAATTTGATTTAGGTATCCACTTTCAAATCTTCCATTAAAAAAGATATTGCCAGTACAGAAAGAGGGTCTGTCGCTTATTGCAACAGACCCTCTCCTTTTTCCTGTATCTTAGTAGTCTTCTGACTATTACTGTTTAGCAGCTTCCAAAGATGCTTTACGGAATTCTTTCATTGCTTTTTCGATTTCCAAAGAAGCTTTACGAGCACGAGTTCCTGCTGCTTTGTTACCGTTTTCAATCTGAGCGTTAGCATCTTTAGAGAAGTCAGCATAAAGAGCTGCTACTTTTTCTACCAATTCTTTCATAATCCTTTTATTTTTTCGTTAATAATGTGCCGCAAAAATACACTGTTTCCCGAAATAAACGCATAAAAACAATATTTTTTTTGAAATATTCTTCGAAAATTATGCAAAAAAAAAGCTTTTCACCTTGTTTTATCTACCTTTGCAGCCATGAAACTGCTTACAGATACCGATTATATACATGCACTGATTGCTGAGGGTGAGCATCAACAACAGGATTTTAAGTTCGAAATTTCCGACGCACGCAAAATAGCCAAGACTCTCTCCGCTTTTGCCAATACCGACGGGGGACGATTACTTATCGGCGTAAAAGACAACGGAAAAATAGCAGGAGTACGCTCCGAAGAAGAGAGATATATGATTGAAGCCGCCGCGCAACTTTACTGTGTGCCAGAAGTGGAATACACACTAAAAACATATATAGTAGAAGGACGACAGGTTTTAGTGGCTACCATCGAAGAAACTCCGCACAAACCGGTGTATGCCAAAGATGAAACGGGCAAACCTCTCGCCTATCTCCGCATCAAAGACGAGAATATACTGGCAACTCCCATACATCTCCGTGTATGGCAACAAAGCGACAGCCCGCGGGGAGAACTTATCCGATACACTGAACGGGAACAGCTTTTACTGGAACAACTGGAACAGGGAGCATTACTCTCACTCAACCGCTATTGCCGTCAGACAGGAGTTTCACGCCGCGCTGCTGAACATCTGCTTGCCAAATTTGTTCGTTATGATATTGTAGAACCTGTATTCGAAAATCACAAATTCTACTTCCGGATAAAGAACGAATAATCACATATAATAAAAAGAGACAATGCCGGACATCGAAAAGGACTTGGAATGTTGGTGAAACCCGCTGTTTTTTTGTACCTTTGCGGGCAGATTGCCAATGGATAGTTATGCGACATAGCTTCCACGCACTCCAATAGTAAATTGTAAATAATAAAATTGTAAATATAACAATGGGCTTATTTGGTTTATTCAAGAAGAAATCCGATGAAACGAAAGTCGGCAATGTAGAAGATTTCATATCTCTGACCCGGGTTTATTTCCAGTCAGTTATCGCCACCAATCTTGGTATCACAAATATCCGCTTCTTGCCGGATGTAGCTAATTTTAAACGTTTGTTTAAAGTGCCTACACAGAATGGCAAATTGGGACTGGCGGAGAAATCAGCTTCACGCAAGATGCTGATGCAGGATTACGGGCTGAACGAGAGTTTCTTCAAAGAAATTGACGCTTCGGTGAAACGTAATTGCCGCACACAGAATGATATCCAGTCTTATTTGTTCATGTACCAGGGATTTTCCAATGACTTGATGATGTTGATGGGAAACTTGATGCAGTGGAAGTTCCGTATGCCGTCTATTTTCAAGAAGGCTCTTTATGGAATGACGCAGAAGACGGTTCATGATGTATGCACGAAGACGGTATGGAAGGCAGATGACGTGCACAAAACAGCTGCGGCTGTTCGTCAGTATAAGGAGCGTTTGGGATACTCGGAACAGTGGATGACGGATTATGTGTATAATATCGTCCTACTGGCTAAAAAAGAGCAGAAACGCAAGGATGACGACACAGAAACGAAAAAATAAGTGGTCGCAAGTGTTAGAAAATCGTAAAGATTGACACGATAGAAAAAGCAGGGGTTTTGAACCTCTGCTTTTTTTGTTGTCTTTATAGGCTCTATGAAAACTGACATACCATCTTTATTATTAATCAACAAAAAGAAATGGATTGCTTATGAAACAAAAGAAAATAGAATCATTATTTTTGCAAGAAATTAAATAACGCATAAAAATGGAAATCGAAAAACATCCGTTAGCACCGTTTCTCCCAGCGAAAGCACAACTACTTATGCTGGGAAGTTTTCCACCGCAGAAGAAACGCTGGTCGATGGACTTCTACTACCCGAACCTGAACAATGACATGTGGCGGATTTTCGGTGTTTTATTCTTCAATAACAAAGAGCACTTTCTAAATTCGACACGAAAAGCGTTCGTTCGCGAACGGATTATAGACTTTTTGAACGAAAAAGGGATTGCACTGTTCGATACGGCTTCTTCTATTCGCAGATTGCAGGATAATGCTTCGGACAAGTTTCTGGAAGTGGTGGAAGCCACCGACGTAGCAGCATTACTTCGTCAGCTTCCCGAATGTAAGGCAATCGTCACCACGGGGCAAAAAGCTACAGATACGCTCCGGCAGCAGTTCGATGTGGAAGAACCGAAAGTGGGCGATTACGCAGAATTCGTTTTTGAAGGACGGGCTATGAGGTTATACCGTATGCCTTCTTCCTCGCGGGCCTACCCGCTGGCATTGGATAAGAAAGCGGCGGCTTATCGGATAATGTATCAAGATTTACAGATACTTTCATAAAAAAATAAGTATATAATAATCATTTAATAATAATTGCGTATGACACCTTTATTTTTGCAATACCCGGCATGCAGTACCTGTCAGAAAGCCAAGAAGTGGTTAACAGAAAATAACATTGAGTTTACAAACCGATTAATTGTAGAAGAAAATCCTACGGTTGAAGAGCTAAAAACATGGATTCCACGCAGCGGTCTGCCTATAAAGAAATTCTTCAACACTAGCGGATTAGTTTATAAAGAGTTGAAACTGAGCGAGAAGCTACCAGGTATGAGTGAAGAAGAACAAATAGCGCTGCTGGCAACAAACGGTAAATTGGTGAAACGCCCATTAGTAGTGGCAGACAGCTTTGTCCTGGTCGGCTTTAAGCCCGATGAGTGGGAAAAATTAAAATAATTCAAAACTTATTTACCCGATTATTTGGAGATTCAAAAGTTTGTACTACCTTTGCAGCCACAAATACGGGAGTAGCTCAGTTGGTAGAGCACCGGTCTCCAAAACCGGGTGTCGGGAGTTCGAGCCTCTCCTCCCGTGCGAAAAAAAAGCCGCAGGTAATCGTTGATTTTCTGTGGCTTTTTTTTTCTATAAAAATCAAGTCTATCCAATTTATTCACATAAGGAGGACTCAGGTCTCAGTCTGAAAATTTGGGGGATTTGATTCAGGGCAATCACATCCTTAAAAAAAGATTCATTCCGGTGCGGGGATGAATCAAAGCAGTACTGAAGTAAGCCGAACCATGTACTTGACTTACTCAAGTCTCCTATATCATTTCATTGAATGTAGTACTTGTTGCAGCCAAGTCTCCTACTTGTTACAACTAAATCTCCTACCAAATATAAAAAGTAAAAACCGCCTTCAGCTTTCAGTTCTTCAAAAAATCCCCTTTTCATCGGTGTTTTTGGCTGAAGTCACCCCTGAATGCAAAAGTGTATAACTTAACCACGTGCCACCCACTTTTACCCGGGTGATGAATCTATATACCCCGCGTGGTGGGCATATAGATCCAGTACGGTGAGTATATATACCTACCACGATGAATATATAGCTCTACTGTCAAGTCTGAAAAAGCTGAATGCGCTGAAAGCACTCCCCCCTGGCTACAACCTATTCTCGCAGGGGGTGTTTTTTTCCGCCTTCAGCCGCTATCCCCTTTTACCAAAGCGTTTGCGAATAAAACTGAAACGGCTGAAACCGGATGATAGCATAAAAAATCAGTAAGAGAGTTTTTAGCTAGTTTGGATACAGATAATTGGAGATTTGGTGCATTTCCGCACGGGAATGAATCATTTTTTAGGGATATGGCTGTGTCCTGAACCAAATCCCCCAAGAATTACAACTGAGCCACTTTTTAGAGCACCTCATTCATATACATACTGGAACTTTCATTTCACTGTAAAAAATATTTTTTTGTTAATAACAGGATATAGATATAAAAATTACTTATTTTTGCGCAATTGATAGTATTCACCCAACCTCAACAGCATGCAACCTTTTAATGAAAAACAACTTTTAGAGGCTATCAGCAAAGGAGACGAGAAGGCTTTTGAAACCTTCTTCCTTCACTATTATCCACAAGTCAAAGGATTTATCACCGGATTATTGCAATCGCCGGAAGAAGCGGAAGATATATCGCAGGATATATTTCTAATGCTGTGGGGCAACCGCTCATCCCTCAATACAATCAACAATTTCAAATCTTATCTTTTCCGTGTCTGCAAAAATGCGGTATACCGGCATATCGAACGTGCGTTACTATTCAAAAACTACCAGCAAAAACAAGCCGAGAAGATTGTTTCCACACCGGAAAGCAACGAAACTGACGACAAGATACAACTCAAGGAACTTGAACTACTGGTAGCAATGGTTGTGGAAAAAATGCCTCCGCAACGGAAGAAAATATATAAGATGAGCCGGGAATCAGGAATGAGCAGTGACGAAATAGCCCAAACGTTAGGCATCAATAAACGAACTGTCGAGAACCATCTTTCACAAGCCCTCACAGACATACGGAAAGTGCTATTTATTGCCTTTTTTCTATTTTTCTAAAAAAAATATGAATTCAGACCGTGCGTAGTTGACCAGCTACGTATCTTATATAAGAAACCATCACCATAAAACATTAATATGTCGAATACCTATAAAATAATTAAAATTTTTATTTCCGACAAGTTCAGTCCCGAACTTAAGGAAAAGACATGGAGATGGATCATTGACTCCGCTGGACAGGACAAGAAGGAAGAAGCAATGATGCAGGTATGGGAAGAACAAGAATTCAAAACCGATGCAAGCACCATACGTTCTTATCAGGATTTCCGCAAGAAGCTGCCACATTCACAAAAAACAGTCGTTTCTTATACGTTGCGCAAATGGGGACAAGTAGCGGCAGCATTACTCATCCCTCTGCTGTCCATTTGGATAGCTTACCTGTATATGCAATTTGATGAAAAACCTGTAGAATTGGTAGAATACTTTGTACCTAAGGGAGAACAGAGGCAAATCACTTTGCCCGACGGTTCCATAGCGCATCTCAATTCAGGGACATTGTTAATATATCCACAGAAATTTGCTAATGACATGCGTTCCGTATATCTGATGGGAGAAGCTAATTTCGATGTAAAGAAAGATAGCCAACATCCGTTCATTGTCAAGACCGGCCATCTGAAAGTTAAAGTTTTGGGAACCAAGTTCAACGTATACGCCTATCCGGAAGATGAAAAAACAATCGCCACTCTTGAATCAGGCTCAATTGTTGTTCAGAAATCGAACGATGAGGACATCATTACCCTGACACCCAATGAGCAACTTGAATATGACAATCCAACCGGAGAATTCAATAAAAAAATCATTGACGCTTCCTTATACTCCGGTTGGACCAAAGGTGAATTAAACTTTGCCGGAATGACTCTCAAAGACATTTTCACTACAATAGAAAGAATATATAATATACAGATCATCGTTCCTCCACATCTAGCCACGACGGATGTATATACGATCAAATTCAAACATAAAGCTCCTATCAAAGATATCATGAATATTGTAACAAAAGCGATAGGAAGCATCGATTATAAAGTAGAGAACGAGAACGTGCTTTTAATTTATTCACCCCAAAACAAGAAAGGAGGCAGATAGACAGAGAAAAGGAAGTCGGTATTTCGCGGATACCAACTCCCCTAAATCAATCAAAATTACTTCATTCAAATTTGTAGTATACACTTAAATTTAGTATTAATGATTAACTCACAGAAGTATGAAACTTTATAAGTTATCGGGGAAGAATTACCTCGTAAAAATTCATAAAATTTATATATTGTTATTTGCTTTATGTTTTTGTAGCAGTGTCTTTGGACAGAGCCAGCAGATAACAGTATCTATGAAAAACCAACCTCTATTAAAAGTATTTGAAAGCATTGAAGCACAGACGGATTTAAGCATCGCTTATAATCAGACAAAGTTGGACGTGAAACAAAAGGTAAGTGTTGACTTTACCCAACAAACTGTTTCCTCTGTTTTGAATTCCATATTAAAAGGAACCGGATTTACTTACAGAATGGAAGGTAAACATATTATCATTATACCTGTTCAACCTAAAGAAGAGCCATCTTCCGATAATAAGAGTAAGAATATATCCATTCGAGGAACGGTCACAGATATACAAGGCGAGCCTTTGATTGGTGCCAACGTTCTTGTAGAGGGTAGCAAGCAAGCTACTATTACCAACTTCAACGGAGAGTTCTCATTGGAAGTTCCGGCAAATGGCAAACTCCGAATCACTTATATCGGATACACCGCACAAGAAGTTCCTGTGAAAAACCAGACATCCTTCAACATACAATTACAGGAAGACACACAAACGATGGAGGAAGTCGTAGTTATCGGATTCGGTACACAGAAAAAAGTGAATATGACCGGAGCCGTAGGAGCCGTAAACGTCAAGGAATCCTTAGGCGACCGTCCTATAACCAATGTATCGGCAGCTTTGCAAGGTGCTGTGCCCGGTTTGAAGATTGAATCGGCCACAGGTGCTCCCGGCGATGACATGACATATAATATCCGTGGAACAACTTCCATCAACGGAGGTGAACCTTTGGTGCTGGTCAACAACGTACCGATGGATATCAATATGATTGACCCGCAAGATATTGAAACCGTGTCTATCCTGAAAGATGCCGCTTCGGCAGCTATCTATGGAGCGCGTGCCGCTTTCGGTGTTATCCTGATAACGACGAAACAAGGTAAAAAAGATATGGCTCCCAAATTCAACTACAATAACAACTTCTCCTTCTCGAAAGCATTGGAGTTGCCGCAAAAAGCCAGTCCGCTGGAGTCGGTATTGGCCTACAAGGAGATGGGATGGGCGAATGACACGTATGTGGACGGAAAAAACATCACCCGGTGGGAATCATACATACGCGACTACCAAAGCGACCCTTCCAAATATCCTAACGGTTATATATTTGACGACAAAGGCAATTTGTTCTTAATGCGGGAAAACGATATGTTTGCCGACATGATGGAAGACTTCGGCTTCATGCAGAACCACAGTTTCTCCGTTTCGGGAGGTAGCGAACGCACCAATTACCGCTTAAGTTTAGGATACACCGGCGAAGACGGAATTCTGATAACAGACAAAGACAAGTTCAACCGTATCAATATGTCCAGCTTCCTCAGCGTGGATATCAACAAATGGCTTACCACTCAGTTGGATATCAGATATGCCAACTCTACTCAAAACAAAGTAGAGCAAGGCGGCCGCAACGGTGTGTGGGGAAGTGCGATGGCTTTGCCATCTTACCATAACATCCTGCCGTATGAACAAGACGGCGTAGTATATCCCGCCGAAACATCGGCTACTTATGTACGTTATGGCGAACCGAGAGTTATCAAGAAAAACGACCTGCGCACATTGGGACGTGTTATCATATCTCCGTTAAAAGGATTGAAAATAACGGGTGAATATACATTTAACCGCACCACCGAATACAACCGGATGTATATCAACAAATACCAATACATCGGTTTCAACTTTGCGGGAGTCCTGAACAGTACAGAAAACTCAAGTTATGCCCTGACACAAGGATTCACCAACTACAATGCCGTCAACGTATTTGCCAATTACGACTTCTCCATAGGCAAACACGACATTGCCATCATGGGAGGATACAACCAGGAAGAGAGCCACAAGGAATCCCAATGGTCGGAACGTAAGGACGTATTGTTGGAAAACCTGCCTTCTCTTTCAGGTTCGACCGGTACGACTTCTATCAGCGACAGCTTTGACGAATATGCCATCAGAGGTTTGTTCTACCGTGTCAATTACGCATACGCCGGCAAATATATGCTGGAAGCCAACGGACGTTACGACGGAACTTCCCGTTTCCCGAAGAAGAACCGTTTCGGATTCTTCCCGTCTTTCTCAGCCGGATGGAGAATCTCGGAAGAAGCATTTATGGAAAAAACAAGAGACATTCTTTCCAACCTGAAACTGCGCGCTTCGTGGGGTTCTATCGGAAACCAGATTATCCTGAAGCCTGACAATACCCCCGAAAACTATCCGTACATTCCTTCCATGGCGCCTTATCTCACAGACTGGTTAGTAGACGGACAGAAAACCACTACACTGGGAGTTCCTGCAATGGTAAGCAACAATTTCTCATGGGAGAAAGTATATACACTGGACTTCGGCGTCGACTTCGGATTCTTCAATAACCGCCTGAACGGTACTTTCGACTGGTATCGCCGCGACACCAAAGGAATGTTGGCTCCTGGTATGGACCTTCCGTGGGTAATCGGTGCTACTGCTGCCAAACAGAATGCCGCCGACCTGAAAACCTATGGTTGGGAATTGGAATTGAACTGGAGAGACCGTATCAACAAAGACTGGAGCTACCGGATTGGCTTCAACCTGTACGACTCACAAAGCGAGATTACGAAGTACAACAACGAAACTAACCTGTTGGGTGATAAGATTTATCGTAAAGGTATGAAAATAGGAGAAATATGGGGATACGTCACCGACCGTTTCTACACCGTAGACGACTTCAACGAAGACGGAACATTGAAAGCTGGTATTCCTAAACCGAAAGGAGCCGGAAAAGTGTATCCGGGAGATATCCTATACAAAAACTTCGACGATGACACGGAAACCATTTGGAGCGGACAGGGAACGGCAGACGATCCGGGCGACCAACGCATCATCGGTAACTCAACACCGCGCTTCCACTACGGTATCACCGCAGGAGTAAGCTGGAAAGGATTTGACTTGTCTATTTTCCTACGCGGCGTGGGCAAACGCGATTACTGGCGTACCGACCAGATTGCATGGCCTACCGGAACTTGGGGTAGCTTGTTTAAGGAAACGCTCGACTTCTGGACACCCGAGAACACGAACGCATACTTTCCGCGCGTATATGCTAACAATGCAGTAAACACCTCCTACAACCGTTGGAAACAGACCAAGTATCTGGCAGATGCATCTTACTTGAAACTACAGAATATCACACTTTCGTACACGTTGCCCAAAACGTGGTCGCAACGCATCTATTTCGATGAGATGAAAGTATTCTTCAGTGGAGAAAATCTCTATACTTGGGACCACTTGCCTGAGGGATTGGAAACCGATATGTTGCAGAAAGGCATTTGGGAATATCCGTTTATGAGAAAATTCTCTCTTGGTATCAATGTTACATTCTAATAACCCATGCATTATGAGAAAATATTTATATCTGATATGTACGGTTTTACTGACCGGCTGTCTTAATAATGATTTCCTGGAAAGGTATCCTTTGGGAGACCCGACCGCTGAAACAGCTTTTAAAACATACGACAACTTCAAGGCTTACGCCTGGGGACTATACGAAACCCTGCCTTCATTGGGATACGATTCGGAAAACTCTACGGACGACATCTCGTTCAATCAGACAAGAGGTTCGAGCGAAAGTAACTGGATTCGGAAATTAGTGACTATTCCCGATAAAAAAGACAATACTGTATGGAGTTACTACAGCTATATCCGCCGCGTGAACTTAATGCTCGACCGCATCGAAGGCAGCGACATGACGGATACGGAGAAAAAACACTGGCGTTCTGTGGGATATTTCTTCCGCAGTTACCGCTACTTCTCTCTCCTGTCGGCCTATGGCGGCGTGCCCTGGATTGACCACGTATTGAGCGATGATGAGACAGAACTAATAGAAGGCCCGAGAGCATCGAGAGATGAAATAGCCGAACATATCCTGAACGATTTGAAAGAAGCCGAAAAGGGCATCAATGAAAACGGCGAAGGGGCAAACACCATCAACAAAGCCTGCGTACAAGCATTGTTGTCGCGTTTCTGCCTGTTTGAAGGTACATGGCGCAAATACCACGGTTTGAGTAATGCCGAAACCTACCTGCGGGAATGCAAGCGGGTATCTGCCGAACTGATAGAGAAGTATCCCAACGTGGCCGACTGCTACGACGACTTATTCTGCTCGCTGGAACTGAAAGACGTTCCGGGTGTGATTTTATACAGAGAGTATTCGAACGCTGTCGGTGTGGTACACGCTGTAAGTATTGGCGGAACCACTGCCTCATCGTTCTACAATCCAACCCGCGATTTGGTAGACAGCTATCTTTGCTCAAACGGTAAGCCGCGCTGGAACAACCCGTTGTTTTTAGGTGATGAAGATCCGTACAAAGAATTCAGCAACCGCGACCACCGTTTATGGTTACACGTCACTCCGCCTTATACTATAGACCGTAGCAAATCGCAAAATGCATGGGACAACAAATGGGAATTTACCGACAATCCTAAAGACAGAAGTTTCATCGACAGCCTCACCACGCGTATGGGAATAGGATACGGCAGTCCCAAAGAGCGGCAGAAAACGTTGCCGTTCCGTCAAGGATATGCTGAAGGTATCTTAGGAGCCGTACCACACTTCGACTTCTTCTTGAACGACCAGCCGTGGTATAAATCAGCTTTCGGATACAACAACTGGAAATACTACTGCTGCTATCTGGAGATGGGTAACCAACGAAACGAGGAGACGGATATGCCCATCTTCCGCATCGAAGAAGTAATGCTGAACTATGCAGAAGCCATGTGCGAATTGGGCGAATTCAACCAGTCCGTAGCCAACCTCACCATCAACAAACTGCGCCCGCGCGCCAACGTAGCTCCGATGATTGTTACGAATATCGATGCTTCTTTCGACCCGAAGCGTGACAAAGGAAACTCCGATTATTCGGGCGACTACGAAGTAAATCCCCTGTTGTGGGAGATTCGCCGTGAGCGACGCATCGAGCTCTTCTCCGAAGGTTTCCGTTTCGACGACCTGAGAAGATGGAAGAAATGCCACTATGCACTGAAAAAGAAACTCGGACAATATGTACGGACATCTGACTTCCCGGCAGAAACCAATGTGACAATTGATGGCGGCGCTGCCGAAGGATATCTGGAATTCCATCCTCAACAGACTCATTTGTGGCCCGACTATTATTATCTCTACCCCATCCCACGCAACGAACGGGTGCTGAACCCCCAACTTGAACAGAACCCCGGCTGGGAAAGTGAGAATTAATAAATAGACCTTAATCAATTGAAACTGTCCAAAGTGTTTGGCACTTTGGACAGTTTATTCTTAACTTTGCCTACAACTAACCATTATCAAGATAACCTGTATGAAACACCGATTATCCATTCTTCTCCTGCTCGTATCTTATGCAGCCCTCACGTGCGGTCAAATCGTATTCCCCTCCCCCAACCAGGTGGAAATGAAAAAAGGCAAACTCACCTTACGAAAGAACATTTCCATGTACACTGCGGACACTACCGCATTCTACGTAAGCCTTTTGCGCAGCGAAGTACTCCGCGACGCTTCCGTCAAATGGCAATCCAAAGCATCGGCCGCCCACATCTGCTGGATGAACGACCCGTCGCTTCCGTCCGAAGGATATAAGATAAGCATCAATCCGAAACAGATGACCATAACCGCCTCCGGCGAAAGAGGATTCATCTACGCCGTACAGACCTTGCGGCAATGGGTTTCGGGCCCGGCCGGAAAACTTACCTTTGCCTGTGCCGACATCACCGACTCCCCCCGTATGCAATGGCGCTGCTTCTTGCTCGATTCCGGACGCCAATACCAACGGATATCCACCATCAAGAAGTATATCGACATGGCTTCCCTGCTTAAAATGAACTATTTCCACTGGCACCTGACGGAAGGGTTGGGATGGCGGATAGAAATCAAGCGGTATCCGCGCCTTGCTCAAGTAGGAGGTTCGGTAGGAAAGGCAGAAGAACAACACGGATTCTACACACAGGAAGAGATACGTGAGGTAATCAACTATGCCAGCCAGCGCAACATCACCATCGTGCCCGAGATAGATATGCCGGGACACGCGGAAGCTGCTCTTTCCGCCCATCCGGAGTTGGGCTGCTTCGGGCTGCCCGTCGAAGTGCCGCAACAGGGATTCACTCAAAACATATTCTGTGCCGGAAAAGAAGAGGTGCTGACTTTCCTGAAAAACGTATTGGACGAAGTATGTGAGTTATTCCCCTCCCCCTACATCCATTTGGGAGGAGACGAAGCACCGAAGGGGAATTGGAACAAATGCGAAGACTGTCAAAAAAGAATCGTTGCGCTGAACTTGAAAGACAGCCACGACCTCCAACTATGGTTCTCCGCGCAGATGGCAAACCACTTGAAGCAGAAGGGGCGCAAAGCCATCTTCTGGGGAGATGTCGTATATCAGGACGGATATCCGCTGCCCGACAACACAGTCATCCAATGGTGGAACTACCGCGGCCACAAAGACTTGGCACTCCGCAATGCGCTCAAGCACAACTATCCGGTCATTTGCAGTTCAAACTACTATACGTATCTCAACTTCCCGCTCACTCCGTGGCGAGGATACGCCAAAGAACGCACGTTCGACTTGAAAGACTTGTATCTGGACAATCCTTCGAACAAGGCCTACAATGAAAAGAATCCGTTGATTCTCGGCATGAGCTGCGCCTTATGGACAGACGATGTAGTGACGGAACGCATGATAGACCAACGCCTGTTTCCCCGCATCATCGGACTGGCAGAACAGATGTGGCATCAAGGAGAGCCACTGGACTTTACCCGTTTCTACGAACACGTGCTTCAAAAGAAGGAATGGTTTGAAGAGCAAGGGTATAAATTCGGACCAGTTTTAAAAAGCGAAGTACCGCAAGGTTACAAATGGGATTAAAAAAAGAATACCATGAATAAAAGAAACTTATTTATCGGTGTTTCCGCCCTATGCGGCAGTTATCTGCAAGGGCAGACTTTACAAACACAACCCAACATTATTTATATTTTAATGGACGACCTGGGATATGGGGATATCGGTTGTTTCGGACAACAAAAAATAGAAACACCCAACATCGACCGTTTATGCAAAGAAGGCATCAAACTGACACAGCATTATTCCGGTTCGCCTGTATCAGCTCCGGCACGTTGCGTATTAATGACGGGCATGCACTCCGGACACGCACAAATCCGTTTCAATAATGAAATGACCGAACGTGGAGCCGTCAACAACTATGATTCCGTATATGCACATAAAGAACTGGAAGGACAGTTCCCCTTGCAAGCCAACACGATGACTATCGGACGAATGATGCAACAGGCAGGGTATGCTACCGGATGTTTCGGAAAATGGGGACTTGGTTATCCGGGCTCCGAAGGGACGCCCGGCAAGCAGGGCTTCGATCAGTTTTATGGATATAACTGCCAGCGCCAGGCACATACGTATTATCCACCATTTTTATATAAGAATGAAGAACGTGTCTATTTATCCAACAAGGTGACCGACCCTCACCGAAGTCCCTTGGACAAAGATGCTGACCCGAATGATCCGACCAGTTATGCCAAATATACGCAAAAAGAATATGCCAACGACTTAATTTTTGATGAGCTTCTAAAATTCGTCAGTGCCAATCAATCCACTCCTTTCTTCCTGATGTGGACTACTCCCCTACCGCACGTATCCCTGCAGGCTCCTGAACGTTGGGTGAAGTATTATGTAGAAAAGTTCGGTGACGAAAAACCCTATACAGGCAAAGCGGGTTATCTGCCCTGCCGTTATCCACACGCCACTTATGCAGCAATGATCAGCTATTTTGATGAACAAA
This sequence comes from Bacteroides acidifaciens, assembly GCF_903181435.1. Lineage (NCBI taxonomy): Bacteria > Pseudomonadati > Bacteroidota > Bacteroidia > Bacteroidales > Bacteroidaceae > Bacteroides > Bacteroides acidifaciens. Next base: position 2,605,022 of record NZ_CAEUHO010000001.1, read on the forward strand.
TAGGCGGATTGATAGAAAAATTGAAAAAGGAAAATCTATATGAGAATACACTTATTGTCTTCACTTCCGACAACGGAGCCACATTCAACGGTGGAAGTGATTCGCCCTGGTTCAACAGTGGCGGCCTTTTCAAGTCGGAATATGGATGGGGCAAATGTTTCCTGCATGAGGGTGGAATCCGGGTTCCGGCAATCATGACATGGCCGGGACACATCAAACCGGGCACGGAAAGTGATCATATTTGTGCTTTCCAGGATGTAATGCCTACCTTGGCCGAGATAGCAGGGATTTCTTGCCCGCCGACAGACGGTATCAGTTTCCTACCTACATTACTCGGCAAAAAAGAAGAGCAAAAGCAACACGAATACTTATATTGGGAATATCCCGATCCCAGAATCGGAAACAAAGCAATCCGTATGGGAAAATGGAAGGGAATCATTACGAATATACGGAAAGGCAATACACAGATGCAACTCTATAATCTGGAGAATGACATCAGGGAAGAACATGATGTAGCTGCACAGCACCCTGATATCGTGAAGCATTTCGAACAATTAATGAAAGAGGCTAGCAACTAAATCAGTTTTGACAATTCAACCTTTCTCTCAAAAGAAACAGTGAACATCAAGCGGAACATATTTCCACGATGTTCACTGTTTCTCTATCTTAAATCAGTTCGTAACTAGCCATCTGTATCGGCATATCCAAATTATGAAGCACTTTCTCCAGCAGGATACCCTCGCGGTTATCATATTCATACCCGAAAGTGGCACGAATACCTTGCAGGATAAACTGTGTGGCACGGTCCAACGCCATCGGCAGACTGTCTCCCTGCATCAAAGAACCGGTGATGACACTGGTGAAAGTATCGCCCGTGCCGGGATAATGTGCCGGCAGATAAGGACAGGTCACTTTCCAGTAGCGGTTTCCCTGACGGTTATAAGCATAGACAGACGTTTTATGAGGCTCATCATGTACAGGAACACTGGTGATGATAACCACTTGCGGACCTTTGTCGGACAAAAGACGAAGATATTCTTTCAGCTCTTCATCCGTGTTATCTGCTTTATAGGGTTTATCCAATAAATAAAACAGTTCCGTCAGATTGGGGGTAATCACATCTGCTTTCGTGATTAAGTGGCGCATCTCTTTTATCATTCCTCCATCAAAGTTGGCGTACAACCGTCCGTTATCTCCCAATACCGGATCGGCAACAATCAGGCTATCCGGCCGGCGAAAGTCCCTGATAAAATCAGAAACAATCTGAATTTGTCTTGGGGAACCCAGATATCCGGTATAGATAGCGTCGAACTCTACCTCCAGCCTCTTCCATTGGGCAATAATCTTCGGCATCTCGTCCGTCAGGTCGAGGAAGGAGAAACCGGGATATTGCGTATGATTGGATAATACAGCCGTAGGAAGCGGACAAACCTGAAAACCCATGGATGAAAGAATAGGAATGACAACGGTCAGAGATACGCGCCCCATTCCCGAAAGGTCATGTACGGCAGCTATTTTCTTTACTTTATTGGCATACATATAATTATAATGAAATGTTTTACTACTCTTATCCTATGAGTTTTTATTTATCAGTCGGAGATGCTCTTTTGCCGTATCCAAACCAAGCTCTGCCGCATCTTCAAAATACTCATATCCCAATTCTTCATCTTCCTCTGTGCCACGCCCGAAATAATAGGCTACTCCCAGCGCATTCAGCACCATGGCATTGATTGGGTCCCACAACATGTCAATATCTTCCTCCGCTTCCTGAAGATACTCCAGGGCTATGTCATCATCCTGTATTACACCGAGACCATCCTGATAGCAGATGCCAAGATAGGCTGCCGAACGCACCCTGTTTTTATCGTCACTTTGGGGATTCTGATAGGCTTTCTCAAACCATTCGGCAGCTTTGGCATAATCCTGTTCAATGCTGCCCCATCCATCGAAATAGTAGTATGCCACCTGCCACTGAGCATTAGGATGACCTCCAATAGCAGCTATCTCATAGAAATTGAAAGCCATGTCGACATCTCTTTCCACACCAAACCCCTCATCATAGCAACAGCCAGCATTGAATGTCGCCTGTATATCGTAGCGATGTGCCGCCTTGATGTAATAAGAGAGCGATGCCTCCGGATTATTTTTCTCATGTCCGAGGTAATATCCGTAATTTCCGCAAATCACCGGAGAAATCTCAGCAAGCGCTTGAAAATAAACTTCAAACACCTCCTGCCTGATATCGCAGAGCCCTGACTCACGGATATTGCGATAATTGCCCCAACCGGCACAGATACGCCCGTTAAAGCTGCGTTCGTACCATTCTTTTGCTATCGGATAGGCCCAAGCATTATAATTGTCCTCGGTTTTGAATTGCTTGGCAAGCTCAGGCTCAACAAGCAGATAGTCGCCCCAATAATAAACATTTCCTATCATATAGCAGCAGAACGCATTGCCACGCTCAGCCTGTTTGAGAATCTCCTCAAAAGCTTCCTTGAACGACTCAAAAGGCATCCCACGCTGAACCGCCGGAGTGAAGTTGCCGCTTCGTACGGCACAAAGCACCCCCGTAGCACTGCCCATGAGCGCACTCTTCTGCATAAGTTTTGAGGCATTAGCATCGTCAGTGGCAAAGCCGGCTCCGCTCCATACATACTCCTCGCCCATGAAACAACGTGCGATGAAGCATAATGCGTCTGCATCGCCTTGCTGTGCCGCCTGCATAAGCATCGCGTATCCACGGTGTATCTCTTCCTTGTCGAAACTAGTCCAAATTAAATCTACTGCCTTCACCACCGGCAGACTGTATTTACCGTTCATCTCTTTCCTTCTTATCTAATTTATCCTCTTCATCTAAAAATCTGAAAGCCAATCGCTGAAAATAATCCGTCACATCAAACGTCTCCCATTCGGGAAGCGGGTCGGGATACGTGCGTTCCACTGTGAAATCCCACAGCCAACGGCGTAAAGGGACAACGTCGGACAGGATGAAACGGTATCCTGTCGGTATGGGTTTTGTCCATCTTACCAACTCGACTTTGTACTTTGCCAATCCGTCATTGTCATCACACCGATGAATATTTATATATCCGCCATCCTCATCCGTAAAGTCATGCAGAAGCCATTTTGATTTGCCCTCTATGATATTTTCAAGAGCAGCCATAACATCCGCACAACCGAAATATCTGAAATCCTCGCCATCGACAGTAAGAGTCGATTCCACCTTCCGCGGTGCAGGCTTCAACTCCTCGCATGTCCAGTTTTGTACATCAGGAATCTTCGCCAACTGAAAGAAATCGCACATCACATCTGTTGCATTCTCGACCGAGAAGCCGCTGCGTACCATCCGTAGTATCGTTTTTCCGACCCGGAAATAGGCGGCAATGTGAGAATCCTTATAGAAACTTAGAGCGAAAAGTTCGGCAGAACGGATAAGTCTGACCGGCAGACACTTTTCGATAGTGACATACTCGTGGATATCTACTTTGTACACCGCTTCCATAATTCGCACAACGGTGACATTGCTTGTGCGTTCTTTACCATTCTCGGTAATCAGCACATATTGGGGTTTCATTGCCGCCGTGCCGGAATACGTGCCTCTTGGATGTTTCGGGTCAAACATAGTCGTCATTCGTTTATAGGTAGTTTTATCTCCATTCGCTATTCATTGGTTTGCGCAAAGTTACTGCCTCCACTCAATATCTCCAAGGCGGTTGCAAAATATCTCCCATCTCATTGTCTGTATTTGTCAATATCACTAATACGTCCCGTGCCCCATGCGCTCCCATCACCAACGCCTGCTCAATATCAGCTGTCTTTGACGGACCGGAGATGAACGTTCCGAACTGATATTCCTGTCCGTCCAGTTTGCGGTAGGCATCATACATGGTATCTACAATTTTATTCCGGTCGAGCAGAATGACCAATTTCTCCGAGATAAAATAGATTGCTTTATATTTCACCGTCTGCGGTATCCAAATGGCTCCGTTTTCGGCCACTCCGATTTCTCCTTTCACTACGGCAACATCTGTACCGTCCAGCTCTTTCGGATCATCCAAATTATCGGGATTGAACGTAGCACAGGAAATATCCGGCAATACGGAAGCAATACGCATAGCGTCCGGATAAGTCCGGCGTATGACCGCATTCACATCTTCCCCTTCACCCAACACAACTGCCGTACCACCCACCACACGGCTGATTGCACAGAACTGCTCTATCTTGTCAGGATATGACAATCGTTTCATATCCGCAATATCCGGTTGATCATAACGCGTCTGCGTATGCTGCCGGATGCTGGCTAATATATCTTCTCTGCTGCTCATTTGGATTCCTCCTTTCCTTGTACTTTGTTTTTCTTCCACATTTCATTGAACGACTCGCTGGCAAATTCCGGCAGTTCACGCCCCTTTCCCCAATCGTCGAGATCGTTGTATTTCATGAAACGAGGCAGACCATTTACCACCGGGGCTGCCCACAAGGCTGCGTTGAACAATGCCGGACGCTCCATCAGGAACTTCATACCGCCGGACATGATCTTCTTTCGCGTATTGGCTTTCCCCAGTCCGTCCAAATCCTGACGCCATTTGTAAATCTGTTCTGCCAAATCTACTTTCACCGGACAGACATTGGAACAGGACATGCACAGAGAACACGCTGAAAGATTATCGTAATACTTCTCTGGAGTATGGGCCATACCCAAGTTGATGCCAATAGGTCCGGGGATGAAGTACGTATAAGAGTAACCTCCACTCCGGCGATACACCGGACAGGTGTTCATGCACGCACCACAACGAATACAGTTCAGTGTCTTGATATGGTCGGGCTTGGATAGTAAGGCACTCCGGCCGTTGTCTACGATGATAATATGGTATTCACCGCCTTCGCGGGGACGGCGGTAATGAGAGGTATATGTTGTCACCGGCTGTCCGGTTGCCGAACGGGCGAGTAATCGGGTGAACACGCCTAACGCATCCAGGTCCGGGACGATCTTTTCCATACCGAAAGCGGCAATGTTCAGTTTCGGGTAGGAAGTACCCATATCGGCATTTCCTTCATTGGTGCAGACCACAATGTCACCGGTTGAGGCAACGGCGAAGTTGGCGCCTGTCATGGCGGCTTCGGCGTTGAGGAAGAGATGGCGCAGGTTCTTACGTGCGGCATGAGTCAGGTAGGTAGGATCAAAGTTTCCCTTTTCCGTACCCATCTCCTTTTCGAATAGTTCGCCTACCTGTTCCCGTTTGATGTGGATGGCGGGCAGTACGATGTGGCTCGGTTCGAGATGCATCAGTTGCAGGATGCGTTCGCCCAAATCGGATTCAACGACATCAATGCCCCGTTCCATCAAGAAAGGATTCAAGCCACACTCTTCGGCGAGCATGGATTTGCTCTTGATGAAATGGTGGACGTTATGCTCATTCAGTATCTTGTAGACGATGGCGCAGTATTCATCGGCATCTTTTGCCCAATGTACGATGGCACCGTTGGCGGTAGCATTCTTCTCAAACTCCAGCAGAAGTTCTTCGAGGTGGCTGTTGGAATATAGCTTCAACTCGCAAGCCTTGTTGCGCAACTCTTCCCATTCGGGAACTTCCTTGCTCATCTTGTCCCTTTTGGCACGGACCATCCAAAGGGTTTCGTTATGCCATGCTGCCATCTTGCTGTCCTGCAAGAACTTTTCGGCAGCCTTTGAATGTTTTGTACTCATGATTGCGACGCTAGAATTTCTACAATATGGATAATCTGAATAGGCAGATGCTCCCGTTTGATGACACCTTGCATGTGCATCAGGCAGGAACTGTCCGCTCCGACAATATACTCGGCTCCGGTAGCGATATGATCTTTTACCTTATCACGCCCCATACAGACGGAAACTGACTGCTCTTCTACCGCAAACATTCCGCCAAAGCCGCAACACTCGTCAATATGGCTGGGCTCGAATACTTCGATGCCTTCTACCAGATTGAGCAGGTCACGCAATTTATTGTAATAAGGGATGTTCAGTTCGGTGGGAGCAGAAATCAACAGTTCGCGCACCCCATGACAGCTATTGTGAATACTGACTTTATGAGGAAAGCGTGCCGGAATTTTGGAAGGTTTCAAGACATCGTGAATGAACTCACAAATATCATAAATCTTTCCCGCACTCTGACAAACATGTCCTTCTTTCTTCAAAATCCCCGGATGATTCTCTTTCACAAATGCCACACAACTGGCGGAAGGACCGACGATGTAATCGTATTCCCGGAACAGATCGTCAAAACGGAGTGCCAATTTCATCGATTCATCTTCAAAACCGGCATTTGCCATCGGTTGTCCGCAACAAGTCTGATCCAACGGATAATCGACGTCTACTCCCAAGCTTTTCAATAGCCGATACGATGCCACTCCCACATTGGGGTAAATAGCGTTGATATAACAAGGAATAAACAAACCTACTTTCATATTATGTTCTGTAATAATTTAAGCTTCTTCCGTATCACCCGTCTATTTTGCTCAACGGATGTCGATTAATTTGTGTGTTTGCAAGCTGAGTCTCCATTTGGGATGTCGCATTACACAGTCCACTGTTGAAGCAGTGTTATTACAAGAACAAGGCTGGAGGAAAAAATGTTCGGCGGGAAGTTGTTCAAAAATGCTTATATCTTGTCCTTCATAGACCACTTTCACTTCATCCATCCGGTCGATGGCAAGCTTCGCCCCTTGTTTGGGAGAGCAGGTCACCCAGTCGATAGCTGCCGGCAGGGGGCGTGTACCGTTGGTTTCGATACAAACATATTTACCTGCCCGGTGCAGGCGGTCGATAAATTCATCGTCTATCCACAAAGAGGGTTCACCACCTGTCAAGATGACGGTAACGGCAGGATATTTTTCTACTTCAGAGATAATTTCGTCGTCGGTCATCATTGTTCCTTCTTCGTGTTGTGTATCGCAAAAATCGCATTTCAGGTTGCAGCCGGAAAAACGGACAAAGATAGCCGGGGTTCCGGTGTGGTAGCCCTCGCCCTGCAAACTGTAAAAGATTTCATTAATCTTTCTCATCGTTGTATGTATTTTGTTTGCTACTCTTTCTCTTCTCCTGTTGTAGAGTCTTTCTCGTAGATGACAATGTTTCCTTCCGACTCCTGCACCTCCACTTTATAGCATTGCGGGATTTGTTTGCAAACCCAGCGGGCAATATTCTCGGCTGTGGGATTGAACGGAAGTACTTCATTCAGATTTTGATGGTCGAGTTTCTCCATGACCACTTCTTTGATGCGGGTAAAATCGACCACCATTCCTTCGGAGTTAAGTCGTGCGGAACGACAATAAACGGTGATAATCCAGTTGTGACCGTGTAGACTGGCGCATTTACTGCGATACGGGAGTACCAGCTTATGGGAAGCTGAAATCTCCATACGTTTGATTACTGTAAACATTGCTGTATGTATTTTAATAGTTATACGCATCTAATGTCACCTCGATGCGACGGCAAAGGTAATACAAAAAGAGTTTTCATTCAGCAATGACAGTTATTTTTTCCTATTTTCGTACTATCTTTGCCACATGAAAACTCTGTATATTGTTTTAGGAAGCATTTCCCTGGCACTCGGTATTCTCGGCATCTTTCTGCCGTTACTGCCTACTACCCCCTTTCTGCTACTCACGGCCGCCCTTTACTTCAAGGGTTCGCCCCGATTATATAATTGGTTGTTGAACCATCCGCATTTCGGTCCTTATATCCGTAACTTCCGCGAGAATAAAGCAATTCCGCTACGAGCCAAGATTATCTCACTTGTACTGATGTGGGGGACAATGCTGTATTGCATTTTCTTCCTGATTCCTCTGCTATGGGTAAAGATTCTCCTGGGACTGATAGCCGCAGGTGTTACTTATCATATTCTTTCTTTCAAGACGTTGAGGTAGTTGGAAAGTCCCTGACGGGCATCTGCAAGTTTATCTTCCCAATGTTTCACGGAGTTTTGGCCGATAATGTCAGTGACGTATTTCACGGAGATAAACGGAATTTCCTTCGAGCGGCAGACAAATGCCTGCGCATAGGCTTCCATATCCACCACGTCTCCGGTGACATGAGTCAGTTCGGTCAAAAAGCCATCGCCCGTATTACAGATTCCATTCTCCGTCCAGTGTTCGCAATATCCTTTTGCTTCAAGCAAAGCCGTAGAGTCGATTTCACATTCCATTCCCAATCCTGCGAGCTTCTGCATATCACGGTCTACAAACTTCCGGCAGACGAAAATATCCCCTACCTGATGGTTGACTGTTCCCGCACTTCCGATATTTAAAACCAAGTCGGGTTGCACCTGACGAATCGCTTCTGCCAAATGAAAAGCGGATTTTACTTTGCCTATTCCTGTGCGGATATAGTACGGGTCTACATCGGGCCACTTTATTTCTACAAATTCGCCTTGGACGGCGTAGGTTACTAATATTTTCAACATAGGTTTCCTTCATTTTATTGAAATGCAAAGATATAGTTTTTCCCGAGCAATGCTGGTTTTACAAAGTAATTATTGCCACAGAACTCCCCTCTTTTTCTCGTTCAACCCGCTATTTTGCGCTAAAATGCACATTTTATCCCGAAAAGTTTTTGTAATATCAGAGTTAATCGTATTTTTGTGTACAATTTTGGTGTAGTAATGACAGAAGAAGAAAAAAAGTTATTGAATACCTTTGAGACGCAGCTACGGCATTTGATCTATTTGCACGATGAGTTAAAGCGTGAAAATGCGGAGCTGAAGAAACTTCTTGATATTGAAAAATTAAAAAATGAGAAGGTACAGGCGCAATACGATGAATTGGAAGTCAGCTACACAAACCTAAAAACAGCTACGGCAATCAGCCTTAACGGCAGCGACGTAAAAGAGACGAAGCTGCGATTGTCTAAATTAGTGCGTGAAGTCGATAAATGCATCGCTTTGTTGAATGAATAAGAAGAAGATGTATGAACGATAAAATAAAGATAAACCTGCAGATAGCAGACTCAAACTACCCGTTAACCATCAACCGTGAGGAAGAAGAAATGGTACGGGAAGCTGCCAAGCAGGTAAATATCAGGCTTAATAAGTACCGGGAAGTCTACAAGAACCTCGAACCGGAAAAGATTATTGCCATGGTAGCCTATCAGTTCTCATTAGAGAAACTGCAATTGTTGGAACGTAATGATACCGCCCCCTATACGGAGAAGGTAAAAGAACTAACTGAATTGCTGGAAGATTATTTCAAAGGAGAATAAAATTGACCGGCTATTCGCTGATAAGAGAAAAACAACCACGCACTGCACAATATCCAAGCAAGAATATGCTTTGATATTTGGCGGTGCGTTTTTATTTATATATTAAATTAAATGTAGAATGATAGCAATAATAGCAACAGCAATTGCTTGCTTCATTGTAGGTGGAGTCCTTTCATACATACTATTTAGGTATGCGCTGAAATCCAGATACGACAACATCCTGAAAGAAGCAGAGACGGAAGCAGAAGTAATTAAGAAAAACAAGCTGCTGGAAGTGAAGGAGAAGTTCCTGAACAAGAAAGCGGACCTTGAAAAGGAAGTAGCACTGCGGAATCAGAAGATTCAGCAGGCGGAAAACAAACTGAAACAACGCGAAATGGTGCTCGGACAGCGCCAAGAAGAAATCCAACGCAAGAAGATGGAAGCCGAAGCTGTCAAAGAGAACCTGGAAGCGCAGTTAGTGATTGTCGATAAGAAAAAAGAAGAACTTGACAGACTGCAACAGCAGGAAATTGACAAGTTGGAAGCAATCTCCGGTTTGTCTGCCGAAGAAGCGAAAGAACGCCTGGTAGAATCCTTGAAAGAGGAAGCTAAAACACAGGCTCAGTCATATATCAATGACATCATGGATGATGCCAAGTTGACAGCCAACAAAGAAGCGAAACGTATTGTAGTCCAATCCATCCAACGGGTAGCTACGGAAACTGCCATCGAAAACTCTGTTACGGTATTCCATATCGAATCGGATGAAATTAAAGGACGTATCATCGGTCGTGAAGGACGTAATATTCGTGCATTGGAAGCTGCTACAGGTGTTGAAATCGTTGTAGACGATACTCCTGAAGCGATTGTCCTTTCAGCTTTCGACCCGGTTCGCCGTGAAATTGCCCGCCTGGCTCTGCACCAGCTTGTTACCGACGGACGTATCCATCCGGCACGTATCGAAGAGGTGGTAGCTAAAGTACGCAAACAGGTGGAAGAAGAAATCATCGAAACAGGTAAACGTACAACGATTGACCTTGGCATCCACGGTCTGCATCCTGAACTGATTCGTATTATCGGTAAGATGAAATATCGTTCTTCTTATGGTCAGAACTTGTTGCAGCATGCACGTGAAACAGCCAACCTTTGTGCTGTAATGGCATCAGAACTGGGACTGAATCCGAAGAAAGCAAAACGTGCAGGTTTGCTGCATGATATAGGTAAAGTGCCTGATGAAGAACCGGAATTGCCACACGCATTGCTGGGTATGAAGCTCGCAGAAAAATACAAGGAGAAACCGGATATCTGCAACGCTATCGGCGCTCACCATGACGAAACGGAAATGACGAGTCTGCTGGCTCCTATCGTACAGGTATGTGACGCTATCTCAGGCGCACGTCCGGGCGCACGCCGCGAAATCGTTGAGGCTTATATCAAGCGTCTGAACGACCTTGAACAGTTGGCAATGTCTTATCCGGGTGTGACAAAGACTTATGCAATCCAAGCAGGACGCGAACTCCGCGTTATCGTTGGTGCAGATAAGATTGACGACAAGCAGACTGAAAACCTGTCGGGCGAAATCGCTAAGAAGATTCAGGATGAAATGACTTATCCAGGACAGGTGAAGATTACCGTTATCCGTGAGACACGTGCGGTCAGCTTCGCTAAGTAAGACCAAAGACTTAAAAAAGAAATCAAAGATAGAAGGGCGAAGCAATTCGCCCTTTTTTAATAAATGAATATTCCTTTTTAATAACAGCAAACACTTTTCATTTCTTTCATTTTTATTCATCAACTTATGAAAAAATACCAATTCGAAGTTTGTGCCAACTCAGTAGAAAGTTGCCTCGCTGCCCAAATAGGCGGAGCCAACCGTGTAGAATTATGTGCGGGTATTCCCGAAGGTGGAACAACACCTTCTTACGGAGAAATTTCTATGGCTCGTGAAATACTGGATACAACCCGGTTGCACGTCATTATCCGTCCTAGAGGTGGAGATTTTCTCTACTCGCCTATCGAAGTAAAGACAATGCTGAAAGATATAGAGATAGCCCGGAAACTCGGAGTTGACGGAGTTGTTTTTGGATGCCTGACTGCTAATGGAGAGATTGATTACGCTGCCATGCAAGAGTTAATGCTAGCCTCACAAGGCTTGTCTGTCACCTTTCATAGGGCTTTCGATGTTTGTTGCAATCCCAAGGAAGCACTGGAACAAATTATAGAACTTGGCTGTAACCGGATTCTGACTTCCGGTCAGCAAGCTACTGCAGAACAAGGTATTCCTTTACTCAAAGAGCTGCAGGAGCAAGCAGCAGGAAGAATTATCCTACTTGCCGGATGCGGTGTGAATGAAAAGAATATTGCTCGAATCGCCCAGGAAACAGGGATACAGGAGTTCCATTTCTCTGCCCGCGAAAGTATTAAAAGTGAGATGGAGTACAAGAATGAATTAGTATCCATGGGCGGCACTGTACATATCGACGAATATGAACGGAATGTAACGACCGCCCGGAGAGTTATGGATACGATTCAAGCTATATCTTTATAATTCAATCTATATTTTATAAATAAGGTATGACTGTGATATAGATGCCTGTAATAATAGCCGAAGTAATTACGCCCGAGATATTGGCTCCCAAGGCATCCCCCAAAACAAATGAGTCCGGATTGTCTTTGCTGACAATCTTTTGGGCTACTTTGGCGGTAGTAGGCACACAGCTTACGGCGGCGATGCCAATCACCGGATTATAATTCCCCCGTTTGATAAAGTACATGATATAACCGCCCAGGATTCCACCGATGCCGGAAAGCAGCAAGGCTACGACACCCAAAACTAATAATTTAAGAATCTTCGGGTCGAGTAGTAGATGCGCGTCACAAAGCACACCTAATAATAGTCCCAACATAAAGGTAGAACCGTAAAGCAACGGCCCGCTTACAAAGTCATAAATATGCTTCATACCGGATTCGCGAACAGCAACTCCCAGAAACAAAGAGAAGAATAAAGGAGAAGCAACCGGGAACAAGAAACAAAGAACTGCACAAAGAACAGCGGAGAAAGCCAGCTTCACTTTAGCGTCATAGTTTTTCGGTGCTTTCTTCGTCACCATTTTGATAGCCCGGAAGCGTTTGGGAACCAGGAGTTTCACCAGATAAGGGTAGCCACCGTATGTCAGTCCCAAATAAAGATAGGCTACCACTGTGATAGGAACAAACAGATGTTTTGCCAAAGCCAGTGAAGTAAACAATACCATCGGTCCATCGGCGCCACCTACCATGGCAACAGAGGCACTTTCTTTCAAAGTCAATCCGAGAGCGGCGGCAATAGGCACTGTTAGGAAAGTTCCCAACTCTGCACATAGAGCAAGAAAGATACTTGCAAATGGTTTCTGAAGCAGGAAGCCGACATCCAGCAGTGTCCCGATACCCATAAAGACAAAACAGGCTATCAGCCCGTTACTGAACGTAAGTGTATAAACGGGTTGCAGAAAGTCTATCTGCATCGTATTCATCAATGCGTCGGTATCCGAAAGCATCGGGTCGAGAAAAAGGTTACCCAATGTACCGTCAGGCATAATCAATGTTCCACAGTTGATGGCTACCATCCCCAGTCCCATCGGAATCATAACCATAGGTTCGAGTACACCTTTCCAACCCAGATAAATAAGTAACAAACCAAGAAGTACCAGAAAGATTCTGGCAGAAGCGAGAAACCAGCCGCTTGCCATCATTGTACCAATGCCTTGAAATAAAGTCGCAAAATCTATATTTTCCATAATGAGTGTCTTTTTTATTATTTGTCAGTAGCTGACTTCTTTGAACTTTTCTTGTTGATATGCGCCCGTTCTTCTTCCTTAAGAAAGAACTCCCGGGTATCTCGGGGATAATAATAATCCAGCAGGGTTTCGTCCGAAGCTCCCGGACTCACGCCATGATAATACCCTGCATAACCGGTAAAATTACGATTGATGCCATGGCTGAAGTCTTCACGGTAATCCCCCATAGCTTCTTCCGCTTCAAGCGGTATCTGCCTGACGAGCCTTTCCATTTTCTGACGATGCTGCCGCCAGCGATGCAGACGAAGTAACTCCAACCGATGGGAACTATAAAAATCGAATGAATCGGCAGCATAAGCTATTAATTTAATAACTGCTGCAACAAAAAAGCCTATGAGAAAGGTCAGCCCCATCATAGCTAACGTAGATAGTAATAAATGAATCATAGTAGTATAAAAAACAGATTGTACAATCATTCATGCACACATACGACATGCCCGGATATCTATATCATCCGGACCTGTTAAACATATTTGTGCAAATTCCCAGGAATACTCAGAAAGAAAGAATGGCTAAATCAAGATATGTGCCAAGGTATAAATGTAGTACCTATTAGAATATTTCAGATAATTAGTGTCGGAAAGAAGAATCTTCCTTTTGTCTTCGGGCAAACGGAAAGAGCGTAAACTTAACAATTGGACAATGACAGGAATATCATTAAACTTCAATGTCCGCACAGGAGTGATGTTTCGTGGAAGCGAAAAAGTAGTCAGGATTCCTAAAGAATGGCTTTCTTCCGGGGGTGAAGCGAGTGTTGTAGTAGCTGAAATATCACCATCCACAGAGATTACGGCCGTTTCCCGAAATCCCTGAGCATCTTCCTTATGGGTCAGACTACCCCCAATAAGTAAAAATGCAAGTGACAGTATGCACAAAAGATATTTCATCATAACTCTCCTATAAACGTAACAATTAATTCGCATAAAAGTGCGCTCTATATAGAGAATTAACGATTATTGCATACTGTCACACGATATTACTACCTGCTACTTCTTCTTTATCTATTGCTTTCTACAATCCATGAACGGTTTTCATTAATTGTTCACCCAAGCCGATAGTATATCCTTGAGAAACAAAGACTACACGGTTGAATGTATCGGCGATAATAAATACCGGCAGGCTATTCTTATGTTTTAATTTCATATTTCCCACAATCTGTTTGCAGATACCGTCCGTATCAATACCATAGATAACCGTAGAAGGTAATTCTGGAAACTCTGAAAGAGTAAACTTCTTACACTGGACTTCATCGGGGAAAAGCAATACCATTTTCCTTCCCCATTTCTCCAAATCGGACTTTAAAGCGGCAATATCACGCAAAGCATGATTGGTAGGTTCCTGCCCCGGAGCGAGAACACCAACCACAAAGTAACCACGACCACATGATTGCAACAAACTTTGTTTAGCTAAAGGTGTACTATCCTTTCCTATACCCTCAACCGATGTGAAAAGCGATTCGGAATTGAAATTACCGATAACAGCAACTTTCTCTCCTGATTCACGTAGATGAAAAGGGACTTTAGTTTCCATAAGTTTATCATTTTCTGCTGATAACATAAAGGAAGAAACTCTCGCCAGCACACCACCGCTTGCCAGTCTCGTACCAGTGACCAGCAAATAATATCCAGTATCCAATATACCGGAACACCCTTTTTCCGGATATCTTTCATCAAAACTGATTAATTCCGGTTTTCCATCAACAATCCTGGAGATTGTATATTTGCTGTAATATCTAGCTCTATCATCACCGTAGCCAATTGCCTGTTCTCCATCACATAAATGATAATATCCCTGCGGCGTCCGCACACTCTCCTTTTTCTCAAAATCAGCTTCCACAAACTCACCAGCCGGAGTAAGATCTTCTGTCGGAGGAAGTACATACCCCACACGCCCATCTGTACTCCTCATGCGGGCAAGAATATCCATACTACGTGCCAATGCCACAAAAAAGATATCCCTTGAATGGGAATCCGCAACACGTGAACGCCACACGCCTTCCGGAGAGATAGGAATACGTTGAGAATTGTTTTCTTCATCAATCGCAATATTATTACTTACCCATTCTATCAGTAGTTGCGGACGACTGCGAAAAGAATCAATCTGTGCTTCCGTAAATTTTGATTGGAAAAAAGACCTGTATGGAGTCAACGCTTCCATGGCAATACGTGGATTAAGGATATCATCGACTTCTTCCAACCAAGCATCCATACAAGTCAAACAATCCGACAAAGTACAACCATATAAATATTTGGAGATATCTTTCGTATGGAGAAAATGGTCTAACAACACTTCATAATTTACATCACGACGATCTTTTTCAGAAAGGGTTTGTAATAAAGCAGCAGCCTTCATCAGTTTTCCCTGACGATCCGCTTCCCTAATAAAACGAATCAGCACATCATAATTCCCACGTGAATCTATAATAAATGAACATAGAGCCTTTTTAACACACGGATGTATTTTTTCTTTCAAACCAGACATAACAGAATCAATTTGCGCCATAGTCGGAAAAGTAGCAACATAAGCATTGCGAATCGAATCTTCCTGCTCCAGTCTCCTGTCATTTTCGGCCCGCTGTTCCGGAGTCACTTCAGGTAAAATAGCATTCTCAACCGGAGGAACAATGTCAATATCCACTTCAAAAATATCACCTTCTTTTTTGTCAAGCGCTAATACCAATTCCGATTGCTTCCCAAAAGACAATTTAGAAAAGCCAAATCTCCCCTTGTCAGAAGCCCATACCAGCATATCCCCTCTTCCTGCTGTCAACGAAGCGCGACCGTCCGCATCGGCATATTTGGTAGCTACCGTATAAAACTCAGCATAATTATAGACTTTAAACTCGACTTTAGCACCGGAAACAGGACGACCATCCGTATCGGTCACCGTCACAACCGCCTTAGCCGTAGGAGCATAATTATCAATTACATTAATCTCGGTATAATTCGGAGTTTCAAGCATAATCTCTTCCGGCCCGTTATAACGACCGAACACCTTTGTATGCATCAACATTCCACGGCTTGCAGGCGCATTGAACCAACCGAGGTTCAGCACCGGTTCGGGTTCACAAGCACCAAAGAAATACCACTTGCCATCCGCCCAAGCTTCTACCCAGGCATGATTATCGTCAGTGTGCGCCCAACGAGGAGTATAAACCTGACGTGCAGGTATCCCGACAGAACGTAGCGCAGCAACCGTAAAAGTAGATTCTTCGCCGCAACGTCCATAGGCTGTTTTCACCGACGCCAGCGGTGAACTTGTACGGGCATCACTTGGACGATACACCACTTTCTCATGACACCAATGATTCACCTCCAAAATCGCATCTTTCATCGAAAGACCTTTCACTCGCTCCTTCAACTCTTCGTAAAAAACTTTGCGGGATTCATCCAAGTTTTCGTTATTCACACGGACAGGCAGCACAAAATGCCGGAATAACTCATCGGGAACAGTCTTTCCCCAAGGCATCTCATGGCGAGTCTGCTCGGAAAGACGAATATTTGCCAAATAATATTTCCCGTGATAATCCGTTATATCTCCTATCGGCATATACGCATACAGAAACATCAAAGCTTCACGCTCTGAAAGAGTCAAAGTGCTATCCGAAAAGACAGCAAACAGCTCCCCATTAGGGAGTACTTTCTGTTTCTGCTCAAAATCCTGAAGTACCTGATTACGATAAGCTTCTTCTTTCAGAAAATGGGATTCACTGCATGAAAATAATAGTGCAGAGAAAAACGAGACAAGCAAAAGACGGACGAGTGTTTTCATATTTATGTGTTAATTAAATAAACGAATCATGAAACAAAGGTGCATACTAAAGTATACGTCCACAAAATTACAAGTTTTTTTCAAAAAGACGACACAAGTAACTGTAAATGTATGTAATAGGTTTGTAATATCTACCGTGTTCGAACCTCTTATAAAAAGAAAACTCAGAAGAAAAAGAAGTTTTCTATGTTTTACAGCATATAATTCAAAAACATTTTGTACTTTTGCAGTGTTAATAAAGAAAACAAGATGTAAAACCGCTCTTCAAAACGTGGGGGGCAAAAAAAGAGGAAACAAATTATGAAAAAGAATGCAAATGAAAAAATTATGATGTTACAGTACCGTATTAAACGCTATCAAGCAATGGGAAACGGCGCAATGTGCCAAACCCTGAACGGTAAACTTCAAAAACTGCTGTCACAGCAGGTTGCCATGTAAATAAACACACTAACTATATTAAATTGAGCGAGGAACTTTCGAGTATCCTCGCTTTTTTTATACTTTTGTACCCAGAATATAATGAAACACATATGTCATGAAGAAATTTTTGATTTCGGTTGCGTTGCTCCTGTCAGCCGCAACCTCTTTTGCACAAACACCCGGTTATGAATTCACAACCGTTGTTTCTCACAAAGCGACTCCCGTCAAAGATCAGGGTTCTACCGGAACTTGCTGGTGCTTTGCCACCACTTCTTTCATGGAATCCGAACTGCTACGCATGGGCAAAGGAGAATATAATCTCTCGGAAATGTATATCGTCCGCCAGAAGTACATGAATCAAATGAATGATAATTATCTCCGCCGTGGAAAAGGCAACATCGGAGAAGGAAGTCTGGCACATACATTCACAAATGCCTATAAGCAAGTGGGAATTGTTCCAGAAGAAGTTTATTCCGGTTTACTTAACGATAAAAAAGACCATAATCACGGAGCATTGACACGTTATTTCAAGGCTTTGGTGGACGCTAACATCGCTTCGAAACAGCGTACTCCGGAATTTTATGCCCTCATCAATAATCTGTTCGATACTTACTTGGGCAAGCTTCCCGAAAAGTTCACCTATAAAGGAAAAGAATATACTCCCCAGTCTTTTACAGAAAGCTTGGGATTGAATATGAATGACTATATAGAGCTGACCAGTTTCACCCATAAACCTTATTACGAGACTTTCTCACCCGAAGTTCCCGACAACTGGGAAAACCAGCCGATGTACAATCTTCCGTTGGACGAGCTGATGGCTGCCATCGACCACGCACTGAACAACGGATATACCGTATGTTGGGACGGTGATGTCAGCGAACAAGGTTTCTCTTATAAGAACGGAATTGCCATCAACCCGCAAGTGGAAGATGTGAAAGACTACTCTACTACCGACCGTGCACGTTTTGAAACAATGCCTAAATACCAACGTATGGAAGAAGTATTCAAGTTTGAACATCCTTATCCTGAAATCGACGTGACACCAGAAATCCGCCAGGAAGGTTATGAGAAGTTTGTGACAACCGACGACCACCTAATGCATATCACGGGCATC
Source organism: Bacteroides acidifaciens (assembly GCF_903181435.1). Lineage (NCBI taxonomy): Bacteria > Pseudomonadati > Bacteroidota > Bacteroidia > Bacteroidales > Bacteroidaceae > Bacteroides > Bacteroides acidifaciens. The sequence goes on from NZ_CAEUHO010000001.1 coordinate 2,623,380, forward strand.
GCAAAAGATCAGAATGGTACTAAATATTACATTACCAAGAATTCCTGGGGAGCAGACGGCAACAAGTTCGGCGGGTATCAGAATATGTCCGAAAGTTATGTACGCGCTAAAACTATCAGCGTCATGGTACACAAAGACTCTTTGCCAAAGGAACTGAAAAAGAAACTCGGTATTAAATAAAAGATTATTCTCCAAATAGACAGGGCGACAAAGTATCACTACTTAATCGCCCTATCTTTTTATTAACCTACTATTAAAAAACTTTCTTCTTTATTTCTTTCTCAACGTCACATCACTGATTTCTACAACACCACCTTTATTCTGAGCAAGAATGGCTACATAACAATCTTTCAGGATGGCAGCGTCATCATCTGTATCGGACACTTCCAGATCAGCATTGGCTTTCTTACTGCTAATGGCGTTTACCACTTGTCCCATGTCGTAGTAAACCACCACTTTGGTCCATTTATCAGCATCTTTAATCTTGAAGTTGTATTGTGCACCCGAAGCATTCGGCTGAGAATCAGCATCGTAATCCCGACGCATAAAGAATGTAGTATTGTACTTGCCATTATCATTCTTTTCTTCGTTAGTCTGCTTGATATATACACTCACCGGAGTACCTGCTTCTTTAGCTTTTGCGTAGAAAGTGAGAACATAGATACCTTTTTCCAGCCCGTCTGTAACACGCTGTCCCAAGAAAGCCTTATACCAGGAGATGTTCTTTGAAGCACCCGAATTATCAATTTTCATAGCATTAGGATACTTGGCATCACCGGTTTGTTCCCATGCAATGGTAGTCGCTCCGTCAGTCTCATTATTCATAATGAACCATTCGCCTGCGGTAGCCTTGTTGGCATTGGTCACCTTGTTCGTTACTTCTGTGGCAAACTTTTCGTTTTTAATCAGATTTTGAGCGCTTACAGTCACTCCTGCAATAGCCAAAAGGCCGGCAAATAATACTTTTTTCATCTTACTGTGGATTTAATTAATTATACCTATTATTTCTTCTTCTAATTTTAATATCTACTTCACTTGTTGGATAACAAATCCATATTTTCCCGTCACCTTCTTTTCGTCCGTCTTCAGTGTGATGCGGTAAATCTCCTTACCCCATACGTTGGACAAGCGCGGATCATCCAATTTAATAGTTTCCAGTCCGGCTTTAAACTGAGACGGATACTGCATTTCCACCTTTTGGCCTTTTACTTCAATCCGAATCTTTCCAGCTGATGGGAAAGTAACATTCCCCCAAGTTAAGAAATTCACTTGATTAGGGTTAATAGCCTCATCCAAGGTATAAACATCACCGATAATGAGTTTATTATTATCAAGCGTATAAGAACGAACCCAACTCTTCACTTTCGCCTCCGCCGGATAAGCGGCAGCTATATCCGTAGAGAAAACACGTTTCTTCTCGTTGCAAACCGTATTTGTTGCCTTATATTGCTGCCCGAATTTCTGTGGTACACCGTTAATCATCGGCAAGTTGTGATAATTGCTTTGCATCGTCCATATCGTATAACGGTCTTTGCTGAATGTCTGTTTTGTATAAGTACCTACGCCTGCATCAATAATCACAGGAATCGTATTGACATACAAAGAGAATGTTCCTACATCATTATGATTGTGGCTTTCATTATTGAATCCGCCTTTGGCAGCAACAAACATGCCATTCTTATTCTTCATGTAGCAGAATTCCGTTTCGGGATACCAAGTCACGTCCGGCATATCATGTTTCGGAGTTGCTTTCGCCAGGTCATTGCAGCAAAGCAGAGATTGAAGCGAACGGAAAGCATCATTGCCCATTGTAGCATACGGTTTCCTGCCATTCAGCAAGTATGCTGCAAAATGCATCATTTCATCGCTGTTTACGGCTTTACCGAAACGGTAAATCAACAAAGGATCGCCACCGCCTTTTGCCGAAGCATCGGCAAAGTTCACTACCCAGCCATCACCAACGTAAGAACGGGACATATATTCTCCCATGCGGCGAATCATCGGTTCGTTAAAAAGAGATATCTTACCACCTGTACCATCGGAAAGGATTTGAAGATAGTCATAGAGTTTTCCGGCCGCGTGTCCCCAGTAAGATGTTCCCTCTTCGCAAGCACCATCAGATTTCACGAAATTAATGAACTTATCTACCGACTTCATGGAACGATAAACCGCTTTCGCCAATTTCTCCTTATTGTTTTCCATCAGGAAGAAACATTGCAGGGCGTTGGAGTTACACCAAGGATTCCAGTTATTGATAATTTCTCCCGGATTCCAGTTGAAAGCCATCCACCACATTTCATCATCGTTCATATAAGGGTCGAGGATTCGTTCTTTGATGGCTTTACGCATTTGCAAAGATACTACGGGATTAATCTTATCGAATGGCTTGCGGAAGAAATAGTGTACCCAAGCCATCAAAGCTCCGTAACCGCCCGAACCAAGGTCGATAATCTGTTCACGAAAGTCGGGAAGAGAGCGTTTGCTACTTTGCCGGGGTAAATGTGCGGACAAAACCCATGAATTCATTTCACAACTCATATAAGCGCCGTTCAGCAGTTGGTCGATAAAGCGTCCTTTGCCTTCGGCCAATTCGGCAAGCATCAGAGTATTAAGTGCCTGGCGGTTGGCATCATAAGGAACTTCCATCACTTTCCGGTTACCGCTGCGTTCGTATTCCAGATAGGCAGTGGCAGGAATCAGTTGCCATTTGTAGTTGAGGAGTTTTTCGCCGGCTTCGATGAGGCGTTGTTTGTTAGGTCCCATCAGTGAGTCCCAGGCGGCGCGGTCTGTGTAAGCAGGATAAGGCACCCAGGCTTGTTTCATTACTAACACGTTTTTCAACGTAGTTTCGTCTGCTGCCTTTTGCAGCAGGTTGCGTTCGGTGTAAGCGTTTGCCTTGAAAGAAAAACTTCCTAAAGCTGCTACTAAAAGAACACACAGCAAATGTTTCATTCGATTCATGGTATTTTGTTCATTTAAGTATGGCAAAGATAGCGTATCTCTATAAAAATAAGGTGAGCAAATCATACGAACCTAATGACAAAAAAGTACATACTTCAAAAATCATACTATTACCATTCACTAAATTCAAAACTCAACTGCTCCCAAGCACCACGCTGTTCATCTACTTCTTCTTTCGGATTGGAAACGGAAAGTCCGATAAGCCGAATCGGGTGTTGTTCATATTCCACACTTTTCAGCAGTTCTTTTGCTAGTGGAAGTACCCGGTCCAAAGTCGTCAGTTCCTGCGATTGGGTCATACTCCGGGTGATTTGGCTAAAGTCATGAAACTTGATTTTCAAGGTAAGCGTGTTTCCCTTGAATTCTTTATGGTTGAGACGTTCAATCAGTTCCACTGCTACATGATACAGTTCGATAATAACTGAGGAACGGACTGAAATATCCCGTTCCAATGTACGTTCACACCCGATGGATTTACGAATACGGACAGCCTCTACCGGACGCTCGTCAATACCTCGCGCACATTCATAATAAAGAGCTCCCACTTTGCCGAAATGTGCTGTCAACATCTCCAACGAACATTTACGTAATTGAGCCCCATTACTGATTCCGAGCAAGTGCATCTTTTTGGCAGTCACGGGGCCCACTCCCCAAAATGATTCGATGGGAAGACGGGCGATAAAATCCAAAGCCTGTTCCGGATGGATGGTACATAGTCCGTCCGGTTTACGATAGTCAGAAGCTATTTTTGCCAGAAATTTATTATAGGATATTCCGGCAGACGCTACCAAGTTCAGTTGTTCGCGAATTTTCTGTTTAATCTCTTTCGCTATATCCACAGCTAAGGAAATGCCTTTCTTGTTTTCTGTTACATCGAGAAAAGCCTCATCCAAAGAGAGAGGTTCGATAATATCGGTATATTCATGAAAAATCTCATGTATCTGCCGGGAAACGGATTTATAAACGTCCATCCTGCCGGATACAAATATGAGCTGAGGACAAAGACGTTTCGCTTTTTGCGAAGACATAGCGGAACGGACTCCGTAACGCCGGGCTTCGTAACTGGCAGCAGCCACGACTCCCCGCTCTTCAGCATGACCTACAGCTACCGGTTTGCCACGAAGTTCCGGATTATCACGCTGTTCTACAGAAGCGTAGAAAGCGTCCATGTCGATATGTATAATCTTTCTCTGAGTCATTCTTTGGGAATAGCAGAGCAAACTTACTATATTTTTTCGAATAATCATCATTCTTTAGATGACAGACAGGGTAAAATCCATTTATTTTCTTGTCTAAATAAAACTTTATCTGTATTTTTGTAGTAGCCAATATATTAGACAATTATGAATAGCAACAATAAAAATCAGATAATCCGTTTTGACTGGGCTATGAAACGTTTGCTCAGGAACAAGGCAAATTTCAGTGTCCTTGAAGGTCTGCTCACTACGTTATTGGGTGAGAAGATTATTATTCAGAGACTCCTTGAAAGTGAAAGCAATCAGGAGGATGAATATGACAAGTATAACCGTGTCGATATGCTTGCCGAGAACTCCAAGGGTGAACTGGTACTGATAGAGGTGCAGAACAATAATGAATATGCCTACTTCCAACGTATGTTGTTCGGTACTTCCAAGCTGGTGACTGAGTATATCAATAGGGGAGAAAGCTATGACAAGGTGCGTAAGGTATATAGCGTTAATATCGTCTATTTCTCTCTGGGACATGGAACTGATTTTGTTTATCATGGAAAGACGGAATTCAGAGGTATACACACCAATGATCTCCTAGAACTCACTCCATTCCAGAAGCAGACATTCAAGGTGGATACGGTAAGTCAGCTATATCCTGAATATTATATCCTGAAAGTAAACGGTTTCAATCAGGTAGCGAAAAGTCCCCTGGAAGAATGGATCTATTATCTTAACACCGGAGAGATACCTTCCACTGCTACAGCTCCCGGTCTTGAGGAGGCTCGTGAAAGGTTGAAACTGGATAGCATGACCAAGGATGAGCTTGCTGCCTATTACCGTCACTTGGATAATATTGTTATTCTTCGTGATAATATCAATACCGAGCGTGAAGAAGGTAGAGCGGAAGGTCTTGAAGAAGGAGCAAGAAAGAAAGCTATCAAAGTCGCCCGTTATCTAAAGTCATCAGGAACCGCAATGGAATTAATTATTGGAGCTACAGGATTATCTAAAGAAGAGATTGAAAAACTATAATATAAACTTTTTACATAGTATTTAGGAGGAACTATACATATGTATAATCTTTCTCTGAGTCATTCTTTGGGACCAACAGAACAAACTTACGGAAAAAAACTGCGTAATTCTACAAAGGCAAAGCAGAAAACAAAGGATTTAGAATGTAATCTGATAGTATTTGATTAGATTTCAATAAAATTGACTACCTTTGCAAGCGGATAGGGAAACTCTATCCAAGACATATTAGAAAAGAAAGAAGCGTTATGCTTATCTTGTTGTTGAAAACGTAGGAAATTTTCAAAATGAGCAAGGATGGCATAGTGGTTCTCACGCTATAGCGTGGGCTGCTATTACTACATCTGCTCATTAGGTTTTTCCTACGACCTTCAACAAAGACGTGGCATTGCAGTTCCACGCTTCGTAGTTTAATTAGACTTGGTTTAGGAACGGAACCATAAGAGATAATTGTATGAAAGAATTTGCATATTCGTACATTGAATTGGGAGAACAATATTGGTGGGCGTTTCTTATCATTTGGCTCTTGTGGATTATTGTAGCCCACATTCCCAACTTCATAGATTTCCACTATGCGGACATCATTATTCCAATCATTCTTCTGACCATTTGGGGCATATTGAAATTGCTTGTAGTTTTCAGCGCAATATAAATCGTTATCCATCAATAAAATATATACATTTATGAAATTCAAAAAGTATTTTTATTTGTCTGCGGCACTTGCTTTTGTTCTTTGCTCATGCAGCGATGACGATGAAGCAGGTGAAGGCTTTACACCTACAATATTCAACGTGGTGGGTAAAGTCGAAAAAGGTCCGATGATTCGCGGTTCTCACGTAGAAATGCGAACATTGGACGAGTACATGATTCCTACTGGAAGTTCTTATCACGCTACCATTGACAACAACTTGGGGAATTTTAATTATGGCGTACTCAAGATAAACAGTCCGTATGCACAATTAACGGCAGACGGCTATTTTTTTAATGAGGTGAACGGTAAATTATCAGAAAGTGAAATCAAATTGGATGCTATTGTGGACTTGAAAGATAACAGCACTATCAATGTCAATGTATTAACCCATTTGAAAAGCAAGCGCATCCATCATTTGGTTGCCACCAAAGGTCTGACATTCAAGGAAGCTAACGCACAAGCCCAAAAAGAACTGCTTACCCAATTTGGATTACAGCAATTTGCCTCTAAAGATGCGAGCCAATTTTCTCTTACTTCTGGTGATGATGCCTCCGGTACATTGATAGCTATATCGTCTTTGGTATTGACAGATAAATCGGATGCGGAAATCGTTGAGTTTCTATCTATTCTAAGCAATGAGTTTGGTACAGAAGGTGCTTTCACCCAAGAGACAAAGAAAAGAATACAATCCGGTAAGAACTACCTGAATGCAAGATTGGATAGGATTTCCGAAAACATAAAGAACCGTTACAAAGAATTGGGATTAGAAGTCAAAGTCAAAAACTTGGCTTACTATTTCGACTGGGATAATGATGGTATTGCCGGAAATGAATTGGACGAATCAGAATCTGTTACGATTAGTACAACGGAAGTAAATGTTCCGAAAGAAGGCGGCGAATATACCATTACTATTGAATCTGATAAGCCTTATTATTTAAATCCACCTTCTTTTGAATCTGATTCAGATTCCGGTTTTAGAGTTGAAGAAGTACCAGACGAAATGTGGAGTGATTCTCCGGGATTATACGAAGCTAGCGCAAGTATCTCTACTCCTTCGATAAAGCATAACAAAACCATTGATAACAATATCATTACTGTAAAAATAGAACCAGCTTTATTTAAAGAGGATCTATCCACCAACTTTACGGTATATAATGCAAGAGGTAAAGTTGCTGCTACTGTTATCATCAAACAACAAGGAGACAGTAATTATTGGGTTAAGCATGCCCCCGTCAAATTGGGATATGGTGGAAAGTCTGCTGTATTAGCCATTATGAGCGTTATGAGAAATGCTGTATCAGAGCAATTTCATTTACAAAATAATTATACTCACCAAGAAGACTTTAGAAACTCGGTTCCTTTCCATCCTTATGATAGAAAAATAGAAAATACATGGAGATATTACTATAGCGCAATCAATCAGTGGCTCGCGATTAAAGATGTTGATGCAAGCCTATTAAATTGCTACCAATCGTTTATCGACACCCACCTTGCATTGGCATACTATCAGCTGTCTTCTCGTTGGGGCGGTGTACCTTTTATAATGCAGCGTTCAAACGCCCCCTACATATCCCTGCCACGTACAGATGAATCAGAAGTTCTTTCAAGAGTAGAGAATATGTTGTTCGATGCGATGAGGAATTTGGACGAACATCGCTATGACGCTTTCCAAGATGCCAACAACATGCTTTTCGTTTCTAAAGATGTGGCCAGGACATTGCTTGCATTTATCTACTGCAATCAAAAGAAATTCGACAAGGCATTGCCGCTTTTGGAAGAAGTCATCAGAAGAGGTGATTACCACTTGGAATATTCAAAAGCGACTGAATACAAAAATAATGCAGAATGCATTTGGGGCTATCACATACAGACAAGAAACGGAGAAACTTGCCATCCTTGCCTTGATTACAAGGATGTGATACTGACTGCTGCCGAATGCCTGTATCACACAGGAAACGTTTCTAAGGCTAAACAATATATCAATCAAGTATGCGAACATAAGAATCTCACGGTTGACCAATCAGATATTCTGAAAGCCATAGCTTCCCTGCACTATCAAATAAATTCCCCCAGCTATATGAATTTTATCAGAAGAAACGAATTCGGTGAGTCCTTTATGGGACTAAGCCATCACAATCTTTATCAGCTTTTATGGCCTATTCCCTATGATGTAATAGTCAGAAATCCACAAATGACACAGAATCCGGGATATTAGTCCTAGTATATAACGAAAGCCCTGCTGTTTACGGGAGGGCACTAAAAAAGTAAGTGATATTCAGTTTGCCTTCGACGGAGGCTCAACATAAAAAAATTGCCAAGTCTTTATCAGAGGATTTGGCGATTTTTTCATTTATTGCAGTGGAGTGCGTAAAACTGTTTTTTGTGGCATTATATGCGACCTATAGTCAGATATACGATACTCAAAGGGACTATATCAGTTCAATCGGAGAATTCGCTTGATGTTTGCGGCAAAAATCACCATGGCGCCTTGCATACGCATACAGTCCATGCCATACGAGTCTGCCCTGTCGTAACCAAAGACATTTTTTAGTTCTGAGTTTTTAGCCTCTATTTTGTATCCGACCTTAGCTTTGGTCTTGAACCCTTCTGTTTTCTCGAAGTCGGCCTGCTTCTGATGTTCCTCCGACTTGATTTGAACAGCATAAGTTTTACTCTTAGCGCCTTCCTTATAGCACCCGTGTCGTCTGGAGCATACCCGACATTTATCAACGTCAAAATAAAAAAACGAGTGTTTGATTTTTACTTTGGGCACTGAAAAAGTGCCCTCTCCAAAAAGAGAGGTTCGATAATGTCGGTATATTCATGAAAAATCTCATGTATCTGCCGGGAAACGGATTTATAAACGTCCATCCTGCCGGATACAAATATGAGCTGAGGACAAAGACGTTTCGCTTTTTGCGAAGACATAGCGGAACGGACTCCGTAACGCCGGGCTTCGTAACTGGCAGCAGCCACGACTCCCCGCTCTTCAGCATGACCTACAGCTACCGGTTTGCCACGAAGTTCCGGATTATCACGCTGTTCTACAGAAGCGTAGAAAGCGTCCATGTCGATATGTATAATCTTTCTCTGAGTCATTCTTTGGGAATAGCAGAGCAAACTTACTATATTTTTTCGAATAATCATCATTCTTTAGATGACAGACAGGGTAAAATCCATTTATTTTCTTGTCTAAATAAAACTTTATCTGTATTTTTGTAGTAGCCAATATATTAGACAATTATGAATAGCAACAATAAAAATCAGATAATCCGTTTTGACTGGGCTATGAAACGTTTGCTCAGGAACAAGGCAAATTTCAGTGTCCTTGAAGGTCTGCTCACTACGTTATTGGGTGAGAAGATTATTATTCAGAGACTCCTTGAAAGTGAAAGCAATCAGGAGGATGAATATGACAAGTATAACCGTGTCGATATGCTTGCCGAGAACTCCAAGGGTGAACTGGTACTGATAGAGGTGCAGAACAATAATGAATATGCCTACTTCCAACGTATGTTGTTCGGTACTTCCAAGCTGGTGACTGAGTATATCAATAGGGGAGAAAGCTATGACAAGGTGCGTAAGGTATATAGCGTTAATATCGTCTATTTCTCTCTGGGACATGGAACTGATTTTGTTTATCATGGAAAGACGGAATTCAGAGGTATACACACCAATGATCTCCTAGAACTCACTCCATTCCAGAAGCAGACATTCAAGGTGGATACGGTAAGTCAGCTATATCCTGAATATTATATCCTGAAAGTAAACGGTTTCAATCAGGTAGCGAAAAGTCCCCTGGAAGAATGGATCTATTATCTTAACACCGGAGAGATACCTTCCACTGCTACAGCTCCCGGTCTTGAGGAGGCTCGTGAAAGGTTGAAACTGGATAGCATGACCAAGGATGAGCTTGCTGCCTATTACCGTCACTTGGATAATATTGTTATTCTTCGTGATAATATCAATACCGAGCGTGAAGAAGGTAGAGCGGAAGGGCTTGAAAAAGGTAGAGCGGAAGGGCTTGAAGAAGGAGCAAGAAAGAAAGCTATCAAAGTCGCCCGTTATCTAAAGTCATCAGGAACCGCAATGGAATTAATTATTGGAGCTACAGGATTATCTAAAGAAGAGATTGAAAAACTATAATATAAACTTTTTACATAGTATTTAAGAGGAACTATACAATGGATTACGTATGGTTCCTCTTTTTGTTTATGAAACAAGTAATCTACACATAATAATAAAAGCATCAAGTCCCAATCTAATCAAGAAATAAGTTCATTTTTTATGGTATTTAACAGGAAACAGATTAAATGAATATAAACATTATCCATGTCCCGTGGAAGGTTGCCTATGTACCAAATATAAAGCTAAAGGCGTTTACAATAGTGACTGCAAAAATTGTGGTCATCCTAAACATCCGAGCAAATATTAATAAATAATATATTCTAATATAAAATAAGGCTTGTATAATGGTTACAAGCCTTATTCATGTGGAGCTGGAGGGAATCGAACCCTCGTCCAAACGAGGAAATCATAAGCTTTCTACATGCTTATCTTTGCCTAAATTTTCGAGCAGGAACAGAACCAAAGCCATCAATTCCTGCCTTATCCTCTAAAGTTTCATCAAAAGTGCGAGGCCGCCTTTGACTATCCCCGATGTGACTGCACCACTGAACCGGAATGCTTCGGAGCAACAGCTTCCGAGTGATGTCTCGTCCTGGCACCTTGTGCCTGGATTAAGCTAATCTACTATGATTCGATTAAGCAGCAAGAGCGTAATTAGTTTCGCCAGATAAAATTTTGATAACTGAGATTTAAGTGGAAATTACCGACCCACTGCATGCTTACCTACCATTTCTGCCCGCTGTCAAATCCAGTCAACCCCAAATTTTCATTCGTACAGAATAGCAATTGTTCAGAACGCTTTCTGAGGTTGCAAAGATACTAAATATTTTGAATTGGCGAAAAGTCATTAACCAATATTACAAATTCTATATTCCTATAGAAAATAGCTCCGCAGGAAGGAAATTTGAATCCAATAACATAAAAGAAAAAGAAAATCAGACTCTTTCTTGCTCGTTTCCGGCATAGTTTAGTACCTTTGCCGACAATAAATAACCAATCAACATCCATAAAATAATGACTTCTCATTTCGACTTCTCCGAAGTCCCCTACTCCTTCGGCCTATGCGCCGCCGAAAACTGCCCGAAAGCCTCAACCTGCCTGCGCCGGATTGCCATGCAGTATGCTCCCGTCAACAGAATTTTCCTGCCGACGATGAACCCTAACCGGATAATAGCCGGAAAAGGTAAATGTGATTATTATTGTTCGAACGAGAAAACCCGCTTTGCACTAGGCTTTACACGTACGGCAAACGCACTCACCGTGCGAATGGCAAGTACGTTCCGCTACCGGATGATTAGCTACTTCGGACGCAAGAACTACTACTTAAAACGCCGGGGAGCACTGAAAATCACTCCTGCCGAACAGGTACATGTCATAAACGTTGCTAAAGAACTGGGGGTAGTACTGAATGACTACTTCGACGGTTATGTAGAAGAATACAACTGGAACGCTTAGTCGTTCCTGCCATGTCTTCGGAAGAAATTTCCGTTTCTACAGAGAACACTGTTATATCCTTTAGAACTATGGTGGTTTCCCTATAAGGAAACGCTCGTTTCCTCGTAGAGATACGGGTGTATCCCCGTAGGGAAACCATCGTGACCCCGTAGGGAAACGAGCGTGTCCAATAAGGGAAACAACAAGGAAACTGTAACACTCTAACAAACAACTATATATCTTTATCACGCTTTGCCTTGTTCCATGTATTCTTTAAATCTTAAGTTATACAACTTTAAATAGAATCACCGATATTTCGGAATAACTACACTAAAAAATACAAGACGATATTATCAAAATCCTATATCAAAACACTATCTTTACGGGGCAATTTTATTCTTAACACAAAAAGATATCATGAAGAAACTTCTACTTACCGGCTTATTTCTAGGAAGTTGTGCATTCCTCCCGGCACAGAAAACGACTAGAATACCTGATGTTTATAAACCCGTCCGTACGGAAATGTACAAGAAAGGGTGGATAGACTTCAATAAGAATGGTGTTAAAGACACTTACGAAGACCCGGCAGCACCTATCGATGCACGCATAGAAGATTTGCTCAGCCAAATGACACTGGAAGAGAAAACATGCCAAATGGTGACTCTTTACGGATACAAACGGGTCTTGAAAGATGATTTGCCTACTCCCGAATGGAAAAACCAGCTTTGGAAAGACGGTATCGGAGCTATTGACGAGCATCTGAACGGTTTCCAGCAATGGGGACTTCCACCGTCGGACAACGAATATGTATGGCCGGCTTCCAAACATGCCTGGGCGCTGAATGAAGTGCAACGTTTCTTCATTGAAGAAACACGGCTCGGAATTCCTACGGACTTTACCAACGAGGGGATTCGCGGAGTGGAGAGTTATAAAGCTACCAATTTCCCTACCCAACTGGGCTTGGGGCATACGTGGAACCGACAACTTATTCACCAGGTAGGACTGATTACCGGACGTGAAGCTCGCATGCTGGGATATACCAATGTATATGCCCCGATACTCGATGTAGGACGCGACCAGCGGTGGGGACGCTATGAAGAAGTGTATGGGGAATCTCCTTATCTGGTTGCGGAATTAGGAATAGAAATGGTGAAAGGTATGCAGCACAATCACCAGGTAGCAGCTACCGGAAAACACTTTATCGCTTATAGCAACAATAAAGGCGCACGCGAAGGAATGGCTCGTGTAGACCCGCAGATGTCACCACGCGAAGTGGAGATGCTCCATGCCTATCCTTTTAAAAGAGTTATCCGTGAAGCGGGATTGCTCGGTGTGATGAGTTCTTATAACGACTATGACGGCTTTCCAATCCAGAGCAGCTATTACTGGCTGACTACCCGCTTGCGTGGTGAAATGGGATTCCGTGGATATGTGGTTTCGGACAGTGATGCCGTAGAATATCTTTATACCAAACACGGGACTGCCAAAGATATGAAAGAAGCCGTTCGCCAAAGTGTGGAAGCCGGACTGAATGTACGTTGTACGTTCCGCTCTCCGGATTCGTATGTATTGCCGTTGAGGGAGTTGGTGAAAGAAGGCGGATTGAGCGAAGAAATTATCAATGACCGTGTACGTGATATTCTGAGAGTGAAGTTCCTTGTCGGCTTATTCGATAATCCTTATCAGACTGATTTGAAAGGAGCGGATGAAGAAGTAGAAAAGAAAGAAAACGAGGAAGTCGCTTTGCAAGCCTCCCGCGAATCTATCGTACTCTTGAAAAATGATAAGAATGTGCTGCCGCTGGATGCCTCAAGTATCCGAAAGATAGCAGTCTGCGGACCGAATGCGAATGAACGTTCGTATGCGCTGACTCATTACGGTCCTTTGGCAGTAGAAGTAACTTCTGTCCTAAAAGGTATTCAAGAAAAGATGAAAAGCAAAGCGGATGTACTTTATACGAAAGGCTGCGACCTGGTAGATGCCAACTGGCCGGAATCCGAATTGATTGACTATCCTCTGACGGATGAAGAGCAAAAAGAAATAGATAAAGCTGTCAGTCAGGCAAAACAAGCAGATGTAGCTGTCGTAGTGTTAGGTGGTGGACAGCGTACGTGCGGGGAAAACAAATCCCGCAGCAGTCTCGACCTGCCCGGCCGCCAACTTGATTTACTAAAAGCGGTAGTGGCTACCGGCAAGCCTGTCGTACTGGTTCTTATCAACGGACGTCCATTATCTATCAATTGGGCAGACAAGTTTGTCCCAGCTATTCTTGAAGCATGGTATCCGGGGTCTAAAGGTGGGATAGCAGTAGCAGATGTACTCTTTGGAGATTATAATCCCGGTGGTAAACTGACTGTAACTTTCCCAAAAACCGTAGGTCAAATACCCTTCAACTTCCCTTGCAAACCCTCTTCCCAGATTGACGGCGGCAAGAATCCGGGAGCGGACGGCAATATGTCTCGCGCCAACGGTGCATTATATCCTTTCGGATACGGGTTAAGTTATACCACTTTCGAATATTCCGACTTGAAAATCTCTCCGGCCGTTATCACTCCCAACCAAAAGACTTATGTCTCTTGTAAAGTGACCAATACCGGAAAACGGGCAGGAGACGAAGTGATACAACTGTATGTGCGTGATGTACTGAGCAGCGTCACCACTTATGAGAAGAACCTCGCCGGATTTGAGCGGGTACACCTGAAACCGGGCGAGACAAAAGAAATCACTTTCCCCGTCGACCGCAAGGCACTGGAGTTATTGAATGCTGACATGCATTGGGTAGTAGAACCGGGGGATTTCACATTCATGCTAGGAGCCTCTTCTACGGATATTCGCCTGAACGGAACGCTGACTGTTGTTGAACCGGGGCAAACACCTGCCGCAAACACTACCAAAGACAGCAGCCCTGTCAGCGCCAGCACCAACGCAGAAACAGCAGATAATGTAATTGATAATAATTTAACTACGTCCTGGGAAGGTAATAAAGGAGATTACATTACCTTTGCCTTGCAGAACGGAGCCAAAATAGACGGAGTATCCATTGCCTTCTCCCGCGAGAACGGACTGGAGACAGACTTTGAGATACAACTATCCAGTGGCGGCGGACAATTCCTCACTGTATATTCCGGCACTGTGAAAGAGTATAACAAACTATTGGACTTCCGCTTCAAAGGAACTACCGCCAGCGATTTACGCATTGTATTAGGCAGTGACCGGGTGGAAGTAGCAGAGGTAAAACTGCCACAATTAAAAAAGTAATAATCAATACCAAAACAATCCATATGATAAAATTTATCGCCACTATCTGTATAATCAGTATGACCACCATCAGTTGCACATCAAAAAAGACTGCCCGGACTGAAAGTTCCGAACCAGTGAATCAAGAGTTAACAATGCTCGTAGGTACATATACCGCAGGAGACAGTAAAGGAATTTACAGCTTCCGTTTCGATGAAGAAACGGGGACAGCCACTGCACTCAGTGAAGCAGAAGTAGAAAATCCCTCTTATCTCGTATCTTCTGCCGACGGGAAGTTTGTGTATGCAGTCAGTGAGTTCAATAATGAACAGGCTGCCGCCAACGCATTTGCCTTCGATAAGGAAAAAGGGACTTTCAAATTGCTGAACTCACAGAAAACCGGTGGCGAAGACCCTTGCTATATCATCACGAATGGAAAGAATGTGATAACCGCCAATTATAGTGGCGGCAGCATCTCCGTTTTTCCCATTGCAAAAGATGGTTCACTCCTGCCCGCTTCCGATATTATAAAATTCGAAGGTTCGGGAGCCGACAAAGAACGGCAGGAAAAGTCACACTTGCATTGTGTCCGTATTACTCCGGACGGTAAATACCTGTTTGCCGATAATTTAGGGACAGACCAGATACATAAGTTTATCATTAATCCGGACGCAAATGCAGAGAACAAAGAACGTTTTCTCAAAGAGAGTTCTCCTGCCGCTTTCAAAGTGGAAGCCGGTTCAGGCCCCCGACACCTGACATTTGCCCCGAATGGTGACTATGCTTATCTGATAAACGAACTTTCGGGCACGGTAATCGCTTTTGAATATAAGGATGGAAACTTGGAAGAGATTCAGACAGTAGCCGCCGATACAGTCGGAGCAAAAGGAAGCGGTGATATTCATATCAGCCCGGACGGTAAGTTTTTATATGCCAGTAACCGGTTGAAGGCGGACGGTATCGCTATCTTCCGTATCGACTCCGAAAACGGGAAGTTAACGAAAACTGGTTATCAACTGACAGGGATTCACCCGCGTAACTTCATCATTACGCCCAATGGAAAATATCTACTAGTGGCTTGCAGGGATAGTAATGTGATTCAGGTGTATGAAAGGGATGCAGATACGGGATTACTATCGGATATACACAAAGATATAAAAGTAGACAAACCTGTTTGTCTAAAATTTGTGCCGTAACAAGAAGGTCAACTCCTGATAGGGAGAGTTATATTTCAAGTCAACCCATAAAAAAATAGACAACAACAAGTCAACCATTATCAGGGAAGTACACTTATGACATCACTGACGAAAAAGTCAGTCACAGCCTATTCTGACTAAGGATTATCCTCACCCCAGTGGGAAAGTTTTTTCGTTGCAATGAGAAAAAGTGAGGCTATCTAAAAAGTCGTCAGTCACTCTAACTCCCGTCCTTCGGGAAGGTTGCTCCCCCGTTATCGGGGGAGAGCAACCTTCCTGAAGGAGGAGAATGGAAATAGAACCGACTTTTTAGACAGCCTCTATTTGAGAAACTTTTTAATACTGTTTCACTTGAGTGTCGCCACGGGAATACCGCAAGCCGAAGAAATGGTAATTATTTTATTTCCCCTTTTCTATCGTCAGCACGAACTGGCGCAGATACACTTCCTGTTCTTCATTGCCCGTATTTGTAAACCGGACAAACTTCACCGGAGCTTTCTGCAATCCCGCTATAAGCTTGCTGCCCTTTTGTACGAGGTCTATCGCCTTCCATTCTTTGCCGTCTACGGAGATTTCAAAACGTCCCCATGCAGACGGCTCTTTCTTTCCGAAGTCGATTTGTATACTCTCTGCCGGATAAGTATTATCCAGTTCTATTTCAACCATTTTCCCTGCTCCCCATTTCACCACTTCATTGGACGGTGAAATAAGCACCCGGTTCACTTTTATTTGCAACGGCAGATTCTTTATTTGCTCCACATCACTTATAAGCTTGTGCGGCATATAGTCTGTAATAGCATCCAGAGAAGTTCCGTTCTTTTGATTATAGCGTTCGACGGTAATTGCAAAGGTGCGGTCAATCAGTGGTTTTATCACCCTTGTAGCTGTCTTTACTCCCGGTTGGTAGGGGTTCTGATTGTATGTCTGGTCAATATCAAACATCTGTTGCTGCAAGGCTTTCACATGGTTATACTTCCGAAGGAAATAAGAATGAGAGAAGTCATCCCGGCTATTTACCATATTCAATACCTCTTTTCCCGTTTCAGCCAACAGTCTGAACTGATACAGCCAAGGGGTCATCTCTTGAATCAAGGGTTTATTTTCTGTATTAATCAGCAGGATATCAGCAGATTCCTTCATGCGTTCGAATGTATTCTGCAATGCTTCAAAGTCCGCCATTTCATACTTTCCATTCTCTATATAGTTTTTAAGGAAACGTTCGGCAGCAGGCTGAATGTCCTGTGATTCCTCACGACGGTACCGATGTCCGTTCACACCCAAATCGGAATTATGTATAGCGAAACATTCAAGTTCTTCCGCAGCATCCGGCAAGATAGTACGGATGGCATCTTTCCACGTCTGCCAGGTATCATACTTCGTAGGATTCCAAGCATAGCTTGCCACACTGTAAATAGCGATTTTAGATGCTTCGGCATGCTCCATCGGATTTGTGACAAAGCCGGACATTTGTCCGGAAATCGTAGTGTCATTGCCATAAACCGGACCGAGAAGCAGATGGTCGCGTACATAATCGGATACAGGGAAGTTCCACCAAATGTATGCAGGACGTTTAATGCGCTCGTTAATCCAGGAGATACCGTCACGGGTAATGTCGGAGACTACCCGGTCGCCCGTCCACATGATTTGGATAGAAGGGTTCAGTTTCCCTCCTAAGGTAGTCAGGTAGTTGCCTTTCGGGTTCGACCAGCTTTTATTGTACTCGGTGGGGCACATGATAAGCGGAGTCACGTCCGGTTTCGTCTGCACAAAATTCTCATCAATATAGTTCAGAAGTTCCGCCTGCTTCTGCGGATTGGTTCCTTCACCGGAAATATCGTCAAAGAAGACGGCGAATGAACGGACTCCGAGCTGGTACATCTTCTCGAACTTAGCCAGTAGTATATCACGGTCTTGCTGATTCCATTTAATATCCTGTCCCGGATGGATGGCCCATACAAAATCCACTTCATTGTTATTGGCTACCGTTACCAGTTCCTGCAACTGCGCGGCTTCCTTCTCTGGATAAGGCAAACGCCAATTAGGGGCGCTGTGATACGGGTCGTCTTTCGGACCGTATATATAGGTATTCATTTTGTTCTTGCCATAGAACTTCAGTTGGCTGAGACGTGCCTGATGGCTCCAGGGAGTTCCATAAAATCCTTCCACTACCCCACGATAACGGACAGAAGGATAATCCTTAATTTCCACTTCCGGCAATTTTCCATCTTTCAGCAGTTGCGCAAAAGTCTGTAAAGCATAATAGGTGCCCCGTTCGTCACTTCCAGCCAGGACGATTTCCTTGTCGGTCACTGACAGGTAGTAAGCTTCATCGCGATTAGGAATCAGGCGGCTATACTTCCGCACACTCTTGTCTCCTTTCTCACCGATATAGACACGGAGTCCTTGTTTCGTACTTTGCTTTCCCGGAAGCAGTTCTTTAAGGAGTTCCATAGCATGAGGATTTGCTTCTTTTTCACCTTCCAGTTGATAGATGGCAGGCAGAACGATGGTCTTATCACGGGTAATAAGCTCTTGGGGAGCAGGTTGTAAGCTAATATTCTGCGAGAATGCAGTCAAGGCAGACAGGAGACAGGCTCCCAAAAAGTAAATTTTGTTGTTCTTCATAAGTAGTAATATAGAGGTTAGTTATTAGAGGGAGAAATAGTTATTCGAAGAATAAAAGTTCACCGCCGTCCGATTCCGCATAGTCCCTTAATAAAGACTGAATCATTTCAGCAGCTTCTTTCAAACCTTCTTTTCCATTGTAACCGTTGACAATAGCAAGGATATGAGTGGTACCCACGTCCATCTTTGTACGCTCATGGTCGCTTGTAGGTGTTCCGATTCCGCCAAAAGAATCACGATATACGGGCAGCCCTTCGATATTCAACACTCCGCGTCCGATTCCTTCGAACGGTTCTTCCGCCTTTCCGATGCCGAGTTCGAGATGCGTGCCTTGTATCTTATCGGCATCGAAACCACCGATAGAGTGTCCCGTGCGGAGAGAAACAAGATTGATTAGGTCTACCAACGTATCAATCTGATATAAAGGAATCCCGCGCATCAGGCGACGACGCAAAGCTTCTGCCGACGGACGGTAACGTCCGGGGTCTTTTCCGCAACGCTTGTACGCTTCGCGGGTGGCTGCAATTACCGGTTGACGTTTAATGTCTTCCATTTGCGTAGTGGAAGTCAGCTGTTCGGTGAATGCATTGATTTCCTGCCAAAGACCTTCGCAATAAGCAGTGTTCTTCACTGCGGCATATACGGCTGCCCCAGCAAAAACCGGACACGCATCCTTTATTTCCTGAGATACTTTTATTTCAAACATAACTTTATCATAAACCAATTATCAGCGTAAAAAAACAACGTTACAGACGCCGAATCTTACTTTCTTATCATTATTCCCGACAAGATACGGCCGGAATCAATACCCAGCCTGCGTGCCGAAAAGAATTCATCATGATGAATATAGGTGCAGATACCGGCTACTTCAATCTGTTCCGCAGGCACTCCCGCATCAAGCAGTTCAATCCGGTTGGCCTCCCACAGATCTATATGATATTTACCCGTTTCCTTCTTTTTAATAGAGATGGCGGACATGTCAAAGCCGCTTTCCTTAAAAGCTTCATAAACCTCATTACCCACTTCAAAGGATTCAAGCGAGATGCTCGGACCGATACAGGCTACCACATCTTCACCTTGAGTTCCGAAACCCTGGTTCATCTGGTCCATAACATTGGTAACGATATGCTTCACCGTTCCTTTCCATCCTGCATGGACGGCAGCCACTACATGTTGTTTTTTGTCGTACAGCAACACAGGCACACAATCCGCAGTCGTGACGCAGACACAATATCCCGGCACATTGGTAATCAATGCGTCTACTCCCCGCAGAAGGCTCCGTCTTATTTCCAACGAGTCTTCAAAAAAAGATTCATTGATTATCAGACTAGCGCAACCATGCATCTGCTCCGGAATAAATAGTTCCTTAATCTGATGATTCATGATTTGAAACAACCAGCTTTGGTTGCGATAGACATTCATGCATGAGTCATTGGTATAAGGCGAGCAGTTGAATGAGGCATAAGCTCCCGTACTGACACCTTCGTGACGAGTAGTAACGAAATGAGCTACTTCGGGATATACATCCAACGATTTATATCCCTTCAACTCATTATGTTTCGTAAGTGTAATCATTTATCTTCCCAATCTTCTTCTTCGTATTCATAATCGAAGTCATCGTCCTCATCGTCAACATCTTCGTCATATTCATAGTCGATGTCTTCATCTTCGCCCATGTCCTTGAGTTCCTGTTGCAGACGGGTCACGTCCTTCGGACGGTGAACGATTGCTTCTATCTTGTTGCTTTCCTTGTTCAGTTCTTCCCAAAGAATGTCCTTCAATACGGAGATTCCCAAACCGGAAACAGAAGATATGAATACGTGTGGTATGCCTTCGGGCAGTGTAGGTTCAATCTCGTCCATCAATTCCTGGTCGAGCATATCGCTCTTGGTGATAGCCAGCACACGTTGTTTGTCCAGCATTTCAGGATTGAAGGTACGCAGTTCGTTCAGCAGGATATCGTATTCCTTACGAATATCGTCGCTGTCTGCCGGAACCATAAACAGCAGTAATGAGTTACGTTCGATATGACGCAGAAAACGCAGTCCCAAGCCTTTGCCCTGACTGGCTCCCTCGATAATTCCCGGAATATCCGCCATTACGAAAGATTTTCCACCGTGATAGGAAACGATACCCAGATTCGGTTCGAGCGTAGTAAACGGATAATCGGCAATTTTGGGCTTTGCCGCCGAAATGGAAGAAAGCAATGTAGACTTTCCCGCATTGGGGAAACCTACCAAACCGACATCGGCAAGCAGCTTCAACTCCATGATAACGGTCATTTCCTGCATCGGTTCTCCCGGCTGCGCGAAACGCGGAGCCTGACGGGTTGCCGTCTTGAAATGCCAGTTGCCCTGACCACCGCGACCGCCTTTGAGCAGAATCACTTCCTGTCCGTCTTCGGTCACGTCACAAAGATACTCTCCGGTTTCGGCATTGTAAACCACCGTTCCGCAGGGCACTTCTATTATTTTATCCGCGCCGTCTTTTCCGAAGCTACGCCCCTTGCTTCCCGATTCGCCATGACCAGCCATTGCATGACGGTCATACTTCAGATGAAGCAATGTCCAATAATTACGGTTACCGCGCAGGATGATATGACCTCCTCTTCCGCCATCGCCCCCATCGGGACCTCCGTTAGGACAATATTTCTCGCGCCTCATGTGCGTAGAGCCTCTTCCGCCCTTACCCGAGCGACAGTATATCTTTACGTAATCAACAAAATTCGATTCAGCCACGTTATTAGTGATTAGTTGGTTAGTGATTAATATAGTTGAAAGTGATTAGTGACTAGTAATTAAAAAACATGCACTGCATTCTGTTAATCACTAATCACTAAACGCTAATCGTTTATCAAATCTTGTCTACTGCTTCGCAGATTTCTGCAAAGATACCTTCCATAGTACCCAGACCGTTGATATGTTGGTACTTTTTCTCGTTCTTGTACCAGTCAATCAGCGGTGCAGTCTGTGAATGATATACATGCAGACGCTTTTTGATAGTCTCTTCGTTGTCGTCCGCACGACCGGAGTCTTTGCCACGTTTGATAAGACGTACCATCAGTTCTTCTTCGGGAACATCGAGGTCTACCATAACCGAAACATCCTGTCCTCTTTCAGCCAACATTTTCTTTAATGCTTCCGCCTGTGCAATTGTTCTCGGGAAACCGTCGAAAATCACACCTTTGCTATCTTTGAAGCTATCGAATACGCTTGCCAGAATATCAATCATCAATTCGTCAGGAATCAATTGTCCTTGGTCAATGTAGCCTTTAGCTGTTTTACCCAACTCTGTGCCGTTCTTGATTTCAGCACGCAATACATCTCCCGTAGAGATGTGGTTGATTCCATACTTTTCTACAATACGTTCGCTCTGTGTTCCTTTTCCAGAACCCGGAGCACCGAAAATTACAATGTTCAACATCTTTTTACCTAAAAATTAATTTGTATTTGAATTTAATCTACCACTGTATAAATGTCGGGATAATTACGCCCGAAGCCGTCATAGTCGAGTCCGTAACCTACGATGAAGTCATTCGGAATTTCCATCGCCACGTATTCGATGTTGAGGTCTACTTTCAGCTTTTCTGGTTTCACCAGCAGGGAAGCGATATGAATTGATTCGGGATTGCGCGTGCCCAATGTATCCAACAGGCGTTGCATCGTCAGTCCCGTATCCACAATATCCTCTACAATGACCACCGTACGTCCGGTGATGTCCTCATTCAGACCGATAACCTCTTTTATCACTCCAGTGGAAGTCACCCCCTGATAAGAAGCCAGTTTCACGAATGAGATTTCGCAAGGGATTGTGATATGCTTCAATAAATCAGCAGTAAACATGAACGAACCGTTCAACACACTAAGGAAAAGCGGATTCTTACCTGCCAAGTCGCGGTTAATTTCGTTCGCTACGCGAATCACTTCTTTCTGAATATCTTGTTCCTTAATAGAAACGGTAAATAGCTTGTCTTTTATCTGAATGGTATCCATAACCGGTAATTTTAAAAAAGTTGTCGCAAAAATACAATTTTTATTCCACTCCGTGCATCATCTTCTGTAATTTCTTCGAAAAAAGGAACAGAATCAGCGAAGCAATGCCAGACATAATTACGAATAACATAAAGAAATCGTACATCGTGGCAATCTGATAATTAGTTCGGATTCGTCATTTAGTAATATGAGAATGATAACGTTTTGTTTACACTTACTATACAGACTCTAAATTCATCCTTTTCATAGATTTAACTCATCCAACACAGAAATGACCAATTTTCAAGTTGGCTAATTTATCAATAGATAAATAATAACTTATCCAGCAATATCCCACCCCCTATCCAACCGTGATTAACAAGTTTTCTTCCTATAACAAACGGGAAAAGTCAGAAGAATCATGTACATTTGTAGGTCGAAAACTAAAAGAACATTGTAATGAAAATATTTCCAAGCAGCAGTATCAAGAAATTGGACGCTTATACCATTGAGAACGAACCGATTGCGTCAATAGACCTGATGGAACGTGCAGCAACAGTACTAACCAAAGCCATTACAGACAGATGGGGTACGGAAACACCCGTCACTGTTTTTGCAGGGCCGGGGAATAACGGTGGAGACGCCCTTGCCGTAGCCCGCATGATGGCTGAAAAAGGATATAAGACAGAAGTATATCTCTTTAATACGAAAGGAAATCTTTCGCCCGACTGCCAAACGAACAAAGAACTGGTGGAAATGATGGAAGAAGTATCATTCCACGAAATCAGCACGCAGTTTGTCCCACCGGTTCTGACACCGGACCATCTAGTGATTGACGGATTATTCGGCTCAGGACTGAACAAACCGTTGAGCGGCGGATTTGCAGCCGTAGTGAAATACATCAATTCCTCTCCCGCCATGGTAGTAGCTATCGACATCCCTTCGGGACTGATGGGAGAAGAGAATACATTCAACGTCAAAAGCAATATTATCCGTGCGGACGTTACTTTCAGCCTACAACTACCGAAACTTGCTTTCCTCTTTGCAGAAAACACCGAGTTCGTAGGAGAATGGGAATTGCTGGATATCCAGTTGAGCGAAGAGGGAATCGAAGAGACGGAGACAAACTATGAAATGCTGGAGATTGAAGAAATCCGCTCGCTTATCAAGCCCCGCAAGCAATTTGCCCATAAAGGAAATTTCGGTCATGCACTGCTGATAGCCGGTTCGAAAGGGATGGCAGGTGCATCCGTATTGGCTGCCCGTGCTTGTCTGCGCTCCGGTGTAGGACTGCTCACCGTGCACGCTCCGATATGCAACAACGACATCCTGCAAACTTCCGCACCCGAAGCAATGGTAGAAACTGATGCCAGCGAAAACTATTTCGCCGTTCCTACCGACACTGACGATTACCAGGCAGTCGGCATCGGTCCGGGACTGGGACGGAACGAGGAAACGGAAGCTGCCCTTATCGAGCAACTCGAACATTGCCAAACTCCCGTTGTACTGGATGCTGACGCGCTGAACATCCTCGCCAACCACCGTCACACACTCACACATCTACCGAAAGGCTCTGTCCTCACTCCTCACCCAAAGGAATTGGAACGGCTGACTGGCAAATGCCAAGACTCTTACGAACGCCTGATGAAAGCCTGTGAACTGGCGCATGCCGCCCACGTCCATATTATCCTGAAAGGTGCGTACTCCGCCATCATCACTCCCGAAGGCAAATGTTTCTTCAACCCGACAGGCAATCCGGGAATGGCAACCGGTGGCAGCGGTGATGTGCTGACCGGAGTTATCCTGGCACTGCTGGCACAAGGCTACCCCACCGAGGAAGCTGCTAAAATAGGAACTTATATCCACGGATTAGCAGGAGATATAGCCCAAAAGAAACAAGGCATGATTGGATTGATAGCAAGTGATATTGTCACCTGCCTACCCACAGCCTGGCGACTTGTAAGCGAATAAAAGTTAAGAACTTACAGTTTTTTCAATAACTTCATTAACTTTGTTTTCAAAACCAGTTAAAAGAGAACCGAATATGAAAAAGTTGATTATAGCAGCGGGACTACTTATGGCAACTTCCGCTTACGCACAAACCGAAGTACTGACAGGTGTCACCCGTGGAAAGGACTATGGAGTGGTATACAGCCTTCCAAAAACCCAGATAGAACTTGAAATTAAAACCAACAAGGTCAACTATACTCCAGGGGAGTTCAGCAAATATGCCGACCGCTATCTGCGATTGAACAATGTATCCGCCGAGCCCGAAACATACTGGGAACTGACCAGCGTAAAAGTGAAATCGGTAGGAGTGCCGAACAGTGAGGCTACTTATTTCGTAAAACTGAAAGATAAAACAGTAGCCCCCCTGATGGAACTAACAGAGAGCGGGATAGTGAAATCTATCAACGTACCTTACCGCCAAAGCGGCTCCACGAAGAAGACTACCCCGGCCACTCCTGCTCTCCAGAAGAACGCAAATCCCCGCGACTTCCTGACCGAAGAAATTCTAATGGCAAGTTCTACCGCTAAGATGGCAGAACTGGTAGCCAAAGAAATCTACAATATCCGCGAAAGCAAGAATGCCTTATTACGCGGACAAGCAGACAATATGCCCTCGGATGGCGCGCAGCTTAAAATCATGCTCGACAACCTCAATCTACAGGAAGAGGCCATGACCAAAATGTTCTCCGGCATACAGGACAAGGAAGAAAAGACATTTACTGTCCGGCTTACGCCTGACAAGGAATTCAATAATGAAGTTGCTTTCCGTTTCTCTAAGAAACTGGGAGTGGTTGCCAACAATGACCTGGCAGGAACTCCATTCTATATCAGCCTGAAAGACTTAAAAACAGTCAAGATGCCACAAGAGGATGGAAAGAAGAAAAAGGACTTGGATGGGATTGCTTACAACGTCCCCGGACAAGCATTGGTTACACTAACCGACGGCAAGAGAAAGCTATACGAAGGCGAACTTCCTGTCACTCAATTCGGTATAATAGAATATCTGGCTCCGGTATTGTTCAACAAAAACTCTACTATCAAAGTATATTTTGACCCGAATACAGGCGGATTAATCAAAGTAGACAGAGAAGAAGGCAACTAAAAAACTTCTAAAAAGAAAAGAATATGGGCGGTGAAGGACATATGCTCGATATGATACGCCGATTAAGCGAAGGGCGGGAAGCTTCCCGCCTACGGCGCGAACGCACCAGCCAGAGGTTGAAGCAGATGACCCAAGCCGGTGAACATTTCTCACTGCCTGACACAACGCCGGAAGAAATGGAGCGCATTATTAAAGACTCCGAAAAGAAAAAAGAGAAAGACAGCAACTATTTCGTATGGGGAACGCTCATCATTATGGGCACACTGGTTGCAATTGCCGTAATACTTTGGGCTATATTCATTAAATAAAATTCCCATTTATACAATCGGCGTCATCAGCTTTACAAATCCATCTTTCTGCATCTGATAAAGATAAGCAGATATACGCGACTCGTAGCCCGTTTCATTCTGAAAATGGTCTGCGAGTTCTTCTATAATCTCACGAACCGTTCGTTTCCCGTCTATCAGTTCCCATACAGCCGTACCGTGTTCTTCCAAATGCACATGATGCTCTTTCGACATTCCTTTCGGCACAAGGAAGCGTTGCATCCACGAATACTTAAAACGAGGAAAGGAGAGCACAATAGTCTCCCCTTCCCGTTCTGCTGTAATATGTTCACTGCGGCAGGGAATAACCTCTAACAGGTTTATTTTCTCTTTGGCAGCCATCGTTTTATTACTTCTTAATATTTGCTTCTTCCAAGCCGTAGCCTTTCTTCTTGTTCTCTGCCTTCAGCAATAAAGCAACAATCAGCGCCAACACGCCAAAGAGAGCAAAAATACTCATCGGCAACGTATAGTCATAAGTCTGCGCACCGTCTACCACCGGACCTTTGCAATAAGAGTTCAATACCCATCCAATCAACAAAGGTACACCCATCAGTCCCCAGTTCTGTACCCAAAAAATCAAGGCATATGCCGTACCCAACTGTTTTTCCGGAATAATCTTCGGAACAGAAGGCCACATAGCCGAAGGCACCAGTGAGAAAGCAAAACCTAAGATAATCATAATGATAGTGGCAAACCACCATATGTTCAAAATAGGCAAAGCAAACATCGTATGTACGAAAATCAACATGACGGAACCAATTATCATCAGCGTAGCCCCCTTACCGATACGGTCATATAACGAACCGAACAACGGCGTCAATATAATGGCGCCAATCGGCAACAATCCGGGGATGGTTCCTGCCAGTGTCGGGTCAACGTTATATTTCTGCACCATCAAATCGGCAGCATACTTGATAAACGGGAAAACTGCCGAATAGAATAATACACACAACAAGGCAATCAACCAGAATCCTTTGTTTGTGATGATATATACAATATCTTTCATGCGGAACGGTTCTTCCGGTTCCAAACCCTCCGCATCCAAAGACGCATCCAATTTCTTATCATAGAAAGTATAAATGAAGAAGGCAATTGTACCTACACACAACATAATCAGGCAAAACAGAATCGGAGCAGGAATATTGGTGTGGAACGCACCGCTCTCGTCCGCATATCCGAAGAAGTCTGCCAAAGGCACTGTCATCACCATCGCCAAGGTTGTCCCAATACGTGCCGTAGCCATTTCAAGCCCCATAGCCAACGCCATTTCCTTGCCCTTGAACCACTTCACAATAATCTTGGAAACAGTGATACCTGCAATCTCCACGCCAACACCGAAAATTGCATATCCCAACGCAGCCAAAGTGACCTGCGTCTTGAATCCGAAAAGCATGGCGCCTTCCGGGAAGGTGGTAGAAATCGCATAGTATTTCAATCCGCAACCGAATACCATCAACATACATGCTCCCATTCCGGTGAAACGGACACCCATCTTATCCAGAATGATACCACCGAAAATCAGCATCAACAGGAATACATTAAACCATCCGTAAGCACTTGTGAAAAAACCATAATCAAGACTGTCCCATAATAATTCTTTCTCAAGCATGGGTTTTAGCGGAGACATTACGTCGGTGAGGAAATAGCCGCATAGCATAGTAAACGCGACCAATGCTAGAACACTCCAGCGTAATATTGCGGAGTCATTCAATTTCTGTTTAAATTGTTCTGTCATTGTTATATTTTAAGGTAATTAATAATATCATAACGGGCAACAAAGTTAATTAAATCTCCATTGTTTTCATCAAAATAAGATAGTTTTTATTATTATATTTAGGCACGGATTACACGGATTTCACGGTTTTAAGAAATTGATTAATCAAAAACCGTGTAATCCGTGTAATCCGTGCCTATATAAAGAATCATGAGAGAACGTTTCTTGCTCTCTCATGAAAAATGGTTTTACCCAAATATCTCTATAACCCGAAGCGAATTACTCAGCTGCAGGAGCAGGAGTTTCGGCAGCCGATGCCGGAGTTTCCGTAGCAGGTGCGTTAGTAGCAGGAGCTTCAGACTGAGGCGCAGCCGTACCTGCGGGTAAGTTATACGGGTTAGTTTGTTGTTCTTTCTGTGCTTGTTCCAACACTGCGTCTGTAGCAACGGCAGAACGAGGAACAACATAAGCGGTAGCAATGCTCATTACAACCATGAAAATAGCCAGACCCCATGTTGCTTTTTCCAGAAAATCTGTAGTCTTGCGTACGCCCATAATAGCGTTGGATGAAGAAAAACCGGAAGCAAGTCCGCCCCCTTTTGAGTTCTGAATCAGCACGATGAAGCACATCAACAGGGCTGCAATCACCATTAAGATAACGAATAATAAGTACATTTTTAGTTATTTTGAATTAGCGTTAATAATCAATTTCTCCAAAAATCTGATTTGGTCTGCAAAGTAAGCATTTTTTTTTGGATATTTCAAACTTAATTTTTTAATTATTTCAAGTGCTTTCGAATATCGTTGCTGTTTAACATAGATTTTAGCCAAAGTTTCTGTAAAACAGCTATCATCTGCCTCTTCTTCCGCACATGTTTCGTCCGAAGGAGTAACAGGTACTTCGATTTCTTCCCGCAGAGGTTTCATTGTACGGGGAGAGTCACTTTCGCTTTTTTCTATGAAGTTGTCAATCAGTTCAAACCCTTTTAGTTTAGGGGTTTCTTCTGCCGATGTATCCGTAGCGGAAGTCTCTTCGAGCAAGTAAGAAGTATAGTCCATCGAGTAGTCAAATCCGGTTTGGGCGGTTACTTCTTCGGGAGCCGTTGACAGGAAAGCATCAATCAATGCCAGTGTGCGGTCTACGGACGGCTCGTCTTTCAACACTTCCGTCAGTGCCACCCCTTTTTTCCGGGATTGAAGGTCAAAGCGGCTGCCTTCAATCAGTTGGAACAACTTCCGTCGGTCGGCTATGTAAAGAACGGCTTTCCGCAGTTCACCACCGAAATTAATATCATGCAGAATATACAGGTTTTTGAGATACAGCAAGCGAAGCGACTGAAAATACGGATATCTTGCAAGAAGATTGCGCAGTTCGTACAGAGTGTCCCTGTTCAGCGTTTCAGGATGCTGAATCCATTGTTGAAAATTAGCAGAAGTCATTTATATTACCAGTTTGCTACGGTTGCATTAAATATTTGTTCGGTTATCTCTTTAGACATTTCGGCAATTAACCCGTCCTGTACGGCTGTCAACAGTTGGCTGGAGTCGTAGACACGGAAAGCTGAGAATTGTTGTTCGAAGTCTTCGGCATGATTTGTGTTGTTGACAAAGCGTACATTGACTGTAATGGTCAGCTTCGTTTCCGAAGAGTAACCATCAGCGGATACTGCCTGATTGTACTGATTGTATCCAGTGATTTCTCCGTCAATCTGTAGGTCCGCATTCTGGTTCGGTTTCAATAACTGCAAACGGGTCTGGCGGATGAATATATCTTTCAAGTCTTCATTAAACTTCGTTGCCAACGGAGCATATACGTACTCCGACTTTATCGGAAAGTCGGCAATGGAAATCGTCTTCACCTTATCATAATTGATAGACGAACCGTTAAACTTATATGAAACAGTACATGCGATAACCACTACCGGCAAAACAACCAGCAACAAAGGGCGTATTATCTTCTTAATCCAAATCATATTCTTTTATTTTTCTATAAAGTGTACGCTCAGAAATATTCAAATCTTTAGCCGCACTCTTCCGTTTTCCGTGATGTCTCTCAAGCGCTTTGCGTATCATTTCTTTTTCTACTTCATCAAGTGACATCGGTGTTTCTTCGACATACTCCTCCGTATCCTGTATGTCATCGTCATCCCTGCAAACAGTGGGTTGAGGTGGCTGCACAGCATGAATAATGGCAGGCACGGAAGGTTGATGGGCTGCCGTCACCACCGGAGTGGTAACCATCGCTCCTACTTGGCTTACTTGTCCGGCACGTTCAGCCATCAGGTTGTGCACCATTTTCTTCAGTTCCGCCACCTCCTGACGCATATCGAACAGAACAGAATAAAGAATCTCCCGTTCACTCTCAAAGCCTTTGCTTTCACGCGTTCCCATCAATGCCGGAAGGCGTTGCATATTTTGCGTAGGAAGATAGGTCTGCAAGATAGCAGCGTTAATCTCCCTGTTCGTTTCGATAATAGAAATCTGTTCCGTGATATTCTTCAACTGGCGCACGTTGCCCGGCCACGAATAAGCCAGCAGTTCCTTTTTCGCGTCCTCCGTCAACTGAATAGCCGGCATCCGGTATTTCTCCGCAAAGTCCGCCGCAAATTTACGGAACAACAGGAGCACGTCTTCTCCACGCTCACGCAAAGGCGGTATCTGAATGGGCACGGTGTTCAACCGATAATACAAGTCTTCACGGAAACGTCCCTCTGAAATAGCCTGTACAAGATTGACATTGGTAGCCGCCACAATACGCACATCCGTCTTTTGTACCCTGGATGAACCTACTTTCAGAAACTCACCGCTCTCCAGGACACGAAGCAAACGCGCCTGGGTAGGCATCGGCAACTCCCCTACTTCATCGAGGAAAATAGTACCGCCGTCCGCTTCACCGAAATACCCTTTCCGTTCACCGATAGCACCGGTAAAAGCGCCTTTTTCATGGCCGAACAGTTCGGAATCAATCGTACCTTCGGGGATGGCCCCGCAGTTGACGGCAATATACTGCCCGTGCTTTCTCCGGCTGTATTGATGAATAATCTGTGGAAAACTCTCCTTTCCGACACCGCTTTCTCCTGTAATCAGCACAGACAAATCGGTAGGAGCTACCTGAATGGCAACATCGATGGCACGTGACAATGCTTCGGTATTACCAATAATACCGAAACGCTGTTTCACTTGTTGTATCTCCGCTCTTGTCATTACTTCTTTTTAATCTTCGTCTACTGTATCCAGTTTTAGTTTATCGCTATCATCCCGCTTCTCGTAATACTGCTTCCGCAACGGATTCGCACGGGCCACTTTCTCCCGCTGACGATTGCGGAACACGTCAATGGCAACATAGATTGCCTGACGGAAAGAATCTTCACTTGCCAGTCCCTGACCTGCAATATCATAAGCAGTGCCATGAGCCGGAGAAGTGCGTACTACCGGCAGACCTGCCGTATAGTTCACTCCATCGTCCATAGCCAATGCCTTGAACGGAGCCAGCCCCTGATCGTGGTACATAGCCAAGATACCGTCGAAATGCGTATAATTGCCCGAACCCATAAAGCCGTCGGCTGCATAAGGACCGTAGCAAAGAATTCCTTTTTCTTCCATTTCTTTCATTGCAGGAATAATCACTTCCTGTTCTTCCATCCCCAACAGCCCACCGTCGCCGGCATGAGGATTGAGAGACAGCACTGCAATGCGCGGTGCACCGATTCCGAAATCCTGTTTCAAGCAATGATGGAATATCATCAGCTTCTCCTGAATCAGTTCTTTGGTTATCGTAGTCGCAATCTCCCTGACAGGGATATGCGTCGTCACCAAAGCTACACGGAAATCATTCTTCATCAAGATCATCAATGACTTGTCGCCATTCCCCAGACGTTCTTCAATATACTCCGTATGTCCGGGGAATGAGAACTCTTCCGAATGAATCGTATGTTTATTGATAGGAGCCGTTACGATGACGTCAATCAAGCCTTCACGATAGTCTTCAATGGCACGTTCCAAAGCTCCCAATGCAGCTTTACCTGCTTCTGGGTCGGGTTTGGAAAATTCCACTTTCACTTCATCATCCGTACAGTTCAATACACTCAAACGATTGTATCCTGCTTCGGAAGCCGTATTGATGATACTGAAATTAGTCTGTATATCCAATGCTTTCCGATGATAAGCGGCCACTTTCGGTGAGCCGTAAATAATCGGAGTGCAAAGTTCCAACATGGTAGGGTCTGAAAATGTCTTTAAAATCACTTCATAGCCTACCCCGTTTATATCTCCCTGAGTAATGCCAATTCTTATTTTGCTATCTTCCATGTTTTTATTTATTAGTTTGTTCCGCCTCTTTGGTTACTCCGCCCAATGGAATCTGATTCTGCTGAACTTCATTAGGAAGTTTCAGTGTATAAAGAGATGCTTCCATTTGACGAACCAGGTTGCGTTTCATTTTATCCGGTGAATAAACAAATATTTCTGCTGTAATAATCCGTTGGTTCTTCTCGTCCAAGCGAGTGTGCGATACGTACGGACCACCCATGAAGTCGCCTTTCATGCGCCATAGTCCGCGCGCTTCGAGTGTGTAGCTGTTCTGTACGTTGATGGGACGGACATCTGTCAGCAAGCTGTCGGTCGCCATATAAACACCTTCCTTGAATCCGGGAATATTGGCCTGCATCACAGAATCGCGCTTGTGAACGAAATATTCTTTGGTAAATGTATCCTTGTCGGTATAAGGATAAGAGTACATTACGAAATTGCGGTCGGCAGTACCCGTATTGGTAGAAGCCCAGAAGAAGTCTTCACCGGTCTTGGAGTTGGTCAACTCAGCAGGCAACCAAATGTTACATCCAAACAAGCTATCTACTTTCTGTGAGATGAAATTGCTATGCTTTTCTTCAAGCAAAGTGATTTGACGATTCATTTCCGCACGGGTAAAAAAGTCTACAATCGTCTTTCTGTTCTCTTTCACAAACTTCTCGAACTCTTCTTCGTTCGGAGCCTGGATAGTCAGAATCATCTGCGGATTGGCATACACATCTTTCGCATATTTGAAAGAGGCTTTCGTATATATGTCCTGTATATCTACAATAATAATGTTACGTATCAGCTTCAACGTAGAATCATAATCTTTCGGCGAAGTGTACATAATACGGAAAGAAGGTTCCGATTGCGGCAAGCCGGGCATATCAGAATCCAGTGCATCATGCAAAGCCCTTCCGGCCGCACGATCCCAAACACCGTGATCTACTACTACCAAAAGCTCGTATGCACGTCCACTAGAAGTGTGGTTTCCTTTCAGACCACAAGAAGTAACTACAAAAGTCACTAAAGCGATGCTTAAATAAAAAAAGTACTTTTTCATGATGTTCGGTTTTATATGTTAACTTTTATTTTCCTCTTCCTGCTTCGCTGTCGACAACATGCCGCAGGCTGCAAAAATATCTTCTCCTCTTGAAGAACGGATAGTGGTGAAAAGCCCGTGTGATGTCAGATAATCACGGAAACGGGTCATCGTATCCATATCCGCGCCTTCGAGATTTACCCCCGGTATGGCATGGAAACGAATTAAGTTCACCCTGCAATCCAGTCCACGAAGAAGCTTCAACAGCTCTTTTGCATAGACTTGCGAATCATTAAGCCCCTTAAAAACAATATATTCAAATGAAAGTCGGCGCTGTTTGCTAAAATCATAGTTTTTTAACAGTTCCACCATTTCTGTGATAGAGAACGCCTTTTCCGCCGGCATCAGTTCAGAACGCTGAGTGGTCAGCGGAGAGTGCAGGCTGATGGCCAAGTGGCAATCGCTCTCTTCAATAAAACGTTGCAATCCTTTCCGTAGGCCGACCGTGGAAAGAGTGATGCGCTTCGGACTCCATGCATATCCGTAGGAAGCAGTCATTATCTCCAATGCTTTCAATACTTCATCGAGATTATCGAGCGGCTCTCCCATTCCCATCATCACTACGTTGGTCAGCTTGTCGCGTTCCGGCAATGAATGGATTTGATTGATAATTTGGTTGGCGGTCAGGTTAGCGGTATATCCCTGTTTTCCGGTCATACAGAATTTACAGTTCATCTTACAGCCTACCTGCGAAGAAACACACAGCGTTGCCCGGTCGTCATCGGGAATATAAACCGATTCGACAAAATGATTTTCGCCGACCCTGTACAAGTACTTCACCGTGCCGTCTACAGAACGCATTTCATCTACCGGAGCGGCTGCCCCTACCTCATAGTTCTGCTTGAGCAACTCCCGATGTTTCAATGACAAATTAGTCATTTCGTCAATCGAAGCCACCTTCTTTTCGTAAAGCCAGGATGCAATCTGCTTGGCGGCGAAACCGGGCATACCGAGTCTTTTCACCAGCGATTGAAGCTCCACAAGGTTCATTCCTAAAAGAGGATATTTAGACATTATTCTTTCCGTTCATGGTTTATATTTGCAAATGTAAGGAAATAAAGTCGATTTCCGTATAGCGATAATGTAAAAGTTAACAAAAAAGGTCGTTCCCGAAAGAGGAACGACCTTTTGCAGTTATCGTTTATACGATTTAATCTTAGAAGAACAAGAAGCGTGTATCTTTCACATTCGCTTTCAGATACAAGTCGTTCATCAGACGGCTGGCGAAACGAGCGTGCATATTAGCCAATGTAGCTTCTTCTGTTTTTGCATCGAAAGTTTCGTTCAGTTTGTCTTTGCCATATACTTGCAGAACAAATACTCCGGCGTTACCCTTAATAGGTGCGCTCAATTTGTTCACTTCAGATACGGAAGCATAAGCGCCTACCAGCGGTTCGCTGCTGCGCAATGCAGATACGTAAGCAGGAGCTGCGAATGTAACCATCTTCAAAGAGTCGCTTACAGCGTCGGTCATAGACTTATACTGGTCGAATGAAGTTGCGTTGGCAGCTTTCATGTCAGCCATAATCTTTTCCGCTTTCTTATCTTTAACGATTTCAGCTCTCAACAGTTCCTGTACGGCTTTCAGCGGACGGTATCCTTCCGGTTTGATGTTCACCAGACCTACTACGATCATGTGGTCGCTTTCGCCACATTCGTACAGACCGGAAACTTCACCCGGTTTAGCTTTATCAAAGACCCATCTCAATGCTTCTTTTGTGCCTCTCACACCACCAATACCGTGTTCTGAGCTGTTCAAGTCTACTCTGTCAAGCAGTCTGTATCCGGCTTCTTCAGCGCTGGCTACCATCTTCTCCACAGTAGGATTAGCAGCGATAAACTGGCTGAAATCGTTGTAAGCACGATTGTAAGTTTCCTTGCTGAACTCTACTTCACGCTTGATGACAGCTACTTTATATTTGTCTTTTACAGATTTCTTGTTAGTCACCTGAAGAATTACGTTTGCTTGTCCCATCGGTAAGTTCACCAGTTCATTCACACCTGTATTATTGATAGCAGAGATGAATTTCAGGTTGTCACCGTCGATTTGTGCACCTTCATACTGTGCGGCAGTCAACCAGTTAGTGTCACCTGTCTGACCGTATTTCTTAGCCAGGTCTGCGAAGTTAGCACCACCTTTGATAGCGTTGTAGATACTATCAGCCAATGTCTTTGTCTTCACTGCGTCTTCTGCATATACCTGAATCTGACGGAATTCGACAGAATCGGCAGCAGCAGCCTTGGCAACTATCTTGAAAGAGTTGATAGTATTGTCAGTGCCATTATAGTAAGGACCGTAAACAGTACCTACGGAAGCAGAATCCAAACGTGCCACTACATCTGACGGGAATGCTGTCTTGTTATAGAACAAGTCTACATAAGGAGCTTCGGAACCCACTGAACGAACGAAAGATGTATAATCGTCTGTCGTAGTAGCCAACTGTGCAGTTGCTTCGTCCACTTCCTTCTGGATAGCAGCTCTGTCTTCTGCACTGGCAGTCACCTGCACATCAATGTATTTGATGTCACGAGTTTCCTGATATTGCTTGAATTGCTCTTTCTTCTTGTTGTACAGTTCTTTCAGTTCCGATTCTTTCACTACGATAGTAGAGTCTACTACTGAAGAATAAGGAACGCCTGCCAACAGTACATTGTATTGATTTACTCTTGCGTCAAAAGCATCCTGTGCTTCTACCGGATTAGAAAGAAGAGCCTTAGACACCAATGCCTGATATTTTTCTGCCAGACGGCTTTGAATCAATGTCTTTTGGATGAACGACCAGTATTTATACATGTTGTTGTACTGTTCTGCATACTGTGCCGGCATCTGGGATTCACTCATTTTCGCATATTCAACGAGGAACTTGTTCAGCATATCTTTGTCGAAGTTTCCTGTTTGCGGATTCTGGAAAGGAGTCTGTCTCAGCAAAGGATGAACACCAGCTTTTAGGATATCCTGAATTTCAGCAGTAGAGATAGTCAGTCCCAACGCTTTAGCTTCTTTTTCAATCAGTTTATTGTTTACGTAGGAACGCCATACTTCATCGCGCACCTGGTTGGTTTGGTCGTCGTTCAAGGCGGTCACTCCACGCATGAGTTTCACCACTTCGGTATATTCTTCTACCAAATTCTGATACTCCTGAGCGGAAAGAGCGTCTCCGTTCACCTCACCTACGTCATGCACCTGATGCGGCTGCATTACCTTCCATGCGTCACCCGCAATGAAAGCAAACAGCGCCAAGCCGATAACAATCACCAATAGAGGTCCTTTCGACCTAATGTTTTGTAACGTTGCCATTTTGATTAATACGATTTATGTTTATTATTATTTCTTTCTTTTGTCGTTTTAGCGCACGAAGATACAAAAAATGCTAATATGCATCTATTTATTAGCCAAAAATTTCTTGAATATCGCTATTATTCCAAGACTTTCAAGCGCACAAGTTCTATTTTTGTCGCCGTAACCTTAATTATCTTGAACTGATAGCGTCCTACTTGTATGACTTCATGCAATTTCGGGAAACTCTGATATTGGTTCAGAATCAATCCCCCCACCGTCAGATATTCGTCCGACTCGGGCAAATCAAGCCCGAAAGTTTCATTGACCTTTTCTATTTCCAAACGGGCAGCCAACACATACTCGCGTTCCTCAATCTGCTTGCAGATATAAGAAGTATTGTCGTGTTCGTCTTCTATATCACCGAAAATTTCTTCTACCAAATCTTCCAGCGACACAATACCGGACGTCCCGCCGAATTCATCCACCACTACGGCAATCGTTTTCTTCTGTTGCATGAACAGCTTCATCAATTTATGAGCGGACATCGTCTCAGGAACAATCGGCACCTGCTTCACATTGTCGTGCCAGTCTTTCGGAGCACGGAACATTTCCGACGAATGGATATATCCGACCACATTGTCGATATTTCCATCATATACGACAATTTTGGATATGCCGGACTCAATAAAACGGCTCTTCAATTCGTCCAACGAAGTAGTCAGGTCAACAGCCACTACTTCCGTGCGCGGAACGATACAGTCACGGATTTTTATATTTGAGAAATCAAGCGCATTCTGAAAGATTTTCACTTCCGTGTCCAATTCCTCTTCATTCTCGGCATTGTCGATGCTACTCTGCACAAAGTAATCCAAGTCGACCTTTCCAAAAGCTATATCGGACGCATCCTTGTTCATTTTCATACCAAAAAGCCGAAGAAACAAACAGGACACACCGGATGCAAATTTAGAAACAGGATACAGAACGACATAACAAACAATCAGCGGAACTGCAAAAACATTCAATACCAGATTGGGATTGATCTTGAAGAGCGTTTTCGGCAGGAACTCTCCGGTCACCAATATAATCAAGGTAGAAATGACGGTCTGCGCCAACACCATCAGAAAGTGATTCTCTATGAATCCCGACAACAGGTTATCGCCGATTATCTGCGCCATCAGGATACCGTAGATAACCAGCGCGATATTGTTCCCCACCAACATGGTAGAGATAAATTCATTCGGATTCTTGAAAAAGATAGAAAGGATACGGGACGTTATTCCGCCCTTGCGTTCCATTTCAAAACGCAGTTTATCTACTGAGACAAAAGCGATCTCCATTCCCGAGAAGAAAGCGGAGAAGACCATAGTGATTATAAGAGAGATATAAATATTCATAAGTTTTGATTTACGATTAGACGATTCACGAGGTACAATTGATATTACTTCGCCTATTTCGCAGCATCTTTATTCACAGAATCCGGCAGTGCTTTTGTTTCCGGTTGGGGCGGACCAGCCGCTTCATCGTCCACATAGAAAATGCCTTCTATATTATGAATGGTATAAACAGTCATTTGCTGATTGGAGTCGAAGCCATGTCCGGTAATAATTCTATCCGGTTGTTGGATACGTATGAACTTGTCGGAATATACTTTTTGGGTGGCTTCGTTCCAGTAAAGCAGTTCCGTATTAAAACGTTCGCCTTTCCGATTTTGTATATCTACATTCCCTATCAGCTTCCAAAGCCTTTCTTTGTTATAATAATAGGCAGTATCCGCTTTGATACTGGCTTCTACATGAAAGATAGAATCGAATTGTTCCAGATATACTCCTTTTTCAAATGCCCAATAAGAAGGTTTCTTGCGGTCATAGACCTCCCATTCTTCCGTATTCACCCTATAACGTGTCACTCCGGAATCGGATATAAGAGTTGTAACCCCCAATGTTTTCATCATCGGAAGAGAATCGCGCTCGGTGATAGCCTCACCCACCGCTTTCGTCTTACCGCCGTATGAAGGAAATAAAAGAAGCATAACAATTGTCCCAAGGACAATTGTTATGCTCATGCTTTTATGCAACAAACGTTTACTTCGTTTTCGCAA
This sequence comes from Bacteroides acidifaciens, assembly GCF_903181435.1. NCBI lineage: Bacteria > Pseudomonadati > Bacteroidota > Bacteroidia > Bacteroidales > Bacteroidaceae > Bacteroides > Bacteroides acidifaciens. The sequence continues at coordinate 2,661,767 of NZ_CAEUHO010000001.1, forward strand.
CATACATTTATCTAATCGTTGTAGTCTCTCCGATCCAACCGCCGATAGTGATGCGGTCGCCTTGCTTGTAACCTAACATGAAAAGGTCTTTAGCTTGTGGAGTATGACTTGAATATCTGCCAATTAATTTGTTTGCTTCTTCAGCCACACTTGGGTCTACTTGTTTTGCACGTTGCAATTTGTCGATTACTGCAAAATAGGTACACTTGTTCAAAGCGTTTTCGTCGCTCCAGTTAGGACTCATTGCATAAAGATTGGCAATCAGGATGTAAGGAGCACCATAGTTTTCGTTGAAACCGATAGCTTTTTGGCAGTAAGCTCTAGCTTGAGACAATTTCTTGGCAGTAGCCAAAACAGCAGCAGCAGCATATGCTTTTTCAGCCTTCGCTACATTGTCTGTTTCCAGATTCACAGCTTCGTCAAAGAACTTCACAGCACCGTCGATATCACCCTTCTTGAATGCCTGGTAAGCACATCCGGTTGCAGCTTCTGCAGTCGGTTCTATCTTATATGAATAATAAGCTGCCTGTTGGTAAGCTTCGCTTTCAGTACATTTCATCATTTTCATGATGTCGATTACTTTCTTCAAGTATTCCAAATCTTTCTGGTTTGCTTCCACTTTCGGGCCATAGATACCTTGCAATGATTCGCAATCAGCAGTACCACTGTTTACAAACAAAGCAACCAGGTTGTCTTTGATTCCTTGCAAGTTTTTCTTCTTTGCTTCGCTGGTTTCAGTAGCAATAGCACTATCGGCATATTCGGAAGCAGCCAGATAATCCTGGATGAATTGTTCCTTATGAGTAGGATCTGCTTTCAGTTTATCCAATGACATTTGCAGGAAATAGAACAAAGTAGCAGCAGCCGATTCGGCTTTCGCTGCATTAACAGACTGGCTCAACCATTGATAAGCCTGATTTACGTCAATTTTCGGAGCAAAAGCAATATAATCTACAGCTTTGATACCCAATGCTTCGTCAGCAGAAGATACTTTGGTACCTTTAGCCAAAAAGTCAGGTGTGTATTTAATACGCAAATCATGCGTATTCATCAATTCATTAAAATATTTCTGGTATTCCGGATTATTCTTGTCCTTGATTTGTCCCATCAAGCCTTTCAGAATTTTATATCCGTCAGTAAAGGTATAGAAACGAAGCGTCGGACAGTTTTCCAACACAGCTTTCCAAGGAGTATACGCATCTTTAAAATTACCTGCACGCACAGCTTCATGCGAAATACTACTGTTTGAATTACAGTTAGACGCATCCTGTGCTATTGCAGTGGTTGCCCCTGCTGAAAGGACCAACATAGCCACAAGCGTTTTAATCTTCATTGTATTTAAATTTTAGTTGTTATTATAAAGTCGTCTATTCTCTCTCACGTTGTTTCAACTTAATTATTCTACCCTGCGTTTGAAGAACCAACGTTCGTTGAACGTCAATCCGATACTCACACGGAAGATATTCTCGTTCACAAAAGTTGCTTCCTGCCCACTGACACGGACAAACTGTCCGCTAATACTAAGGATAGAACGTGAACGAGGTACAGGCAAACCGAAACCGGCAGTTACGCCATATTCGCGGGAAGCCTTTTTGCCATCGATCTTATAATACGGAGTCGTATAATAAGCTCCCAAACGGTATTTGATATGGGACAGGTAAGAACGTCCTATCAAATTAGGAATGTATTCCGCTCCCACTGATATTTTATGACGGTCGCAATAGGCATAAGTTTCGTCAAAATCATCACGCATAGCATCATCTGTAGTAGCTACACCAAATTTAGCCTTAGACCATTGCTGCAAACTATAATCCATACCAACAGTGAGACGCTTATCGTAGTTGTATGTAAATCCTACTCCGAAAATATTCGGAAGTTCCAACGTAGCATCCAAATTGTCACTGCTGGTCGCACTAGCCTGTCTAGTAACCGTATAATCGTTATTTAGTTTATGCTTAAGAGAATATACCGCTCCAATAGTTACTGAATGTTTCTTACTCAAATCTTGTGTATATTGCGCCCCAAAGTCCAGTTTATAGTCTGAAATCGACACAGCAGTCTGTCTTATAAACGAATTAGCCGAAGCCGTGTTCGGATAAAGCATCGTTAAAGAACGGGTTATGTCTCCCCAAAAATAAGATACATTAACCCCAAGAGAGAGATTCTTTAACACCTTCACGCCCGCACCCACATACAATTGATGCAATCCACCATCTCCGGTAAAAGCACTTGTATAATCAGGTGTGGCATCATTCGCACCAGGTTGTGTTTCCGGTGTGGCTGGATGATCTTTTGAAACACTATACCCTACATTAGAGAACGGCAATAATCCGATACTCATAGCTACTCTAGGATGTAAACGGAATTGCATCGCTAAATAGTCAAAACTAGAGTTCTTAGCGTTTAGTTTATCGACACCATCACTAATATTCATATTTTGTAGACTGACACCCCCTTCAAAAATGAAAGTCAACGAGTCAATGGCTGTGTACGAAGCAGGATTCAATGGATTGATCTGTGCTCCATCCCGGAGTCCAAAAGCAATTCCGCCCATCGCCTTGCTATTCCCGAAACTTTGATCGGACAAGTCGCCATAACCATATCGTGTATAAGGAGAGTTTGTATTATTTTGAGCAATTGCCACTCCTGTAACCATCGTGAGCAAAAGCGCACATAATGTGTGTTTAAATCCTACCATTATTATAGTTTAAAATTCTATTTAATCCTTTCAACACTAAAAATCTATCTGCAAAGATGACACTTTTTGCGCTGCTATCAAAAGAAAAATCATCTCCGCCCGTTAAAAAAACCAAAAGTTCAGGATATTTATGCTTCATAGACTCAATATAACCTGAAATTTCGTATTCCATACCTTTCAAGACTCCGGCGCGTATAGCGGTTTCGGTATTCCGTCCCATCGGAAGTTTACTCCCATTGGTATCTACCATAGGCAAACGTCCGGTAAACTGATGAAGCGCCTTGAAGCGCATCTGCATGCCGGGAGAAATATTACCACCATGATACTGCCCCTTCGAGTCAATAAATTCGTAAGTAATGCAAGTCCCTGCGTCGATGACTAATATATCGTTGTGGGGAAATTGCTCATTAGCACCTATCACGGCAGCCATACGGTCGTATCCCAATGTTTCGGGAGTTTCGTACAAGTTGACCACCGGCAAAGGTGTTTTATGATTAAGCCACAGCAAAGGAAACGGCAAAGCAGCCAAATCAACAAGTATCCGTTCATTCAAATCAATAACAGTGGCCACAATCCCCTGCTCTATCGGGTATTTAGAGCAAAGAGTTCGCAAACAATCCAATGATTGATTGGATTCAGTCAACACTTCCACCATCTCCCCATTATTATTGAAGAGAGCGACTTTCGCCATTGTATTCCCTATGTCGATAATTAAGTTCAATGCATTCATCTTTAAGCGGGCGCAAAGGTAAAGTAAAAAAAGAGAAATTGAAGCATATAGAAGGAATTATCTTATTTTTTTCATTTCAGATAAAACAGACGTTCTGTTTCCCGAATCCAACAAATCTTCGTATATTCGCTGCCAAAATAAAACGAACCTACTGATGAAACGGTCTTTTTTACATATAGTTTTTTCTTTTTGCCTGTTGCTCCTGCCCTTCGAACAAACAACTGCCAACAGCAATGACTCCATCCGCCTCAGCCTGCTGACCTGTGCCCCCGGAGAAGAGATATATTCCCTATTCGGACACACAGCTATCCGCTACGAAAATCCTTCACAAGGCATCGATGTTGTGTTCAATTACGGATTATTCAGTTTCAACACCCCCAATTTCATTCTCCGTTTTTCACTTGGAGAGACAGACTACCAGCTGGGGGCGACTGATTATTCCCATTTTGCAGGAGAATACGCCTTTTTCGGACGCAGCGTATGGCAACAGACTTTAAACCTGACTAATAAAGAGAAAGTCGAATTAATCCGCTTACTGCAAGAAAACTACCGCCCCGAAAACCGAGTGTACCGTTATAATTTCTTTTACGATAATTGTGCAACCCGCCCCCGCGACAAGATAGAGGAAAGCATCGCAGGGAAAGTGATTTATCCGGGAGAGCCACAGGACGGTTCTCATTCTTTCCGTGACATTGTACATCAATATTGCAAAGGACATCCGTGGGCACGCTTCGGCATTGATTTATGTATCGGAAGTGAAGCAGACCAGCCTATCACACAACGACAGATGATGTTTGCACCTTTTTATCTGATGGACGCTTTCGCCGGCGCACAGATTAAGAACGATTCCATCCAACGTCCGCTTGCCGAAGCCACCGAACTGGTGGTAGACGCAGCTCCCGAACCGGATGAAAGTGCTTGGATACCCACCCCGCTACAATGCGCGTTACTATTATTCATACTAACAGCCGGCGCTACCATCTACGGTATCCGGCGGAGAACTGGATTATGGGGAATCGACCTGTTTCTCTTTGGTGCAGCAGGTATCGTGGGATGCGTCCTTGCTTTTCTTGCCCTCTTCTCCGAACATCCGGCTGTCAGCTCCAATTTCTTGTTACTGGTGTTCCATCCAGGGCAACTTCTTTTCCTTCCATACATCATTTATTGTGACCGAAAAAAGAAGAGATGTTGGTATCTGACCCTAAATCTGGTCGTTTTAACACTTTTTATAGTGCTTTTTCCACTAATTCCGCAAAGATTTGACTTTGCTGTTGTACCTTTGGCACTCTGTTTGCTGATACGTTCAGCGAGCAACTTAATAGTGACATCTAAAAAGAAATAATGAAAGGACTACTAACTTCCCTTATCACCGTACTTACCTTCACAGGGCTACAAGCTCAGTCGCTTCCTACTGCCCCTAAACTCGTAGTAGGACTGACGATTGACCAACTACGTACGGACTACCTGGAAGCATTTTCGTCACTCTACGGCGAAAAAGGCTTCAAGCGTTTATGGAAAGAGGGAAGAGTATTCTATAATGCCCAATATACTTTCAGCGGTGTAGACCGTTCTTCGGCCATAGCCGCCATTTACAGCGGCACGACTCCTTCCATAAACGGAATCATTTCCAAACGATGGATGGATGCGTCTACCCTGCGCCCTGTCAACAGCACGGACGATACGGCATTCATGGGCTATTATACAGACCAAACGTGCTCACCTGCCAAATTACTGACTTCCACCATTGCCGACGAGCTCAAAATTGCGACTCAAGGCAAAGGACTTGTATATGCCATTGCCCCCAAATGTGACGCAGCGATTTTTGCTGCCGGACATGCCGGGAACGGTGCTTTTTGGATTAATCCAAATACGGGAAAATGGAGCGGAACCACTTATTATGGAGAATTTCCCTGGTGGGCAAGCCAGTACAATGACCGCCAAGCTGTCGATTTCCGTATTGCAAACATGACTTGGGAACCTGTTTTTCCACGTGGAATGTACACTTTCCTGCCAGATTGGCGGGATATGGTTTTCAAATATAAATTTGACGATGACCGTAACAATAAGTACCGACGTTTCATCACAAGCCCTTTTGTGAACGATGAAGTAAACGCTCTTGCCGAAGAAGCACTGAACAAAAGTTCAATCGGCATGGATGACATTACTGACTTATTGGCACTAACCTACTATGCTGGCAACTATGCACATAAATCCGTACAGGAATGTGCCATGGAAATGCAGGATACGTATGTACGCCTCGACCGCAGCATTGCTAACCTGCTCGAATTGCTCGACAAGAAAGTAGGTCTGCAAAATGTACTTCTTTTCGTCACTTCCACCGGATATACGGATAGTGAATCAGCCGATTCGGGACTTTATAAGATTCCCGGCGGAGAGTTCTATCTCAACCGTTGCGCAGCTTTGTTAAATATGTACCTGATGGCTACATATGGTGAAGGCAAGTACGTGGAAACGTATCATAACCAGCAGATTTACCTCAACCATAAGTTGCTGGAACAAAAGCAACTGAACCTGACGGAAGTACAAGAGAAGTCCGCCGAATTCCTCATGCAATTCAGCGGGGTGAACGAAGCGTATTCCGCCAACAGACTTTTACTGGGTTCATGGACACCGGAAATTTACAAGATACGTAACGGATACCATCGCAAACGTTCGGGCGACCTGGTGATTGACGTCCTTCCCGGGTGGACTATGGTGGACGAAAACACCAGTGAAAGCAAAGTAGTACGCCATTCATTTATACCTTCACCGCTGATTTTCATCGGTCACTCGGTGAAACCGGCTATCATACAGACTCCTGTAACAATCGAACATATCGCGCCTACACTGGCACATTTCATGCGCATTCGGGCTCCCAATGCCTGTTCCGCTGCACCCATTACCGACTTACGGTAAAAGTTTACTCATAAAAACAGGGTGTAAAACATTAATAAATCAGCATTTTAATGTAACTTTGCGCAAGAAATTTTAAATAGATAAATAATAAACATACTTATACAAATGGGATTTAATGAATTTTTAAGCTCGATTTTCGGAAACAAATCCACGCGAGACATGAAAGAAATCAAGCCCTGGGTAGAGAAAATCAAAGCTGCTTACCCGGAGATTGAGAAACTGGACAACGATGCCCTCCGTGCCAAAACGGAAGAACTCAAAAAATATATCCATGAATCGGCTACCGCCGAACGTGCGAAAGTGGAAGAGTTGAAGGCAAGCATCGAGACACTGGAACTGGAAGACCGCGAAGAAGTCTTCGCACAAATCGATAAGATAGAAAAAGAAATTCTGGAAAAATATGAAAAAGCATTGGACGAAGTACTGCCCGTTGCTTTCTCTATCGTAAAGGCTACTGCCAAACGTTTCACAGAAAATAAAGAAATCGCTGTTACCGCTACGGATTTTGACCGTCACCTGGCTGCAACGAAAGACTTTGTACGCATCGAAGGCGACAAGGCCATCTATCAGAACCACTGGATAGCCGGTGGTAACGACACGGTATGGAGCATGGTTCACTACGATGTACAACTCTTTGGTGGTGTCGTTCTGCATAAAGGTAAGATTGCGGAAATGGCAACCGGTGAAGGTAAAACATTGGTGGCTACCCTCCCGGTATTCCTCAACGCTCTGACCGGAAACGGTGTACACGTGGTTACCGTGAATGATTACCTCGCCAAACGTGACTCCGAATGGATGGGACCTCTTTATATGTTCCACGGATTGAGCGTAGATTGTATCGACCGTCATCAACCGAACTCCGACGCACGCCGTCAGGCATACCTGGCAGACATCACATTCGGTACGAACAACGAATTTGGTTTCGACTACCTGCGCGACAACATGGCTATCAGCCCGAAAGACCTTGTACAACGTCAGCACAACTATGCCATCGTCGATGAGGTCGACTCGGTATTGATTGACGACGCCCGTACTCCGTTGATTATCTCCGGTCCTGTACCGAAAGGTGACGACCAATTGTTCGAGCAACTCCGTCCATTAGTAGAACGTCTGGTAGAAGCACAGAAAGTATTGGCTACCAAATATCTCTCCGAAGCTAAGAAACTGATCGCATCCAACGATAAGAAAGAGGTGGAAGAAGGATTCCTCGCTTTATACCGCAGCCACAAGGCATTGCCGAAAAACAAGGCTTTGATTAAGTTCCTTAGTGAACAGGGTATCAAGGCGGGTATGCTCAAGACGGAAGAAATCTACATGGAACAGAACAACAAGCGTATGCCTGAAGTTACTGATCCGCTGTATTTCGTGATCGACGAAAAACTGAATAGTGTAGACCTGACAGATAAGGGTGTAGATCTGATTACCGGTAACTCTGAAGACCCGACATTGTTCGTTCTTCCGGACATCGCCGGACAACTTTCGGAACTGGAAAACCAACATCTGACCAACGAACAACTGCTTGAAAAGAAAGATGAGCTTCTGACAAACTATGCCATCAAATCGGAACGTGTACACACCATCAACCAGCTGTTGAAGGCTTACACCATGTTCGAGAAAGATGATGAATATGTAGTGATCGACGGACAGGTGAAGATTGTAGACGAACAGACAGGCCGTATCATGGAAGGTCGTCGCTACTCTGACGGATTGCACCAGGCTATCGAAGCCAAGGAACGTGTGAAAGTGGAAGCTGCTACGCAGACCTTCGCAACAATTACTTTGCAGAACTACTTCCGTATGTATCACAAACTGTCCGGTATGACCGGTACTGCTGAAACGGAAGCAGGCGAACTTTGGGACATCTACAAATTGGACGTAGTCGTGATCCCGACCAACCGTCCGATTGCAAGAAAGGATATGAACGACCGCGTTTACAAGACGAAACGCGAAAAGTATAAAGCTGTTATCGAGGAAATCGAAAAATTGGTTCAGGCAGGACGTCCGGTATTGGTGGGTACTACCTCGGTAGAAATCTCCGAAATGTTGAGCAAAATGCTTACCATGCGTAAGATTGAGCACAAGGTATTGAACGCCAAACTGCACCAGAAAGAAGCAGACATCGTTGCTACCGCCGGTTTAAGCGGAACAGTAACCATTGCTACCAACATGGCAGGTCGTGGTACCGACATCAAGTTAAGTCCGGAAGTGAAGGCTGCGGGCGGTTTGGCAATCATCGGTACGGAACGTCACGAATCCCGTCGTGTAGACCGTCAGTTGCGTGGTCGTGCAGGACGTCAGGGTGACCCGGGTTCTTCTGTATTCTTTGTGTCACTGGAAGATGATTTGATGCGTCTGTTCTCATCCGACCGTATCGCTAGCGTAATGGACAAACTCGGTTTCCAGGAAGGCGAAATGATCGAACATAAGATGATTTCCAATTCTATCGAACGTGCCCAAAAGAAGGTGGAAGAAAACAACTTCGGTATTCGTAAACGTCTGTTGGAATATGACGACGTGATGAACAAGCAGCGTACAGTGGTTTACACCAAACGCCGCCACGCTTTGATGGGTGAACGTATCGGTATGGACATCGTGAACATGATTTGGGACCGTTGTGCCAATGCTATCGAAAACAATGATTATGAAGGCTGCCAAATGGAACTGCTTCAGACATTGGCAATGGAAACTCCGTTCACTGAAGAAGAATTCCGTAACGAGAAGAAAGAAAAGTTGGCCGAAAAGACTTTCAACATTGCGATGGATAACTTCAAACGCAAAACTGAACGTCTGGCACAGATCGCTAATCCGGTTATCAAACAGGTATATGAAAATCAGGGACACATGTATGAAAACATCCTGATTCCTATTACAGACGGTAAACGGATGTACAATATCTCTTGTAACCTGAAAGCAGCTTACGAATCAGAATCTAAAGAAGTGGTGAAATCGTTCGAGAAATCAATCCTGCTCCACGTTATCGACGAAGCATGGAAAGAAAACCTCCGCGAACTGGACGAACTGAAACATTCCGTACAGAACGCAAGCTACGAACAGAAAGACCCGCTGTTGATTTACAAACTGGAATCTGTGACTTTGTTCGACAACATGGTGAACAAGATCAACAACCAGACTATATCTATCTTGATGCGCGGACAAATTCCTGTACAGGAAGCTCCGGACGAACAGGCTGCCCGTCGTGTGGAAGTACGTCAGGCTGCTCCTGAACAACGTCAGGATATGAGCAAGTATCGCGAAAACAAGCAGGACTTGAGTGATCCTAACCAACAGGCTGCTGCCAGCCAGGATACTCGTGAACAGCAGAGACGTGAACCCATCCGTGCAGAAAAGACGGTAGGACGTAACGATCCTTGTCCATGCGGAAGCGGTAAGAAGTACAAAAACTGCCACGGTAAGAATGCTTGAAGAAATTGAGAATTGAAAATTAAAAATTGAGAAACAAGAGTTTTCCATTTCTTAATTCTCTATATATAAAAGAAAGTCTCAAACGGTTAAAAACTGTTTGAGACTTTCTTTTATTCTTTCAAAATAGTACTTTTGTTCTAATTACTAAATAGAACAAAACTATGGCAAAATCTTATTCACTGGCTTTCGTTTCTTTGTTCCTGTTGGCATTGAGTAGTTGTCAAAGCCTGGAGCAGATTTCCATTGATTATCTGCAAGCTGCCGACCTGAGTTTCCCGCCTCAACTTCGGAAAGTGGCAGTCGTAAATAATACCGGCAATACGCCGGATAACAAGCTGATCACACAATCTGAAAAAATCAAAGATAACTCGCCGATCGTAAGCCGCGCAACGGCTTATGCGAATGGAGATACTAAAATTGCGACAGAGTCACTAGCTGAAGAGATTGCACACCAGAACTACTTTGATGAAGTGGTGATTTGTGATTCCGCTTTACGGGCTAATGACAAGTTGGCTCGTGAAAATACGCTAAGCCAAGAAGAAGTCCGTAAGTTGGCTTCGGATTTAGGAGTGGATTTAATCATTGCCCTAGAAAATCTGCAACTCAAAGCGACAAAGACTGTCCGTTACCTGGACGAGTTCAATTGTTTCCAAGGGGCTGTAGATGTCAAGGCGTACCCTACTGTCAGAATTTACCTGCCCGAACGGAGCAGGCCGATGAATACGCTTCACCCTAACGACAGCATCTTTTGGGAAGAATTCGGAGCTTCGGCAATAGAAGCTGCCACACATATGATTCCCGATAAGGAAATGTTGCAGGAAGCCGCCGAGTTTGCAGGAACGATTCCGGTGAAGTATATTGTTCCGATGTGGAAAAAAGGAACACGGTATCTATATACCGGCGGTTCGGTACCGATGCGGGACGCAGCCGTTTATGTACGCGAAAATTCGTGGGATGAAGCATACGAACTTTGGCGCCAGGCTTTCGAAGGTACGAAAAGTGAAAAGAAGAAAATGCGGGCTGCACTTAATATCGCAGTTTACTATGAAATGAAAGACAGTCTGACCCAAGCGCAGGAATGGGCTGAAAAAGCACAGCAATTAGCCAAGAAGATTGAGAAAAAAAATGTATCGGAAAATATGCATGCCACCATTGACGATGTGCCGAATTATTATCTCACTAGCCTGTATTTGGCAGAGTTAAAGGAAAGAAATAGCCAATTACCTAAGTTAAAGATGCAAATGAGTCGATTTAATGACGATTTTTAAGAAAATCGTGTATCAAATCTTATTTTTTTTATACCTTTGAACTAACAAAAAGAAGGAACCCATGAAATTGAGCCAACAATCACAATCTATTATCGAAGCGGCAATCCAAAAGGCAGTCGCTAAATATACATGTAACTGTGAACAAACTATTGTTACTGACATCCATCTTCAACCGGACCAAGCTTCGGGACAGCTTAATGTTTACAATGATGATGATGAAGAATTGGCAAACATCATGATAGAAGAATGGACTACATATGACAGTGATGATTTTCTGGAAAACATAGAGCCTTCCCTGCGCAATATCCTCTGCAGGATGAAAGATGCGGGTGACTTCGACAAGGTAACGATTCTGAAACCTTACTCGTTCGTATTGGTGGATGAAGATAAGGAAACGGTGGCTGAATTGTTGCTGGTAGACGATGATACGATACTGGTGAACGACGAGCTACTGAAAGGATTGGATAAAGAGTTGGATGATTTTCTGAAAGAGTTGCTGGAAAAATAATTTTCTAAAACCTTCGAAAGAAAGAATATCAGATTTCCATATAAAAAATAATCGGAAGCAAACAGGATTTTACTCCTACCTTTGCTTCCGATTATTTTTTATATGGAACCTATTAATCCTATATAGACAGTTGAGTACCGTGAATTCGATATAAGTTTAAATGTAACTCACTCATATTGATAAGTTTTCACAGTTCTATTATTTTCCAATCTTCTCCGCCCAAGCTCTCTCCATTCCATAGAAATTAATCGCCTCACCGGCAGATTTACCGTCCAGTTCCTGCTGTTTCTGCTCAAAGAAAACTTTCCAACGCGGATAATACAAATCTTTCAAAAGACCACTCCACTCACGATGAGAATAATCATGCAAACCACCCTGATTGGAAGCGATGCTGTCTCCCCACACTGTGATTAATGCGGATGCATTCCATTCGTAGAGTTTCTTTTCTGCATCGGTAGTACCTAAAGAACATGCGGCAGCCAACCAAGAAGATACGGAGAACTCTTTCCGAGTAGACAATAAGCTGTCTTGCGACAAGATGAGCTCAAGGAATTGCTGTGTCTGCTTCCGGAAATTTTCTTTATCTTTCCGGTCATAGTTCCGAGATATTTCTTCGAGTAACATATTTCCTTTGTCAGCATTACTCTGACGTACAATATCCACCAGGTCATATTCAAAGTTGTTGTTTCCTTTATACCGATCGGCAACAGCAAGCAGCAGGTTAGCCGCTTTTGCCGTTGAGTCCGGAGAATAGAACAGCTTGGAATATCCCCATGTAGATGTCCTGTCCAGATGAAATCCCGGACGAGCACACAACAAGGACTCAATCGTTCCTTCACCCTGGTGGTTTTTAGGAGCATTGTAAACGGTATGCTCCAATGCACGCCAGGCTTCTGCCACTTCCGGCGGGATGTCTCCGCCATAACGCGCCTTCAAATAGCCTTGCAGCCATTCATCGGAAGAGAACCGCTCTTCACGCCAGGGAAGTTCATAAAGCAGTTCGAACATCACCGGGTTGTTCTCAATCCCTTCGGGGGTTGCCCCTACTCCACGCAACGTTTTTCCATTGGCATGTGCACACGCGTCATAGTATCCGCTTATCAATTGATCCATCCGGCCGTGCAAGCCTACATTTCCACCAAAGTTCAGCAGCATACAATAGAGCCAGTCATGTTTGCCGAAGCCTTTCTCGCGAACCCATTCAGAATTCGGATCACCCCATTGCGGACGTTTCTCGCTATATAAGTCCAACACCATCAAGTCTCCCTGATTGAGAGAAGAAATCATTTCTTCCCGGGGATTTATCTGCCATGCCTGAATCACCCAGACAGCTCCCGGATTCGCTTTCTTCATGGCTTTCATAATAGAAGTTCCGGTTTTTGCCAAGTCTACTCCTTCCGTGTTGCCACCTTCATGGAATGGATCCATACTATAATATCGGGCTTTTCCATATAGTTTCTCCAGTTCTTCATAATACATGGCAGCGAAAGAATCGAAGTGTTCGTCTTCTGTGGAGAGGAAAGCCGGACGAGGGAATCCGCACCAAGTGCTGGGATCGGCAATCTGATAACCCAGTTTCTCGCCTATATTACGGGGAACCATTCCCGAATATCCGGGAAATACAGGTTCAATCCCCAATTCCCGCATACGGGATATTATCTTCTTTTGAAGCACTTCCTGCTGCTGATACCAACTATCGGGATTCGGTCCGCCCCATCCTTCCAGGTTATTCATCTGCCACCATGCCATAAAAGCCGGGCCGGAAATAAACTCATTGATTTCTTCCGTTGTATATCCGACACGCTTCAACAGATTGTACCAGACGACTTCCATCCCGGTAATGCTCAAAGGCATATTAATGCCGTGCATTGCCATCCAATCTATCTCCTTCTCCCAACGCTCCCAATCCCAAAACGCCATTGAGTAAGAATAGGTGCAATAGTTCAGGTAATACCTGCTTTTCATGGATGTCTCCTGACGGATTTTCTCTTGGGGAAGCGGCAATACCTCCGGCAATTTCTGAGACGGATTGTTCCAGGAAAGGTGAATGCCCGCCACATACTTCAAATACCAGTTTAATCCCGTTGCCAATGACAAATCGGAATTGCCAGTTATCAGGACTTTGCCGTTTTCTGAAGATATTTCAAAGTAATCTTTCGACGGATTATCCGCGTCAACAATAAGCCGGAAAAGAATCCGGTCGTCCGAAGTACCTTCCGTCACACGTGCGGCCAGAGAAGTGACCGGTGGTTGTTCTGACTGACAGCTATATAGCCATATAGTCCCAAGTAATAAAATTAACAAAAAGCGCGTATACATAGTAGTTTATTTTTAGATTCTTCAAATATAGTAAATAAGATTTGAATTCTTTTCAATCACTCACGCTTTAATCATTGAAACAAGAAGAATTGTGGACGAGCATATATATTTACGTCTTTCACCTTTCCCGATAAGAATGAGCCTTTGCGAACTTTAAAACGGATAGCAGAGACTTTATATATTTCCTTCATATCAACAATAATCCGGTGAGGATGATGTGGGTCGGCATCCGCATCTGTATGCCAGAAAGAAGAAATATCTCCGTCGAACAGATTCTCCGCTACACCCATATTCTTATCAGTCTGCTCGCTGCTCACATAAACGGTTTCCCATTTTTTCTTATCAATCGGCTGTCCTTTATCATCTATCAGTTCTACTTCTGAAATGCAAGCCTGATGGTCTTCCGTGTAAGAAGAAAGAGTCTCGATACAGAAATGGCGAAGAGTCGTCGCTACAGGGAAATCGAAGGCTTGCCATTCATTGATTTCCTGCAAAGTGGCTTTCAATGCTACATCGCCTTCTTCCAAAACCGGAGTGCCCACTATCGCACGGCGCTGTCCACTTTGGTAGTTCTTGTCTATACCCAAGCTATCCAGGACAGGCTGTTCCAGCCCCCGCAAAGTACGATTGCCCGTATCTTCCATCTCAAAGACTACAATCTCATTCTCCCCTTCTTTCAACCATGGGGCAGGCAGATAGAGTGTTTGCTGAGGACCTATATTCCAGAAACGTCCGAGTGACTTGCCATTTACCCAAACGGATCCTTTGCCCCATTGGCTCATATCGACAAAACAGTCACCTTTCTTCGGAACCGTAAATGTTCCTTTATGGAAAGCTGGAACTCCTTTGATGGTTTCACCGAAATTCATTTCCGCAACTTTCTCCTTATACAAAGGTAACGGAGTAACAGACCATCCGGTCAATTTTTCATCGCCCCACAAGACTTGGCTGGTGATGCCCTTCCTATTGAACAGTATATCGGGACCGTAATTCACACGCCCGGTGTTTTCAACCAGAATCTCTAGCGTAGCGGGTGCTTTCTGTACATTCAACGTCACGCTATTCTGATTGTAACGGCGATCCAAGCTAGCTACTTGTTTTCCATCTATCAGAATAACAGCATAGTCACGCAAATCCTGTATGATAAGTTTCCGCTTTCCTGCTTTTTGAATGGTTGTCTGATAATGAATATATCCGAAATCCATTCCTACGTCTTCCATTGACAGTACCTCTTCCGTTCGTATAGTCTGATGAAAAGCGGCAGTCAAAGGGGCACTTTCCTTTAATTCGACTGTAGCGAAAGTGGTGGTCGGATTATCGGCAGGCACTTCCGGCAATACAGTCCCCTCGGGCAGATATTTCTGAATCACTTCTCTGAATGCATGATATTTGGGATAGCAATTTCCCCATTCGCCCAAAGGCGCGTCATAATCGTAACTTGTCGGCTGAGGTTGATAGCCACCACTGGTATTGGCTCCATTCGTGTACCAGAAATTGGTTCCGCCATGAAACATATACATACTGACAGACACTCCGTGGCTCAACATCCAGTCCAATTGTTCGGCAGGACGCTCATAAGCGACAGACGAATGACGCTTGCCCCACTCATCAAACCAAGCCGGGTAGAACTCCGCCACAAAATAAGGGCCGCCCGGATGGTATTTATCCACTACTTTGAAAATATCTTCACCGAACACACCGTTCAGTGTAGGCAATGCGCCGTCAATATGACCGGCTTCTACTTGTCCGCCACCGTCGCAGGTGAACAACGGAACATTGAATCCGGCCTCTTTTATCATATCACGAATAGCGGTAAGATATTCTTTATCTGCTGCATACGAACCGTATTCATTTTCTACCTGCACCATGATAATATTACCGCCATTGTTGATAGTCAGAGGGGACAGTTGCTTCCCAAGTTCCTTGATATAGCGTTCACAATAGGAAAGGAAACGCGGGTCCTTGCTACGATAGGTCATGTCTTTTTCTTTCAGAAGCCACGAAGGGTATCCGCCGAAATCCCATTCCGCACATACATACGGTCCGGGGCGAAGAATGACATATAGTCCTTCTTCCTGTGCAGTACGAACAAATTCGGCAATATCCGCCTGCCCGCTGAAGTCAAATTCACCCGGTTGGCGTTCGTGGAAATTCCAGAATACGTAAGCGGAGACAGTGTTCAGCCCCATTGCACGCGCCCTATGCAGACGGTCACGCCAATACTCGTGTGGAATACGGGGATAGTGCATTTCTCCACAAATCAGTTGCACCTCTTTCCCGTTGATATTAAAAGTGCCATTTTCTATTTTAACCTGTTCCTTGGGGGAGGAACAGGCTGAAATTAGCAAAACAGCTATTACACAAAAAGTGAAAAAATTATATTTGCTATTCATCAATACTATTAATTAATATCCCGATGATAATGATAAAGAAATATCATTATCATTATCGTCGGGACTATTTATATTTCAAACAATATTATTCTAAATCATCAAAACTCAACTTCTCCTATTACATTGACCACGTATTTATTTTCATTGTCTATCCAATGAGTTGTCTTAGTGTTCAACGCCCATTTTACCCCATATGCACTGTTATATTTCAATGATTCACTGCCATCAGGCATCCATATTCCAACCTGGTATTTCCCTGAAAGTCCAACATTTACTCTTCCTTCCATCTTATGAATCAAAGCCTCATGATTTCGTGTCCCCGGTTCAAACGGTTGCCAGTTTTTAGGATTAACATTCTCCAATTTAATTTCTTTCTCCACTCGTTCAGATTCGCTTATGAACACCAGATAGACAGGTCTTGGATTCAATACTGTAGAAAAGCCTGTATTAGTAAGTTGCAAATTATAAATCAAGTTCTGTCCTTCTACACTTAAGGTTGATTCTTCCAGAAGATTCAGACGATAGCCCAGATGGTCGCGCACGAAATCATAAAAAGAACGAACCACTGTATTCCCTTCTTCATCCTTGAAATAATTATCGGCATATAATATCTGATTACGATCCAACCACTGCGGGTATACCTTCTGATTCTTCCAGGACAAAATATTCAAGTCAAAATTCTGACTAATATCAAATGCAGAATAATGATGGTCTCTCAATGCTACAACCACTTTTTCTATCGGCATAATAGTATTGAACTCCCAATCAGTAGCACCAGAATAAGGGATTTCACCACTTACATAATATTGGTGCGATTCATTTGTCAGTTCAACATAGGCCGGATCGCCATACACAAAATCATTATCCGGAGAAAGCCGGTGTTCACCTACTGTAAAATAATCATTCGCAAAACCAATACGATTCCTGTCAGCTTCATTTTCCAGTGTCAATGCTGTTTTATACCGCGGATGGCGCATTTCTATACAATAAGGATATGCTTTCAGAAGTGCATTGACAACTCTGTTTTTAGCCGCTTGATTATTGTCCATCGGTGAACTGTGCCATTCACCCCAAGTACCGACAAATCCGGCCTGCATTACAGCAATCAGTCCCAAATTCTTATTCAGAATAGGAGTCAGTTGTTCCAAATGGCGCTCTACCCATTCGGGAGACTCTTCACCAGATGTAGTACCTTCCCCATCCGTCTTATAAGCAAAACGCAAAATGGCTTTATACCCTCCTTCTTTCAGTTTATCAAACATTCTCTGCAAATCATCCAATGCTGATTGTGGAATATCAGATTTCACATACTCTGTCAGATAAATATACATCTGAGTCAACGTCACCCCATCGTTCTGCGCACGATGTATATCTATTTTAGGACCTACAAAACCATCCGGAAAATAAACATCCGCCCAGGGTTCCTTTAGATTATGCAAGAGATAATCGACTTCCACATGTAAACCGCGATCTGGATTGTTCAATGAGGCAATCGGAACAATATCTCCCAAAGTTTCGTCCGGCTGTTCCGGTTCATCGTTTGTATTATCAACTACTTCCCACAAGGTCGCATCAATAGTAGTTGTTTCTGTACACCCGCAAAAAGAAGGTGAAAGTATTAACAAACCAAATAATAAACAAATATATTTATACATAGATTTCTTTTTTTATCAATTATACAATACTACTTCACTTACTGTTTCTCACTTTTCTATATAAACGAATCTTGCCGGACAGGGAGTCCCCCAAGTTTTCCATAATGTCCATCCCCCATCATGCACGAAGTTATGGTGAGGATCTGCTTCTTCCATTAAACCTGCAGCGTAATAATAACAGTACACATTCATTGCATTACTCAATTCGCCGGTTTCTACATTATAATTTCCCGCCGAAACCAAACCTAATCCCCAAGCATTTGCCAAAGGAGTGTCTTTTCCGTCAAATTTCTCATAATATACCGGATCTTTCAAAACAGCCATTGAACCTCCAATGTTCCTCGAATCGTCAAAAAGCATTTGCCATTCATCAAACGTAGGAAGTCTCCACCCCTCAGGTGCAATATTATCTTGAATCCAATAGGTGTAATAACAGCCGTAAGCCTTCACATGTCCCGCAGTAATTACCGCCGTTTCTGAAGCTTGGAATACATTCGTATTTTCAATAGGAGCACCGTCTGGATAATTTTTGGCACGTAGATTCTCAGCCAACCATACTTGGGAAGAACCATTAGCATAAGTTATCCGGGTTACTTTATACTGTATCCGTTCATCTCCGCGAACATCTTCAAACATCATCATACTACCCAAATCAATAGCCGCAGAAGCACGTGAAACATAATCACTCTCACTCTTTACCTTCACATTCCAGAAAAGCCGTGTAAAATCAAATTTCTTAGCTCCAAGCTCCGTCAATACTTGTTGCAACTGCTGATGAGTCAGATAGCCCTCCGTATCCGGAATAGCCGATGCTACACTACCGGAAAAGTCCGCCTTGGTACTGAAACATAATTCCATTTCCGCATCCGGTTTGATTCCTTCCTTGTCCCAGACAAACTTAAGCCGTGCTTCTGTCTCAGGCCAGTTCAACTGTATTTTTGACATATCAGCCGGTTCTTGCAATTTTGTCCTTACTCTGACAGCATTAAAATGACGGATCTCCTTTGAAGCTATTCCAAGCTGCGCAGAAGGTTTCACAGACCAATAGATGTTCTTTTCTCCACCACCGGCTATTCCAAAATTTGCAAAAAACTCATCAATCTGATTGAGCCCCATGGTATAAGAATTTGCGTTTCCCACCTTAATATATACAGGATCACGCAGAAGTTTGTCTTTACTAAGCACCAATGTCAATTCTTCCGAACCGTCCTCCTGTTCCCATGAGAATGTATATTCAGACACCTTTCCATCATTCAAGTCAAATGCCGCACCATCTAAGGGAGCCAGCAAAGATATATTACTAACCGGAACTACCACTTCTATTTCATCCTTATTCTCACATGATAAGAGAACAAAGACCAGTAATCCACACACTATATAATAAAATCTGTTCATCATATTCTTTGTTTCTAATTCTATTAATAACCCGGATTTTGTGTAATAATACCCATTCCTTCATTGATAATCTTCGTCGGAATAGGGAAACGTTCATATTTATACCTGCCGTCGACAAAGGTTTCTATTTTGGCAGTAGACTGCCCTGCCCACTCCGCTTTTTTCACTGCATAAGGAATAAATTTACGATGACGAATCAGATCTTGACGACGTACGCCTTCCAAATAAAATTCATGTCCACGCTCTATCAGAACTTTATCAAGAAACGTTTCAACATCTCCGGCATCCGACATGGTATAATTACCTAGACCAACCCGTTTGCGCACCATGTTAAGATAGTCCAATGCCTCCTGCGTTACCTTGTTTCCATTTCTGACAATCGCTTCTGCCAATAAAGTAATCACATCGGCATAGCGGTAGATAGGCTGGTCTATCTCACACATATTACCTACAACACCTTCTATCGCATATTTCTGAGGAACTGCCCCATACCAAAGTACACTTCCCGCATTTCCTTCAATTCTGTCCTTTTGCTTATTATGCAATATGCCATCCGTGCCTGTATATTCTCCGATAAGTCTTTCTAGACGCTTGTCCCCAGGCTCATAACTATCATAAAACGGCCATGATATTTTATATCCGCCCCATTTCGTTATAGTATTGCCCAAAGCAGTGGGAAAATCGCCCGGAAGTGTATGCGCAAACCACTGACTATGTATCACTCCTTCCTTGTTGATGGCCGAATAAATGACTTCATTATTTATTTCCCCTGCCAACGAGAACAAAGAATGATAATCGGGCACTAGTCCATAAGAGAACGGAGCCTTAGTCAACTCCTGGCCGATTGCTTCTGCATCCGCCCATCTCTCAGTCATCATATAGAGTTTCATCAAAAGAGTTTTTGCCAACCCTTTCGTAAATCTTCCATAATTATTCGCGTCATACTGGACAGGCAACACTTTTGCAGCTTCCAACAAATTGGTCTCGATAAATTCCTGCATCTGTTCTTCCGATAAACGCGGAAGAATTTTCTCATTCAACGGCTCTTTCAAAATTTCCAACGTAGGAATAGGAATAGGCCCGTACATATCGTACAGCATAAATGCCAAAAAGCCCATTCCGCATTTCATTTCTGCAATATAGTTATTCAAAGCATCCTGATTCATCGGTACATCTTTGATGCGATCTATTGTCAGCATCATCGAAGCCAGATACTTGGAATTGTCATATACTCTACGGAAATCCCCATCAATATGCCAGTCGTCGGCTTCGAATGAATTGTAAACAGTAGTCCACCCCCAGGTACACTCTACATGATCGGTCACCATATCCGATTGCAAGGTATAACCGGCGTCAATCGTAAAAATACCATAACTGGTAAACACACGATAATTGGCATCTACCAACGCTTGCACATCAGACTCGTTCTGTGGAAACAAGGTTGGATTTATCTCACTATATATCTCAGTTTCCAGTTCACATCCCATCCAAAATATGGGGAAAAAAGCAGAAAGTATTATCTTCAATAAATGATGTTTCTTCATAACCTTCTTTTTTGATAATTCTGTTTATTAAAAAGTTATATTTACACCGAAATTATAAGAAATGATATTCGGATAAGCAAACTCTCCGTTATCGGTTTCCGGATCCACACCTGTCCAGTTCGTTATTACAAATGGATTAGTCACGTCTGCATACACCCTGCATCTTTGCATCCATTTAATCTTATTTACCGGAATATTATAACCAAGATTTATATTTCCGCAACGAATATAATAAACAGACTTCACGAAATAATCTCCGAAATTCTGTCCACCAAACAGGTATGTCGGATAGTCAGAGGCCGTATTATTATGGTTGAAAGACTTGTATGACAGAACAGATACATTCTCACCGCTCGTCCGTATCCATTTCTCCTTATAGCTTTCTGCACGTTTACGTCCGGTTTCTCCATAAAAGTAAAAACTCAAATCCCAGTTTTTATAGCGGAATGCATTGTTAAATCCGAACGTTAACTTAGGAGCACCATTACCAATATAATGCATATCTTCCTTTCCTATCTTATTATCGTTATTATCATCTTGCAGAATAATCATACCAGGCAAAAGGTCAGCCTGCGCTGCCGGAGCTTTGTCACCCGGACGCATAATACCAAGAGCATGGTAGTAATATTGGGCACGCAACGGATCGTCCGCTTTCTCATAGGGTTCAGGTTTCCAATAAGGACTACGCTTCGACCAACGGTCTTCATAATGAGATAATGTCAAAGTAGAATTCCAATTAAAATTCTTTGTCTGTATGTTGGCCGTATTCAATGTAACCTCCACTCCCTGACTTTTTGTTTCGCCAATATTGGCTTTAATAGATCCAATCTCATGATAAGATAACAATGGACGGTCATTCAATAAATCAGAGATACGACGGTTGAAGTATTCAACAGTCAACCGGATACGCTCGTTAAAAATTCCGATATCCAGACCAACATTCAATTCAGAGGTAGTCTCCCATGTTATATCAGGATTGGCTAGTGTAGTAGCGTATACTCCTACATGTTCTTTAGAAGTCTCACCAAATACCACATTCCGGTCTCCCGTATTATAAAAGTTCTGTATATGATAACCAACATTCGAGTTTCCTGTCTGTCCGTAAGAAGCTCTCAACTTCAAGTTCGACAACCATTCACGGGTAGACTTCATGAAAGCTTCTTCATTAATTCGCCATGCGGCGGATATGGATGGAAAGAATCCCCAACGATTTTTCGGAGCAAAATTAGAATCACCATCTGTTCGGATGGTACCTTCCACCATATAACGGTCTTTATAGTTGTAATGCAAACGGGCAAAAAATGAAGCCATAGCATTGCTCCATGCAGAAGAACCTACAATCGGTTTTTCGAATCCGCCTGCAGACAATTTATGATATGAGAAACCATCAATAAGAAAGTTCTTGTTCCCGGCATTCACCCCTTCTCCCGTAAACTTCTGATAAGAGTATCCCAACAGCGCCTGAATCTTGTGTGAGCCGAATGTATTGTTATACGATGCTGTCAAATCCAATAGATAATCTGCCGCATCTTGCTGAGCAATATTGGCAAAACCTTGTTGTGTCTGTCCTTCCAGCGTCGTTTTAGGAATATAACTCGAACGTTTCTGGAATTTGAGATCGGCACCGACCTGTGCCTTCAATTCCAGCCCTTTCAATGGTTTAACTTTTACAAAAGCACTTCCCAACATTCTGTTCTTCGTTGTCTTATCCTGAATATCCAACAATGATACCGCATTAGGAACAAAAGGACGTTCCGGGTCAATATAAAATTCGCCATTCTCATCATATACCGGATTAACAGGATTGGCCTGTATAGCCGCAGTCAGCACTCCTGAGTTTTCCTGCGTACCCGCTCCCAAAGGAACATTATCATACTTATTTTGCGCGAACGTAACATTCACTCCATAAGCAAGATATTTATTTACTTCCTGATCTAAATTGAACCTGAAAGAGAATCGTTGGGCACCATTATTTTTCACAACTCCTTCTTGTTTCATATAATTGGCTGACAATAAGTATTTCACCGACTCGCTTCCACCATTCATTGAAAGGTTATGCTGCTGCATAAATCCATTCCGAGTAACCAAATCCAACCAATCCGTATTATCAGCCCGTAATATTTCGTCATTCGTATATTTAGGTTTAAAAGACTCCCTTTCATTAGAGTTCTGGATATAAGGGGCATAAATATCTAAGCCGTACAATTTAAGATATTCCTCGTACAACTGCCTGTTACGCATCTCCATAAAACTGCGCGCATCCAACATCTCATAATTATTCTGAATCGTCTGGAAAGATACATCACCCGAATAGTTGATTTGTAATTTCTGAGCTTTACCTCTCTTTGTGGTTATAATAATAACTCCATGTCCAGCACGTGCGCCATAAATAGCCGTAGAGGCCGCATCTTTCAATACGGTTATAGATTCTATATCATCCGGATTCAAAGAATCGAGAATATTATCCACCGAACCCGCTTCATATTTATTATTGCCCGAAGCCAAGTAATTGTCCGATTTCACAGGAAATCCATCTATAACAATCAACGGGTCATTTCCGGCACTGATTGAACCTTCTCCACGAATCTTCAAATCTACAGCTCCGCCTGGTTGAGCTGATTGCTTAAAAGCACGAAGACCTGCCGCCTTTCCTGCCAAAGCATTGGCGACCGAAGCCTGAGTTCCGGTTTCAATATTTCCCATAACTATCTCCGAAACAGAACCGGTCAGCGTTTTTTTGCTCTGGGTTCCATAGCCCACTACTACAACCTCGTCCAACTGCTTTGCATCTTCTTTCAGTACGACCTTCAACATTTTTCCAGGCTGCACAATAGCTGTTTGTGATAAATAACCAATATAAGAAATCTCCAGTTGAGCTTTTGATGATGAAACGGAGAGTTTGAAATTACCGTCTACATCCGTAATCGTTCCGTTTCCCTGCACTCCTTTTTCCAATACACTGGCTCCAATTATCGGCTCACCGTGAGCGTCCAGCACTGTACCCGATACCGTTACTTTCTTGTCCTGCTGCAGTGACTGCACCTCAACAGACAATATAATTTTCTTATCCAACACGGAATATTTCACATTCGTACCAGCAAAGACTTCTTGTAATACATTAAAAATATTACTTTTATCAGCCGAGACGGACACACGGCGATTCAAATCTACATGCTTGTTGTTGAAAAAAAAATCAAAATCCGATTGCTCCTCAATCTCTTTCAGAATATCCTCTACACGCTGATTGCGGGCATCAATACTAATCATTGCTTTCTGTGCATAACTATCGGCTGCATAGCCCAACCCGATAGAGCATACCAAGAATAAAATCAGAAGTCTCATAAATAATGGGATTTTTTTTGAGGTTAGCCAAAGCGACTTTACCACCCATAAAAATTGGATGCTAAAATAATTTTGCATAAATTTGTGATGACTTAAAGTTAATAAAAAGTTTATCTAAGCTTGTCGCCAAACAAGCTCAAAAAGATTTACCGATTTCCATACGGGAAGATACGCCAATATCATCCCGTATGTTTTTTGTTTAAGGGGCTCTGTCTTTCATTGCATTTCTGTATTAAGGTTATTCAATCAATATATTTCAATCTTACTCTTTTCATCTGTTATATCCGGAGAATCAAGATAACGCCAACGGATTTGAGAAGAAAGCTGGAAGTATTCAAGAATGCGTTCCAGGCGTTGGTTGGTGAATGTTCCTGTAAAGGAGTCTCCTTTCAGACGATTGTTTTTAATGATAAACTCTACATTATACCGTTTTTCCAACATTCGCAAGCCTTCTTCCAAAGGAGTGTTTCTGAATATAATCTTACCTTCCTTCCAAGCTGTCTCCGATTCACCGGAAGTGGCATAAAGTTGTACCTTACTGTCTTTCGAGTCATAAATCAGTTTTTGGCCGGGAGCCATCAGTACTTTCTTAGAAGCATTATCGCACTTGTAGATAAAACCGATTTTCCCTTCTACCAAGGTAGCTGAAACTCTATTTTCTTTTTCGTAGGCTTCTACATTGAAGTGAGTTCCCAGTACTTCTATTTGAGACTGATGGGAAGTGGAAACGATGAATTTCTTCTCCGGATTCTTGGCAACTTCGAAATAAGCTTCTCCCTGTAAGTTTACGTTTCGCGTATCTCCGTCGAAGCGTGACGGGTAACTTAGTGTTGATTCTGAATTCAGGAAAACGAGTGTACCGTCGGGTAATGTTAATGAAGTAGTCATTCCGGAATTAGTCTTTATCTCCATCATTTGTGCCACCTCTTGCTCATCATTTCCCCAATGCTGCACCATCAAAGTGACGAGAAGTGGAATGAACAGAACTGCTGCCGCACGTTGTGCCCATTCCCACCACATCGTTTTCTTCTTACCTGTCATCCTGCTTTTTACCCTTGACAAAGCTTTCTCTGTGTCTACTTTCTTCATAACATGAAGTGTATCCGTAGCCAAATAAAGTGCATGAACTTGTTTTGCCATCCGTCGGTTCTCTTCCGATTCATCCATCCAAGCTTCGACTTGCAGGCGTTCTTCCTCCGTTGTCAGTCCTTCACAATAACGGGGAAGCAGTTCTTCTATCTTATTTTTACCTGTATTATCCATATGCTATTTTATTGCCTTTTATTATAAGACAAGAGAGAACCAGAAGACTCCTAAACTAAAAACCATTTTTTTTCAGAAAATCTTTGTTTTCTCATAAAAAAGCTATATTTGCAGTTGAAATACAGGACTAATACATGAAAGGAACCTATCAATCAGACAATGATTTTCTATTATCAGCCGTTCAACGCGGAGATCAGAAAGCGTTTGATACACTGTTTCGGAGATATTATCCGATGCTGTGCGCGTATGGTCAACGGTTTGTCGAGTTGGAAGATGCGGAAGAAATTGTAGAGGATTCCCTTTTATGGATTTGGGAAAACCGGGAAACACTGGTTATCGAGTCCTCTCTTAATTCCTATCTCTTCAAGATGGTGTATCGCAGGGCTTTGAACAAGATTGCACATATCGACGCCACCCAACGGGCGGATACCCGCTTTTATGAAGAAATGCAAGAGATGCTGCAAGACACGGACTATTATCAGATAGAAGAACTTACGAAGCGGATTGAAGATGCGGTCGCAGCACTACCCGAAAGTTACCGAGAAGCTTTTGTTATGCATCGCTTCCGGGATATGAGCTACAAAGAAATTGCGGAAACACTGGGGGTATCTCCCAAAACAATAGATTACCGTATTCAGCAGGCGTTAAAACAACTGCGTACGGATTTAAAGGACTATCTGCCGTTGCTACTGCTTGTCTCAGAAAGTATTCACAGACTAGTCAGATAGATAGTCCGTAAATGTATTTAAGTGTGTCATAACCCACCACAGAGTTTTGACACACTCCTTAAAACCTATTTTGTACCTGATTGTAAACCAACCTTCATCGTCCGAAAATATTCATCATCCTCCATTTTCCAGTTCGTTTGAACAATCACCTTATTCTCCTTATCAAGAATGCAGAAAGCGGATGCTCCCATCTCTTCCGAATCTACTCCTAAATATGTCTTCAAATACTTAGCTGCAGCCTTAATCGGATTATAAAAACTGATTAGTTTTCTTTTTCTTAATTGGTTAATCAGATAAACGTTCATTCCCATTTTCTCAAAAGAATCATTTTGAGCAATCTCTCCACCGTCTTGTGCACAGATAAAAAAGGCTTCCATGTTTTTATTGTTTCTGGCTTCCTTTACAACCTCTGAATACCGATGCTCAACTCCAGTGCAATAATTACAAAAAATGCATATAAGTTTATATTCCTTATCGGAGTGTTTGATTTTTTGCGTCAGCATCTCTTCACTGACTATCTCTACTTGACCATATATATTGGTAGCATACAATAGAACTACCAGAATGTAGACAAATTTCATAAGCTATTCAATTTCATTTACTAATTCAACATTATCAACTAATTCAATCTGATAACCACCATATTCACCAAGAGTTGAATCATATAGAACATTCTCTGTAGAAACTGCATAAACATCTGCAGAAAAAAGTTCTGTTTGACATTCATCATAAAGGACCTCACTATTAGAAGAAATAGCCATAATTTCATTTATTTCAGCCATAGTTTCTTCATCTTTAATCCAATATATATCGTCATCAATTTTTAACGATGATACTTCTTCTGCAAATCCTTCCGGCAAAGGATGAGCTAACAATAAATTGGCTTTATAACTATTAGAGCTTTCATCCAACACAACCTCAAACACATATTCGTCAGAAGCCGTTGTTTGCTCCAATGCAATCATAGAAGTACTTTTAGGAAGTAATTTGAAATCACATAATCCGAAGCCACTATTACATCCTCTGCTTTTACGTGCAATTCTTGCACGTAATAATCCTTTTGTCTTTGCATTTGGAGGCATCGTTGGATTAGTCCTTGTTTTGACTACAGATAACAAGTCATAAAACTCCACATGTGATACAAAATCATCTTCCGAAAATTCCGTCTCATTTTGAACAAACGAACTCTCTTCTAAAGAACAAGATGCCAATATACCTATACCTAATAAGAATGCAACTAAAATTAATTTTGTTTTCATAAGCATTATATTTAGAATTTGTTCTTAAAATAAACAAATTCTAAATATATTCACATTTATATTACACATTATTAACACAAATCAAATAAAAAACCATTAATACAACAATTATTCAGCTATTATCCTCACACAAACTGTAACAGATACAGACACAACTTAAAGTACTTGCCTTACAACTTACCGCTACCTGTCTCTTCAAGTATTAACGAATAACTTTCATTGCATTAAGAGTAAACTTCCTTTTCATTCATTGTAAACTTCATCTTGACCTAACGCAAACTATAAACGCAACTTCTGATTATATAATTGCAAGCTTTGTTTTTATAAACGCAAATTGCATTTATAAAAACAAAGCTTGCAATTATAGTTTGAAATAAAGCAAAAACAACTTTAGATGCAGACATCAACAACTTTTCTATTAATAGAACGGAAGTTTTCTATTAACAAATGACGGCACTTCTATTAATACCTTGCGAAACGGCAACAGGAAACCTCAGATACAAAAAAATGCACCCCGAAGGGTGCATTCACTATTTGCTCTTATGTACAATCAACTCACTTACGCTTTCTTCAAAGCGGCAATGCTTTCTTTCAAAGACTTGATGATACTCTCAGCATCCGCCTGTTTCTTGCGCTCCATTTCGATAACGGCTGCCGGAGCATTATTAACAAACTTCTCGTTGCTGAGTTTCTTCAATACGCCTTGCAAGAAACCTTCTTTGTGTTTCAATTCGGCTTCCATACGGGCGATTTCCGCTTCTACATCAATCATATTGCCCAAAGGTACGGCAAACTCAGTTGTACCGACCATGAAAGAAGCGGCTCCTTCCGCCTTATTTTCAACCACCTCGATAGAAGAGAGATTACACATCTTCCGAATAACCGCATTGAATTCCGCAACCGGGTTCTCACCCAATATTTGCAACTCAAGCGCTTCTTTCTGTGCTATATTCTTCTGGAGACGGATGCTGCGGATATTACTGATGATATCTTTCACTACTTCAAACTGTGCAACATCGTTGGTATCAACAGATGTATCCATATTTAAAGCACTCACCATCAGACTTTCTCCCTCTTCTGCATTGCGTTCCGTCATCTGTTGCCATAACTCTTCGGTGATAAACGGCATAAACGGATGGAGAAGATGCAGCAAGTTATCCAAATAACAGAGGGTAGCGTTATAGGTGGCACGGTCGATACCTTGTCCGTAAGCAGGCTTAATCATTTCCAGATACCAGGAAGAGAATTCATCCCAGAATAATTTATATACAGCCATCAATGCTTCACTCAAGCGGTACTTCTTGAACAAGTCTGCCACTTCTGCCGCTACTTCGTTCTGTTTGGACTCGAACCAGTGGGTAGCCAGTTTTGCCGCTTCTGTAGCTTGAAGGCTATCGTCAACTGTCCAGCCTTTAATCAGACGGAAAGCATTCCATATCTTGTTGCAGAAGTTACGTCCCTGCTCGCAAAGCGCATCGTCAAAAAGGATGTCGTTTCCGGCAGGTGCCGAAAGCATCATACCCATACGTACACCGTCGGCACCGTACTTTTCAATCAGTTCCAACGGGTCGGGAGAGTTGCCAAGCGACTTGGACATCTTACGTCCCTGTTTGTCACGAACGATACCTGTGAAGTAAACGTTCTTGAACGGCATCTGTCCTTCGTATTCATAACCTGCCATAATCATGCGGGCTACCCAGAAGAAGATAATATCCGGTCCTGTCACCAAGTCACTTGTCGGATAATAGTATTTGATTTCTTCGTTGCCCGGGTTGTTGATTCCGTCGAACAGAGAAATTGGCCACAGCCAGGAAGAGAACCAGGTATCCAGACAGTCTTCATCCTGACGCAGATCGTCCATTGTCAGAGCTGCGTTACCTGTCTTTTCTTTGGCTTTTGCCAATGCTTCTTCGGGAGTAACGGCCACTACATAGCCACCTTCGGGCAGGAAGTAAGCAGGAATACGGTGCCCCCACCACAACTGGCGGCTGATACACCAATCTTTGATGTTCTCCATCCAGTGACGATAAGTATTCTTATATTTTGCCGGGTAGAACTTCAGTTCGTCGTTCATTACAGGCGGCAGTGCCATATCTGCAAGATGCTGCATCTTGAGGAACCACTGCATGGACAGTTTCGGTTCAATCACGACATTGGTACGTTCGGAATATCCTACCTTATTTGTATAAGCTTCTGTCTTTTCCAACAAGCCGGCGGCTTCCAAGTCTTTTTCGATTTGCTTACGGACATCGAAACGATCCATTCCGATATACATGCCGGCAGCTTCGCTCAATGTACCGTTATCGTTGAAGATGTCGATGCTAGGCAGATTGTATTTTTCACCCAACATATAGTCGTTTACATCGTGAGCCGGAGTCACTTTCAGGCAACCGGTACCAAATTCGATGTCTACATAGTCGTCTTCAATCACCGGGATGGCACGGTTCACCAACGGAACGATTACTTTCTTTCCTTTCAGCCATGCATTCTTCGGGTCGTTCGGGTTGATACACATTGCCGTATCTCCCATGATTGTTTCGGGACGGGTAGTTGCCACTACCGCATAACGGCCTTCTGCATCACCTTCTACTTTGTAACGGAGATAATACAGTTTGCCATGCTCTTCCTTGTAGATAACTTCCTCGTCAGAAAGGGCGGTCAGTGCTTTCGGATCCCAGTTTACCATGCGGACACCACGATAGATTAATCCTTTGTTAAACAGGTCTACAAAAACTTTAAGTACGCTCTCGCTACGTTTCTCGTCCATAGTGAAGGCTGTACGATCCCAGTCGCAGGACGCACCGAGTTTGCGGAGCTGTTTCAGGATGATGCCGCCATGTTCGTCTGTCCAGTCCCAAGCATGTTTCAGGAACTCGTCACGAGTCAAATCGGTTTTCTTGATGCCCTGGGCTGCGAGTTTGTTTACGACTTTCGCTTCAGTGGCGATAGATGCATGGTCAGTCCCCGGCACCCAGCAGGCATTCTTGCCTTCCATACGGGCGCGGCGAACCAAAATATCCTGGATGGTATTATTAAGCATGTGTCCCATGTGCAACACACCAGTGACGTTAGGGGGCGGAATGACGATGGTGTAAGGTTCACGACCATCGGGTTTCGAACTGAATAAATGATTGTCCAGCCAATACTGGTACCACTTTCCCTCCACGTCAGCGGGATTGTACTTACTTGCTAATTCCATATTGTTTTATGTATATGATAGATTGTATATTCAAAAATAACGGGTGCAAAATTAATAATTTAAATTCAAATCTTACCACCCTCAGGCTTGATTCTTCTGTTACGGCTATCTTTTATATGGTTTATAGTAAAAGCAACCTTTCATATCAGGTAATATAAGAAAAATGGAGTTAACAGTTTTTGGATAAAATAGAGAGGTATTTTTTCGCATAATGTCTATTAAATACATATTTTTGTTGACCAAAATCTGAATGAATGATGAAACGGTGGTTGAAAAATAGACATATAGTATTGGGAGTATTACTGCTTTTAGTATGGATGACGCAGTTGATTCCTGCCTTGGCAACCGTATATTCTCAAACAATCTACCCCTTTATTTCCTATGGTTTATCAGCTATTTCCAATCTATTCCCTTTTGCGATAGGAGATTTATTTATCTTCCTCAGTATCGTAGGGGTTATCGTTTATCCTATTTACGGCCATTTTCGTAAGAAACTGCCTTGGAAAAGAGTCTTGCTACAAGACGGAGAATACCTGTTATGGATTTACGTGTGGTTCTATCTTGCCTGGGGGCTAAATTATTCTCAAAAGAACTTTTATCAGCGAACTGAGATTCCTTATACAGCCTATACGCCGGAGAATTTTAAAGAGTTTGTGAATGATTATATCACGCAACTCAATCGTTCCTATACTCCGGTGAATAGTATCAATCAGGATTGGGTATGTGAAGAAACCGTACGGCTATACAATCAGCTAAGCGACAGCCTTCGTGTGCACCGTCCGCCACACGAATCTCCTAAAGTAAAGACGATGCTGTTTACCCCGTTTATTTCAATGGTGGGCGTGACCGGCAGCATGGGGCCTTTCTTCTGTGAGTTTACTTTGAACGGAGATTTGCTTCCCGCTAACTATCCGGCCACTTATGCTCACGAACTGGCGCATCTGCTGGGTATTACAAGCGAAGCGGAAGCCAATTTCTATGCTTATCAGGTTTGTACCCGTTCCCAAGCTATAGGTATTCGTTTCTCCGGTTATTTCTCAGTGCTTGGCCATGTACTGAGGAATGCGCAAAGACTGCTTTCCGAAGAAGAATATACGCGGCTTTTCAATCGTATCCGCCCGGAAATCATCCAACTGGCAAAAGATAATCAAACGTATTGGTCAGCAAAATACAGCCCGGTAGTAGGAGCGGTACAGGATTGGATATATGATCTTTATCTGAAAGGGAATAAGATAGAAAGCGGTCGGCAGAACTATTCGGAAGTGGTGGGGCTGCTGATTTCTTATCGGAAGTGGAAAAACAAATAAATTTAGATTGTGCCTTATTTTGGCACATCGCTTCATGATATTTGCAGCACTAATATAAAACGGAAAACTAATTTCTTTATGGCAAAAGATCTTTTTAATAGATATCTCTGGCTAGTAGATACAATCTATCGGGCTGGAACAATCACATTAGATGAAATTAACCGTAAATGGCTGCGATGTGAAATGAGTAACGGAGAGGAAATTCCAAATAGAACTTTTCACAATCACCGGAAAGCCATTGAAGAACTATTCGACATAAATATAGAATGCGATAGACACAACGGATGCAATTATTATATAGAAAACACCGAAGAACTCAAAAAGGAAGGACTCAGAAAATGGCTGTTAAATATATTTGCAGTCAATACAGTCCTTAACGAAAGCCATAAATTAAGAGATAAAATACTACCGGAAGAATATCCTTCAGGAGAACAGTATTTGGTACCAATCATTGAAGCTATTGATAATCATATAACATTGGAAATAACGTATCAAGGTCATTGGCAGGATAAATCATATACATTTCAAATTGAACCTTATTGTATAAAGGCCTTCAAACAACGTTGGTATGTGGCAGCAAGAAGTCCGTATTATGACAAAATATTGATTTACTCCCTCGACCGGATACTCGAAATGGAACAAACAGACTTACCGTTCGAGTATCCTCAAACTTTTAATCCTAAAGCCTACTTCGATAATAGTTTCGGGGTTATTGTTGATGAAGAATATGACATAGAAAAAATCAGCATAAAAGTATATGGAAATCAATGCAAATACTTCCGTTCTCTCCCGCTGCATCATTCTCAAAAAGAAAGTGAAACACACAGTAACTATTCCATTTTTACTTATAGATTGCGCCCTACTTATGATTTCTGCCAAGCCATCTTATCACATGGAGATTTTGTAGAAGTCTTGGAGCCTCAATGGTTCAGAATTCAGATTGGAACAACTATTCAAAAAATGCATCAACTATATGAATAAGTATCATCATAGTTGTATCGAAATAAGTATTCATTAGTAAATATTAAAGCAGTCCGGTCATATTTTCTGATAAGATTCTTTCAATTCTAAAAAATGTTTCTTAGTTTTGCGATGTACAACCATTAAAACAAGTAGTAAGAAACAGAGAACGAAGATTTTCAGACATATTGATTGAACGTTAAGACGTATTATCCCATTCGCTTAAATCTCGCAAATTTAAAATGAATCTCAGGGATAGTAGGTTAAAGTAGCGTTCACACCCGAATAGGGCGTGGACTGCTTTTACCTTATTTGAGATTCAGGCAATGCGAGAGCCTAAGCGAATAAATAAGGATAAAAGTTAGTTTACGCTCTTTTTTTATACCCATACATTCATTTTAAACTATATAAATATGGAAAAAGTATCATTATTAATGAAAGATTCCTCTGAAGGAGATTCCCAGAAAGAAACCATGATAGACTTTATTCTTTCATGGACTTTACGTAGATCTATGCAGCAATACAGTGGAGAGAAACCTGTCCTTTATCAATATTGTAGAAAGATTCTCGGCAAACTGATTGGCATCGCAATGACAGACGACGTGCAAGTCATCTCTGTCGAGACTTGGAAACAATGGAAATACATCGACCTTTGGGCAAACATACGGATTACATGTAATGGAAAAGAAGAATTTCATGCTGTTTTGATTGAGAACAAAGCATATACACCGACTCACCATAATCAATTAGCAAGATACAAGGTCATTTTCGACCAAGTATGTGAAGAGTATATGCCTGATGCCAAAAGGCATTATATACTAATCACCGCCTTGGATGAGATGCCGGCTATGCTTACAAAGGAATGTAAAGAGAACGGATATACTCCATTCTGCTTGGGAGATTTAAATGATTATGAACAGCAAGATTCGGAAAGCGATTTGTTTAACGAGTTTTGGTTAAGATACTGGTAACTATGGGAAAATTTCTATTAATATGCCTATTCCTCTGTACAGGAATATGTAAAACAAGCGCACAAATAGTAGACTTGTCAAAATTCGTCAAGGCAAAGAAAAACAAGACAGAAGTATTCTCTCAAAAATTACAAAATACGAGAGATTCACTTCTAAGAATCTGCAAAACACATAAATTAGAAGATTTCGAATATAAATTTCCAACTATTTACTTAGGTGAATCAATGGAAAGTTTAAAAGCCAAATCAAAAGAATTCGAAAAAATCAAAGTAGAAATAGAAATTGCTATTAGCAAGAAAGAGTTAGAGCAAAAAAGTGCAGACTCCATCCAAAAGGTCAATGATGCCGCAAGAATAGTACAAGAAAGAATAGCTGACTCTTTATATTTAATTCGGGCCGCCCAAACATGGGAATGGTTGCATGATAAGAAAGGAAAATGGGAAACAATAGACCGTTCATATCCAAAAGAAGAGCATTACCAGGTAAATTCGCTATTCCCTCAATATCAAGTAATAGACCAAAATGCCTACCTGAATGGAAAATTAGTGGGAGTATGCCATCCAGCTAAAAACAATAAAGACCATGGCGAACAAAAACGTCATTTTTGCATAGACGTGATGACTTTTTTATGCCAACAGGATTTTCTGAATAACAAATATGAGATACAAAAAGAATCACCTAAAACCCAGGAATACATAAAACAGAAATTAGGACTTAAAAAACAGCAGGAGCCGACTGACAGTCCTGTATATAAAGAAATGATAGCTAATGCAAGCAAACTCCGTATAGCACAAGAAAGACTACGCAAAGGAGAAATTGATTTGAACACCTACAATAGAATTAAAACAAAATTGGGTGCCAAATTCACCGGAACGGTATATCAAGAAATGGCGGATAGTAACAGTCCGGAAATAAATGCAGGGAAAAGATATCTGGAACAATTACGTACTGATAACGACCCATTAATCGGGGAATATACCATTCAAAGAATAGATGGAACCAACTTCACCTATCAATTCCGTAATAATGAAGGAAAAGAAACGTTTAGCGTGAAAGTTTCATTCTTTGTCAATGAGAAAAAAGATGTTTTATATACAATTTCTTCACTTCAAAAAAAATAAGATACTATGGAAAGAGAAACGAAAAAATGCCCTTATTGCGGAGAAGAGATTTTGGCTGTAGCCAAAAAATGTAAATACTGCGGTGAATGGTTGGAAGAAAAGCAAACGGTAGCTAAGAAAATGGTTGCCTGCCCTATTTGCGCCGAACAAATAGAAGAAGACAGTGTATCTTGTCCTTATTGCCACGAGCCGTTAACGCCTAAAGCAATACCTTCGTCACATCGCGCCACGATAGCGAAAGAACAGCCGAAAGCCACAAACCGCGAGAACCTAGAGACCCCGCCGAGCTCTTTCTTATCCCACTATTTCACCCGTGTCGTATGCAAGCAATATGCCGACTTTATCGGAACGGCCACAAGAAAGCAGTATTGGCTTTACATCCTGTTCTACAGCGTCATAGCTATTGCCGCATCAAGCATAGACATCTTATTGGGAATTGACTTCCAACTATTTGGCGAAAGCCTCGGCTATGGTTGGCTATTCACAATCGTCTCACTGGCTCTCACCATTCCTTCACTTGCCATCGGTATACGTCGCTTGCACGACATTGGAAAAAGCGGATGGTGGTTTCTGATTGTCCTCATCCCCTTAGTCGGTATCTTTTGGCTACTCTTCCTGCTGTGCAAGAAAGGAAATGCAGCTAACGCCTCCACTCCTCTGACCACTACCGACAAAATTGTGCTCAATGTGTCGATAATAGTTGTAGCCATTCTGCTTGTACTCACCTATTTCAAATCTGCCAATCATCTCCAAATGCCTCAACTTCAACACAGCAATTGGACTCTTGACGGAGACACCGCAGGAGTGGATACATTGGACAATATAGGTTACCCAGAAAGTAGGAAAAGCATCAATGGCGAAAATGATGCGGAAATAAAAGAACGAATTATACACGATTTCTCTTGCTATTATGCCATTTATACCTTCTGCTACAACATGAAACAAGCTATAACCAACGGATACAGAGGCATTGGTCTTGAAGGTATCGACGGAGACCCGATAGTAAACGACGATTTACTCTTAATCTCCAATGAAGAATATCGATGGTTATTACAACAATTCGATTTCTCAAACTTTTCCCGTCTATTACGAGCATACGCAAGCGGTAACAGGAGCTTCAGAAGTGATTTTACCGAAAGTGACTTGGGACATATAGCGATAGAATGTCTCAAAGAACGCAAAGTTGTTTGCAACAGCCAATGGTTTGAGATATTCGACAATTATCTGCCCTATGACGAAGTGCAAATAGAAGAGTTTCATAATTTGGGAAATAAAAAATATCAGGTTGTATTCGATGGTTTTCACAACATATCTCCCAATTTCGTATATAACGTCAGCTATGCCAACGGACTTACCATTACAACGAATTAAATTTTACCATCATGAAACATAACAACTTACTTACATCATTCACTCTATTATCTCTTTTGTGTATCTTCTGCACTTCATGCAGCGATATGGAAATGGCAAAGAAAGCATGCGGCACATGGGAAAGCATCCGCATAGTTGAAGAAAACGGATGCAAAGAGAAAACCTATTATGAGTTTGGTCCTGTGAAAGGAGATACTTCCGGAGGAGACTTAAAAGAGACAACCTACTTCACTGAACGTGGAGAAGTTGAGGACGGACAAGAATATAAAGCGCAATACAAAAGTGTTATTAAAGGTACATGGGAAATACTGGCCGGTGACATCTATTTCACTTACGACCTGTCGACTCTAAAAGTCACTTTTGAGGATATTAGTTACCCGGGCGCAGATAGATTATCCGAATCTCTTGCACAAAGTTTTATTAAAAACTATGGGCAATCACTCATTCAAGAATCAATAGAAGAATTGAAAGAACATCTCTATAATTGGTATTCAGAAAACGAAAACAACGAAGACTGTTACCAGAATGTGAATATTAAAGGAGACAATATGTCGTTCGATGCATCAGATGGAGTTATCAAACTGATAAGAATAAAATAAAGCTTGAAAAAGTGCAGGAATTATGGTTTCCTGCACTTTTGTTTTACAATTGGTGAATATTTACATATAAATAAATGCCAATCATGGACAGATTATACGAAAAATAACATATTCAAGATTTACACTATAGAATTTCTATTTCCTCTTTAGATAAGCCGGTTGCTCCGACAATTAACTCTATTGAAGTTCCTGATGATTTTAAGTAACGGGCTACTTCTATGGCTTTCTTTTTCTCTCCTTCTTCTCTTCCTTTTTCCATTCCTTCTTCCCTACCTTTCTTTTCTGCCGTAGAAATAACACTATACCAGTCACGGAAATTTTTCAAACTGTCCCAGTACTCACTCAGTTCGGTCTTGGTAAACTTTGCTATTTCCGCAGTTTCAAAAAGGCGGTCAAAAACTCTATTCTGCAATGCTCTAGGACGTTCAAGCAGAGAGGCAAGATTACGCAGAACAAACAACCACTTATCAAACATGCTCTCCAACTCATCCTCACTCTTATTGAATTTGGGCATCTCAAGATAGACAAAGGTAAGCTTGTCATAGAAAACCTTGTGTGTATAAAGGTCTACAAGCTTCACCTCATGATGGAAATACTCCTCATCCGAATTGTCAAAGGAAAAATTCAGGATACCTACTACATAGACAGCTTTCAACTCATAATCCCATTCCCCACGTTTAGCCTGCTCACGAATAGGGAAAGTGGAATAAAAGACACTGCGGTCCTTGAAGAACTGCTGCTCGCCACGCTGCATCTCAACCAGGAACTTCTCACCCTTCTCATTTTCACAATATACATCAAATACGGCCCGACGGTCATATTCCTGCGTCCCAAGATGTTCCGCATTAAGATAAGTGACATCCTTGATTACCTCCTCCTTGAATAAGAGTGCATTTAAAAAACTAATCAACAATTCCTTATTCATTGCCGTACCAAAAAGCAACTTGAATCCGAAATCGGTATATGGATTCACATATTTATCCTGTATTCCTTCCATTCCCATGTCTTTTTCCATTTTTATAGTTTGAAATTCCAATCCCGCCCCTTCGTATAACCAATATATGGTTCTCCCTTTGAAATGCCTTAATACCTTTCCAAAGCGTTATGTACAAAAGTAGCAATAATCAGATAAAATCAAGCAGAAAAATATTATTTTAACAGAGGGATGAAAATAACCGGGTAAAGATTATCCCTTACTACATCCCCCGTCATTCATCATCCATACAGCTGTCTGTGGTTATACAGACTATTTCTCAAGCTGTCCGAATCCTCCTCATTCCCCAATATATCATGCAACGCGAGTTCAATTGCACAACAAAAGTGCAGAAAACTATATTTTACTGCACTTTTGTTGTGCAATTGGTTTATCTTTGCATATAAATAGATGCTAACCATGGACAGATTATACGAAAACTTTAATAAAAAATAGATTTATGTCACATACCAGACAAGAACAGATGGAAGCTTTCGGACGCTTCCTGGATATCCTCGACGAACTGCGTGTCAAATGTCCTTGGGATCGCAAACAGACGAATGAGAGCCTGCGTCCCAATACCATAGAAGAGACTTATGAACTTTGCGACGCATTGATGAGAGATGATAAAAAAGACATTTGCAAAGAATTGGGAGACGTATTGCTGCATGTTGCTTTCTACGCCAAGATAGGTTCGGAAACAGGAGATTTCGACATTAAAGATGTTTGCGACAAGCTGTGCGACAAACTGATTTTCCGCCATCCTCACGTATTTGGAGAAGTGAAAGCCGAAACGGCAGGAGAGGTATCCGAGAACTGGGAACAGTTGAAATTAAAAGAAAAAGATGGTAATAAGAGTGTATTGAGCGGTGTTCCTGCTGCCCTGCCCTCACTTATCAAAGCGTACCGCATACAGGACAAAGCCCGCAACGTAGGCTTCGATTGGGAAGAACGTGAACAGGTATGGGATAAAGTGAAGGAAGAAATCGGAGAATTTCAGGATGAGGTAGCCAACATGGATAAGGATAAAGCGGAAGCCGAATTCGGAGATGTCATGTTCAGCCTTATCAATGCGGCACGCCTTTACAAGATTAACCCCGATAATGCACTGGAACGTACCAACCAGAAGTTTATCCGCCGCTTCAATTATCTGGAAGAACATACCATCAAAGAGGGAAAGAATCTGAAAGATATGACTCTTGAAGAGATGGATGCCATTTGGAATGAAGCAAAGAAAAAGGGACTGTAAGTCCCCTGACTATTTTAAAAAAAACAGAGCGTCTAACTCGTATGAATAGACACTCTGTTTTTCTTTATTTCTTCTTCGAATCATTTCCTTTATCTTTACCGCGATTCATCCCTTTTATCATCTCCCGATGGAAACGCATTTCCGCCCGTTGCACAAGAAATATCTTCTTGCTGGAAAGAATCTTCTTGAACTTACCCAAGTAGGTTTTATCAAGTTGGTCGGCAGCGATACGGTTATTGGCAACTTTCTCGTTGATTTCTTCGTATTGGGCTTCCGTAGTCTTGTCATCCTTCCCTTTACGCATCAAGTTCCATGATTCGTCATTCAGTTTTTTCTTTTTATCCTGAAGTTCAAAATAAACAGGGAAGAACTTGGCAGCTTCGTCTTTTGTCAGATTTGCCTGTTCAATAATATATGCTTTTTGTTTTGCTCTGAACTCTTCACGGGATAAATGCTGGTCACATCCATCAGCAGCCCAAAGAACAGGCATAAAGCCACATAACAAAACGACTAATGCGATTACTTTTCTCATTTTCTGTATTCAATCGGTTTTAATAAATCATTCTACACTTGCGTCACTCAAATAAACATATAAAGAATAATCATCCAGCATGGCACGATCCAGTGCTACATCAATCATTTCATCAGAGATTACTTCAGTATCTACTTCTGTCACTGCCACCTCGTCTGCTGCAACAGATTTATGATCTGTCGACGCTACCCGGATAATCAAGGCCGCTCCTACAAACATGGCTGCCATATAAAGCAACGGTTTCAGTCTTGTCCATGTGCTGACAGGCTCTTCCTTAAAAACGACTTTCTCTTTTTCAGGAAGCTTGTTCATCACTTCCGAAGTCAGGTTTTCAAAGTAGCCATCGGGAACTTTAAAGGAATTTTCCTTACCAAGTTTCTTCAATAGGGTATCTTCTTCTTTCATACGTTTTTCTCCTCTCTTCTCCTTAGACGTTGCACGTTCTAAAAGGTTTAATCAATTTCGTCTAAAAACTTCTCTATTTTCTTCACCGCATGATGATAAGATGCTTTCAATGCGCCGACCGACGTGCCGAATACTTCCGACATCTCTTCGTATTTCATTTCCTGATAATACTTCAGGTTGAATACCATGCGTTGTTTTTCCGGCAGGGTCATCAATGCTTTCTGCAAACACAACTGCACCTGATCGCCCGAAAAGTACGGGTCACTTTCCAGTTTCTGCACTCCCATTGCTTCCGGGTCGTCGATAGCTACGGTAGTCATGGCGCGTTGTTTATTCAAGAAAGTAAGACATTCGTTCAGTGCAATGCGGTAGAGCCAAGTAGACATCTTCGCTTCGGCACGGAAATAATCGATATTTGTCCATGCCTTAATGAACGTGTTTTGCAGGAGATCGTTCGCATCCTCATGCGACAGTACCATCCGGCGGATTTGCCAATACAATTGCTCGCTATACTGCGCCACAATCATCTCGAATCCTTGCCGCTGGGTACTCTCCTCTTGAAGAAGTTTCAGAACTTCGCGTTCGTTATAAGGGGTCATAATCTCTCGTTATCTGTATGTTTATTTATGGTTTCAAATTCCGGTCGTCCATTGCCTTCAATAAAGACGAATCATATTTATAAATGTCCTCACAATAACTCAATTTATTATCGACAGACAGGTAAACAGTCTGATAATCTATAAATAAAGGTATATATTTCTCTAAACTATAATGTTTCAGTTCACGGTAAGCCGCGCTGACAGGCAGCTTCTTCCCTTCCTCACTCACCGGCTTGATGTCCATAGCGATGCGGATACGGTCTTCAAGCAATGAGTCCTGCTTGTTCAATAGAAAGAATGAAAAATCGAGTGCTTTCTGAAGACGTACACAGCCATGACTTACCGCCCGGTTCTTACGTGTGAAAGCCCAACGGGAAGGAGTGTCATGCAGATAGACAGAGTGAGGATTGGGGAAACGGAAGATAATACGTCCCAATGAGTTTCCTGTCTTATTATCCTGCTTTACAGTATAAGGCACGCCTCTTCCTGCATACTTAGCCCATTTGATACTATGAGGGTCTACTTGCAAACCGGTCTTATTATCATATACCTTCATGCGGTTACGCGTAAAATAGGTCGTATCCCTGCGATAGGTAGGGATAATCTCTTTACGGATAATACTTTGAGGAACATTCCAATATGGATTCAGCTCCATATAATAGATTCTGCTCGACAGCAAGGGCGTCTTATTCTTCACGCTTCCCACACAGATACGCATTTCCAAGATTGAATCCGTCTCTTCATTGACAGCTTGTAACATAAATGCCGCTACATTGGCTACTACATATTTCTTTCCTTTCTCCAAGGCATATTGCCAG
This sequence comes from Bacteroides acidifaciens, assembly GCF_903181435.1. Lineage (NCBI taxonomy): Bacteria > Pseudomonadati > Bacteroidota > Bacteroidia > Bacteroidales > Bacteroidaceae > Bacteroides > Bacteroides acidifaciens. The sequence continues at coordinate 2,703,312 of NZ_CAEUHO010000001.1, forward strand.
CGTGCACGTTCCATATTTACCAATAGGCGGTCGCGGTAATAATCCGTAGTATCCGTCTTCCCCCAAGCATTCACACGTTCCAGTTCTTCCTGCATTTTCAGATAAAGCCGAGAAGAAGGTTGTGCTTGATGAAAGGCCATATTTGCATTCATCCGCAGAGAATCCAGAGCAGCCATTGCAAAGTCCTTATCATAGTTTTTCAAAGGTATCCGGTTGATTGAATCGTTCCATCTATCCCCTAAAGGCAAAAAACCGAATTTCAACTTGCACACATAGGAAAGATAAGCAGCCGTCAACTGATATTCGACATCTGCCAACAGACGGTTCATCGTCTTTCCATCCCGCAATTGCAGCGTACGTATCTGCTGCAACTCTTTACGAATGCTGTCCGTCGGGTAAAGACGCGGATTGATGCCATGTTGTGAGATATTCTCCAACCAATACAACATAGAGTCTGCCACTTGTACGGCAGGTTTATCCGACACCAGCGAATCATTCAGCCAAAAAAAATCATTATTCTTCTGATAGTGAGCAACCAAAGCCGAATCCCATGGAGTCGCCTGCTTATTCTCATTCAGATAAGAAAGGATAATCAGATGGATACTGTCCGAACTAATCTGATAAGCGGGGTTAAGCAATTCCTGAAGACTTGCTAAAGAATCCGGTATCGGAGACAGAGGTTTCTCCTTTTTGCATGCAGCCAGACAAACAGCACATACGATTATCACTCTCCAAAGCAGTCGTTTACTTTTCATATTCTGTTCCTCCATCAACGTCGATACATAAGTTCTCTTTCGCCAAAATTGTTTGCGGGAAAATGGCGGACGCCTCATTGAGCAAAATGGATTCATCCTCATAACGGGCAGAAAAATGTCCAATCACCAACTGTCCCACATTGGCATCCAAAGCAAGTTGCGCGGCTTGCGCGGCTGTTGTATGATAAGTTTCTTTAGCCCGTATCTGCTCTCCCTGCGCAAAAGTCGCTTCATGGAAAAGCAAGTCTACATTCTTGATTTGTTCCGCAATCACCGGGCGATAAATTGTATCGGAACAATACGCATATTTCCGTGCCGGAGCCGAAGGGCGGGTCAAGCGTGAGTTAGGAATTACCTCTCCTTCGGGAGTAACAAAGTCCGCTCCGTTTTTGATACGGTTCAACTCATAGACAGGGACTTTATAAAAGTCTACCATATCTCTGATAATATGATTGGGGCGTTGTTTTTCTTCAAAAAGGAAGCCGCAACAAGGAATACGGTGCTTCAAAGGAATCGTAGTTACAGTCACCGAACGGTCATCATAAATAAGGGTCGGTTCCTTCGTCTCAAATTCATGGAAGAACACCTTGTAAGACAGCGTCTTGCAAAAGAAGGCAAGCATCGGAGCAAACAACTCTTCAAGTCCTTTCGGGGAATGGATATGCAAATCGGCTGTCCTGCCCAACAGACCGAATGTTGAAATCAGTCCCAACAAGCCAAAACAATGGTCGCCATGCAAATGGGAGATAAAGATATGGTTCAATCGGGAAAATTTCAGCCGGGAACGACGTAATTGCATTTGTGCACCTTCCCCACAATCAATCATAAATAGTTTTTCGCGCAGGTTGACCACTTGGGAAGTCGCAAAATGTCGTGTGGTAGGCAAAGCAGAGCCGCACCCTAATATATGTAACTCAAATTTTTCCATGATGTGCAAAGATATAGTATTTCAGATTCAATCTTGCAAAGGATGAAACTTTTTTTTCTATTCACCACAGAGGACACGGAGGACACAAAGGATAAGAAGGGTATGGTGAATAGAAAAAGGCGCCCCCGTTTGGGAGCGCCTTCATTAGAAAATATTCTGTTCAGATTATTTCTTTCCTTCCAACTGTTCTTTCAATGCAGCCAGAGCGTCGATATCGCCCAGCGTAGTTGAAGCAGCCTGGTTTTGAATCATCGGAGAATCTTCTCTCTTGCCATTGCCTGATGATTTCTTAGCACCGGAAGCAGCTTTCTTTTCTGCTCTTTCTTCTGCTTTAGCAACATCTTCGAAGATACGGCTGTGAGACAGGATGATTCTCTTAGCGTCTTTGTTGAACTCGATTACTTTGAATTCAAGTTTTTCATCCAACTGAGCTTGTGCACCATCTTCTTTTACAAGGTGTTTCGGAGTTGCGAAACCTTCTACACCGTAAGGAAGAGCTACAACAGCACCCTTATCCAACATTTCGATGATAGTACCTTCGTGTACAGAACCTACTGTAAATAAAGTTTCGAATACATCCCAAGGATTTTCTTCGAGTTGTTTGTGACCAAGGCTCAAGCGACGGTTTTCTTTGTCGATTTCCAATACCTGAACTTCGATGTCAGCACCAATCTGAGTAAATTCTGACGGATGTTTCACTTTCTTAGTCCAAGAAAGGTCAGAGATGTGGATCAAGCCGTCTACACCTTCTTCGATTTCTACGAATACACCGAAGTTAGTGAAGTTACGTACTTTTGCAGTATGTTTAGAACCTACAGGATACTTCTCTTCGATAGTTTCCCATGGATCTTGTTTCAGTTGTTTGATACCCAAAGACATCTTACGTTCTTCGCGGTCGAGTGTAAGAACAACAGCTTCTACTTCGTCGCCTACCTTCATGAAGTCTTGAGCAGAACGCAGGTGTTGGCTCCAAGACATTTCTGAAACGTGGATCAAACCTTCTACGCCGGCAGCGATTTCGATGAATGCACCGTAGTCAGCCATAACGACAACTTTACCGTTCACCTTGTCACCAACCTTCAAGTCAGTGTCAAGAGCATCCCATGGGTGCGGAGTCAGTTGTTTCAGACCCAGAGCGATACGTTTCTTTTCGTCATCGAAGTCAAGGATAACAACGTTAAGTTTCTGATCCAGTTCAACAACTTCTTTCGGATCGCTAACGCGTCCCCAAGAAAGGTCAGTGATGTGAATCAAACCGTCTACGCCGCCAAGGTCGATGAATACACCGTAAGATGTGATATTTTTAACAGTTCCTTCAAGAACTTGTCCTTTTTCGAGTTTACCGATGATTTCTTTCTTCTGTTGTTCCAGTTCAGCTTCGATAAGAGCTTTGTGAGATACAACAACGTTTTTGAATTCCTGGTTGATTTTAACAACTTTGAATTCCATAGTTTTGCCAACGAATACATCATAGTCGCGGATCGGTTTAACGTCGATCTGAGAACCCGGCAAGAATGCTTCGATTCCGAATACGTCAACGATCATACCACCCTTAGTGCGGCACTTGATGTAACCCTTGATAATTTCTTCATTTTCCAGAGCAGCGTTCACGCGATCCCAAGAACGAGTAGCGCGGGCTTTTCTGTGTGACAGAACGAGCTGTCCTTTTTTGTCTTCCTGGTTTTCGATATACACTTCTACTGTATCACCTACTTTCAGGTCAGGATTGTAACGGAATTCATTCAAAGGGATGATACCGTCTGATTTGTAACCGATGTTCACAACTACTTCACGCTTGTTCATTGCGATTACGGTTCCGTCAACAACCTCACGGTCGTTAACTTTGTTAAGCGTACCGTCGTAAGCTTTTTCTAATTCTTCGTGGCTTACGCTTGTTACCGCTTCGCCATTTTCATAAGCATCCCAGTTGAAATCTTCAATAGGAGCTACGTTCTTTAAGTTTTCCATTAATAAATAAATTGTTTAATACTTTAATTAAATAAGACATTATATTTTCTATAAATCGGGCGCAAAGGTAGGAATATTTTCTTGATTGACAAAAGAATGGCTGAATAAAAGATGGTCATATCCGTATTTTTTGTAATATTGCAAGCTTTAATTTATACAGTTTTTGCCATGGACGAGAGATTGGACAAAGTCAAGGTACAATTCGGCTATTTGCCGCTCATTAATTTTGCGATACAACAAAACAGTGTACCGGTCATTCATCAACTTTCCATTGAGAACATAACCTCTGCCCCGCTAAAAGACATACAAGTACAAATCACAGCGGAACCGGCTTTCGGCAATACTGTCCCAACAGCTATCGAACAGATTCCGGCTAACAGTACGGTATCTCTGCAATCGCTCAATCTCACGTTATCGGCCAACTATTTCACGCAACTGACCGAACGTTTATCCGGCAACCTGAAATTAGAAATCACTTCCGAGGAAACGCTGATATTTACCCGGACTTATCCTATCGACATTTTGGCTTATGACCAATGGAGCGGACTCAATGTGCTCCCCGAAATGCTGGCCGCCTTTATTACTCCCAACCACACGGCTATCTTACCTATTATAAAAAGGGCGGCTGCCATCTTAGGACAGTGGACGGACAGCCCGTCTCTTGACGAATATCAGAGCCGCAACCCGGACAGGGTAAGAAAACAAATGGCGGCTATTTATACCGCCATCTCAGAACAGCAGATTATATACAGCACCGTTCCCGCAAGTTTTGAGGAGTACGGGCAGCATGTCCGGCTGGCAGATTCCGTGATGGCCCAGAAGTTGGGAACTTGCCTGGATATGTCCTTGCTCTATGCTTCGTGCCTGGAAGCTATCGGGCTGAACGCGCTTGTCATCATTACCCAAGGGCATGCTTTCGCAGGAGCCTGGCTAGTGCCGGAGACTTTTCCCGACCCTACGATAGATGATGTTTCTTTATTAACCAAAAGGACGGCGGAAGGAATCTACGATATCACTTTAGTAGAAACGACCTGTATGAACATGGGGCATCAGTCCGACTTCGACGATGCCGTGAAGAAAGCGGACGGCAAACTGAAAGAGGGTACTCATTTCATACTTGCGGTAGATGTAAAAAGAACGAGACATTCGGGAATCCGCCCTATCCCCCAACGCATATTGCACGGACAGACTTGGGAAATAGACGAAAACTCACTGACTATTCAGAAGAATACGGTTCATATTACCCCGCAAAGTATCAATCCTTATGATTTATCAGGCAGCGATATCCAGACAGCCATAACCAAACAGTTAATATGGGAAAGGCGGCTCCTCGATTTAAGCCTGCGCAATAACCTGCTGAATATCCGTATTACTAAAAATACGCTCCAACTTATCCCGGCAAATCTTGCCAGTCTGGAAGATGCTTTGGCAGACGGGGAAGAGTTCCGTATCCTGCACCGCCCTGCCGACTGGGAAAGTCCGGCTATGGAGTTCGGCATCTATTCCTCTGTTTCCGAGTCCAATCCGATTGTCGATTTTGTCAATTCGGAGCTTTCGCAGAAAAGATTACGTTTTTACTTATCCGAGAATGATTTAGGCAAGGCATTGACGCATCTCTACCGTTCTTCGCGGACATCTATTGAAGAGAACGGAGCTAATACGCTTTATCTTGCGTTGGGATTGCTGAAATGGTATGAGACTCCTTCCAGCGAACGCCCGCGTTATGCGCCGATACTGCTGCTGCCGGTCGAAATCATCCGCAAATCGGCAGCTAGAGGATATGTCATCCGTTCCCGCGAAGAGGAAACTATGATGAATATTACATTATTGGAGATGCTCCGCCAAAACTTCAGCATCAGCGTGCCCGGATTAGACCCGTTGCCTACCGACGGAAGCGGTGTGAACGTAAAGCTAATCTACTCCATCATCCGGAACTGCATCAAGAACCAACGCAAATGGGATGTTGAAGAACAAGCCATTTTGGGCATATTCTCTTTCAATAAGTTCATCATGTGGAATGATATTCACAACAACGCCCACAAACTGGTTCAGAACAAGATTGTATCCAGCCTCATCAACGGAAAGATAGAATGGGAAGCTGCTACGGAAGAGGTAGACGCAAGCTACATGGACAAGCAACTGTCTCCTGCCGATATCGTATTGCCTATCATCGCCGATTCTTCCCAATTGGAAGCCATATACGAAGCGGTGCACGACCAAACTTTTATCCTGCACGGCCCACCGGGAACAGGAAAATCACAAACAATCACCAATATTATCGCCAACGCGCTTTATAAAGGAAAGCGAGTGCTGTTCGTCGCAGAAAAGATGGCTGCCCTCTCCGTTGTTCAAAACAGATTGGCTGCCATCGGTCTTGCTCCGTTCTGTCTGGAAATCCACTCCAACAAAACGAAGAAATCTGCGGTTATCTCACAATTGAAAAAGACGACTGAAATTATCAGGCAGACGCCACCCGAAGAATTCAAGAAAGAAGCGGAACGCTTACTTGGTTTACGGGCAGAGTTGAATAAATACATCGAAGCCTTACATAAAGAGTATCCGTTCGGCATTTCATTATATGATGCCATTATCCGTTTTCAATCATCAGATGCCAAGCCTTGTTTCGATATTCCCCTATTCTATTTGGATACATTGGATAAAGAAACATTTACCCAATGGGAAGAAGCCATTGAAGTTTTGGTACGAACAGCCAATGCGTGCGGACACCCTAACCGGCATCCGTTGAAGGGTATCTCTATTTCAGAATATTCTTCTGCCGGAAAAGACGAAGCTTTCCTGACACTCACTTACTTTATCAACTTGCTAAAAGCTATCCAACAGCAACTAACCGCATTCTCCATTCTTCTGACGGATACGGAAATGCATCCCACACGCACTGACTTTCAAACGATTGCGAACATTATCCGAAACATACTTGATATTCCCGAACTTACTCCCGGATTATTGACTCTTCCATCACTGAACGAGACTCTTGATGAATATCGCGAAGTAGTGAACCATGGGCGTAAACGTGACGAACTAAGAAAGACGATTGAAACCGGATTCACTAAAGAAATCCTGCAAGCAAACGCCAAAATAATGTTAGCCGAGTGGAACCGGGTATCTGCCCTGTGGTTTATTCCCAGATATTTCGGACAAAGAAAAATAAAGAAGGCACTCCATGTATATGCGCTGAAAGCCATCGAGCCGGATACCATCAAACCGTTGCTCCACCAGATTGTCCAATATCAGGAAGAAGCAGAAGCCGTCCAGAAATACGCAAGCCAACTGCCTGCCCTATTCGGACGATTCGGCAAGAATGAAGATTGGAATACAATTGAACAGATTATCAATGACATGGTTTCTCTTCATTCGCATTTGTTGAGTTATTCGAAAGATATCGCCAAAGTCTCACAAATCAAACGCAACCTGTCTGTACAACTAGCTGAAGGGATACAAACATTCAGAGATATTCATGGTCATTCTCTCAATGAAATCTATCGGTATTCGAATGAGCTTATGAATATAGAGCACAAACTTTCCGGCACTCTAGGCATTTCAACAGTAGAGCTTTATATAAATTCTATTGATTGGATAAACACAGGCATATCAAAAGCTCAAACATGGAAAGAGAATTTGGATAAGCTCAAGGACTGGTATCAATGGCTACAAGCTTACCGGACGCTCGACAGGCTTACTATCGGATTTATAGCTGCGGAATATAAAGAGAAGAATATCCCGACCGCTCAACTTGCCAGCAGTTTCTACAAGAGTTTTTATCAGGCTGCCATTCAGTATATCATTTCCAAAGAACCGACTTTGGAGTTATTCAATGGCAAAATATTCAATGATATTATAGCGAAGTACAAGCTAATATCCACTCAATTTGAGGAAACCACTAAAAAGGAATTGTTTGCCAGGTTAGCTTCCAATATTCCATCCTTCACCCATGAGGCTATTCAAAGCTCCGAAGTTGGCATACTCCAGAAGAACATCCGCAACAATGCACGCGGTATATCCATCCGTAAGCTGTTCGACCAAATTCCGACGTTGTTGTCGCGTATGTGCCCGTGCATGCTGATGAGTCCTCTTTCCGTTGCCCAATTCATTGATACGGATGCGGACAAGTTTGACCTGGTAGTCTTTGACGAAGCATCGCAGATGCCGACTTATGAAGCCGTAGGCGCCATTGCCCGAGGCAAGAATGTGGTTATTGTAGGCGACCCAAAACAGATGCCCCCGACAAACTTCTTCTCGGTCAATACCACTGACGAAGAGAATATCGAAATGGAAGATTTGGAGAGTATCCTTGATGATTGCCTCGCCTTGTCCATTCCTTCCAAGTACTTGCTATGGCACTATCGAAGCAAACACGAGAGCCTTATCGCTTTCAGCAATTCCGAATATTACGACAATAAATTGATGACTTTCCCTTCTCCAGACAATATCGAATCCAAGGTCAGAATGGTGAATATCAACGGCTATTATGACAAAGGAAAATCGCGCCAGAACCGGGCGGAAGCACAAGCGGTAGTCGATGAAATAGCAAGAAGACTGAGAAATGATGAATTAAGGAAGAAGAGCATCGGCGTAGTCACTTTCAGCATTGTCCAGCAAGCTTTAATAGAAGATTTGCTGTCCGACCTTTTTATCTTCCATCCCGAACTGGAAACTCTCGCTTTGGAATGTGAAGAGCCGCTATTTATCAAGAACTTGGAGAATGTGCAGGGAGACGAACGGGACGTGATTCTCTTTTCGGTAGGTTACGGCCCGGATGCCGCAGGACGTGTCAGCATGAACTTCGGCCCGCTGAACCGTGCGGGCGGAGAAAGAAGACTCAACGTAGCAGTCTCCCGTGCCCGGTACGAGATGATTATTTACTCTACTCTACGATCGGATATGATAGACTTGAACCGGACTTCTTCCATTGGAGTAGCCGGACTAAAACGTTTCCTCGAATACGCAGAGAGAGGAACAAGGAATGTAATCAACAGTTCAGACAATTCACTATCGGAAACGTCTGCTTCTATCGAAAACATCATTGCCGACAAGTTGCGTTCACTGGGATATACCGTGCATACCGACATCGGATGCTCAGGTTATAAAATAGATATAGGCATAGTAGATACCCAAAACAAGTCTAATTACCAACTCGGCATTATCTGCGACGGGAAGAATTACAAGCGTACTAAAACCGCACGCGACCGGGAAATTGTTCAGAATAATGTCCTGAAAGCACTCGGCTGGAACATCTGCCGCATATGGACAATGGACTGGTGGAAAAAGCCGGATGAAGTAATTGCGTCCATACAGGAAGCAATCTCTCAAAAGAAAGACTCAAAAGCAAGTAATGAAACCTATAATGTTAAGACAAATACTATTCCGGCGGTCATAACAGAAGAAAAACAAGACAAGGAGTCTGTTTCAACCCCCGAAGGGAATACAAATGAGCTTTCATTTCTTCTCAAAGCATCTCCAGTTACTGCTGAAAAGCAACCGACTGCTGTTCCCGTTGCCCCAAGCAGGCAACAGAAGTATAAATCCGCCGAAGTGACTCCGGACAAATATCTGCCTGAAGATTTCTTCCTCACGGAAAGTTCCCCCATCCTTACTTCCCAAATACGGAAAATTATAGAGAACGAAGCTCCTGTCAGCAAATCATTACTCTGCAAGAAAATTCTGTCCGAATGGGGAATCAGCCGTTTGGGTCCACGGATAGAAGCTCACATAGATGCTATTCTCGATACACAGAATATTTGCCGCACGGAACATGACGGATATGTTTATTGCTGGAAAGATAAAGAGCAATGCTATTCATATTCGGCTTACCGCCCGGTTTCCGACCGAGATGTAACAGATATTCCCCCTGAAGAAATAGCCAATGCTATCCGGCAGATACTAACCGACTCCATCAGCCTGCCTGCAGCAGATTTGGTAAAAGCATGTGCGCAGACATTCGGTTTTCCCCGCATGGGTTCGACCATAGACGCTGCCATGCAGAGAGGAATCCGCGAAGCTGTGAAAAGAGATTATGCAAAAATGGAAAATGAACGGGTAACGATTGCCAGTTAATACCGTTTAAGACTGATTAATACCGTTTCTCCAAACGTTTCAAGGCAGTAATAGAATCGGATACATAAACATTATCCGGTTCTATCGAGCGCCAATAACAAAGTTCCCCGATAAGCCGTTTCAAATAGGCAGGGTCGCAGGAACCGATTCTACGTTGATGTTCCGCCAATCCCTTTGTCAGAATGAAATAAACATTCTTCCGAATCTCCCGCTTTCTTGTTTTGGGTATCGTCAGTTTCACACCGGAGCTGACAGATACTCCCGTGATAATCTTCCTGTCATACCCATGCAAGAAACGAGTCTTTTTATGATTCGGCTCAAATTTCTCGTCACGGATTATTTGTTTAATCCGGGGGATTATCTGTTCTTTTGGAAGCACATCACCGGAGAAAGTCAGGTCATCGGCATAGCGGGTATATGTCAACCCATACTCTGCTGCCAACGCAGATAATTTCTTATCCATCTCATAGCCGACAATATTGCTCAATGACGGACTTGTAGGAGCTCCCTGAGGTAAACAATTACGCAGGCAACACAAGGTTCTAAAGACTTTCGCCACATTTGCCGGATAGCCCATCTTCTCAAATGTCGCCTTCACCCTCGGACTTCGTATAGAAAAGAAAAAATCATGAATATCCATTTTCAACACATACCGCTTTCCCAAATGAGGACTGGCATTATCAACTACCGAATGTCCACACCGGAAACCGACTGCTGCCGGATGAACGGTAGTCACCGATGATAAGATTCGGGAATTAATAGTCGTTTGGATAGATTGTAGTTCTTTACGCGGAGCGGAAATCATCCGATACCCGCCCTTTCTTTTTCTCACCCAAAACTCATGGTAATGGGCAGGGATATTTTCAAGTATTTCTTTCAGCTTGTTTACTTCTACGCCCAATAGGCTGGCGCACCAGGCGACTGCTTCTTCATCAAACTTGGGAACATTTTCTTCCTTACTGCTACCTGCTGTTGCTTTCCACCTTTTATATCCCTCTTGCTTCCTGCTCGAAGAAATCATTTTATAAATCAGGAAACCAGTGATTATAAGTATCGTTATTAAAATACCGTCCATTTTGTATTATGTATATAAAAAAGAGAGAAGAGGATGAGTTATTTACTAAAATAAATTTAGGTATTTATACCTAAGAATTTATTTTCTAGGAAAATACCTGTGCTTATGAAGCGACTACACCTCTTTTGTGCTAAATTTTGCCCTCATCCTCTCCTAGACAAAGGTAGAATTTTTTTTCGATTTACGCAACAAGAACGTCAAAAACTATCGGTTGAATAACTCGAATGTAAATTTACAGCCTATTCCGCCGAACTTCCAGTTCTCACTGCTCATAAAAACCCCTACATCAAAAATATGTGTACCGATGCCATACCCTACTTCCATGTAAGGTTGAAGATGGGGCATGCAGAGGGCGCTTACGTAAATACGTTCATTCTGTACATAACGTGTATATTTCATCAGATGCTTTAATATCAGGAATGGCGCCTCATAAGTGAAATGTCCGCGTACATAACGGCGGGACGAGTTGTACCAACGTCCGTCGAGCACTTGAAACACTCCGCCGATTTCATCGTTCCACCCCACAGGGAGATTACGACGGGAGAAATTAGCGAAATCCACGAAATACAATTCATCCTGATTGGTAAACGCGCCAAATCCAAAACGATAATAGATATTACGCATCAGTCCCAACCGGATTTGATGTTGAAGGTCGAACTCTATTCTTTCGTATTCACCCGTACTTTTGAATACCCCTTTAATACCCCGTTCGTAATCGACTGAGAACGTAGGATATAAGGAACGGAGATTTATTTTTCGTTTTCCATTCATATAATAGTAGAGTCCCGGCGTCCATTCCACCCGGATACGGGGAGCAAAACTGATATAGGTATTCTTGAATTTATCCATAAATTCCGGGGGCGGCATCGGATAATCACCGGTTATCACAAAGCGCGAAGGCTCTACGGCTGTCCTCTTATGAGCGGAGAATCCCAAGCTTATATCCAAACCGTTGACTACTTCAAGCGTATGGCGGAAATTAAAATACAAGTCTTTGAAATAATCAAGATGAATTAAATCGAAATTGAAGATACTGTCCGGCATGGCTTTCAGTTCGTCCAGCACCTTACTGCTATAAATGCGGTTACCATTACCCACATTCAAGCGGAAGAATCCCCGTTTTTGCGGCCAGTACTCAAGGTCAGCATTCAATGACCAATAAAACTCCTTGCGGGTGAAATTATATCCGAGTTTAGGAACAATACGGAGCAGCTTATCGCCCCTGAAAATACGGTTGTAGCGAAAATCCTGCCGATAAGACAAACCGTTGCTTCCGCTATAACTGAACAGGAGCGGATTAATAAACGGAGAGAAACGGACACTTCCGATATTGGAGAGGTTGAACTTATAATCTTCCACCATCAGGTCGCCCATTGTTCCCCAAAAAGTCTGACTCTTGGATGGCTTCCGTATAGTAGCCGTATCACGCCTCAGCCGATAATCATGGTACAATTTCTTCTCACTTTCATTCAAAGGAATAGGTCGCATAATGGCAAAGGTCGAAGCATCCGTCTTATAGGCATTCGTGTCGCATTGCAAAGAGAATGATTCCGACAGGTTATAATTTGTCTTCTCTTTCTTACGCACTTTCTTTTCTTTCAGTTCAATGGATTTATAATCCAAAGAAGCAGTGTAGTTGCCATCAACCTTATTTCCGAGGAATTTAAAAAGGGCTTCCACATCATAACGCACAGGCAAAAATTCATTTTTCTTGCCTACGTCTCCCATCTTAATCCAGCAGGTGAATGTTATAAGTTCCGACCGTCCCGAAAAACGTATTTCGCGAACACTCCATACATTACTGCTGACAATCATGTAACCGCCTACCAACTGGTCGCTCTTTGTCCGGGGAATAAAACGTACCCGGTAATCCAGATTATTCGGGTCCCCCATCACACTGTCTATCCGGTATTTATAGTATTTTTGCCCGTTCTTGGCTAGTGGTGACAGCAACCGCTCGTCATTCAACAGAGAAGAAGAGTAGATATTTACATTAAAATATTCGAGCAATCCCGGAAGTCCTCTGTTTCCCCTTACAGTTCCTTGCGAGGCTTTTACTTTCTGGTCGTATATATTGGGAGCGGTATAATGAAGGTCACTGTATGTTTCGAGCAGATACTCGCGCACCCCCTTTTGCAAACGGAACATGGAAGGTACATAGCGAAGGATAAAATTCTTTTTCCGAATATCCATCTTACCTTTTATATATAGATTGGCACGATAGTCACTGACTATCGTTTCATATAAAGGCGCGAAAGTCATGACACGCTCAATGATGGAATCGGCGGAAATACTTTGACGCGTATAAGGATTCATTATATAGTTACTGGCTGCCCCCTTTAAAGTAAAAGAGAACATACATAGTATGCATCCTATCAGTATTTTATCTCTCAATCGTCGTATCTCCTTCATTAACATAGGCAAATATAAAAAAGAATATCGAAAAGCAAGGAGATTGGGATACTAAAAAGAGTTATTGAAGAAAATTTAAACAGGTTCTTTGTTTTTCAACACAATATGATTCATTTTATCTCGTTCCTTCAAATTGAAACACATATTTTTTGAGCCCTTACCGCCATAATGATTACAGCGATAAAGATTAATTGCAATAGATGAATTAACACTTCGTTAATTTTGCAACTAATCCATTGAGAACAAACAAGTTAATTGATAAAGTTTAGCAAAATAAAATAGGTCTAGTCGCCGGTTTTCATTATCTTTAATGGTATTCTACCACACATTAAAGCTATGAACAAGACAGCACTTGACCAATATGAGGAAATCGTGGAAGAAGCCGCTTAGCCGATATGTTGAATTTTTAACGGACTATTGTTATTATACTTCCCAACACTTCCACCCTTTGTTACTGCATATATATACCACATAAGAGCGGACATTATAATTAGGGAATTTTCTTTTTGTATCTTCCGCGTATCCCTTGACTTGTTCCACGTGTTCGGGAAGTGGTTCAGCATACGTCAGCATCTTCTCCGCTTCTTTACCACGATAATACTTAAACTCTACAACCCGGTCATCTGTATAATAGTCTGTACCGGGAATACCTGTCATCTCAAAGTCCGAACGACCGGCGGAATTGTTCTGTTCAATGGCAAAAGTGTAGCTGCTGCTCAAATAACGGGACACAAGTTCATAAAAAGAACATCGGATAAAGTTTTCATTTATTTTATCAAAGACTTGTGCAGGAAACTGTCCCAGATATTGTTCGAAATAGTTCTGTACCAATGGTTCCAGACGGCGCTCAGCATCGTATTTCCGATATACAGGAACATAACGTTGCGCATTTCCTTCAATCCGGTTCAATTGATTGTAATAGTCCATGTAAACACTGCGCATAGTCATATTGGGCAATGTTGTCACATAATTATCTTTCAGCGTCGTCATGCCTAGATAGAACAGGCTGACGGGATAAAATTCCTTATCAAAGAATTTCCTTTTATTAAATTTACTGGAAAGATCAGCCACATTGTAAGGCAATTCATTATCAATAACCAATGTATCCAGCATAACTTTGGCATTATCCAATGAAAGGGTAAGCCGACGTATCCAATTGACGTCCGTACGCAGATTTTCATCTACCAGTTCTTCAGGGATACTACCAGCATTAGCAGCAAACTTCTTGAAAAAATAGGTAAGAATTGTGGCATTAAAGAGACGTTCTCCATTGGGACGAAAACGATAACCATCATAGTTACTTACAATGAGTTGCCAAATTTCATCAAAACACTCTTGTCCTGTAGCATATTTGTCAAGCACATAACGCAAATAAGTTTCTGTCTCTTTATACGTAAACCCAAGCATATTCAAGAAATTCGGCTCCAATGTCAGTATCTCCGCAATATTATACCCACTAGTAAGATCGTCCATTGTGACAGGCAACACCCCTGTACAAAAACAGGTACGTACGCTTCCTTCACCGATGCCTTTTTTGATTACTTTAAAGAAAGTACGCAGAAAACTATCGTTAGTAGTCACCTCTTCATAAAGAGGATCATTATAAGCAGTAAGCAATTGATTGGTGAAATTATCATATTCATCAATCAAGATATAGGCTTTAGGTAATTCATGAGAACGAATATAGGTAAAAACCTCTTCGAGCATTTTAGACGCATCTCCTTTGTTGGCGAATTGAAAATCTCCAAACAAATCGCGGTTATGTTCCACCATTACTTCTACAGGACCACAATTCAAATCATTGAAATTCTGTGCCAGTGCCTGAATATTTTCCGCCATCACCATAGCGGAAAAATCATACCGGATAATCATATATCGGTTATGTTCCGGAGTAGGGTGATTGCCAATCCAGGTTCCACCGAATAATTCTTCGAAACGATGAGCTTTGGTACGGTCATAATAGCAAGCTAACGTAGAAACCAGCAAGCTCTTTCCGAATCGACGCGGACGCAGAAATACAGGAGCATTATAATCCTCCAAACGATAAATATACTCTGTCTTATCAACATAATAAAAGCCACGTTCGCGAAGATCTACGAAATCAGCCACTGCGTATGGGATAGTTATTCTTGCCATAATACCTACATTTTCTATCTATATGGACAAAGATACGAAATTGTTCATATACTTTTGCCGTATTCATTCTTTTTTTCTACCTTTGCAATATTATAAACGACAAGATGTTTTTACCAATTCATAAGGAAGAATTAATCATTTCTACCGCATCAATTAATAATTCCCCCTTATCTTTTAGCAATTTCATCCGCTTGAATTAATCTGTTGCACTTGAGCAACTAGACGGATACACTTGTGCAACAACCTAGTTACACTTGTCTATTCCGGTGAATGCCCAACTGCAAACAAATAGTGATAATCTAAAAGGAATTATTATGAGCATACTTTACAAGACAACCCGCTTTGCGGATACTTTCAGTGGTGACAAAGAAACAAATGTACGGGTGCAGCTATTATCATGGGATACGCTGGATACCAAAGCCTTTGTAGAATATCTGGCTTTCAAGAACAACATTTCCAAAGGCGATGTATACAAAAACCTCAGCATGGTATTGGAAGGTATAGAAGCCATTCTGAAAAACGGCAATATTCTCAATCTGGACGATTTCGGCAGCTTCTCCTTGAACGGCAGTTTCTGTGAAGACAAAGAGCCCGGTGAAAGCCACCGGGCGGAATCCATAGAAGTGAAGAATGTTGTATTCAAGGCGGAAAAGCGTATGAAGAAACGGATAACTGCGGCAGGATTTGAGAAGTATAATCCTGAAAGACATAACAAACGAAAATACTAGAACAATATGGAATACGACAGAACCTACTCCATCCGAAAAGGCGAATACTTTGCGGATGCATTGAAACGTGCCGATAAAGACTTTATCCCAACCAATTGCATCATCAATAAGTTACTACCCGGACTGGGAGCTACACATTGCGAACTGACAGCACCGCGGAAATCTATCATTATCGAGCCTAATGTACCTGTTATCGAGTCGAAAGCAAAGAAACATAAAAATGCACTGGCTGTCTATAAAGGGGTGACTATCCGAAAAGTGGCTGATTTCCTGGAAGAAAACCGTGATAAGCATTACAAGCTGTTGACCACTCCCGAAGGTTTCACGAAAATCAAGGAAGCGATGCAAGCGGTGGGGATAGATATGTACGCAGAATGCTTCATCCTGTTTGATGAATGTGAGAAGTTAGTGCAGGACGTACATTACCGTGATTCTATCCGCGAACCGATGAACGATTTCTTTCATTTCCAAAACAAGGCACTGATATCCGCCACCCCTATCATACCCGAAAAGGACAACCGTTTCGACAGTTTTATGCGCGTACTGATTAAGCCGGATTACGCATATCACCAAAAGCTGAAACTTATCACTACGAACAATGTACTGGAGACATTGCAGGAAGTGATTGAAGCGAAGCGAGGAACGGTCTGCATCTTCTGCAACAGCATTGACTCAATAGACAGTTTTTACCGATTGATACCCGAACTGAGTAATGCATGTACTTTTTGCAGCGAAGACGGGCAATACAAACTATGGAAAGGCAACCGACGCAAAAAATCAATGATGATTACCGAACTGGAACGTTACAATTTCTTCACCTCACGTTTCTATTCGGCAGTAGACATCGTATGCAAAAATCCCCCGCATGTCATTTTCATCAGCGATTTATACGGTGCCGCACAATCGGTTATCGACCCGGCTACCGAAGCTATTCAAATCATCGGGCGTTTCCGGGGTGGAGTAAACAGTGTGACACATATTGCTTCTATCCGACCGGAACTGGAATGTATGTCTTCGTCGGAGATTGACCGATGGATTCAAGGTGCAGCTACCATTTTCAACGGATGGAAAGCACAACTGGCACGGACATCGAATATCGGCGAAAGGACATTATTGCAGGAAGCTATCGGAGAAAATTCCTACCTTCCTTATCTGGACGAGAACGGAAAGCCAGACCCGTTTCTGATAACCAATTTCTATGAGAAGGAACAAGTGAAACGTCTATATACATCTACCGAGCTGTTGTGTAATGCCTATCGGCAGACCAATTATTTTGAGTTCTCACATGAAGAACGCCTCATGCCGATTTCGGACAATGAACGTATGGCAATCCAGCACCGCTTGGCAAAGAAAAAGCGGGCGGAGCTTATCGTCCGCAAGCTGGAAGAGATGGAAAAGATGGGCAGAGCCACTGACAAGAAACTGCAAAAACGTTACCAACGCATGTTGGGAAACCTGATTACTTCGACCGCTGACAGGTATATATACGATTGCTTCTGTCGGTTCGGAGCAGAATTTATACGGAAATCCGATTACAACGAAAATAAGTTGCGTACAGCATTGAATGTCAGCAGCGAACATACGATTAAGAAATCAGGGCAAATGCGGACATCTATCCAGCGGGCCTTCCCTGTAGGTTCCGAATTGTCCGTTCAGGAAGTGAAAAGTATGCTCAAACAGGTATATAAGAAGATGGGACTGAATACAGGAAGAGGCATCACGACTAAAGAATTGGAACAATATGCAGAGGTGGAAAATTATAGAAATCATGAAACCAGAACAATCAAAATACTGAAATTCAAATAATTAAAAGGAAAATGCAGTTTTTATTCCGAAAAAGATAAAAACTCCCTATTGTTTTTTGCAAACTTATCTTAAAATCAGGCTATTTTTAAAGATAAAACATTGATAATAAGCTCTGCGACATTTTTGTTTTTCCCCGTATAATACTTAGAATACAAACAAAAATGTCACAGAGAATTTTCCAAGTTATCTAAATGCCTCACTGATGTGACCTGTACAAAACTTATATGTTTACCAGTGTTTTTACGTCACGACCATAAAGTTCAGCCTCCCCCTTAAGTCCGAAGGGGAGCTATTCAAAAAAACATCTTATTTTTCAAATTACCCCCTAAAAAATAGGGGTACTTTCAGAAAAAACATATAATTTTGCGCCATCAACCGATAAATAACAGACCATTTATGTCTAAAATGAGATTTTTTGCATTACAAGAGCTTTCCAACCGGAAGCCTTTGGAAGTTACTGCTCCTTCCAACAAACTCTCTGATTATTATGGTAGTCATGTATTCGACCGCAAAAAGATGCAGGAGTATCTTCCGAAGGAAGCCTACAAGGCTGTGACCGATGCTATCGAAAAAGGTACGCCTATCAGCCGCGAAGTGGCGGACTTAGTTGCTAATGGTATGAAAAGCTGGGCCAAGTCACTCAACGTCACTCACTACACACATTGGTTCCAGCCTTTGACGGACGGAACAGCCGAAAAGCATGATGGCTTTATCGAGTTCGGCGAAGATGGCGGAGTTATCGAACGCTTCTCCGGGAAATTACTTATCCAACAGGAGCCGGACGCTTCTTCTTTTCCCAACGGCGGCATCCGCAACACTTTCGAAGCACGCGGATATACGGCATGGGACGTTTCTTCACCCGCATTCGTAGTGGATACGACTCTTTGTATCCCTACCATCTTTATTTCTTATACGGGCGAAGCGCTGGATTACAAAACTCCTCTATTGAAAGCACTCGCCGCCGTAGACAAAGCGGCTACGGAAGTTTGTCAGTTGTTCGACAAGAACGTGACACGCGTCTATACGAATCTGGGATGGGAACAGGAATATTTCCTTGTCGACTCTTCCTTATATAATGCACGCCCCGACCTCTGCCTCACCGGACGGACACTGATGGGACACTCTTCCGCCAAAGACCAGCAGTTGGAAGACCACTATTTCGGCTCTATCCCGCCACGTGTCACCGCCTTTATGAAGGAACTCGAAATAGAATGTCACAAACTGGGCATTCCCGCCAAGACCCGCCACAACGAGGTAGCTCCCAACCAATTCGAGTTGGCTCCTATCTTCGAGAACTGCAACCTGGCGAACGACCACAACCAACTTGTCATGGACTTGATGAAACGTATTGCCCGCAAGCATCACTTCAACGTGCTTCTGCATGAGAAACCTTATAGCGGCGTGAACGGTTCGGGCAAGCACAACAACTGGTCGCTTTGTACTGATACAGGTGTCAACCTGTTCGCTCCAGGCAAAAACCCGAAAGGAAATATGCTGTTCCTTACTTTCCTGGTGAACGTATTGATGATGGTTTATAAAAACCAGAACCTGCTGCGTGCTTCCATTATGAGTGCCAGCAACAGTCACCGCTTGGGAGCCAACGAAGCCCCACCCGCCATCCTCTCCTGCTTTCTGGGTTCGCAACTTTCGGCAACCCTTGACGAAATTGTACGCCAAGTAGGAAACGAGAAGATGACACCGGAGGAAAAAACGACATTGAAACTGGGTATCGGACGTATCCCCGAAATCCTGCTCGATACGACCGACCGTAACCGCACCTCTCCTTTCGCCTTCACCGGAAACCGGTTTGAGTTCCGTGCCGCCGGCTCTTCTTCCAACTGTGCCGCTGCCATGATTGCTATCAACGCTGCCATGGCAAACCAGTTGAATGAATTCCGTGCGTCGGTAGAGAAACTGATGGAAGAAGGGGTAGGCAAAGACGAAGCTATCTTCCGCTTGCTGAAAGAAACAATCATCGCTTCCGAACCCATCCGTTTCGAAGGTGACGGTTATTCCGAAGAATGGAAACAGGAAGCCGCACGCCGCGGACTGACTAACATCTGCCACGTCCCGGAAGCCCTGATGCACTACGTTGACCACCAATCCAAAGCTGTACTTATCGGCGAACGTATCTTCAACGAGACAGAGTTGAACAGCCGTCTGGAAGTGGAACTGGAGAAATATACCATGAAGGTCCAGATTGAAGGCCGTGTCTTGGGCGACCTTGCCATCAACCACATCGTACCGACTGCTGTTGCCTATCAGAATCGGCTGCTCGAAAATCTTCGCGGACTGAAAGAAATATTCCCTGCCGAAGAATACGAAGTGCTGAGTGCCGACCGCAAAGAACTGATTCGTGAGATTTCGCATCGGGTGACTTCAATCAAAGTACTGGTTCGCGAGATGACCGAAGCACGAAAAGTAGCCAACCACCTAGAGAACTATAAGGAAAGAGCGTTTGCCTACGAAGAAAAAGTACGTCCTTACCTCGACCAGATCCGCGACCATATCGATCATCTTGAGATGGAAGTAGACGACGAAATATGGCCGTTACCCAAATACAGGGAACTGTTGTTTACCAAATAAAATGCCTGCAAGATTGCACGAAAGCTCCCGCTTTTGTGCAATCTTTTTATAGATTCGTGCATTTTCTCATTTTTTATTTTTACTTTTGTGCTGTATAACACAGTTTTATAGCACTCATGGTAAAAATGAACATGTCAGACATAGATATTTCGGAGCCGTTATCCGATATGTTAGCTCCTTTAAATAACGAGCAAAAAGAGTTTCTGATGAACAATTATACAATACAGACCTACAAAAAGAATGAAACCATCTATTGCGAAGGAGAAACACCATCCCACCTGATGTGTCTTATCAGTGGTAAAGTCAAAATCTTCAAAGATGGCGTAGGGGGTAGAAGTCAGATTATCCGCATGATTAAACCACGCGAATACTTTGCCTATCGTGCCTATTTTGCCAAAGAGGATTTTGTAACTGCCGCCGCTGCCTTCGAACCTTCTGTTGTCTGTCTTATACCGATGAGTGCCATCACTACTTTAGTCGCCCAGAACAACGACTTGGCAATGTTCTTTATCCGACAGCTTTCTATCGACCTCGGCATCTCCGACGAACGTACGGTCAACCTGACTCAAAAACATATCCGCGGACGTCTCGCCGAATCCTTGATTTTCCTGAAAGAAAGTTATGGGCTGGAAGAAGACGGCTCAACTTTGAGCATTTACCTATCACGAGAAGATTTGGCAAATCTTTCGAATATGACTACTTCGAACGCTATCCGCACGCTGTCTCAGTTTGCTACGGAACGACTGATTACTATCGACGGAAGAAAAATCAAAATCATCGAAGAAGAGAAGCTGAAGAAAATAAGCAAGATTGGATAAAACAGTATCTTTCTTCTTTTGTCTTTGCTAATGCTTTGTTTATCGAGGACTGATGCTAGACGTTTGCCGCTAAATGAGCAAGAATACTTCCCTTAGCTTTAGCTGCGTTAAATATATTTGCCGTTCTACCGTATGAACAGATATATTCAGTTTGTTGGCTATCTCTCTATGGCTTTTGCCTTTAAAACGGCTGAGTTTAAATATGCTCCTTCTACGTTCAGGAACAGTTTCCAACATTATAAAGATGTTTTGCAGTATTTCCCGACGGTATATGTCCGCCCAGAAATTATCATTATTTGCCTGTTCATAGAATGGAAACTCCTGTATAAAACGCTCTCTATATTCCTGTTTTATCCGCTGATGCTTAAGAATGTTTAAAGCTATATTTCTAGTCATAACCAAAAGATAAGAGTCTAGTTTCCGCTCATTGCTCACCCAGATTTCCTGTTGTTCCCAAAGCTTGATAAATACTTCCTGTGCCACATCTTCTGCATCACACTCTGATTTCAACAATCTGTATGCATATTTTCTTATTTTCGAAAAGTTTGCATAATAAAACGCTGAAAATCTTTCTTCTACTTGGTTACTGTTATCTATCATGGCAATAAATATTTTGGTGGCGTAGGTAAAACCCATCACTTTGAAGAACACAAAAATAGCCCCAGCATTACCTCGTATTCTCACAGATACTCGGATAAACCGGGGCTTCCCTTGTGTATTACCAATACCTATTTCACATTATTATGTAAAAAAGTCATTTATTTTTTATCGAAGCGTACATCATGCTCCCAACGTCTGACAAGACCTTCACCTGCAGTCATACCACGTCCTTGTCCGGTAGCATCCCTGAATGTACTGCCTTCGCCCTCATCCAATGGCCAAAGACCAATCAAGTTCGGATTCTTAGGATTAACTTCAAAGAACATATTATTCTGAATTTCAGCTTGCGAACGAGCATAATTCCAGAAACGTACCTGACTCATAGCACATTCTGCCGGGAAATATGTAGCACTACTGGAAATCATCTGCAAGCCATTTATTACCATTCCACCTTTCGGAGCAGGCACCTGCTTTCCTGCCACACGTTCTCCGTCACGATAGATGATGAGTTCACTTCCGTTATAAACAATTGCCAAATGATACCATTGATTGATATTCCAATCCTTTGCAGTCTCTGTTCCACCGTCACCATGAGCTTTAACTTGCAGATAGTTGTAAGGACGGTTGGCATCACCAAAACGAACATACACCTCATTATTGGCACGAACATTAAAAATAGCCTGATTATTTTTATTCAAGTTACTCATACGTACCCATGTTTCCAATGTGTAAGTCTCTACAGAAACACCCCAGTCTGTATCCGGGTCTGTCTCTACCCTTTCCGAACTGCGGGGTTTCATCACTGGAACAGATACATTCAACGGCTTGGAGAGTACATAGATAAAATGCCCTTGCGCAGCAGATTTCTTCACATCACCTTTCAACACATTACCCAATGCTAAAGGAACGGCATAAGTAACACCATTCGTTGCAAAGTCATTAATATGCAACTGGAAAGTGGCACTAATTTCACCGGCAGGAATAGTCACCGTAGCACCTTGCGGCAAATGCTCCGCCGACAGTGCTTCATATTCTGTACCATTATTAGCATTATAACCTGCAATTATTTCCGGTGCAAATCCGATTTCCACTTCTACATCTTCCGCGAGCTTCTGTGCTAAACGCACTGTTACATTGATATCCGCACCACCATCCATAGTGATTGTTACAGCTTTGGCCGTACCAGCAGCATCTGCAATATACAGACTATTTCCCTGCGCTTTGTAGTCTGCATTATCGCATCCCATAAACAGGAATGCCGACAGTGCAATGATAAAACTTGATAAATAGATATATTTCATAACTTTTATGCTTATAAAATTCATTTAACCGTTATTTATTCTTATTCATCGCCATTGGATGTGCCATTCAGACGATCATAGTAGATGCTATAAAGAGTAGTGATACCTTTACGCAAGAAATAGTATTCCGGTGAACCGTCATAATCTCCCTTGCCCTGATTATAGTCGAAACCACAACGATAGAGACCGCAACCACCAATTTGCTGATCGATGTTAACCGTTTCCCCTTTTATATTATACGTTCCTTTGTAAATATAATTAGCCATTGTAGTTAGGAACCCTCCACCAGTGCTGGCATAAGACTCAAAGTTTTCGGTTGTAATAGTTCTGCGGACAATTTCTTCAGGCGTAATGATTCCCTGCTGAATCCAGTCATCCATATCATCGAACACTCCCTCTATTCTCCAATCAGACATTCCACCATAAGCTTGCAGCACAAAATAGTCCACATAGTAAGAGAGCCATTCTTTATCCATACCGGTACGGACTCCAACTTCACCATCAATCAAGAAAAGAAGACGTTTTTCTGGCATAGGACGGTCGCCACGGTCACGATTTGGATCCATCGCGCCATGTCCGAACCAATAAGAAAGTTCTTCCACGAAAATGGTCCTTTGTACTTTATTAGCCCAAAGCTGACCGGCTCCCATTCCACCACCGGGTTCATAGTCCCAGTCATAGCCATCATAGCCACATTCCAGACAAGCTCTGTAAAGGTCTTCCGCATAAGCCTTGATGGCAGGACGTACCACTTCCGGATCCCGACTGGTTCCTGCTGTATGATAAATTTCCTTGTCCGGCAGGTCATCCCCGATGTTCTGCGAGAACAATGTTACCACTACTTTCGTCCCTTTCACTTTCTGTACATACTCCATATCAGCTCTTCTTTCCGGAGTCAGTTCGAATTTCGGATGACCTCCCCAATTGGAAGCAATCGTTACCGAATCCGGTAAACCACGCAGACTCGTTTCACCCGTAGGCGTAGTGCCAGTCCAACTGTCAAACCATACAAACACCTGTGGCAATCCCGGTGTCTGTTTCCACTCACGCAAAGCGGCATAGTATTCATCCGTCTTGACGGTTCCGTTCAAGTCAACGTTATTGATAGATTCTACATCCGTACAGCTTGCCGCAAACAGCGCAACCGCAAACGAGAATCCTATAGTCTTGATATTTTTCATTTTCATATTCTTGAAATAATTTAAAGATTAGTTCTTTTTAGCCCACCACAAGTCTGTGTTACCATTATCCGGACCACCCAACATAGAAATTGCTACTTCCAGATTAGCAGAGTTACTATCCTTTTCCGTAGAAGGATAAGGAAGACGGCGCACCATGCGACTATCGGTAATAGTTCCGATATATCCGGCTGAACTTATGTTGTTTTTCGGAGGAACCATCTCTGGGTAGCCTGTACGACGGAAGTCATTCCAAGCCTCAAAACCGATCGGATAATTAGCAATCCACTTTTGAGTAATAATCTTCTGAAGTTTGTTAACACCATCTTCCCAAGATACAGAAGCTGCTGCGGTTGTAAACGTATAACTATCGCTAGCATTTATGGCATCCGTGAAACCGGTCGGTTTTGTTGTGCTTGACAAATAATTACCAGCACTCACTCCATATTGTTCCATAGAAGTTTGGATACCTTGTTCATAATATCCTTTGGCAGCAGCCTCTCCACCGTCAATCCAGCCTTGAAGAGCAGCTTCCGCTTTCAGGAAATAAGTTTCGGCCGCATAAAATACAGGCATCGGTGAGTTTCTTTCAAATGCTGGCTTCGAATAGTTTGCGCTTGCTCCATAAACACCCGGTTGCCCGTAATTATTCTTAAAATTATCACTATTGTTACCCATGCGTGCTCCGCAGTAATTCTGTTTAGACTCCGTCATGTATTTACCAATACGGGGATCGTTATAACCATTCATATAGGCAGAAATCGTAGCATTAACAGCCAAGTCACCCCAGTCTTGTGAAGCCAGACGGAACGGATTATTAGAGGTCTTCAGGTAAGCATTATCACTGTTGGACTCAATCACGCCACTCTGAATAGCTTCCGCCATCACTTGTTGGGCATATTCGGTATCCACAGCTGCAATACGCACAGCCATACGTAATTTCAACGAATTGGCATATTTCACCCATTTACTGAAATCACCCTGATACATAACATCATAGTCTGCATATGCTGTCGAAGTTCCACTAACACCAGACAGTACTTCAATGCTCTTCGTCAAATCGGTAATCATGTTGTGATACAGTTCCTTAACATCATCATAAGCCACGGCAAATTCACCCTGCCCCATCTGAGAATAAGGAATAGGACCATATGTGTCGGCTACACGGAGCATTACGCCTACGCGGATAATGGAAGCCCAAGCATAAATTGTTCCAACACCTCCGGTCTGTTCCTTCACCTTCAGAAAGTTAGGATAAAAATCCGTGAACAGATCCTTGAAAGGAGTATCCACCCAGTTAAGTTGCGGATTGAATGAACCGAAGTTGGTACCGTTCCATTTGTTAGTACACGTAAAATAACCGCCATACTGTGAACCCACCATTTGTTCGGTCATCTGGCTATTGTTTTCCTGTTGCGGATTGAGCAGATAGGTCATCACGGGAAATACCGAACCAACCTTCTCAATCTCAGTCATCTGGTCATCATAAACATCCGTGGGATGTGTATTTAAATCTTCAAAATTTCCTGTACATGAAGCGAGTAACAACGATGATGCGAAAGTTACTGCGCTTACAGCCTTAATCATATTGATTTTTCTCATAATTCGTTCCATTTTTTTTAGAATTGTACTTTTACACTGAAACCCATGTTTCTTAAGCTAGGCTGCATGAAATAATCCACCCCTGTGTAGAACGTACTGGTAGACGACGCCACCTGTTCGGGGTCGAACGGAGCCTTGCAATAAATCATGGCAAGATTGTTTCCAATCAGGCCCAACGTTACATCGGCTATGTTATGCAGTTTCTTTCTGGAGATAGTGTATTCCAAACTAACTTCCTGCAAACGAATATTGGTAGCATCATACACATAGAAGTCACTTTCACCGGAACCGGCTGCCACAATACCCAAATAATCCTTGGCAGAAATCGTTCTTCCGTTAATCACTACACCACCGGCATCACGCAACTTCGCACTATATTCTGATACACCAAAACGATCCATGAACGCCTGTGTACCGGAAACCACATTACCTCCGAAACGACCACTCAATAATACATTCAGGCGGAAACCTTTATAAGTGAACGAGTTTCTCCAACCCATATTGACCTTAGGCAACACAGAACCAATCTTTCTGTGTTCTGTCTCAATCATAGTAGGCAATCCAGTCTTGGGATCCTGGCTGATATAACCGTTGTTGTCACGCTTGAAGTCACGGTTAGTATAGATGTCACCCATTGAACCACCTTCAACCAGACGCAATGTCGGAGCGTTTCCGCTACCCAAACGTGCCTTTTCAACGAAGTCCATTTGGATCAACTCACCTGTATAAGGATTCTGTACGCCATTTGCCAGCGATTTGATTTTGTTCTTATTATAAGTAAATGTCAGGTTAGAGCTCCAACCGAAATCTCTCCACTCATTGTTATATCCCAACGCCATCTCGATACCCTGATTCTGTACGCTACCCGCCTGAATAGCTACATCTTTGAAACCTGAACTGGCAGGAAGTGGTGCGTAGAATGTCTGGTTCTTAGTATCAGAGGTATAGTAGGTAATGTCTAAGTTCAGCGAATTGTCGAAGAAACGCATATTCAAACCGGCTTCGAAAGAATTAGTTTTTTCCGGTTTCAAATCAGAGTTCGGATAGTGAGACATCACCTTATAGGCATGGTTCTGTGGGTCGTATTCATAGCGCACTTTAGTCATATATGGATCGTAGGAGTTACCCACAGAAGTATAGGATACACGCGCCTTCAGGAAAGTGAACCAATCGGGCAATTTAATAACTTCGCTCAGAATACCGGAAAGACCTATGGAAGGATAGAAAAAAGCTTTGGTTCCTCTATCGGAGAACGCAAATGCAGAATCCCAGTCTGAACGTCCCGTAAGACTTAAATAAAGGAAACTTCTCCAACCAATTTCCGCATTGGCGAAAATAGACTGTGTCTGACGTTTCAAACCGTTAGCTTCTACTTTATAGTTATTGGTACGCGACAGATTCTCAATTGTAAAATGATTAGTCACCAATTCCAAGTTTCCGGTTATGACACTGGATTTCATACGAGTATCCTTGATAGAGGCACCGAGGTTGGCAACAATATTGAAATCACCGAATGTCTTATTGAAATTAGCCATCACATCGGCATAAGTTTGACGATCGAAACGGATATCCTCTTTATAATGTCCCTTTGGACCGGAGAATGTGGCCAATGTCCCGGCATGGAACTTTTCCGTAAAGATATTTTCGGTATTGTCAATACTGACACGTCCCTGTACATTCAATCCTTCCATAATTTTATATTGCAGACTGGCAGCCAGCTTATAACGTCTTCTTTCTGTCTCACGGTTCATACGGTTCATCGTCCAGTAAGGGTTCTGCTGGTCGAGTCCCATTTGACCGTAAGGCCAAAATTGCGTTGTAGCACCTGTCAACGGGTCGAAGTGTTCGTAAGTAGCAACATCATCGAAACTTTCACCTCGGGGGAACAGATAGAGGGCCGGAAACGGAGACATATAAGATCCCTGGGAAATCATGTTCTTGTCATTCTGAATGATATAATTGGCACTAGTGTCCAAGATAAATTTATCATTCAGGAAGTTAGCAGTGTTGCGGAACGTAAAGTTATAACGGTCGTAATCGTTATTAGGCAGAATACCTGTAGCATTGGTAGCAGCCACAGAGAAATAACTCTGACTCTTATCATTACCAGTAGAAAGAGCTACGGAGTTAGTAATGTTCGTTCCTGTATTGAAGAATCCGGAAGGATCGTAACGATAGTCGGTAGGATTACCCCAGCTATCCGACTCGCCCACTACATTACCATATCTATTTTGAAATTCGGGCATCATCAGCGGGTTACTAAATGTAGCACTCAAACTATAACTTAGACTCGTCTTGCCGCTACGACCTTTTTTAGTGGTAATAAGTACTACTCCGTTAGCACCCTCATAACCATAGAGCGCAGCTGCAGAAGGACCTGTCAGCAATGACATGCTTTCGATGTCATCCGGATTAATATCGGCAATGGACTCCGTACTACCACGTGAATTCATCGAATCCCCGCTACTTGATGTATTGACGTTGTACATCGGAATACCATCAATCACATACAACGCATTGTTGTTCTGACTGATAGATTTAGCACCACGCATCACCACCTTTACACCACTACCGGGACCTGATGAACTATTATTAATCTGTACACCGGCAGCCTTTCCTGCTAACGAGCTCATAAAGTTAGAACTCTTTACAGCAGTCAATTCATCACCTTTCACCTGCTGTACGTTGTACGTCAACGCCTTTTCAGAACGCTTGATACCCAAAGCTGTGACTACCACTTCGTCCAATACTTCCGTATCTTCTTCTAATACGATATTTAAAGGATTAGCATTGGCTATCGTCACAGACTGGGCAGCATAGCCAATATACGAGAATTCAAGGACATCACCAGCGGAAACCTTCAGAGAAAACTTTCCATCCAGATTAGTTACCGTACCATTAGTAGTACCCTTCACCAGTACACTTACACCAATCAGAGGTTCTCCTTTGTTATCTTTCACAGTACCAGAAACACTGATTACATTGTCTTGCACTTGACTGACGGTATGAGAGTCGGATGCATACACACTCCCACCACCTGCAAGTAACAAAAAGCTAAAGAGCAGATAAAAGCCTTTGCGATTCAGAGTTGTTTTCATTCAATAATAAATTTAAAATTAAAAAAGTTATTTACAAATAACAAATATATATTTTTACATAAACGTTTATATAAAGTCATATATCAAGCAGCAAACCGCCTACTTCTAAAATTTTAGAAGTACATCAACAATAGGTTAACATTTTACATTTTCCCGATTTTAAAGGTTTAACGCCGCAAATATACGCATTACAAGTAAACATACAATAAAATATATGTTAAATATCAAGCAACACTGCAACCCGTAACAACAATAAATTATCAATACAAAATATAATATTATTAGTAAACATATTTATCAAACAAACTATAAAGAAGCCAAACAAACTTATAAATAACAACTTCACCCCGTAAAAACGTTCCTTATATTTGTTAGTGATGAAAGAATAAAGAGAATTCGCTTACATTTTTCTGTAAAACTAAAAAGAGAAAGGAGTATATACAAGATGACATTATAAAGATACCTATAATAAAATCGCCTAAACTTTACCCAAGTTTACGGATTCTAACGTATTCTTAGGTAAAATTTAAGCGATTCTTTCGAAAGAGGACTTAAAATCAGCCTCTTTATATTTGATAATAACCGGAAAGTTATCGGATAATTTCTTATCTTAGATAATTCCTTTTGCAGAAAGATAACGTTCGGCTTCGATAGCAGCCTTGCAACCACTACCTGCCGCTGTAATAGCCTGGCGATAATGCGGGTCGGCTACATCTCCGGCAGCAAAAACTCCGGGAACTTTCGTACGCGGACTACCACCGTCTGTAATAATATAACCAACTTCATCAGTATCCAAATAATCCTTGAATATATCTGAATTTGGTTTATGGCCAATAGCTAGGAAGAAACCGTCAATAGGCAAACTGTAACGTTCTTCATCCGGTTCACCCCAACGCTTCACAAGATTTACTCCTTCTACACCATTGTCACCGTACAGACCGACAGCATTATGTTCGAAAAGCACTTCTATCTTCTCATGATTCATCACACGTTCCTGCATAATCTTCGACGCACGCAGGAAAGGCTTGCGGACAATCAGATATACTTTTGACGCAAGTCCCGCAAGATAAACCGCCTCTTCACAGGCAGTATCACCGCCACCAACAACGGCAACCACTTTCTTACGATAAAAGAAACCGTCACAAGTGGCACAGGCACTGACACCCATTCCAGCATATTTCTTTTCATCTTCCAGACCCAGGTACTTAGCTGTCGCCCCCGTAGAAATTATCAATGTTTCCGTTTCGATTTCTTTTTCTCCGTCAATCGTTATTTTATAAGGAGCCTTGCTCAAATCTGCCGCAGTAGCAATACCAAAACGAACATCTGTCCCAAAACGGCTTGCCTGCGCACGCAAGTCTTCCATCAACTGCGGACCACTGATACCTTCAGGATAACCGGGGAAATTTTCAACATCCGTAGTCGTAGTCAACTGCCCACCGGGCTGCAATCCTTCATAAAGCACCGGACACAAATTTGCACGTCCTGCATAAATCGCTGCCGTGTATCCAGCAGGTCCTGAACCAATAATCAGGCACTTAACTTTTTCTATTTCTGCCATTTTATTATACTTTTATTGTTTTGTTATTCAAAAAAACACTTTATCTCAAATCAATAATCTCTGCACTCGGATATTGCTTTCTGTTAAAAACAAAAATGTTATCCGCATAATCCTGCCCTGTCTGATAATTCATAATGGTTATTTCATTACGCATCTGTTGCCCACGTTGTTGAAGCAGAATATACAGAGGTTCGTAAGCATCCTTCGTCACATAAAGAGTAATGCGTTCCAATTCCTGTTTCTTATCCTTAGCCGTCAAAACTACCTCCCAAACAGTTTTTCCGCAAAATATTTTCGCTGTTCCCAGTTTGTAAGAGAATCCTTTTTGATATATATAAAGAAACGTATACGGATTAATCTGCTGCAACTCTTCCTGAGTCGGATTGCTGACATTCACTTCATCATTCTTCGTCACATAACTCCACTGCGTCTTCCCGTCAAACCAGGTGACCATATCAGAGGTTTTCAATACGAACTTCTCACCCTTTAGCTGAATAGTTCCGCTCTCCGCCGCTTCTGCAAGTCCATTTGTCACCGCCTTTATAATAAAATCAGCCTTCACGCCGCCTGCTTTACGAAATGCCTCAGCCGTCTTATCAAGAACAACTTTAGCCTGCGACTGCTGTTGCTGAGCAATCACAGGCAATGACAGTAAAGCTATTAAAACACTAAAAATGTATTTTCTCATTTGATTAATAAACGATTGATTACTGCAAATTGTTCAAACGCATTTCAAGGTCGTTATCATCGATACAAAGTACGTCACGCGCTTTACTTCCCTGCGTGGGTCCAACGATTCCCGCTTTTTCAAGTTGATCCATGATACGGCCGGCACGATTATAACCGATAGAAAATTTACGCTGAATCAAGGAAGTGGAACCTTGCTGATGAATAACGACCAACCGGGCTGCATCTTCGAACAACGGATCGAGGCGTCCCATATCAATATCGCCCACCTCACTACCACTATCCTCACTCACATATTCGGGCAAGAAGAACGGAGTAGGATAACTCTGCTGACGGGCAATAAACTTCGTAATTTCTTCTACTTCCGGCGTATCAATAAAGGCACATTGCACACGTACCGGATCAGCTCCCTGCAAGAAGAGCATATCTCCCTTTCCAATCAAACGGTTTGCTCCCGGACGGTCAAGAATAGTACGGGAGTCCATCATAGCAGATACACGGAAAGCGATACGAGCCGGGAAGTTAGCCTTAATCGTACCTGTAATAATATTAGTAGTCGGACGCTGCGTAGCGATAATCATATGAATACCGACAGCACGCGCCAATTGGGCGATACGGGCAATTGGGAGTTCCACTTCCTTACCAGCTGTCATAATCAAGTCACCAAACTCATCAATAACGACCACGATATACGGCATGAATTTATGTCCCTTCTCCGGATTCAGGCGACGGTTGACAAACTTCTCATTATATTCTTTAACGTTACGCACATGCGCCATTTTCAACAAATCATAGCGCGTATCCATTTCCACGCAAACAGAATTCAAGGTTTGCACAACCTTCGTTACGTCTGTAATAATCGGTTCACCACCATCGGGAAGTTTGGCTAGGAAATGATTTTCAATAACCGAGTAGATACTGAATTCCACTTTTTTCGGATCGACCAAAACAAATTTCAGCTCGGCCGGATGTTTCTTATATAATAAGGATGTAATAATCGCATTCAATCCGACAGACTTACCCTGCCCAGTTGCACCTGCCACCAACACGTGCGGCATCTTGCAAAGGTCGAACATAAAGACCTCATTCGTAATAGTCTTACCAAGCACAATAGGCAGGTCAAATTTGGACTCTTGGAATTTCTTGCTACCAATAACGCTTTGCCCGGAAACAATCTTCGGATTCTTGTTCGGCACCTCAATACCAATAGTTCCCTTACCCGGTATCGGAGCGATAATACGGATACCGTCAGCAGAAAGACTCAACGCAATATCGTCTTCCAATCCGCGAATCTTGGAAATACGCACGCCTTGCTCGGGAGTGATTTCATAGAGAGTGACCGTAGGCCCTACCGTTGCCTTAATCGTACTAATCTCAATACCGAAGCTGCGTAACGTATTGATGATACGGTCTTTATTCGCATTCTGCTCATCCATATCAATCGTCGGGTCGTCATTTTCGAAATGTTTCATCAAGTCGATAGTAGGAAAACGGTAGTTCTCCAAATCCTTGGTCGGATTGTAAGGTTCCACTTCCGGGCCCTGATACTCTTCTTCCGAAGCAGCAGATTCCACTTCAAATCCAGGTTCTTCATCCTCAGCAGTTTCCTTCGGGAGTGATACAACAGAATTAGAAGCAGCCGGTTCAAACACCATAGTCACTCCTTCGCTTTCTTCAGATAAAGAAGAGGATTCTTCCGTTTCCGGCTGATTCACCGGCAAGTCTTCCTCTTCTTCATGCTCTTCAGATTGTATATCCATCACAGGTACAGGCGGCGTCTGCTTATAAGTCCGTTTCAAGTTAAATTCCACTTCTTGCGGCTGAGAGGTTGCAAATTCCGGTTCACCACCTACTGCCGGAGCTGCCTCCACTTCTTCTCTCTTCTTACGTTTCAAGAAACTCAATGAGAACAGCTTACGCAACCAGACAACCGTACGCGCACTGATATATATAAAGAAACAGATAGCCGTTACCAACAGAATCATCCATACTCCAGGCACACCCACCTGGGAAATCAACCAACGGCTGACATTATATCCGTGCATACCGCCCAAATAAATAAAAGAATCCTGATAATGATCCATAAAGGCAAATCCGAAGAATACGGAGAACCAGATCAACAGCAGCGTACATCCGATAAACCATTTCCATAGACGGACAATACGCACACGCATCAGTTTCAATCCCGCCACAGCCAAAAAGACAAGAATAAAGAAAGAAGAGATACCAAAACAGTCATTAATCAGATAACTCGCCAACTGTGCTCCGCGCGAACCGGCATAGTTCTTCACATGATTGTCAACTACCGACAGGTCGGCCGGATTTCCGCTGTCAATAATACTCTGATCTGCTGCTCCCGTGAAAAAGAACGAGGAAAAAGCTAACAGCAAGTAAACGGAAAAGATGACCAGCATCAATCCGATGACAAAATGGACAGTTTCATTCTTCAATATTGCAACGATTTTACTTGGGGAAGAGGGAGTACGCTCCGTCTCCTTATCTAATTTCTTCTTTGCCATGACTTTTTATTCTTTTTATAAAATTGGAATCCTATTCTAAGCCGCAAAAATAATAAAAAAATAACGAGCACTACGCTCATTCAATCCTTTTTCTTACCTTTGCGTTTCAAATCAATACTGATTATGGAAAAAGAAAGCCAAACGATATTTGATAAGAATGTAATTGAGTTCGTAACGGTAGCCGCCGAATTTTGTGCATTTCTCGAACGTGCCGAACGCATGAAGCGTAGCGACTTCGTTGATACATCCCTGAAAATACTACCCCTGCTCTATCTCAAAGCATCTATGCTCCCGGAATGCGAGACTATCGGGGATGAGGAACTCGAAACGTATGTGACAGAGGAAATCTACGAAATCCTACGTATCAATCTTGCGGAATTGATGGGCGACAAGGATGATTATCTGGACGTATTCGTACAGGATATGGTTTATAGCGACCAACCCATCAAAAAATCCATTTCGGAAGATTTGGCAGATATCTATCAGGATATCAGAGATTTTATTTTCGTTTTCCAATTGGGACTGAACGAAACGATGAACGACTCATTGGCACTCTGCCAGGAGAATTTCAGAATGTTGTGGGGACAGAAGCTGGTAAACACGCTGCGTGCACTCCACGACGTGAAATACAACCAACAAGAAGAGGACGGTTGCCATTGCCACGATGACGATTGCCACTATCACGAAGACGGCTGCCATTGCCACCACGATGAATAGATTAGAAATGATTGTAAGAAGAACCATAGATAAAGATGAATTAAAGGAGCTCCCGAAAACCATTTTTCCGGGACGAATCCATGTTATCCAATCGGAAGCGGAAACGGAAAAGGCGGTAGCCTACCTGCAATCCAGAACTGTGATAGGTATCGATAGCGAAACGCGCCCTTCCTTCACGAAAGGACAGTCGCACAAAGTAGCACTCCTTCAGATTTCTTCCGAAGAATGTTGCTTTTTGTTTCGTCTTAATATGACAGGGTTAACCCAGCCATTAGTTGACTTGTTGGAAAATCCGGGCGTGATTAAAGTCGGCCTTTCACTAAAAGATGATTTTATGATGCTGCATAAACGTGCACCTTTCACTCAGCAGAGTTGCATCGAGCTGCAAGATTATGTACGCCAGTTCGGCATCCAGGACAAAAGCCTGCAAAAGATTTACGCAATACTGTTTAAAGAAAAGATTTCCAAATCACAACGCCTATCCAACTGGGAAGCCGATGTACTGAGTGACGGACAAAAGCAATATGCCGCCACCGATGCCTGGGCTTGTCTCAACATCTATAACCTGCTACAAGAGCTGAAGCAAACGGGCAATTATGAAATAGCCCCCGAAGAAAAGAAAGAAGAACATTTAATCGAATCAGATAAATAGAACATCATGCATAAAGTCTACCTCAAACCCGGCAAAGAAGAGTCACTCAAAAGATTTCACCCCTGGATTTTCTCCGGTGCAATCTCCCGTTTCGACGGAGAACCCGAAGAAGGTGAAGTTGTAGAAGTATATACCTCAAAAAAAGAATTTATCGCTGAAGGACATTTCCAAATCGGAAGTATCGCCGTACGCGTACTTTCTTTCCGCCAAGAACCTATCGACCACGAGTTCTGGAAACGTAAGTTGGAAATTGCATACGACATGCGTCGCAGCATCGGTATTGCTACGAATCCAACGAACAATACCTATCGTCTCGTACACGGTGAAGGTGACAACCTTCCCGGGTTGGTTATCGACGTTTACGCCAAGACCGCTGTCATGCAGGCACATTCGGCAGGAATGCATGTAGACCGCATAGCAATCGCTGAAGCTTTATCAGAAGTAATGGGGGATAAAATAGAGAATATTTATTATAAATCAGAGACAACGCTCCCTTTTAAAGCCGACCTTTTCCCTGAAAACGGTTTCCTAAAAGGCGGAAGCAGTGATAATATCGCGCAAGAATACGGATTGAAGTTCCATGTGGACTGGCTGAAAGGCCAGAAAACAGGATTCTTTGTAGACCAGCGTGAAAACCGTTCTTTACTAGAACGCTATGCCAAAGACCGTTCGGTACTGAATATGTTCTGCTACACCGGCGGGTTTTCATTCTACGCTATGCGCGGCGGCGCAACGCTCGTCCACTCTGTCGACAGCTCTGCCAAAGCCATTGATTTAACAAATAAGAATGTAGAGTTGAATTTCCCCGGTGATCCTCGCCACGAGGCTTTTGCCGAAGACGCATTCAAATATCTCGACCGCATGGGCGACCAGTATGACTTAATCATTCTTGACCCACCAGCCTTCGCAAAGCATAAAGACGCTTTACGTAATGCTCTGCAAGGTTACCGGAAACTAAATGCCAAAGCATTCGAGAAAATCAAGCCGGGCGGCATCCTGTTCACTTTCTCCTGTTCACAGGTAGTGACCAAGGATAATTTCCGCACTGCCGTATTTACCGCAGCCGCCATGTCGGGACGCAGTGTGCGTATCCTGCACCAACTAACCCAGCCTGCCGACCATCCGGTAAATATCTACCACCCCGAAGGGGAATACCTCAAAGGATTAGTACTCTATGTAGAGTAGAAAAGAGGGCGTTAACAGAAAAAAGGAAGAATCAAAGTTAATTAGAGTTAACAAATAAAAGATTTATAGCAAAACATTATGTTGTATAACATAAAACCTCTTATCTTTGCACTGTGTTTTTCATGGTATTAGATTTAAGGTTAACAAAGATTGGCTGTCTGGGATAGATAGCCTTCTTTTTTTTATACCCCCTCCATCTACTTTTTCGAAAGCAAATCACCCCATTTCTTCGCATTTATGCCTTTTTTATCGCCTTTTTATCAAATATCTAGTCTACCTATTCAATGAAAATATTATATTTGCATCTATTATCAACAAAAGAGAAACACAAATTTAAAAAGTCATGAGTATAAAAGTTCGTTTGATTATTATGAACTTCCTGCAATTCTTTGTCTGGGGGTCATGGTTAATATCACTAGGTGGTTATATGGGTAGAGAACTCCACTTCGAAGGTGGACAGATTGGAGCTATTTTCGCCACTATGGGTATCGCTTCTTTGGTAATGCCTGGTATTATTGGTATTATTGCCGATAAATGGTTTAATGCGGAACGTTTATACGGACTTTGCCATATTGCAGGAGCAGCCTGCCTCTTCTATGCCTCTTCAGCAACGAGTTATGACCAGATGTATTGGGCTATGTTACTTAACCTCTTAGTATATATGCCGACTTTATCATTGGCCAACACTGTATCATACAATTCTCTGGAACAATATAAGTGCGACCTCATTAAAGACTTCCCCCCTATTCGTGTATGGGGAACAATCGGCTTTATCTGTGCCATGTGGGCGGTAGACCTTACCGGATTCAAAAATTCGAGTGCGCAGCTTTATGTAGGCGCCGCATCTGCATTGTTGCTCGGACTCTATTCTTTCACCTTGCCGGCTTGCCGCCCCACTAAGTCGGAAAACAAATCTTTGCTTTCCGCTTTCGGACTGGATGCACTGGTATTATTCAAAAGAAAGAAAATGGCAATTTTCTTCCTTTTCTCCATGCTTTTGGGAGCAGCCTTACAGATTACCAACACATACGGCGACCTGTTTTTGGGTAGCTTCGCCAGTATTCCCGAATTTGCAGAATCCTTTGGAGTGAAACATTCGGTTATCCTGTTGTCCATATCCCAAATGTCCGAGACGCTGTTCATTCTCGCCATACCTTTCTTCCTGAGACATTTCGGCATCAAGCAAGTAATGCTTATCAGTATGTTTGCATGGGTATTCCGTTTTGCTTTGTTCGGCTTCGGAGATCCGGGTAACGGACTGTGGATGCTTATCCTTTCCATGATCGTTTACGGTATGGCTTTTGATTTTTTCAACATTTCCGGTTCGTTGTTTGTTGAACAAGAAACCAGCTCTTCCATCCGTGCCAGCGCACAGGGATTATTCTTTATGATGACCAACGGATTGGGAGCAATCATCGGCGGATATGCCAGCGGCGCTGTGGTGGATGCATTCTCTGTATATGCCGACGGCAAACTGGTAAGTCGAGAATGGACAGATATCTGGCTGATATTTGCAGCTTATGCACTTGTCATCGGAATTCTGTTTGCTTTAGTATTCAAGTACAAGCACCAGCGGGAGAATCAAACAATTAAGTAAGAAAAACAATGGACAAAAAGGTAGAATTACAAGTTATAAATATCACAAACAGCCAGGCGCAGGTAGGCGCATTTGCGATGCTATTAGGCGAAGTGGACGGTGATCGGCAATTGCCGATCATCATCGGTCCGGCAGAAGCCCAAGCTACCGCTCTGTATCTGAAGGGAATCAAAACGCCCCGCCCGCTAACACACGACTTATTCATTTCCACTCTCACAGTATTGGGAGCCAGTCTGATACGTGTGTTAATTTACAAAGCTAAAGATGGTATTTTCTACTCCTATATCTACCTTAAAAAAGACGAAGATATTATACGTATCGACTCACGCACCTCGGATGCGATAGCTATGGCTGTGCGTTCCGACTGTCCAATTCTAATCTACGAATCCATTCTAGAACAGGAATGTCTGCATATGTCTGACGATAAAAGAACCCATTCCGAAAAAACAGAGGATGACGAAGACTCCGAAAAAGAACATCACTCATCGGCTTCCACGTCTCTCTCTCTAGAAGAGGCATTACAACAGGCTATAAAAGATGAGAACTACGAATTGGCCGCACAGATACGCGACCAAATCAATTCAAGAAATAAAAATCAGTAACTATTATTATGCACGTATTTTATACTCCTGATATACAAAAGAGTAATGAACTTCCAGAAGAAGAAGCACAACATTGCACCCGTGTCCTACGGTTAAGTATCGGAGATGAAATCACCCTCACCGATGGCAAGGGTAATTTCTATAAAGCAGAAATTACGGCTGCCACCAACAAGCGTTGCCAGGTAGCCGTTAAAGAGACACTCTTTCAGGAACCGCTATGGCCTTGCCATTTACATATTGCCATGGCACCGACCAAAAATATGGACCGTAACGAATGGTTTGCAGAGAAAGCTACCGAAATAGGTTTTGACGAGCTGACTTTTCTCAACTGCCGTTTCTCCGAACGTAAAGTCATCAAGACCGAACGAATCGAGAAAATCCTCGTTTCAGCAATCAAGCAATCACTCAAAGCCCGTCTGCCCAAACTGCATGAAATGACAGATTTCAACAAGTTCATTGTCCAGGAATTCAAAGGACAAAAATTCATTGCCCATTGTTATGAAGGTGAAAAAACGATGCTGAAGAATATCCTGAAGCCCGGAGAAGACGCACTTGTGCTGATAGGCCCCGAAGGAGATTTCAGTGAAGAAGAAGTGAAAAAAGCCATTGAGCAGGGATTTGTCCCCATCAGTCTCGGCAAATCACGGCTTCGTACAGAAACAGCGGCACTGGTAGCTTGCCACACGCTAAACCTGCTAAATCAATAACCATAGCAACCGGCCGAACCAATGATTATACAACTTTTAAATAACATAAGTATGGCAAAGAAAATGATTTCACGACTCTCGGTACTGGCGGTACTGATTGTTTTTCTGACAGCATGTTCCAAGACATCAGAGTACACTAATGTGATACCGGCTGATGCTTCGGTAGTCGCTTCTATCAACCTTAAATCCCTTGCCAGTAAAGCAGGATTGGATGACAAGGAGAATGAAGCTGCCAAACAAAAAGTATTGGAAGCACTGAAAAGCGGAATGAACGCCGCTACTTTCCAGCAATTGGAAAAAGTCATGAAAAATCCCAGCGAATCGGGTATTGACGTAGAATCCCCATTCTATGTATTTTCTTCATCTTCTTTCCCATATCCGGCCGTCGTAGGTAAAGTGAACAATGAAGATAACCTGCACGCTTCATTAGACGTGATGACTAAAGAACAAATCTGTCAGCCAGTCAGTGAAGCAGACGGATATAGTTTCACTACCATGAATGGTAGCCTGCTTGCTTTCAATAACTCTACTATAATGATCGTCACCGTAAACGGTACTTCCCAAACAGACAAAGCAAAAGAGGGAATCACCGCCTTGATGAAACAAACAGCAGACAACAGTATCGTGAAATCCGGTGCTTTCCAGAAAATGGAAAAACAAAAGAGTGATGTCAACTTCTTCGCTTCTATGGAAGCTATCCCGGCAATTTACCGCAGTCAAGCAAGTATGGGTCTGCCCGCTGAAGTAAAACCGGAAGACATTACCCTCGTAGGCGGAATGAATTTTGAGAAAGGAAAGATTGCTCTCAAATCAGAAAACTACACAGAAAATAATGCTGTTAAGGCATTGTTGAAAAAGCAAATGGAATCGTTTGGAAAAACCAACGGTACTTTTGTCAAATACTTCCCAGCTTCTACACTGATGTTCTTCAATGTAGGCATAAAAGGAGAAAGATTTTATAACCTGTTAAGCG
Organism: Bacteroides acidifaciens; assembly: GCF_903181435.1. Lineage (NCBI taxonomy): Bacteria > Pseudomonadati > Bacteroidota > Bacteroidia > Bacteroidales > Bacteroidaceae > Bacteroides > Bacteroides acidifaciens. Next base: position 2,743,575 of record NZ_CAEUHO010000001.1, read on the forward strand.
AGAATAAAGAATTCCGCAACACCATATCTATCGCCAAAGCTGACGAAGTGAAAGAACTGTTCAGTTCGTTCAACGGTGATATTTCCGCAGGATTGATTAACGTAACAATGAACAGTGCCCCTACATTCATGCTATACGCAGAAGTAAAGAACGGAAATGCACTCGAAACTCTTTATAAAAACAAACAATCATTGGGCTTGAAAAGAGGAGAAGATATCCTGGAACTTGGAAAAGACGAATACGTCTACAAAACCAAAGTCATGAACATATTCTTTAGAATTAAAGACAAGCAAATGTACGTTACCAACGACGAGTTACTCTACAAAAACGTAGGCAAGGCAGCAGACAAGTCTATTAAAGAAACTCCTTATGCATCAGACATGAAAGGTAAGTCTACGTTTATAGCTATCAACACCGAAGCTATCCTTGAGCTCCCTGTTGTCAAGATGCTGGCAGGTTTCGGTGGTAAGGAAGTCAAGGCTTATCTTGATCTGGCCAATAAAGTATCCTATATGTCTATGAGTTCGGATGGAGAAGTCAGCGAAATCGATCTCTGCCTGAAAGACAAAGATGTCAATGCCCTCAAACAAATTGTAGACTTTGCCAAGCAATTTGCCGGCATGTAATAATCTGTAAACAAACGGTATGAATAGTATTCACCTACAGCAAACACTTCCCCAAGTGTTTGCTGACCGTAATTCGGTGACCTCAGACGTATGGCATCAAGACCTTATCTTCCGGAAAGGGGAAATGTACCTGATTGAAGCCGCTTCCGGCACCGGAAAATCATCCTTGTGCAGCTATATCTATGGCTACCGCAACGACTATCAAGGGATTATCAATTTTGATGAAACCAATATCAAAGTATACTCCGTGAAGCAATGGGTCGACCTGAGAAAACATTCACTGAGTATGCTTTTTCAGGATTTACGTATTTTCACCGAACTTACCGCCCTTGAGAATGTACAACTGAAAAACAACCTTACCGGATGCAAAAAGAAAAAGGAAATCCTGACATTCTTCGAGCAACTGGGCATCGCAGATAAAATAAACGTCAAAGCCGGCAAACTCTCTTTCGGGCAGCAACAGCGTGTCGCCTTTATCCGAGCACTCTGCCAGCCATTCGATTTCCTGTTTTTGGATGAGCCTGTCAGCCACTTGGATGATGACAACAGCCGCATCATGGGCGAACTCATCATTGCCGAAGCCGAAAAACAAGAAGCCGGAATTATCGCAACTTCCATCGGCAAGCATATAGAGTTGCCTTACGACCGTATTCTGCAACTGTGATGAGCCTATCCATAATATGACGTTATCACATTATTTCAAATCATAAATTGTAATTCGCAAAATCCTAAATAAAATGTCTGCTCTTGTCTGGAAACTTCTCCGTCAACATATCAGTATCGGTCAATTAGCCGGTTTCTTTTTAGCCAACTTATTCGGTATGATGATTGTATTGCTCAGTGTACAGTTTTATAAAGACGTCATCCCGGTGTTCACCGAAGGTGACAGCTTTATGAAGCAAGACTTCATCATCGCTACAAAGAAAATCAGCACACTCGGTTCTTTTGCCGGAAAGAACAACACGTTCACCGCCGAAGACATCGCCGACCTGAAAAAGCAGCCGTTCACCAAGAGCATAGGAGCTTTCACCCCTTCCCAATTCAAAGTATCGGCAGGACTGGGAATGAGAGAAGCAGGTATCCATCTTTCCACAGATATGTTTTTCGAAGCGGTTCCCGATGAATTCGTTGACATCAAACTGGACAAATGGCACTTTGACGAAGAAACCCACACAATCCCTATTATCATCCCCCGCAACTATCTGAATCTTTATAACTTTGGTTTTGCGCAAAGCCGGAGTCTGCCCAAATTATCGGAAGGACTGATGGGACTTATACAAATGGATATTATGATGCGCGGCAACGGACGGGTAGAACAGTACAAAGGAAACATTGTCGGCTTCTCCAACCGACTGAATACTATTCTTGTACCCCAATCCTTTATGAAATGGGCCAACGAAAATTTCGCTCCGAGCACAGAAGCACAACCCGCCCGACTGATTATCAAAGTCAACAATCCGGCAGATTCTTCCATTGCCAGCTATTTTCAACAGAAAGGATACGAAACGGAAGACGGGAAACTGGATGCCGGAAAAACAACATATTTTCTCCGCCTTATCGTAGGCATCGTATTGGGAGTCGGTTTATTTATCAGCATCCTTTCATTCTATATCCTGATGCTAAGCATTTTCCTGCTGCTGCAAAAGAATACGGCCAAGCTGGAAAGCCTGCTGCTGATTGGATACAGTCCCGCCAGAGTAGCATTACCCTATCAGTTACTCACTGTAGGACTGAACACTATCGTACTCGTTCTATCCATCGGACTGGTCTGCTGGCTACGTAGCTACTACCTTGACAGTATCAGGCTACTTTTTCCGCAACTGGAAACAGGTACCTTATGGGCAGCCATCAGCATGGGCATCCTCCTATTCATCATAGTATCGGCAATCAACATACTTGCAGTCAAAAGAAAGATACTTTCCATCTGGATGCACAAGGCATAGATGTAATAATATTGCAAAAGTTTGTAATATCATACACATTCAGTATTGTTTCGATAAATCCTTTTTGCGTTCTCGAAATAAGTGGTACTTTTACACAGTTTTCACAAAGACATATATGATATGAAAAGCAAGACTACGTTCCTTACAGATAAAGGTTTGAAGATTTTCTTTGCCGGAATATTTTCAAGCCTGTTTTCGTTATCTGCATCCGCACAAAATATGCAGGATACGATTATTGCGTATTTCAATCTCCTGAAAAATGTACCTCAGGAGAAGTTGTACCTGCATCTTGACAAACCATTCTATGGAGCTGGAGAGAAAATATGGTTCAAAGGATATTTAGTAAACGCAGTCACACACCAAGATAACACACAGAGTAATTTCATCATTACAGAACTCATCAATCGTTCCGATTCCATCATAGAACGGAAAAAGATTCGCAGGGATTCCTTAGGCTTTCATAATGCCTTTGCCCTCCCGCCTACCCTTCCCGCCGGCGATTATTACCTGCGGGCATACAGCAATTGGATGCTCAACCAAGAACCGGAATTCTTTTATTCACATAACTTGAAGATTGGTAATTCTATTGACAACACCATCGTTTCGAATATTGAATATCAGAAAGAAGACGAAACGCATTATACCGCTAAAGTCAAATTCGCAAGTAATACCCAGGAAGCTTTTAAAAACACCACCGTTCACTACCGTTACATTGAGAATGGCAAAATAAAAGACAAAGGCAAAAGAAAGACAGATGAGAGCGGATTGATTTCCATCTCCTTACCGGATTTAAAGCCCACAGCAACGCGACATATCGAAGTCGAGTTTGATGACCCGCAGTATATATATAAGAAGACCTTTTATCTGCCTTCATTCAACAAAGACTTCAACGTCCAATTCTTTCCGGAAGGTGGTGCCTTATTAGCAGTCGCTCATCAGAACATAGCTTTCAAAGCTCAGGGAACCGATGGCTTCTCGAAAGAAATAGAAGGATTCCTGTTTGACGCCAAAGGAGATACATTGACCGCTTTCCGTTCAGAACATGATGGCATGGGAGTGTTCACATTAAATCCAACCAGCGGAAACTCCTACTATGTGATAGCCCAAACCAACGACGGCATTAGCAAACGATTCGACCTGCCCGCAGTAGAGCAAAAAGGAATCGGACTGTCCATATCACATTATAAAAAGGAAATACGCTATGAAATTCAGAAAACGGAGACTACCGAATGGCCGCAAAAGTTATTTTTAATAGCACATACCCGTGGGAAACTGGCTATTCTTCAACCAATCAATACCGGCAGGACTTTCGGAAGAATGAATGATAGCCTCTTCACCGCAGGCATTACCCATTTTATGCTCATCGACCAACAAGGAAACGCACTCAGTGAACGGTTAGTCTTTGTGCCCGACCGGAATCCCCACCAATGGCAAATCCAGTCCGATAAACCTACATACGGGAAAAGAGAAAAAGTATCCCTGCAAATTTCAGCAAAAGATAATAACGGTAACCCCATAGAAGGCAAATTCTCTATCAGCATCACTGACCGGAGAAGCATCCGACCGGATTCTCTCGCAGATAATATCCTATCAAATCTGCTACTGACTTCTGATTTGAAAGGATATATAGAAGACCCCGGATATTATTTTCTTCATCAAGACCCCAGGACACTACGAACACTTGACTTCTTAATGATGACTCACGGATGGCGCAGACATCATATCAAAAACGTACTGACTGCTCCCTCGCTGAATCTCACTAATTATATGGAAAAAGGGCAAACCATCAGCGGACGAATCAAAGGATTTTTCGGAAATAATGTAAAGAAAGGTCCCATTTGTATCTTAGCCCCCAAACAGAATATCGTCGCTACTACCACGACAGATGAGAAAGGAGAATTTATCGTGAATACATCTTTCAGAGATAGTACGACTTTCCTCGTCCAAGCACGTACCAAAAGAGGATTTGCCGGAGTAGACATAGAAATCGACACTCCCAAATACCCACTTGCTTCGCGCAAATCTCCATTCCGCGACGGAGCGGCAATCTTCATGGAAGACTATCTGCTCAACACACGCGACCAGTATTATATGGAAGGCGGCATGAGAGTATATAACCTGAAAGAAGTACTAATCACAGGAAATCGTTCCAAGCCCCGTTCAGAAAGTATCTACACGGGCGGAATCAATACTTACACCATCGAGGGAGACAAACTCGAAAGTGGTGGAGCCCAAACCGCCTTCGATGCGGTAAGCAGACTTCCGGGAGTCAGTGTAACCAACGGCAACGAAATACATATCCGCAACAACCCCGAACAACCGGTCATTGTCATTGACGACGTTGTCTATGAAGACGACAACGACATACTGACTATGATACAAACCAGCGATATGTCTAGCCTAAGTCTTCTTCGTGGAGCCGATGCCGCCATATTAGGTTCCCGTGGTTCGGCAGGTGCCATTGTCATTACATTAAAAGATGGAAAAAACCTTCCCGCCAAACCTGCACAGGGTATTATCACGTGCACCCCACTGGGATACAGCGATTCGGTTGAGTTCTATGTACCTGCTTACGATACCCCCGAAAAGAAGAATGCACAACGTTCAGACTTACGGAGTACTATCTACTGGAACCCGTTACTACAATTGGACGCAGAAGGAAAAGCAACCATTGAATATTATACTCCGGACAGCACTGCACCGGAAGATATAATAATAGAGGGTGTGGATAAAAAGGGGAAAGCATGCCGAGTCATACAAACTATAAACCAATAACCCGATACTTTTATAAGACGAAAACAACATCCCGCTTACTTGATTCCTATCTTCAGCAAAAGAAATAAAAAGCGACTGAATCCCAAACAAGTAAAATTTATTTCGTATTTTTGCGGATATAAAAGAATGAAGCTATGCCGGACTATGATTTAATCGCCATACTCGGACCTACAGCCTCGGGTAAAACACCTTTTGCCGCTGCTTTGGCCAATGAACTCAACACGGAAATTATCAGTGCCGATTCCCGTCAGATATACAGGGGAATGGACCTTGGCACAGGAAAAGACCTCGCCGACTATACGGTAAACGGACGTGCTATCCCCTATCACCTGATTGATATTGCCGACCCCGGATATAAATACAATGTATTTGAATATCAGCGCGATTTCCTGATTTCTTACGAATCAATCAAACAAAAAGGTTGTCTCCCCGTTTTATGTGGAGGGACAGGCATGTATCTTGAATCCGTACTGAAAGGATACAAGCTCATGCCCGTGCCGGAAAATCCGGAATTGCGTGCCCGCCTGGCGAATCATTCTCTGGAAGAACTGACAGAAATATTAAGCCGGTATAAAGCGTTGCACAACTCTACTGATGTGGATACGGTGAAACGTGCTATCCGAGCCATAGAGATTGAAGAGTATTATGCTGCCAATCCCGTTCCCGAACGGGAGTTTCCGAAGTTGAACAGCCTTATCATTGGTGTGGCTATCGACCGGGAACTGCGTCGCGAAAAGATTAGCCGGAGACTGAAACAACGGTTGGACGAAGGCATGGTAGACGAAGTGCGACATTTGATTGAACAAGGTATCGCACCGGATGATTTGATATACTACGGACTGGAATACAAGTACCTGACCTTGTACGTCATAGGCGAATTGACTTATGAAGAAATGTTCAATGGTCTGGAAATAGCAATTCACCAGTTTGCCAAACGGCAGATGACCTGGTTCCGGGGCATGGAAAGAAGAGGATTTACCATCCATTGGATGAGCGCGGAACTGCCGATGGAAGAAAAGATAGCGTTTGTCAAAGAAAAACTGGAAGGGATTTAGTATATTTGGCAGTTATTTATAGTGAGATTTTAAATACAGTAGGATAGAAATACGGATATGAGTGTAGAACCGAAGAAATGGGGAGTGATTTATAACCCGAAAGCCGGCACCCGAAAGGTAAAAAAGCGCTGGAAAGAAATCAAGGAATACATGGACAGCAAAGGTGTTGACTATGACTATGTGCAATCCGAAGGTTTCGGTTCAGTAGAACGTCTCGCTAAGATTTTAGCAAACAACGGTTATCGCACAATTGTCGTTGTGGGTGGTGATGGCGCTTTGAATGATGCCATCAACGGCATTATGCTATCCGATGCCGAAGACAAAGAGAATATAGCCCTCGGTTTTATACCGAACGGTATCGGAAACGACTTTGCCAGATACTGGGGCCTCAGCACCGAGTATAAACCTGCCGTAGACTGTATCATCAACCACCGCCTGAAAAAGATAGACGTAGGATACTGCAACTTCTATGACGGCAAAGAACATCATCGCCGCTACTTCCTCAATGCCGTCAATATCGGACTGGGTGCACGAATCGTAAAAATCACCGACCAGACCAAACGTTTCTGGGGAGTGAAATTCCTTTCGTATGTTGCCGCCCTGTTCTCGTTGATATTCGAGCGGAAACTATACAGAATGCATTTACGAATCAATGACGAGCACATCCGCGGACGTATCATGACGGTATGCGTAGGCAGCGCATGGGGATGGGGACAGACTCCGAGTGCCGTTCCTTACAACGGATGGCTGGACGTATCCGTTATCTACCGCCCCGAATTCCTGCAAATCATTTCCGGCTTATGGATGCTTATCCAGGGAAGAATCCTGAATCACAAAGTAGTGAAAAGCTACCGGACAAAGAAAGTGAAAGTACTCCGGGCACAAAACGCGTCTGTGGATTTGGACGGACGTTTATTGCCTAAGCATTTTCCGTTGGAAGTGGGCATACTTCCTGAAAAGACAACACTTATTATTCCGAACTAATAAAATCAGGCACAGATTACACGGTTTCCAGTAAATCATAATCTGCACAAACTGTGTAATCAGTCCGCGTAATCCGTGCCTAAGAAATAAACTAATAATAGCATAAAAATGATAGAACTTAAAAACAATCCTGCCGGCAATTTCTTCCTACTTGCCGGTCCTTGTGTGATAGAAGGCGAAGAGATGGCAATGCGTATTGCCGAACAAGTAGTTAAAATCACCGAAGCATTGCAGATTCCTTATGTATTCAAAGGGTCATACCGCAAGGCAAACCGCTCACGCCTGGATTCGTTTACAGGTATCGGTGATGAGAAAGCTCTGAAAGTGCTGCAAAAGGTACGCGATACGTTCGGAGTTCCTACCGTAACAGATATCCATAGTGCCGAAGAAGCAGAAATGGCAGCCGAATATGTGGATATTCTTCAGATTCCCGCTTTCCTTTGTCGCCAGACAGACCTGTTGGTAGCAGCCGCCAAGACCGGAAAGACGATTAACATCAAGAAAGGACAGTTCCTCTCCCCTTTGGCTATGCAATTTGCTGCCGATAAAGTAGTGGAAGCCGGAAACAAGAATGTGATGCTGACCGAACGCGGAACAACTTTCGGTTATCAGGATTTGGTCGTTGACTATCGCGGTATCCCCGAAATGCAGACATTCGGTTATCCTGTTATCCTGGATGTCACCCATTCATTGCAACAGCCCAACCAAACCAGCGGAGTGACCGGTGGAATGCCGCAACTGATAGAAACCATAGCCAAAGCAGGCGTTGCCACAGGCGTTGACGGCATCTTTATCGAAACGCACGAAAATCCTGCCGTAGCCAAAAGTGACGGTGCCAATATGCTCAAATTAGACCTATTGGAAGGGCTGTTAACTAAGTTAGTCCGCATACGCGAAGCTATAAAATGACGTTTTTCCCTCTCTATTTGTGATTTGTGACTAAATACAACGACAAATTACTCAGAAACATTTATTTAAATTAAATAGAACATGAAACATTTATTACGTGGATTATTCATTGCAGTTCTTATCATATGCTGCAATTTTCAGCCCGTACTTGCACAACCCATGCAACAACTGCCTGTGGACAAGAATGTCCGTATCGGCAAGTTGGACAACGGACTTACTTATTACATTCGACACAACGCACTCCCCGAGAAGCGTGTAGAATTCTACATTGCCCAGAAAGTAGGTTCTATCCTCGAAGAACCGCAGCAACGCGGTCTGGCTCACTTCCTGGAGCACATGGCTTTCAACGGAACCAAACATTTCCCGGGTGACGAAACCGGACTGGGCATCGTGCCCTGGTGCGAAACCAAAGGTATCAAGTTCGGTACGAACCTGAATGCGTATACCGGTGTCGAACAAACTGTCTATAATATCAGCAACGTGCCGACAGAGAACGTCAATGTCATAGACTCCTGCCTGCTTATCCTTCACGACTGGTCAAATGCCATCACCCTTGCCGACAAAGAAATCGACAAAGAACGTGGCGTCATCCGTGAAGAATGGAGAAGCCGTAACAGCGGCATGCTCCGCATCATGACAGATGCGCAGTCCACCCTGTACCCCAACTCCAAATACGCAGACTGTATGCCTATCGGAAGCATAGACGTAATCAACAACTTCCCTTACCAGGATATCCGCGACTACTACGCAAAATGGTATCGTACAGACTTGCAAGGAATTATCATTGTCGGTGACATCAACGTAGACGAGATAGAAGCGAAACTGAAAAAGGTTTTTGCCGATGTAAAAGCTCCGGTAAATCCTGCCGAACGCATCTACTATCCGGTAGCGGACAATCAGGAACCGCTTATCTACATCGGTACGGACAAAGAAGTGAAAAATCCTTCTGTAAACATCTTCTTCAAGCAAGACGCTACACCGGATTCCATGAAGAATACCATCGCCTATTATGCTACCCAATATATGCTGAACATGGCTACGAATATGCTGAACAACCGTCTGAACGAACTTCGACAGACAGCCAACCCACCTTTCACCAGCGCAGGTGCAGGATATGGTGAGTTCTTCCTTGCCAAAACGAAAGACGCATTCAGCCTAAGCGCAAGCAGCAAAATAGACGGTATCGAACTGGCGATGAAAACTGTACTGGAAGAAGCTGAACGCGCACGCCGCTTCGGTTTCACTGCCACAGAATACGAACGTGCACGCGCCAACTATATGCAAGCCGTAGAATCTGCTTACAATGAACGCGAAAAGACAAAGAGCGGCGCATACGTTGATGAATACGTAAACAACTTCCTCGACAAAGAACCGATTCCGGGCATCGAATTCGAATATATGCTTGTCAATCAGATGGCACCGAACATTCCGGTAGATGCAATCAACAAGTTTATGCAACGGCTAATCACCGACAACAACCAAGTGGTGCTGCTTGCCGGTCCCGAAAAAGAAGGTGTGAAATATCCCAGCAAGGAAGAAATCGCTGCCCTGCTGAAAGAGATGAAGTCATTCGACCTGAAACCGTATGAAGACAAAGTTTCTAACGAACCGCTTATCTCCGAAGACATCAAAGGCGGAAAGATTGTATCCGAAAAAGCAGGAGATGTCTATGGCAGTACGAAACTGGTACTTTCCAATGGTGTGAAGGTATATGTGAAGCCGACAGATTTCAAAGCCGACCAGATTATAATGAAAGGTGTAAGTTTCGGTGGTACAAGCGTATTTCCGAACGAAGAAATCATCAATATCTCCCAGTTGAACGGTGTAGCCCTGGTAGGCGGAATCGGTAATTTCAGCAAAGTAGACTTGGGCAAGGCTCTTGCCGGCAAACGTGCGTCAGTAGGTTCAGGCATCGGCAATACGACCGAAACCATTTCCGGAAGCTGTTCTCCGAAAGATTTCGAGACAATGATGCAACTTACTTACCTTACATTCACTTCTCCGCGTAAGGACAATGAAGCATTCGAATCTTATAAGAACCGCTTGAAAGCGCAACTTCAAAATGCGGATGCCAACCCGATGACTGCGTTCAGCGATACAGTGACACGTGCTTTGTACGGCAACCACCCGCGTGCTATCAAGATGAGAGAAAGCATGGTAGACCAAATCAACTACGACCGTATCATCGAAATGTACAAAGACCGTTTCAAAGATGCAAGCGACTTTACCTTCTATCTGGTAGGAAACGTAAATCTGGAACAGATGAAGCCGATGATTGCCAAATACTTGGGTGCTCTGCCGTCTATCAACCGCAAAGAGACTTTCAAGGACAACAAGATGGATATCCGCAAGGGTGAATACAAGAATGAATTCGCCAAGAAACAGGAAACTCCGATGGCTACCATCATGTTCCTTTACAGCGGTGCTTGCAAGTACGACTTACACAACAATCTTTTGCTCAGCTTCCTCGACCAGGCTTTGGACATGGTTTATACAGAAGAAATCCGTGAAAAAGAAGGCGGCACATATGGTGTAAACTGCAATGGGAGCCTCAGCAAATATCCGAAAGAAGAACTTGTCCTGCAGATTGTATTCCAGACCGACCCTGCCAAGAAAGATAAATTGTCTGCCATCGTCGTAGAACAGTTGAACAAGATGGCGAAAGAAGGCCCGACTGCCGAGCATATGCAGAAGATTAAAGAATATATGTTGAAGAAGTACAAAGACGCCCAGAAAGAAAACGGCTACTGGCTCAATAATCTGGACGAATATTTCTACACCGGCGTCGACAAAACAAAAGACTATGAAAAGTTGGTCAACAGCATCACAGCCAAAGAAGTCCAGGACTTCCTTGCCAAACTGCTGAAACAGAACAACGAAATTCAAGTTGTAATGACTATGCCGGAAGAAAACAAATAATATTCCCTTAGTATATATCAACAGAATGATGATACTCAACGAACTACGCAAACATGGAAGGCTCGCCGCCAAACGGCATCCGATGTATGAAAAGAACAAAGTTGCTAAAATACTCGGTTATGTCATGGGCGCATTTTGGGCCGGTTACCTGATATTCTTCGGTACGACGTTCGCGTTCGGATTTTCAGATATGGTTCCCAATCGGGAGCCATATCATGTAATGAACGCAGTTGTCTTGATATTTATCCTGGCACTCGACTTCCTGTTGCGTGTTCCGTTACAAAAAACACCGACACAAGAGGTAAAACCTTACCTCTTGCTGCCGGTTAAACGAAACCGTGTCATCGACTTCCTGCTTATCCGCTCCGGACTCAGCCTGTTCAACCTCTTCTGGTTGTTCCTGTTTGTCCCTTTTTCCTTCATCACTATTACCAAATATTTTGGTGTCCTCGGTGTCATCACCTATCTTATAGGTATCCTGCTTCTGATTCTTGCCAACAATTACTGGTATCTGTTGTGCCGCACACTTATCAACGAACGTATTTGGTGGATTCTATTACCCATCGCTTTCTACGGTGGAATAGGCTGCCTTCTTTTTATTCCCAAGGATAGCCCTCTCTTCTATTTCTTCATGGATTTGGGAGACGGGTATATTCAGGGGAACATTCTCTATTTTCTCGGCACTATACTGGTTATCTTCCTTTTATGGCTAATAAACCGCAAGATTATGTCGGGGCTTATCTATGCAGAACTGGCAAAAACAGACGATACCCAAATTAAAAATGTCTCCGAATACAAATTCTTCGAACGCTACGGAGAAGTCGGCGAATACATGAGACTGGAACTGAAAATGCTTTTACGCAACCGCCGTTGCAAAGGTGCGCTGCGCAGTGTAGGTATCGTAGTCCTGGCTTTCTCCATCGCTCTCAGTTTCTCAAGTGTCTACGACGGAAACTTTATGACTTCTTTTATCTGTGTTTATAACTTTGCCGTATTCGGAATGATTATCCTTTCGCAGTTAATGTCGTTCGAAGGCAATTATATCGACGGACTGATGTCTCGCAAAGAGTCAATCATGAGCCTGCTGAAAGCGAAATATTATACATACAGCATCGGCGAAATCATACCTTTCATATTAATGATTCCCGCCATCATCATGAACAAGCTCACCCTGCTGGGTGCTTTCGCCTGGTTTTTCTATACCATCGGCTTTATCTATTTCTGCTTCTTCCAACTGGCAGTCTACAACAAGCAGACCGTCTCCCTGAATGAAAAAGTAACAAGCCGCCAGACCAACAGCGCGATACAAATGCTGGTAAACTTCGGAGCATTCGGAGTGCCGCTCATCTTATATAGTACACTAAACGCATTCTTAGGCGAAACAATCACCTACATTATCCTGTTGGCGATTGGACTGGGATTTACCCTGACCTCTCCTTTATGGATAAAGAATGTATATCATCGCTTCATGAAACGGAGATATGAGAACATGGAAGGTTTCAGAGACAGCCGCCAATAGACCTTCATGGAGCATTAACCATATAAACATTGAAAATCATGATTACCATTGACAAACTTAAAAAGAATTTCGGTGAGAAGGTTGCCGTAAACATAGAACACTATGAAATCAATCAAGGCGATATGCTCGGATTGGTGGGAAACAACGGTGCGGGAAAGACGACCCTCTTTCGATTAATGCTGGACTTGCTGAAAGCGGACGATGGGAAAGTGGTTATTAACGACATTGATGTGAGCCAAAACGAAGATTGGAAAGCCTTCACCGGTGCTTTTATCGACGACGGCTTTTTGATTGATTACCTCACTCCCGAAGAATATTTCTACTTTATCGGAAAGATGTACGGATTGAAGAAAGAGGAAGTGGACGAACGTCTCATTCCCTTCGAGCGTTTCATGAACGGAGAAGTCATCGGACAAAAAAAACTAATCCGCAACTACTCTGCCGGAAACAAACAGAAGATTGGCATTATCTCCGCCATGCTTCATTATCCGCAATTATTGATATTGGACGAGCCGTTCAATTTCCTCGACCCCAGTTCGCAGTCTATCATCAAGCACCTGCTCAAAAAGTACAATGAAGAGCATCAGGCTACGGTCATCATTTCCAGCCATAACCTGAACCATACCGTAGATGTATGTCCGCGAATCGCCCTCTTGGAACACGGAGTGATTATCCGGGACATTATGAATGAGGACAATTCGGCAGAGACAGAGCTGGAAGCCTATTTCAATGTGGAAGAATAAGGGGATTTACGATTTGACGATTTACAAATTACGATTGAAGACAAATAATGAAAGTTTACTTCAAACTATTTTTCATATTGGCAGGGCTGACCGCCATCCTCAGTTCCTGTCGCACATCCGCTCCCCGCCTGGACTATCAGGCATTGGCGCGGGCTTCCATCTTATTGGGCGTAGACATCAACCTTGAAGACAATCATAAACTCTATCTGGAAGCTGCCGACTGGATAGGCACTCCCTACCGTGGCGGCGGAGATTCGAAAAGGGGAACCGACTGTTCGGGCATGGTCTATCAGATATACCGGAAAGTATATCGTACCCAAGTGCCGCGAAACTCGGAAGAGCTCAAAAATAAAAGCAATAAGATAGCCAAGCGAAATCTCAAGGAAGGGGATTTGGTGTTCTTCAGCAGCAACCGCTCGAAAAAGAAAGTAGCCCATGTAGGCATCTACCTGAAAAATGGGAAATTCATCCATTCCAGTACGAGCCGGGGAGTAATCGTCAGCAGGCTGGGCGAAGATTATTATAGCAGGCATTGGATATGCGGTGGCAGAATACGTTAACAATCAAATCAGCAACTCTAAAGAATATAGCATTATGAAGTCATTTATCGGAGCAGTAATATTTATCTGCGTAGCATTCAGCGCAAACGCACAACTTTTATGGAAAGTATCCGGCAACGGACTGGAACAATCATCTTACATTATAGGTACGCACCATCTGGCTCCGTTCAGCATCATGGACAGCATCGCCGGACTTCAAAAAGCTATGAAAGAAACCCAACAGGTATATGGCGAACTGAAAATGTCCGAAATGCAATCACCGGCTACCATGCAGAAGATGCAGCAGGCCATGATGATTGCCAACGACACCACGCTGGCTTCACTCCTATCGCCCGAAGACTTCGCAACTGCCAACAAATTCTGCAAAGAGAACCTGATGATAGATTTAAACGCAGCCCCCAAACTGAAACCTGCATTCCTGCTGAATAATGTAGTAGTGGTGGCTTATGTAAAACATATAGGCAAATTCAATCCGCAAGAACAACTCGACACCTTCTTCCAGTCCCAAGCCACCCAAAACGGAAAAAAAGTAGACGGACTGGAAACCGCGGAGTTCCAATTTGACCTGCTCTTCAACGGTTATTCCTTGCAACGGCAAGCGCAACTGCTAATGTGTACGCTCAACAACATCGACACCGAAGTAGAAAACCTGAAAAAGCTCACCAACGCCTACATGAAACAGGACTTGAACGAAATGCTCCGAATCAGCGAAGAGCGCAGGGGTAATCAATGCGACGCGACTCCCGGTGAGGAAGATGCCATGATTTACAACCGCAACAAGGCATGGGCAGGAAAACTACCGGCTATCATGAAAGCTGCTCCTACTTTCGTTGCCGTCGGCGCCCTGCACCTTCCCGGTGAAAAAGGATTGCTAAACTTACTTAAAAAACAAGGATATACGGTGGAACCTGTGAAATAAGAGTAGAACCTGCGAAATAAGAAAAGTATTTTATTACTTTTGCAGAAAAGTTTCCCAATGAACTACAAAACCTATTTATTCGATTTCGACTATACCTTAGCCGATTCGTCACGCGGTATCGTTAAGTGTTTCAGAATTGTGCTCACCCGCCACCAGTATCTAACCGTCACCGATGAAGCTATCAAACGCACTATCGGCAAAACACTGGAAGAATCTTTCAGTATTCTCACCGGAATCAATGACCCAGCACAGCTTGAAGCCTTCCGACAGGAATACAGAAAGGAAGCCGATGTTCATATGAATGTAAACACACGTCTCTTCCCCGACACGTTATCCACCCTGAAAGAGTTGAAGCAACGGGGTGCCCGCATTGGAATCATCTCTACCAAATATCGCTTTCGGATATTGAGCTTCCTCGAAGAATATCTGCCAAAAGATTTTCTTGATATTATAGTAGGCGGAGAAGATGTAAAAGCAGCGAAACCTTCACCGGAAGGAGTACAGTTTGCTTTAGAACATTTGGGAAGTACACCACAAGAAACATTATATATCGGAGACAGCACCGTAGATGCAGAAACTGCCCGGAATGCAGGAGTGGATTTTGCAGCGGTGCTCAACGGGATGACTACCGAAGAAGAACTTCAAGCGTATCCGCATCGGATGATTATGAAAAATCTTGGAGAGTTGGTTCATTCATACACTTGAAACTCTTGTTTCTCCATCTGGAAACTTTAGTTTCTAACGCTTGAAACTAGAGTTTCAAAGCCTTGAAACTAAAAGTTTCATTACTTGGAACTAACAGTTTCAAAGCATGAAACACTTTGTTCCAACGTTTGAAACATTCGACACCTAGCCAGACAGGAGTAGAAAGCCATAGTAAACCGGCCAATCATGCTCAACTGTGAAAGCAGGAAGTACCAATTAATTATTCATTTCTCGTACCCTTATGAGCCTTGAAGAAAAAACAGGAACGTAAAACAGGACACCCTAATTAGTAACGACTGACATTTGCCTGTTTCTCAAACTATTGATTAAATGCCCCGATTCTTCCATCAATAGTAACGGTCTCTACATTAACATTCAAGATGGTATGTTCCTGATTATTATAAAAAACAATCTCAGCTTCTCCATGTTCGTTTGTACACACATTAGGATTCCAATATAAGGTACGACGATGATCTACAGAAATAGATAAATCATCTTTTGAATAATCAGGTGAATAAAAAGCTTCAGGTTGTGTATATCCTAAAACATAAGTAGGGCGAAGACCGCGAGCTGTCTTATGCTTCAGATGGTAATCGATACCTGGCTTTGTGTCTACTATCATGACTACCCCATTATTTCCTAAATAACCTAGCGTAACATAGTCGGACTCATCCTCTGTAGCCAAAAATTTCATACGCCCACTTTTTTCATCCACCACTCCATTAACAACCTGCTCCATCTCTTTCATCTGCATATTCCAGTTCACCCCATCCACATCTGTGGCCTCTCGTTCCGACAGCGCATTAGACAAATACTTATCCGCACCCGAGCCTATACAAAACGCCACCGAACGAATGCCCTCTACTTCAGAGAAAAGCTGATGCGTAAAGACAGGATTCAATATAACACGTCCGTTTACAATGGGAAGAATACCTTTGCCATTATACCAATAACTCCCCTGTTTATCAATTTTAAACGATGATAACCGATTACGTAGAAAATCATACAATGATATGTACCGCTTACCTTTATCCAAATCATCCTCTACCAATCGCTCCACATCAAACACAGCAGCAATCGACCTATCATATTCTACAGGTGGAAGCAACCTCTTTTTACTTTTTATCAAAACTTCATCCAACCAAATACCGTCTCCATCTTTCAGTTGCGACGTTCTATCACCCAATCTGAATAAATGGTCAAGATTTGGCAACGAATCCCACAAATGCAATAACTCTTCGGGTTCGTAGGCCCTCAATGGAGGAGCAAAATGACGATCCAACAAAAAATAACATCTTTTCCTATTTTTCTTTTTTCCCACGCGCGATTGAAGTATAGCCTCCTTTCTGCCCTGTAATTCGGGAAGTGGAAAAACAAAGTAACCCAGTGAGTCAGTGCGAATACTTCCCATAGCTACCACAGAATCACGAATCATAATACTCACTTCTGCATCTGACAAATAATGTCCTGTCCACATTGATTTTAATCTGCCGGACAACTGTAATGAAGTTTCTGGTAGATAAGCCGGAATAGATGGAAATGACAGATTTTCCCAATTATACTTTTTCCATCCCTGTACAGCAAGTAACAAATCCAATTCCTGCGTACGCACGTTGCCATCCGGAAGAAAATAATATTCCGGACGATGAACGTAGCCACGCACCTCCGAAGACAGTAGTAAGTTGGTACGAGCATTATCATATTCACACTGAACATCACTGTTCAATATTGATCTTACTGAGACTGATAAGTTAGTAGATACCGGACGGTCATCCCCCCCTGTCACTCTCAACTTAAGGTCAACTTTTTCACAGGGCTTCAATATATCAAAATCATTATCGACTGATATATTCACATATCGACTAGGACGATTAACGAAAAACATTCGCTCGCACAATATTTTCCCATAGGACGTCATCAGAATCAACTGAGCAACTCCTCCCGGAATGTCTGCCAACGGAAATTCTAGATTCACTTTTTTATCATTCGTTATCACATTTAAAGCCTGATAAGGACGACAGCCAGCTATGATGCCGACTGTAAATGTATCAACACGAGTTTCAGAATCACGATGCAGGCTAACCGCCAAAGTATCATTGACTGATGGAGTTAAGGACATGCAAACGCCCTTTTCCGCACAATTGGGCAAATCAAATTTATACTTCTTCCCTTTATACATGAATCTCACATATCCGTTTTTCTTTGACGGACAATACCTAAACCATCCCATTCCGTCATGCATTACAGAACAAGTATCAATCAGTTTGTCATTGGCAGAATAAACTTTCAACTTAATATCCGGAAATGGTTCTTTCTCCGCCCTAACACGAAACGCTACCTTTGACCACACACCTTGTACAAGATTCCCACCCTCCGGGAAAAAAGATATATCCACATTTTTATACTTCACCTGCGGACGTTCTTTCATTGATAAGTCCAAACGAAAATTAATGAGTTCTTTTTTACATTCTTCTCCTACAGCAGGTGCAGCATAAAACGGAAAGACACGGGAAAAATAATTCAAATCGCCCCAATTGCGCATCCAACTTGTATAAGCACGTACTTCATAATAACCAGGCAGCATCCTTGTCTTCAAATTGAACTGTCCACAAGCTACTCCCTCTTCAATCTCAAGGAGTTGCTCATCCGCTTTCTGCCCATACTGATTCCACAATTCTACATGAAGCGCCTTACTTATTGTCGCCCTCCTCGTTCCATCCGTTACAACATACGCTTTATACCATAATGTTTCACCCAAATAGTAACTATTATTATCAAAATGCAAGTATACTTTCTCTATCGGATAATTGTCTGCGAAGGCAACTGCTTTCTCCATAATCGTCTTAGCATCTAACGAATTGGCATTTTGCGCATAACTACCACTAGAAATACTTATTAATAATACAACAAAAAGAAACCTACTAAATTTCATACTAATTAGTTTTGAATTAAATGGATACAATGGTTCCTTCCCCATATGAGGAATTGCAGTACTAAATTGAATAACCCTATAGTCTTTACAATTTTGATAACCATTTGTGCACCTATTTGAGTAGATTTTTAAATTATATAGATCAGGAGTCCTTAAAGAAAATTCAATTTCACGTGTTCCAGGCATAGCAGAAATTTCTTGTACCAACTCGAAATTCTGAATATTAGGACTAGATAAAACTAATCTGTAACTATCAGTACAAATTATACTACCAAAAACCACATAATTTCCATTTCCAAGAATCTCATAGTAACCGAATGATATCTTACTATAATCATGATTACATTCCACAGATGGCTCTACCGGATCCGTAGTCGAGATTGTATTTACTGTCATTCCACCGATACAAATCTCTCTATCCGTCCGCATTGGGTATGTTGGTCTTCCTTCCTCATAATATCTCACATAATATCTATATTGCCCTGGATAAGTAATCATATGTATATAGTTATTTAGATTTTGTTCAGCATGCAATTCCCAACGGTTAGAAACAGGAATTACAACTTCTGCGTCCAATGCTATAAAATGACAATATTTACCCAATGTCCAATGTATATCTGCAACATTATCGTAAGGAGACAATTTACGAACATATCCAGATGTTCCATCCAAATTATCCCGAGTTGAAGAATATTCTGATTATATAGCCTTGAGGCTATCATTGAAAATAGAGATGTCTTCTGTTTTATTTATAATATCGTCTACATCATTAGACATACCGTGCTCCAAATCACAAGAAATATTCATCAAAACAAATGAATATAAGAAAAATAATTGTTTTGTTTTCATAAGAGTTTTTTATTTATTGTTCATAATATTTCAACATCGAACCCTTTACCTATTTTTTGTTTACAAGATAATATTTTTTACAGGAACAAGCAAATATAACAAGCCATAATTACAACAATGCAAAAAAATAAAAGAAATATTTGCCGGAGATGAATAAAAATAGTACTTTTGCGCCCGATTATTCCGCAACGGGTTCGATAAAGAGTTCTCTAAGTGATTAAAGACCACCCGCCGGAGCTAACTTATACATTTATATATAAGATGTACGCAATTGTAGAAATTAACGGTCAGCAATTTAAAGCAGAAGCTGGTCAGAAGTTGTTCGTTCACCACATCGAAGGTGCAGAAAACGGCTCAACAGTAGAATTTGAAAAAGTTCTTTTGGTAGACAAAGACGGAAATGTAACTGTAGGTGCTCCTGTTGTAGAAGGCGCAAAAGTTGTTTGCCAGGTTGTTTCAAACTTGGTAAAAGGCGACAAAGTTCTTGTTTTCCACAAGAAAAGAAGAAAAGGTTACAGAAAACTGAACGGTCACCGTCAACAGTTTACAGAGTTAACAATCACAGAAGTAGTAGCTTAATCAATTTAAAACAGTAAGAAGAAATGGCACACAAGAAAGGTGTCGGTAGTTCTAAGAACGGCCGCGAATCACAAAGTAAGAGATTAGGCGTTAAGATATTTGGTGGCGAAGCTTGCAAAGCAGGTAACATCATCGTTCGTCAAAGAGGTACTGAATTCCACCCGGGTGAAAACATGGGAATGGGTAAAGACCACACTCTTTTCGCTTTAGTAGATGGTACAGTTAGTTTCAAAGTTGGTAAAGAAGACAGAAGATATGTTTCTGTAGTTCCTGCAACTGAAGCATAATTGCACAACCCAAAATATTCGAGAGAAGGAGATGTAATCCGAAAAGGATTGCATCTCCTTTCTTTTTTATGTCCGTTTTCATTGCTTGGTTGTTCGTTTTTTCTTTATCTTTGCATCCATTAAACGAAAGTACATAAAAAGTATAGATATGCTTACCATTAAACAAATTACAGAAAACACAGAGGCGGTACTCCGCGGACTGGAAAAGAAGCATTTCAAAAATGCAAAAGAAACGATCGAACAAGTGATCGCTCTAAACGACAAGAGACGTAGCACGCAAAATCAATTAGATAAAAACCTGGCAGAGGTAAACTCGCTTTCACGCACCATCGGCCAACTGATGAAGGAAGGCAAGAAAGAAGAGGCCGAATCTGCACGCGCCCGCGTTGCCGAACTGAAAGAAGGCAACAAGGAACTGGACGCCACCATGACACAGGCTGCGACTGACATGCAGAATATTCTCTATACCATCCCCAATGTTCCTTATGACGAAGTGCCCGAAGGTGTAGGAGCCGAAGACAACGTTGTAGAAAAAATGGGTGGCATGGAAACCGAACTTCCCAAGGATGCACTCCCTCACTGGGAACTGGCAAAGAAATATGACTTGATTGATTTTGACCTGGGTGTTAAAATCACAGGCGCAGGCTTTCCTGTATATAAAGGTAAAGGTGCACAGCTTCAACGCGCCCTTATCAACTTCTTCCTGGACGAAGCACGCAAATCCGGATATACGGAAATCATGCCGCCGACAGTAGTCAACGCAGCTTCCGGCTATGGCACAGGACAGCTTCCCGACAAGGAAGGACAGATGTACCATTGCGAAGTGGACGACTTATACCTGATTCCGACAGCAGAAGTTCCTGTCACTAACATCTATCGTGATGTAATCCTGGAAGAAAAGCAATTGCCGATTATGAACTGCGCCTACACGCAATGTTTCCGTCGCGAAGCAGGTTCTTACGGTAAAGACGTACGTGGATTGAACCGCCTGCACGAATTCTCTAAAGTAGAATTAGTGCGCATTGACAAGCCGGAACACTCCAAGCAGTCTCACCAGGAAATGCTGAATCATGTGGAAGGACTGTTGCAGAAGTTGGAATTGCCGTATCGCATTCTTCGCCTTTGTGGTGGCGACATGAGCTTTACTGCTGCGCTCTGCTTTGACTTCGAAGTATATTCCGAAGCACAAAAACGTTGGCTGGAAGTAAGTTCCGTTTCTAATTTCGACACATATCAGGCGAACCGCTTGAAATGCCGTTATCGTAATGCAGACAAGAAAACCGAACTTTGCCACACATTGAACGGTTCTGCATTGGCATTGCCACGCATCGTTGCCGCCCTGCTCGAAAATAACCAGACTCCGGAAGGCATCAGAATTCCGAAAGCATTGGTTCCGTACTGCGGTTTCGACATCATAGACTAAAGAATCACCACAGATTACACTGATTTTCACAGATTTCTTTTGAATAATGTTAGTTCTACTTCATCTGTGAAAATCAGTGTAATCTGTGGTAGAAATATAATCATAACCTTTTAACACATTTACCCCCATGACAAAAAACACAAAAAGTTTTGTACTGCCTTTGACATTCATCGGCATCATGTTCTTTGCGATTGGTTTCGCATTAGGAATTAACTCGTTATTAGTTCCCGTATTACAAAAATCACTGGGAATCTCGAACACGGCTTCTTACCTTATTATTGCTGCAACCTTTATTCCATTCCTTGTATTCGGTTATCCTGCCGGGCTCACCATCAAGGCGATTGGCTACAAACGCACCATGTCACTGTCTTTCTTTATTTTTGCTGTGGCATTTTACCTGTTTATCCTATCGGCATCACAGGAAAGCTTCACCTTATTCCTGTTGGCATCTTTCATTAGCGGAGCCGCCAATGCGTATCTGCAAGCATCTGTAAACCCTTATATCACCATCTTGGGACCATTGGATAGTGCTGCGAAACGTATCAGTATTATGGGTATCTGCAACAAATTGGCGTGGCCTATTCCTGCCATCTTCATTGTATGGTTACTGGGCAAAGATGTCAGCCTGATTGGTATTGAAGACTTGAGCAAGCCGTTTATCATCATCATCTGCGCTTTTGTCGCCCTGGGTGTTATGGCATTCTTCGCACCGCTGCCCGAAGTAAAAGCTGCCGGAGAAGATGAAAGCGAGGACGAAGCCGAAGCTTGTCCGTATGCTGCAAGTAAAACTTCCGTTTTCCAGTTCCCGCACTTGCTGTTGGGCTGCCTGGCTTTGTTCCTTTATGTAGGCGTTGAGACAGTTTCACTCGGCACACTGGTCGATTATGCCAAAGAACTCGGCTTGGAAGGCGCTGCCAACTATGCATGGATTGCTCCTATCGGTATTGTCATCGGTTACATCTGCGGTATCATCTTTATCCCGAAATACCTCAGTCAGGCAACAGCCTTAAAGATTTGCTCCATTCTGGCAATTATCGGTTCACTGCTGGTTGTACTCACACCAAGTCATATTTCTATCTATTTCATCTCGTTTATGGCATTGGGATGCTCGCTGATGTGGCCGGCTTTGTGGCCGCTCGCTATGGCAGACCTCGGCAAGTTTACAAAAGCAGGCTCGTCATTACTCATCATGGCAATGTTCGGCGGAGCCGTTATCCCTACCCTCTACGGTTGGCTGAAAGACGTAGCTACTCCGCAACAGGCATACTGGTTGTGTCTCCCCTGCTTCCTGTTTATCTTATATTATGGAGTAGCCGGATACAAAATCAGAACGAAATAAGAAGAGATATTCACTCATATATAGGGAGCCACTCATCAAAAGAGTGGCTTTTCTTTTTTGTTTTTCGTAAATAAGCCGTATCTTTGCCGAAATTTATAACATTCTGCTAGCAGTTACGTAATAAAACCAACAAATTAATTAGATAATGAACAAAATCATTAGCAAAGAACGCTTTTCTGAGAAAGTATTCAAATTTGAAATTGAAGCTCCTCTAATTGCTAAATCTCGCAAAGCCGGACACTTCGTCATCGTACGTGTAGGCGAAAAGGGAGAACGTATGCCTTTGACTATCGCTGGTTCCGATGTGAAAAAAGGTACTATTACTTTGGTTGTGCAAGAAGTCGGGTTATCTTCTACCCGTCTTTGTGAACTGAACGAAGGTGACTACATTACCGACGTAGTAGGTCCGCTGGGACAAGCTACACATATAGAGAAGTTTGGGACAGTAGTCTGCGCCGGTGGCGGTGTAGGTGTGGCTCCGATGCTTCCTATCGTACAGGCTTTGAAAGCTGCTGGCAACCGTGTGATTACTGTGCTGGCTGGACGTAACAAAGACCTTATTATCCTGGAAAAAGAAATGCGCGAAAGCTCTGACGAAGTAATCATTATGACAGACGACGGTTCTTATGGCCGTAAAGGTCTGGTGACGGAAGGCGTAGAAGAAGTTATCAAACGCGAAAAAGTAGATAAATGCTTCGCCATCGGTCCTGCCATCATGATGAAATTCGTTTGTTTGCTGACTAAAAAATATGAGATTCCGACTGATGTTTCATTGAACACTATCATGGTGGACGGAACAGGTATGTGCGGTGCCTGCCGTATTACTGTGGGCGGAAAAACAAGATTCGTCTGCGTGGACGGACCGGAATTTGACGGTCACCAAGTAGATTTTGACGAAATGCTGAAACGCATGGGCGCGTTTAAAAAAGTAGAACGCGAAGAAATGCACAAGTTGCAACCCGAATGTGAAGCGACTAAAGAAATCGACGAAAAGAGCCGCAACGCTGTCTGGAGACAGGAATTGCGTAAAGCAATGAAACCGAAAGAACGTACGGCTATTCCCCGCATTGAGATGAACGAGCTCGATGCAGAATACCGTTCACATAGCCGCAAAGAAGAAGTAAACCAAGGCTTGACGGCAGAACAGGCGGTTACAGAAGCAAAACGTTGCCTTGACTGCGCTAATCCGGGCTGTACGGAAGGCTGTCCAGTAGGTATCGACATCCCCCGCTTCATCAAAAACATCGAACGTGGAGAATTTCTCGAAGCTGCCAAGGCACTGAAAGAGACAAGTGCGCTCCCGGCTGTCTGCGGTCGTGTTTGTCCGCAGGAGAAACAGTGCGAGTCCAAATGTATTCATCTGAAGATGAATGAGAAACCGGTAGCCATCGGTTATCTCGAACGCTTCGCAGCCGATTATGAACGCGAAAGCGGACAGATTTCCGTTCCTGTCATCGCTGATAAAAATGGAATCAAAATAGCTGTTATCGGTTCGGGACCTGCCGGATTGGCATTTGCCGGTGATATGGCGAAATATGGATATAATGTGACTGTATTCGAGGCCTTGCACGAAATCGGTGGTGTATTGAAATATGGTATCCCCGAATTCCGTCTACCCAACAAGATTGTAGATGTGGAGATTGACAACCTTTCCAAGATGGGGGTAAATTTCGTCAAAGACTGCATCGTAGGAAAGACTATTAGCGTAGAAGACTTAAAAGAAGAAGGTTTCAAGGGTATATTCGTGGCTTCCGGTGCCGGTCTGCCTAACTTCATGAATATCCCGGGAGAGAATTCTATCAATATCATGTCTTCCAACGAATACCTCACTCGCGTCAACCTGATGGATGCCGCCAGCGAAGAATCTGATACTCCGGTAGCTTTCGGCAAGAATGTAGCGGTGATTGGTGGCGGTAATACCGCTATGGACTCCGTCCGTACAGCAAAACGCCTGGGAGCAGAACGCGCCATGATTATCTATCGCCGCTCGGAAGAGGAAATGCCCGCCCGTATCGAAGAGGTGAAACATGCCAAGGAAGAGGGAGTGGAATTCCTGACACTGCATAATCCGATTGAATATATCGCAGACGAACAAGGCTGCGTGAAACAGGTAATCCTGCAAAAGATGGAATTGGGCGAACCGGATGCTTCCGGACGTCGTAGCCCTGTGGCTATACCCGGTGCGACAGAGACGATTGACATTGATTTGGCTATCGTAAGTGTCGGTGTATCTCCCAACCCGATTGTCCCAAGTTCAATCAAGGGACTGGAATTGGGACGCAAAGGAACGATTGCCGTTAATGAAAATATGGAATCTTCTATCCCGATGATTTATGCAGGTGGCGACATCGTTCGCGGTGGAGCTACCGTGATTCTTGCTATGGGAGACGGCCGCAAGGCTGCCGCTGCCATGAATGAACAGTTAACGGTTGGTAATTAATGATTAACGGCTGAAGTTGATGATAAAAAATAAGCGGTGGATAAACTTAATTATCCACCGCTTATTTTTTATCATCAAGTAACGGTGCGATTGTTAATCACCAACCACTACTCCGTTAATCGTTTACAGCACTTTGTTCGTCGAGGGGTCCGGGAATATAACAGCCGGTTTGAACGACTTGGCTTCCTCAAAATCCATCAATGCGTAGGACATGATAATGACAATATCATCCGGTTGCACCTTACGGGCAGCAGCACCATTCAGGCAAATCTTACCCGAACCGCGTTCACCTTTGATAATATAGGTTTCAAAGCGTTCGCCATTGTTATTATCAGCGATATACACTTTTTCTCCCGGAATCATGTTCGCGGCATCCAACAGGTCTTCATCAATCGTAATACTACCCATGTAGTTCAGATTGGCCTCCGTGACACGTGCACAATGAATTTTCGACTTCAACACTTCAATCATCATAAGGTTTCGTCTTTTTAGTTATTCTTTATATTTAATGTTATCAATCAGGCGGACTTCCCCACAGAATACAGTAATGCATCCCACCGCATAAGAAGTATCCTCCCAATTATTTATCTTCTGCAATGTATTTCCGTCTACGATTTCAAAATACTCCAACCGCAAGCCCGGAGCAGCTTCAATCGCATCTTCCACCATCTTCTGCGTTTCGCTCACTGTGTGAGTGGCTGCAAAGTTACGACTTTTAAATAAGGTCTGGGAAATATTTAAAGCATTTTCACGTTCTTGTGCAGATAAACGCTGGTTCCGGCTGCTCAATGCCAAGCCGTCTTCTTCACGGACAATCGGACAACCTACAATTTCCAGCTTATATTGCAACTGGCGCACCATCTCACGGATAATCGCTAATTGCTGGAAATCTTTCTCACCGAAATAGGCCTTGTCCGGCTGTACAGCATCAAACAATTTGCTGACAATCTGGCAAACCCCATTGAAATGTCCCGGACGGAACGCACCTTCCATCACCGTATCCAACGGAGCATAGCTGAATTGACGGGTGTCCGGCTCCGGATACATCTCGCTCACGGAAGGAGCAAATACAAATGCAGCCCCGCATTCTTCCAACAAGCGGCAATCTGCATCCAATGTACGCGGATATTTCTCCAAGTCGTTTTTATCATTAAACTGCGTGGGATTTACAAAAACACTCACAACAGTTACACCATTCTCACTTACGCTGCGCTTTACCAGGGATGCATGTCCCGCGTGTAAAGCACCCATTGTAGGAACCAGTCCTACCGTTTCACCTTGGGCTCTCAAGGCAGTCAATTCTGCCTGTAAGTCCTTGATAGTGTGCACTATTTTCATTTTCGTCAATTGGTTTATGTTTTACTCGTTTGCAAAAACTCTGCAAAATAAACTAATATTTGCCACATAAAGAAAGAATATCCTGTTTAATGTGTCTTTTTTTTCGTATCTTTGCAGAATATTATAGAGAACTATTGTTATTATGACAAAGGCGAATAAAGTTTTATTTATTACTCAAGAGATTACACCTTACGTTTCAGAATCCGAAATGGCCAATATAGGTAGAAACCTTCCACAGGCGATACAAGAAAAAGGCCGTGAAATCAGAACTTTCATGCCCAAATGGGGAAACATCAACGAACGCAGAAACCAACTGCACGAAGTGATTCGCCTCTCCGGGATGAACCTGATTATCGACGATACTGACCACCCACTGATTATAAAAGTCGCTTCTATCCAATCCGCACGTATGCAGGTATATTTCATCGACAACGATGATTATTTCCAGAACCGCTTGCAGACAGCGGACGAAAATGGTGTGGAATATGATGATAACGACAGTCGCGCCATCTTCTATGCACGGGGTGTACTGGAAACAGTGAAGAAACTTCGTTGGTGTCCGGATGTAATCCATTGCCATGGCTGGATGACGGCTCTGGCTCCTCTTTATATTAAGAAAGCCTACAAAGACGAGCCTTCTTTCCGTGATGCCAAAGTAGTATTCTCTGTTTATGAAGACGACTTCAAGAATACACTTAGCGACGACTTCGCCGCAAAGCTGATGCTGAAAGGTATTTCAAAGAAAGATTTAGGCGACTTGAATGGACCAATGGACTACGCTGCTCTTTGCAAACTAGCTGTTGACTACTCCGACGGAGTTATACAGAATAGCGAAAAGGTAGATGAGTCTATCATCGAATACGCCCGCCAATCAGGCAAATTGGTACTTGATTACCAAGATCCGGAAAACTATGCAGATGCCTGCAACGAGTTCTACGATCAGGTATGGGATGCCACTTCCAATAATAACGAAGAAGAATAAAAATCAAGATACGACGATCATGAAAGCAAAATACGCCTTAATAGCTTTACTGGCAATCTCTTTTTTCGGTTGTGATGACAACACAGCAGGATTGGGACTGGGAATGTTTCCGGGAAGCGACCAGAATATCAATGGAAAACTGACGACATTTGATGTTAAAACAGAATCCGTTCATGCAGGTCAAATTTATGCGATGAGCAATGTCGGTTATGTGGGTAAGTTTACGGATGATGTATTCGGTACTTATCAAGCCGGATTCCTGGCAGAGCTGAATTGTACGGAAGGAATGACATTTCCTGGAGTATACAATTACGAAAAGAATACATCTCTTGATAGCAAAAACAAAGCTACACAGACGATGGTAGGCGAAGGCGGAGACCCTATAGACAAAAAAGGACTTGAATTTGTATATAGTGATGGCAAACTTATAGGCAATATCCACACAATCGAACTTTATTTGTGGTACGATACTTATTTCGGAGATTCCTTGACTGCTTCTCGTTTAAGTGTTTATAAATTAGGAGAAGCAGCCAAAGAACTTAATGAGGATAATGCTTATTATACAGATATTAATCCTGAAGAATTTTACAATCCTAAAAATCTATTAGGAACTAAGGCTTATACTGCAGTTGATCTTTCCGTAAAAGACTCTATTCGTAATCTTAGCACATACGTTCCTAGCGTACATGTTTCTTTTAAAGATGACATGGCCAGAAAAATAGGAAAAGATATAATAACAAAAGCTTATAAATCTGGAAGCAACTTTGACAGAAAAGCGCTTAAAGAAGCTTTTGCAGGACTCTATGTAAAGAGTGACTATGGTGACGGTACAATACTTTACATAGACCAAATCCAAATGAATGTAGTATATAAATGTTATGCAGTAGATACAATTACAGGTTCTATATTACAAAGGAAAGTAATACATGAGGGTGAAAGCAAAGACTCTACCTATTATGGATATCGTATGTTTACGTCTACCCGTGAAGTAATTCAAGCAAATAGCTTGGATAATGATAAAGATGCTATTCAAGCATGTATCAATAATCCTGATTGGAGTTATCTAAAAAGTCCGGCAGGAATATTTACTCAAGTTACTCTACCTGTTAGTGAAATAGCAGATAAACTTCAAGGAGATACTTTGAATGCCGTAAAATTAGGTATTCCTATTTATAACGAAACAAATAATAAGAAATTTGGAATGTCTGCTCCACGCAGTGTTTTACTAATACGTAAAAAGCATAAAGACACTTTCTTTGAAAAGAATCAATTAAGCGATGGTATAACTTCAGTTTTATGTGATTATTCATCTTATACAAGTAGTTTTACTGAATATACGTATAATAATATCACGCAGTTGATAAATGACTGCTTGGCAGATGGAGAAAGAGATGCTGCAGAAAAGAAATTCAGCAATCATGAAACGATAACTCTGCAAGTTACTGATTCTGAAGGAAAAACAAAAGATGTAATAGTTGACAACATCAAAGATTGGGAAGAATTAAGCGATTGGAATAAAGTTGTACTTATTCCGGTACTTGTTACCAAAGACTCTTCTTCAAGCAATAGCTACTACGATAATAGTTCTAGCCAAGTTATCAGTATACAACATGATTTGAAACCAAGTTACGCACGTTTGAAAGGTGGTAAAAATCCAGCTAATAAATTAAAACTTGAAGTTGTATCCACAAACTTTGGAACAAGATCAAAATAAGAAACAATAGACATATCTATCTATAAAATAATAACGCGGATTACCCTGGTAACCCGCGTTATTATTTTATAAATATCCCCCAAACAAATGATAGATAAATAAAAAAACCGTGAGCTCAATTTCCATCAAGCTCACGGTTTTTAATCTATCAACAACAAAGCATTAGACCTATTCTTCCTTCTTTGCAGCAACTTTCTTAGCTCTACCACCCGACTTCTTTGGTTCAGCCGGTTTAGTTGCAGCTTTCTTAGTAGCAGCTTTAGCCACCAGCTCTTTAGTAGCAGCCGCAGTCTGCTTCTTTGCCGTAGTCTTTTTAGCAGCTTCCTTTGCAACCTTTGCCTGCAATTTCTCCACCTCTTTCTCCAACTCAGTGATTTCGTCACCTTGATTCTTAATCGTAGTCAACAAAGAGTTAAGTTCTTCGCTGTCAACATCTGAAGGATACAATGAATCTACCCGTTTGATAAAGTCAGCCAAAATATTCATGTAGTTAGTGAAAGCATCGTAAGGAGAGTCATAGATACCACGATTCAACCACATACCGTTATTCTTTGTAGTCATGAAACGGAAATTATTGCTGGCTTGCAAATAATCCCAGTCCTGCTTGATACGACGGTCGTCACTTAAATGAACGCGCTCTGCTACACTATACAATTTATTAAAAGCTTCACGTTGCATTACATTACCCAGCCAGCAGCTAGTATCCCTTTCTTCATCTACCCATGACATCGGATAAGCAACATCAAGCTGAGAAACTGATTTCAACTTCGTCACGATTTCCGTTGGCGTAGAGAAAGTAATGCCTTTCGCTTTCGCACATTCCGGCAAAGCTTTCAGGAATTCAAGGATATTGGAAGATAACGGTTGAGACATACCCAGCGCACTCAATTCCATAAAGATATTGACAACCTGCTCTTCTTGTGGCAATGCATCAATCCAATTGATATATTTGTCCGCAAACAAAGGATATTCCGCCCAATCCGAATTAGAAAAACGCAAACTTATATCATCTGACAGTTTGAAATCTCTCAATAGAAGTTTAAGGCTCGGAGCCTGATTACAGTGGTATACATAATGCGGGCTCTTCCATCCCAACGCATGCTTGGCACCTTCTGTCAACATTCCCTTGAAACCCATAGAAGCCACCAAACCACCAATCTCGTCCGAATAAATCAAACTGGAATTGCGGAACACTTTCGGTTCCTTTCCAAACATTTGTTTCATCTTATCACGCTGACGAAGAACTTCTTCACGGAAGCAATCTTCATTGGCAAGTGAAGACAAGCCATGCGAATAAGGTTCACAAAGGAATTCACAACAACCGGTATCATTCAACTGATGCAATAAGTCAATCACCGCCGGAGCATGGATTTCAAGTTGTTCCAAAGCTACTCCCGAAATTGACAGCGCAACTTTAAAAGCACCTCCCGAATTTTTCGCCATCCCAATCAATGTGCTGAGAGCAGGAATATATGAACGTTCGGCCACTTCATTCATGCCCGTTTCATTCGCATAATCATCGTAATAATAATGATCATTACCGATATCAAAGAAACGGTAGCGTTTCAAATGTATAATCTGATGTATCTCAAAATAAAGACAGATAGTTCTCATTTTTGTATATTGTTTCGTTATTTACCATAGTTTCTTAACACATCCTCGTAAAGAGCACGGATTCTCAAACCGACTTTTTCCCAAGTAATTCCGTCAACCTCTTTCTTTCCTTCTTCCTGGAGATATTGGAAAAGAGATTGATTCGTACAAATGGAATAGATAGCATCCGCCATAGCATGTATATCCCAGTAGTCGGTCTTAATCACTTTGTCGAGAATTTCACCACAACCCGACTGCTTTGAAATGATGGAAGGCGTCCCACACTGCATAGCTTCCAAAGGAGCGATACCGAAAGGTTCGGAAACGGAAGGCATGACAAACACATCACTATTCTTATAAACCTCATATACTTGTTTACCTTTCATAAAGCCCGGGAAGTGGAAACGGTCGGCAATGCCGCGTTCTGCCGCCAGGTTAATCATGGCATTCAACATATCACCCGAACCCGCCATTACGAAACGGATATTACGGGTGCGTTTCAATACAAGTGCGGCAGCTTCCACAAAGTACTCCGGCCCTTTCTGCATGGTGATACGTCCGAGGAAAGTAACCACCTTCTCTTTAGAATGATCGGGACGCGGAATATCCAAAAGCTCCTGTGACAACGGATAAACGGCATTGTGCATGGCAAATACCTTTCTCGGATCCTGGTGATACTCGTTAATAACCGTTCGGCGGGTCAGTTCGGACACGCACATGATACAGTCGGCATGATCCATGCCATTCTTCTCTATCGAATAAACAGTAGGATTTACTTTACCGCGGGAACGGTCGAAATCTGTTGCATGCACATGGATACAAAGCGGTTTGCCGCTTACCATCTTGGCATGTACACCGGCAGGATAAGTCAGCCAGTCGTGTGCATGAATAATGTCAAATTCCTGCTGGCGGGCAACTACTCCGGCTATTATGGAGAAATTGTTGATTTCTTCATGCAAGTTTCCGGGATAACCGCCGGCAAACTCCATACATCCCAAATCATTGACATGCATATAAGAAAAATCGGCATAGATATGATCACGGAAAGAATAATACTCTTCCGGCGACATCTCCAGCAAACGGGATTTCAAGTAGTCATAGTTGACATCACGCCACACGATAGGCACTTGATTCATACCGATGATTTTCAAGAACTTTTCTTCTTCTCCGCAAGGCTTGGGCATACAGAAAATTGTTTCCATATCACCTTGCAAACTCAATCCTTTAGTTATTCCGTAAGAAGCAACTGCAAGACCACCATATATTTTTGGGGGGAATTCCCAACCAAACATTAAAACTTTCATCTTCGTTCCTCCTTTCTTTAATAATATTTAGACAGCAGCTTCAAAACACGCAGGATTTCTGCCGTATTCATCGCAAATGACACAGCGCCACGTCCCCTGAAAGGTGGATTCCCGTCAAACAGTTCGGCTATGGAACCAATACAATGGCTCGTCATCTCATCATCATAACCAATCAACTGGCGTTCGACAAATGACAGTCCGCTCATCTTATAAATCCGAAGATAAGCTTCCAGATAGAATCCCATCAGCCAAGGCCATGCCGTTCCCTGATGATATGCATAGTCACGTTGTACCTGCGGGCCTACATAATTCGGATTATATCCCCCGCTCTTCGGACTCAAAGAACGGATTCCTTTAGGAGTCAGCAATTCTTTAGTCACAATATCAAGCACTTGTTTCTTTTGTGCCCGGTCTAACGGAGAGTAATCAAATGCTGCGGCAAATATCATATTGGGGCGTACACTCCAATCCATCATATTACCATCCACATAGTCGAGCAGATATCCGTATTCGTTACGGAATACATCGACAAATGACTTTCCTGTCACTTCTGCCTGTGCATCAAGCGCATCTGCCAGATATACATCACCACCTTCACGTACCAAATCGGCTATAAAGCGCAATGCATTATACCACAATGCATTAAATTCAACAATATATCCTGTACGAGGAATCACCGGATGTCCGTTCACTGTGGAGTTCATCCATGTAATTGCTTTCTCAGTACCATTTGCATAAAGCAATCCGTTCTCGTGCAGGAAAAGATTGTCATGCTTCCGCTGGCGGATAAATTCCATGATGTCTTTCAAAAGTTGACCGTATTTCTGACGGCATTGCTCGCGGGAAGTCTCCTTGGCATATTGCTGCAAAGCCCAGACCGCCCAAAGCAGGACATCCGGATGCTCCATTTCATAAATCTTGTACCCGACAGGTTCTTCGTTGATAAAGTTACGAATCGCTTTTTCTGCTGTTTTCATCACATCTTCAAACTCGTCAACCTCATCAATAGCGAGTGTCAGACCCGGCAAAGCAATGAACATATCACGTGCACGGCATTTGAACCAGGGATAACCGGCAAGAATATAATGCTCACCTTCCTGTTTGTTATGGAATTGATGGGCAGAATTCTTCAGACAGTGGTAGAAACTGTCACGTGGCGTACGGTCAGCCACTTCCGCCTCAAAGGTTTGTTTCAGTTTACGCGGAGTTGTTTCTGAAATTCCGGCAGAAAATACAATACTCTCTCCTTTCTTGATATCCACCTCGAAATATCCCGGAACGTACAGGTCCTCATTGAAGTCGTACCCGCGTTCCTGCTCTTTCGGATATTCAATGCCGCGATACCAATCGGGATGGAAATGGAATTCGCACTTTTTGTTCAACTGCATATAAAGTTCCGGATAGCCGGGATACATGCAAGTCTTTATACCGTTTTCCACAAGTTGATACTCACGGCTTGCCTGTGCATTTTCGTGGGTATACTCGCGTACGCTTCTGAAAGCGAGGAACGGACGGAAGCGCAAAGTCGTTGCCGAATGCGCGTCAAGTAAAGTATAACGAATCAGGATTCTGTTTTCATGATGTACAAAGATTTTTTCTTTGCGGAGAACTACACCTCCAACACGGTAAGTTGTCGCCGGGATATGCTCACAATCAAACTCACGGATGTACTTGTGCCCATTCGGACTAAAGTTGTTTCCTTGATATTTATGCAACCCCAGGTTAAACTCTGCACCGTGTTGAATTACCGTTTCATCAAGAGAAGATAGCAGCACATGATTTTCATCGTCGAGATTGGGAACCGGAATTACCAACAGTCCGTGATATTTGCGTGTGTTACAATCAACAATCGTTGTACAATGATAAGCTCCTGCCTTGTTCGTCCGGAGAATTTCTCTTTGAAGAGACTCTTCCAGATTCGTCATGAGGGTCTTGTCAAATCGTAAATAACTCATAGTTGTGCATTATTTAAAGGTTAATTATTGGTCATTATATCGCACCTGATATTTATCGCCACATTATATGCCAAATAGTTGTAGCACCATACATAACAGGTATAACGCCCAAATGTACAAATTATAGATAAAAACAAAAATAAAAAGCCTTTTTATTTTCAGATTTTGCGCAAATATTCGTAGTATTGCGTAAAATATCTAAAGAAAAGAATGTCATGAAGCAGGATATTCAGCGTATCACGGTAGCTGCCGCAAAGCCCTTGTTCTTAATTTTCATCTTATATATACTCAAGTTTCTGGAAATCGGGATGGACTGGGACTTCTCTCACTTGGGGATATATCCCATGGAAAAGCGAGGTGTAACAGGCATTTTGACTCATCCTCTGATACACAGCGGATTCAGCCATTTATTGGCAAATACTATTCCTTTATTCTTCCTTTCCTGGTGTCTTTTTTACTTTTACAGAGGGATAGCCGGCAAGATTTTTGTCCTAATCTGGCTTGGTGCGGGACTGCTTACCTTTATTATAGGCAAACCGGGATGGCACATCGGTGCTAGCGGACTTATCTACGGACTTGCCTTCTTTCTCTTTTTCAGCGGTATTCTCCGCAAATACGTCCCACTGATTGCTATTTCCCTACTTGTCACCTTTCTATATGGGGGGATTATCTGGCATATGTTTCCTTATTTCTCTCCCGCCAATATGTCATGGGAAGGACATCTCAGCGGTGGAATCATGGGAGTGCTCTGCGCATTTGCATTCGTGAACCACGGACCTCAGCGACCGGAACCTTTTGCGGACGAGGAAGAGGAAGAAGAGGACGACAAAGAAATCAACGAAGAGACAGTACCGGAAGAAGGAGAAAATATATAAAAACAGAATTTGCCGGTTGCTTTTCGTATCAGGACTTATGCAATGCCTCAATCAGCAACGTAATATTTGCTGTAAACAATCTCACAGAAATAGCCAGTAGGATAATGCCGAAGAATTTACGGATAAGATAAATACCGCCTTTCCCGAGAAAACGTTCCACACGTCCGGTCATACTCACTACAAAATACACCCAAATCATGTTCAAAACCAAGGCTATGATGATATTAATACTGGCATATTCTGCTCGAAGGGAAAGCAATGTGGTGAAAGCTCCGGCACCTGCCAGTAGAGGAAAGACAAGTGGTACTAGAGTGGCTTCTTTGATAGGTCCCTGATTCTTAAAAATCTCAACGTCCAGAATCATTTCCAAAGACATGAGGAAAATAACAAATGCACCGGCAACAGCAAACGATTCAATATCTACATGGAAAAGTTTCAGCATCATGTCTCCCGCATAGAAAAATCCTATCAATAGGGCAAAAGAGATGACAGTAGCTTTCGTTGCATTCACATCCTTCCCCTTTTCCTTTAGGTTTATTATAATAGGTATGGAGCCAATAATATCTATTACTGCAAAAAGTACGATAAATGCACTGACCATCTGCTGCCAATCAAAACCTGCAAACATAATTTCCTCCTTTTTTTTCTGCAAATATACTCTATTTTTATGCATTCAAACAATAAAAAAACAAAAAGAAAAGGTATATATTGACAGCAGTAGTGTATTATGAGTAAATTTGTACGCTTAACAAGAGATTACAACGTATGGAAACGATGTTCGACACTTTGCTCCAATTGCCATTATTTCAAGGACTTTGTCATGAAGATTTCACCAGCATACTGGATAAGGTAAAGTTACACTTTATCAAGCATAAAGCGGGAGAAACTATCATTGAAAGTGGTACTCCTTGTACACAACTCTGTTTTCTGCTAAAAGGTGAGGTTTCAATCGTCACAAATTCCAAAGAAAACATTTATACTGTCATTGAGCAAATAGAAGCGCCCTACCTGATAGAGCCGCATTCGCTATTCGGAATGAATACCAATTATAATTCTTCTTATATTGCATATACGGAAGTCCATACCGTAAGCATCAGTAAAGCGTTTGTACTCAGCGACCTGTTTAAATACGAAATCTTCCGGCTCAACTATATGAATATTGTCAACAACCGGGCACAAAACCTGTATTCACGCTTATGGGAAGAACCCATACAGGACTTGAAAAGCAAAATCATCCGTTTTTTCCTGCTACATTGCGAAAAGACACAGGGGGAAAAGATATTTAAAGTAAAGATGGACGACCTCGCCCGCTATTTGGACGATACCCGGCTGAATACTTCCAAAGCGCTTAATGAATTACAAGATAGCGGTTTGCTTGAATTACGCCGGAAAGAGATTCTCATTCCGGATGCACAGAAGCTGATAAGCGAATAAATAAAAAAACAGAAAAGGAGTTATCACAATTGCCAGCTCGTACAATATAACAAAAGATCCTATCATAACAAAAGCCTCAACGGGAAATTCCATTGAGGCTTTTGTTATGATAGGATTGTGGATATTTATCACTCCCACTCTATAGTTGCAGGCGGCTTGGAACTGATATCATAGGTTACACGATTCACACCTTTCACCTTATTAATGATATCATTCGAAACTTTGCCCATAAATTCATAGGGCAAATGTGCCCAGTCGGCAGTCATGGCATCCGTAGATGTTACGGCACGCAAGGCAACCGCCCTTTCATACGTACGCTCATCGCCCATTACACCGACAGACTGCACCGGCAACAGAATAACTCCCGCCTGCCAAACTTTATCATACAGTCCCCAATCACGCAATCCCTGGATGAAGATATCATCAGCATCTTGCAAGATACGCACTTTTTCCGGGGTAATATCTCCTAAAATGCGCACAGCCAAGCCCGGTCCCGGGAACGGATGACGGGTAATCAGATGTTCCGGCATACCCAATTCACGACCTACACGGCGAACTTCATCCTTGAACAACAACCGAAGCGGTTCACACAATTTCAAATTCATCTTTTCAGGAAGACCGCCTACATTGTGGTGACTCTTAATCACCGTACCTGTAATAGACAATGATTCGATGCAATCCGGATAGATAGTACCCTGAGCCAGCCATTTCACATCTTTTATTTTGTGAGCTTCCACATCGAATACATCGATAAAGCCCTTACCTATAATCTTACGCTTGCTTTCCGGTTCGGCTACACCAGCCAATTCGGAGAAGAACTTCTCGCTGGCATCTACGCCAATCACATTCAGACCGAGACATTCGTAATCTGCCATCACATTCTTAAACTCGTTCTTACGCAGCATACCATGATCTACAAAGATACAAGTCAGATTTTTGCCGATAGCCTTGTTCAACAACACGGCAGCAACGGAAGAATCGACACCACCGCTCAAGCCAAGAACTACTTTATCATCACCCAACTGAGCTTTCAATTCGGCAACAGTACTTTCAATGAAGGAAGCAGGCGACCAGTCCTGTTTGCAACCGCAAACATCTACCACAAAGTTCTTCAATATCTGTGTGCCATCTTCACTATGAAATACTTCCGGATGAAATTGTACGCCCCACACGTTTTCACCTTCTATCTGATAAGCAGCAATCTCTACTTTATCCGTCGAAGCGATTTTCTTAAAATTATCCGGGATAGCTGTAATTGTATCACCGTGGCTCATCCACACCTGCGAGCCGTCACGAACTCCCTTGAACAACACATTATCCTTGCAGAAAGAAGCCAAATGAGCACGTCCATATTCGCGTGTACCGGCTGGCTCCACTTTTCCACCATTGGTGTACGACATAAACTGAGCACCATAGCAGATACCCAATATCGGATATTTACCGCGAATCTCACTCAAATCAACTTTAAAAGCATCTTTGTCATAAACAGAAAAAGGGCTTCCCGAAAGGATCACCCCTTTAATTGTAGTATCTTCTTTAGGAAATTTGTTATAAGGAACAATTTCGCAATACGTATCCAATTCGCGGACACGACGACCTATAAGTTGCGTTGTCTGCGAACCGAAATCAAGAATTATTATTTTTTCCTGCATATCAATGTATGGGTTTTGAATAAAATGGTCTGCAAAAGTAGAAAAAAGTACGCAATCTATATAATAATGAAGAAAAAAAATAAAGGAGATTCACAAGATAATACTTGAAATCTCCCTGTTTTAATCAACTCAAATCTTCTTTTCTTTCAGCAAATCGCGAATCTCCGTCAACAGCACTTCTTCTTTTGTAGGTGCAGGAGGAGCAGGCGGCACAGCTGCAGCTTCTTCTTTTTTCTTCGTTGTCAGCTTCGTTATCAAACGTATAAATAAAAATATAGAAAAAGCAATAATCAGAAAATCAAACGTAGCCTGCAGAAACTGACCGTAATCCAAAGATACCGCCGGCGCAATCTCCTTACCATCGGCTCCTACCTCAGCCGCTTTCATTACCCATTTCAAATCCGTAAAGTTCACACCACCAACCAATAGACCGATTGGAGGCATGATTACGTTAGCCACCAATGATGATACGATTTTTCCAAACGCACCACCAATAACTACACCGACAGCCATGTCGATAACGTTGCCTTTCATTGCAAACGCCTTAAAGTCCTGTAAAAATGTACTCTTTCCCATCTTTTTCAATATTTAATGTGAATTTAATGCGCGAATATAAAAACATTTTTGTAATTTTGCACCGCATTTGAAAATAAAACAAATGCGGAGGCTGAGAGATATTTGAACAAATATTATAAAACCCTTAAAAGTTTAAACAAAATGATTAAAGTAGGTATTAATGGATTCGGACGTATCGGACGTTTCGTTTTCCGCGCTGCAATGAAAAGAAACGATATTCAAATCGTAGGTATCAATGACCTTTGCCCGGTTGATTACTTGGCTTATATGCTGAAATATGACACAATGCACGGTCAGTTCGATGGTACTATCGAAGCAGATGTTGAAAACAGCAAATTGATCGTTAACGGTCAAGCTATCCGTATCACAGCTGAAAGAAATCCGGCTGACTTGAAATGGAATGAAGTAGAAGCTGAATACGTTGTTGAATCTACAGGTTTATTCTTGAGCAAAGACAAAGCTCAGGCTCACATCGAAGCTGGTGCAAAATACGTTGTAATGTCAGCTCCTTCTAAAGATGATACTCCGATGTTCGTTTGCGGTGTAAACGAAAAAACATACGTGAAAGGTACTCAATTCGTATCTAACGCTTCTTGTACTACTAACTGTTTGGCTCCTATCGCTAAAGTATTGAACGACAAGTTCGGTATCCTTGACGGTTTGATGACTACAGTTCACTCTACAACTGCTACTCAGAAAACAGTTGACGGTCCTTCTATGAAAGACTGGAGAGGTGGTCGTGCTGCTTCCGGCAACATCATCCCTTCTTCTACTGGTGCTGCTAAAGCTGTAGGTAAAGTTATCCCTGCATTGAACGGCAAACTGACTGGTATGTCTATGCGTGTTCCGACTTTGGACGTATCTGTAGTTGACTTGACAGTTAACTTGGCTAAACCGGCTAGCTACGCAGAAATCTGCGCTGCTATGAAAGAAGCTTCTGAAGGCGAATTGAAAGGTATCCTGGGTTACACTGAAGATGCAGTAGTTTCTTCTGACTTCTTGGGTGACGCTCGTACTTCTATCTTCGATGCTAAAGCTGGTATCGCTTTGACTGATACTTTCGTTAAAGTTGTATCTTGGTATGACAACGAAATCGGTTACTCTAACAAAGTTCTTGACTTGATCGCTCACATGGCATCAGTTAACGCTTAATTAGAAGATTAACATATAAGAAACCGCTGCGGGTAACCGTAGCGGTTTTTTTGTATTCATTTTATATATTGTTAAAAAGCAAGCGGTTATCCGTTGAATCAGCCACAATTTTAGTAGATTTGCGTCTCTATGGAGAGATTATTAATAACATTGATACTTGTTTGCACCATGAACAATATAACAAATGCCCAGAATCCGTTCTTCGGGCAATATCAGACGCCACACGGAACCGTGCCTTTTGACCGGATAAAAACTGAACACTATGAACCTGCCATCCTTGAAGGAATCAAGCAGCAAAATGCAGAAATAGATGCCATCATACAGAATCCGGAAAAAGCGACTTTCAGTAATACGATAGAGGCTTTCGAAACATCGGGAGACTTGTTGGACAGAGTAGTAGCCGTTTTCGGGAATATGCTTAGCGCAGAAACGAATGACGACTTGCAGGAACTGGCTCAGAAAATCATGCCACTGCTCAGTGAGCACAGTAACAATATCACGCTGAACGAAAAACTTTTCGCACGCGTAAAAGAGGTGTATAACCAAAAAGAAAATCTACAGCTTACGCAGGAGCAAAACAAGCTACTGGAAAATGCATATAACAGTTTCGTTCGCCACGGTGCCAACCTGGAAGGCGAAGCACGTGAGGAATACCGCCGGCTGACTACCGAATTGAGCAAACTGACGCTTGATTTCAGCGAAAATAGCCTGAAAGAAACGAACCGTTACCAAATGCTACTGACGAAAAAGGAAAGTCTCGCCGGATTGCCCGACATCATCGTAGAAGCCGCTGCCGAAACAGCAAAAAGCGAAGATAAGGAAGGATGGGCGTTCACGCTTCATGCACCAAGCTATGTTCCTTTTATGACGTATGCGGATAACCGCGATTTACGTCAGAGATTGTATATGGCATATAATACAAAATGTACGCACGATAACGAATTCAACAATATCGAAATCGTGAAGAAAATAGCCAATACACGCATGAAGATAGCCCAATTGCTGGGATACAAAGATTATGCGGAATATATGCTCGTAAAGCGAATGGCTGAAAACAGCGAATCTGTATATAAACTACTCAACCAGCTACTGGAAGCATACACTCCCACCGCACAGCAAGAATACAAAGAAGTGCAGGAACTGGCCCGCCAGGAACAAGGAGACGACTTTGTTGTAATGCCTTGGGACTGGAGCTATTATTCAAATAAGCTGAAAGATAAGAAATTCAATATCAACGAGGAGATGCTCCGCCCCTACTTCGAACTTGAACAGGTAAAAAAAGGGGTGTTCGGACTGGCAGAAAAACTATATGGAATCACGTTCCGGAAGAATACGGAAATTCCTGTCTACCATAAAGATGTGGAAGCATTCGAAGTGTTCGATAAAGACGGAAAGTTCCTTGCTGTCCTATACACAGACTTTCACCCCCGCCCTGGAAAACGCTCCGGAGCTTGGATGACAAGTTATAAAGATCAGTGGATAGATCAACAGACCGGCGAGAACAGCCGCCCGCACGTATCTGTCGTGATGAACTTCACCAAGCCAACCGAAAACAAGCCTGCCCTATTGACATTCAATGAAGTGGAAACATTTCTGCATGAATTCGGACACAGCCTGCACGGTATGTTTGCCAACTCTACTTATAAGAGCTTAAGCGGCACAAATGTATATTGGGACTTTGTAGAACTTCCTTCACAGATTATGGAGAATTTCGCCATAGAGAAGGACTTCCTGAATACTTTTGCCCGCCATTATCAGACTGGGGAAATCTTGCCGGATGAATTAATCAAACGCTTGGTGGACGCTTCGAATTTCAATATTGCATATGCCTGCCTGAGACAGTTAAGTTTCGGACTACTTGATATGGCATGGTACACTCGTACTACCCCTTTTGAGGGAGATGTGAAAGCCTATGAACAGGAAGCCTGGAAGAAAACGCAGATATTGCCGATAGTGCAGGAAGCCTGCATGAGTACACAATTCTCGCATATCTTTGCCGGTGGATATGCTGCAGGATATTACAGTTATAAATGGGCGGAAGTACTAGATGCCGATGCATTCTCATTATTCAAGCAAAAAGGAATATTCAATCAGGAAGTTGCAGATTCGTTCCGCAACAATATCTTGTCAAAAGGAGGAACGGAACATCCTATGACGCTTTACAAACGCTTCCGCGGACAGGAACCGAGTATTGATGCCTTGTTAATCAGAAACGGAATTAAGAAATAAGTAATAGGTATTAAGTATGAAGAAGAACATATGCAGAATTATAGGATTGCTGTTATTGCTTCCTTTATTTTCCGGATGTAATGATACAGATGATGTAGCCGCTATCTTCACGGGAAAAACGTGGAAATTAAACTATATCACAGTGGATGGTGGCCATGAAATGTTTGATTTTTGGGGAGATAAGTTGAAAGAAGAAGCGAGCATTAAAGAACTTAATCAAAATGGAACATATAATATTGTATTTGAAGGTATAGCTGAAGGAGATGCCATTAATGGAAAAATAAGAGGAACTGTTATCAAATCCTTTGCCCTTGAGGGAAGCTGGAGCGCAAATGGAAAAAATAACAATTTCAATGCTAGTGTCACCGGAAACGATGGTGGAGACAGGCTCGCCTACAATTTTCTGGAAGGGCTCAACAATGCGATATCTTATGAAGGAGACAACAAAAATTTATATCTTTTATATAAACCCAAAGATAGCAAACAAACTTTCCGCATGGTTTTTCGTGTAGTAAACAACTAATAGCAAAACGACATGGACTCAGAAAAGAAACAATTAGAACTTGACAAACGTTATATACGCATGGCTAGCATATGGGCTGAAAATTCCTATTGCGAGCGCCGTAAAGTAGGTGCATTAATCGTTAAGGATAAAATGATTATCTCCGACGGATATAACGGAACACCTTCCGGCTTCGAGAACGTATGCGAGGATGAAAACAACTTGACAAAACCATACGTCCTACACGCAGAAGCGAACGCCATTACAAAAATAGCATGTTCAAATAACAGTAGCGACGGCGCCACGATGTATGTCACGGCCTCCCCCTGCATCGAATGTGCAAAGTTAATCATACAGGCAGGAATCAAACGGGTAGTTTACTCCGAACATTACCGCCTGGAAGATGGAATAGAGTTATTAAAACGGGCAGGTATTGAAGTCATCTATACGGAACCGGATGAAAATTCTGCCTCGAACAAATAATAAAACGAACGTTTTAAAAAAGGAATAGACATGAGTACAAAAAACTCTTCACGTTTCACACCTGTCATCATAGCAGTCAGCGTGGTAATCGGGATTCTTATCGGTACATTTTATGCCAAGCATTTCGCCGGCAACCGCCTGGGCATCATCAACGGTTCTTCCAACAAGCTGAATGCGTTGCTCCGAATTGTAGATGACCAGTACGTAGACACTGTTAACATGACCGATCTCGTAGAAAAGGCGATGCCGCAAATACTAGCTGAACTTGATCCGCATTCAACTTATATCCCGGCACAGAATCTCGAAGAAGTCAACTCCGAACTGGAAGGCAGCTTTAGCGGAATCGGAATCCAATTTACCATACAAAATGACACGATTCATGTGAATGCAGTCATTCAAGGCGGTCCTTCCGAAAAAGTAGGACTGATGGCGGGCGACCGTATCGTCATGGTAGACGACAGTCTGTTCGTCGGCAAAAAAGTGACCAACGAGCGAGCAATGCGCACCCTCAAAGGCCCCAAAGGTTCAGAAGTGAAACTGGGAATCAAACGTATGGGAGAAAAAGATTTGTTGAATTTCAGCATCACCCGCGGAGATATTCCTCAAAACACGGTAGATGCAGCCTATATGGTGAACGATGATATCGGCTACGTAAAAGTCAGCAAATTCGGTCGTACCACTCATGTAGAACTGCTCAACGCACTGGCACAACTCAACCATAAGAAGTGCAAAGGGCTGATTATCGACCTGCGCGGCAACACCGGCGGATATATGGAAGCCGCTATCCGCATGGTCAATGAATTCCTGCCCGAAGGCAAACTGATTGTATATACCCAAGGTCGTAAATACCCGCGTGCGGAAGAATTTGCCAACGGCACAGGCAGTTGCCAGAAGATGCCGCTCGTTGTATTGATTGACGAAGGTTCTGCTTCCGCCAGTGAAATCTTCACCGGAGCTATCCAGGATAACGACCGAGGTACGGTAGTAGGACGCCGCTCTTTTGGCAAGGGACTCGTCCAACAGCCTATTGACTTCAGCGACGGCTCGGCTATCCGCCTGACGATTGCCCGCTACTACACTCCGTCCGGACGTTGCATCCAGCGTCCTTACGAAAGTGGCAAAGACCGTAATTACGAACTGGACTTATACAACCGCTACGAACACGGAGAGTTCTTCTCACGCGACAGTATCAAGCAAAACGAGAAAGAACGCTATAACACTAGTCTGGGACGTACTGTATATGGCGGTGGCGGTATCATGCCCGACATATTCGTACCGCAAGATACGACAGGCGTCACTTCCTATCTTTCTACAGTCATCAACCGTGGACTGACCATTCAGTTTACATTCCAATACACGGACAATAACCGGAAGAAACTCAGTCAATACGAAACCGAAGAAGAGTTGCTGAACTA
Source organism: Bacteroides acidifaciens (assembly GCF_903181435.1). Lineage (NCBI taxonomy): Bacteria > Pseudomonadati > Bacteroidota > Bacteroidia > Bacteroidales > Bacteroidaceae > Bacteroides > Bacteroides acidifaciens. The sequence continues at coordinate 2,788,285 of NZ_CAEUHO010000001.1, forward strand.
TCTCCGTCACCAAGGCTTGGTTGAACAGTTCGTCCGTTTCGCAGACAGCAAGGGAGTGAAAAGAAGAAATATTCTAATCCAGAAATCTTATAAGCTGCTGGAAAAGAATATCTATGGCAATATCATCTACAATATGTTAGGACTGGAAGCCTATCTCCAATACTTCAACAAAACAGATGCTACGGTCAATAAAGGTATCGAAATACTCAAAAAAGGAGAAGCCTTCCCTAAAGCTCCGATAGCAGTTGAAGAGGAAGAAGTGACAAAGGACAAAAAAGATGGAAAGAAAAAAAGAACTGCGCAAGCATATCGCATCACTGAAGACCCGTCACGCAGATTCAGCTATGCGGCAGTTGCAATCAGCTAAAGTACTTGCCACCCTCGAAGCCCACCCGGCTTTCAGGGCGGCAAATACTATATTACTTTATCATTCGCTGAAAGACGAAGTAGACACACACGCGTTTATCCGGAAATGGAGCGACAAGAAACGGGTTCTGCTCCCGGTAGTTGTAGGCAACGACCTGGAATTACGTATATACAGCGGTCCCGAAGATATGGCAACCGGCAGCTATGGTATAGAAGAACCGACCGGTGAACTCTTCATAGACTATGCCGCCATAGACTTCATCGCCGTTCCCGGAGTCGCTTTTGATACCAAAGGTAACCGGTTGGGACGAGGAAAAGGATATTACGACCGATTGCTGCCACGTATTCCGTCTGCCTTCAAAGCCGGCATTTGTTTTCCATTTCAATTAGTAGAAGAAGTTCCTGCGGAATCATACGATATCCGTATGGATATAATTATAACAAGCAATGAAGACGAATTATCACACCCATACCACCCGCTGCCATCATGCGACAGGGAGTGACGAAGAATTTGTTTTAAGTGCCATCAAAGGCGGTTATCAAGAACTGGGATTCTCTGACCATACCCCATGGAAATATCACATCGATTATATTTCCGATATCCGCATGACTCCCGAAGAGCTACCGGAATATGTTGAAAGCATTCGCGCGTTACAGGAAAAGTACAAAGACCAAATCAGTTTGAAAATAGGACTGGAATGTGAATACTTCCCTGACTACATCGGCTGGCTGAAAGAAGTCATCAAGGAGTATCGGTTGGATTACATCATTTTCGGAAATCACCATTTCCATACGGACGAAAAATACCTTTACTTCGGCAGAAATACCAACACTGTAGAAATGCTGGAACTTTATGAAAAAAGCGCTATCGAAGGAATGGAAAGCGGACTGTTTGCCTACTTTGCACATCCGGACTTGTTTATGCGTTCCTATCCCCAGTTTGACCAGTACTGCGAGCTAATCAGCAGAAATATTTGCCGGACAGCCGCACGTCTCAACTTACCTTTGGAATACAATATTAATAACAGGATGGTATGCAACGAAAAAGGTGAAGTATCCGGTTATCCCTGTCCTGAATTCTGGCAAATAGCAGTCCAAGAGAGATGTACCGCCATTTTCGGAATGGATGCTCACGACAATCGTCATCTTGAGAACATCAAGGAATACGACATTGCCATGAAAGAGCTGAAACAACTGGGAATAAAGACAATAGACAGGATACCTTTCCTCAACGGAAAATGATATTTGTAATAACCGTGGCCCCTACTTTCTCATTGAGTGCGCGTATCAGCATTTCGCGCCCCATCAGTAGTTCCTGACGAAGGGCGGCAGAAGTAAGATGTACATACAAAGTCTGGTTACGAATATAAAGGTTGCTGGTATAGGTTGCCGCAGGTCCCAGGATTTTGGGCCAGGCATCCAGCAATCTTTGCTCGTTCAGCGGAGACTCCAGACTCTCCTGACGAAGAAACTGCTGAATCAGTTTTCCTATTTGTTCGGCATCATTGCGTTTCATTATTCAGCCTCCATTTCGTGAATGACACCTTCCGCCACACGGAAAATCTTATAATCACTGCCTACTTTATGCAAAATGCTGTCCAAATGTCCCCGGTTCGTATCCGTTATAAATATCTGCCCGAAGTTATCACCCGCTACCAATTTGACAATCTGTTCCACACGGGACGCATCCAGTTTATCAAAGATATCATCCAATAATAATAAAGGAACAGTTCTTCCGGTACGTTTCAAGAAATCGAATTGAGCCAGTTTCAATGCTACCAGATACGTTTTATTCTGTCCCTGCGACCCCTCTTTCTTAATCGGGAACTCGCCCAACAGCATATTCAACTCATCCTTATGAATCCCGCGCAAGGAGAATCCCATAATCTTGTCCCGCTCCCTGCTTTGCCTCAACACTTCCAACAAAGAAGCGTCACGCGCATGAGATTCATATGACAGCCCTACATGTTCCTTATCCTGGGAAATGAAAGAATAAAAAGACTGAAAGATAGGAATAAACTCTTTGATAAACGCTTCACGCTTCTTGAATACAATTTCACCGGCCTGCGCCATCATTTCTTCCCACACCAAAAACAGCTCCTCTTCGACAGGAAACTCACTTTTCAGCAAAGTATTCCGTTGTATCAGTGCTTTGTTATACCGTATAAGCGCATCCAGATACTCCTTATCATACTGCGAAATCACAACATCCATAAACCGGCGCCGTTCATCACTTCCCCCGGCAATCAATTCGGAGTCCGCAGGCGACACCATCACCAAAGGCAGAAAACCAATGTGATCGGAAAAACGGCTATACTCCTTCTTATTGCGCTTGAACTGCTTCTTTGAACGACGTTTCATCCCGCAATAAATCTCCTCGGGAGTCCCGTCTTCAGCTTCATAAAAACCCTGAATAACAAAGAAGTCCTGTTCGTGACGAATATTCTGGGAATCAATCGGATTGCCGGAACTTTTGCAAAAAGACAAAAAATACACCGCATCCAGCAAATTAGTCTTTCCCATCCCATTCTGCCCGAAAAAGCAATTCAGTTTGGCGGAGAATCTCAGCTCCACTTCTTCCAGATTCTTATAGTTTAATATGGATATTCGTTTCAGTATCATTGTGTACGCGTTAATTTGCTCACAAAAGTAGCAAGATTTTCGTGGTTTTCGGGTGTAAAACAAAAAAAGATGGCTCTAAATTTCATTTGTAGATATAAAAAAACTAATTTTGCGAGTCGAAATATCAAACTGTGAATAATAACAAAAAGAATCATATAAAATGGCAGAACAGAAAAATCAGAATGAACATCTGAACGTAGAAGATGCACTGACACAATCGGAAGCATTTCTTATCAAGTACAAAAACGCAATCATCGGCGGTATTGTTGCTGTAATCATTATTGTAGCAGGTATTATCATGTACAAGAACCTCTATGCTGAACCACGTGAAGAAAAAGCACAGGCAGCCCTCTTCAAAGGACAGGAATACTTTGAGCAGGATGCTTTCGAGCAAGCACTGAACGGTGACAGCATCGGTTTCGCCGGTTTCCTGAAAGTAGCTGACGATTACAGCGGAACAAAAGCTGCTAACCTGGCAAAAGCATACGCAGGTATTTGCTATGCACAACTTGGCAAATATGAAGAAGCAGTGAAGATGCTGGATGACTTTAACGGAAAAGACCAGATGGTTGCTCCCGCAATTCTGGGTGCTGCAGGCAACTGCTACGCACAACTCGGTCAGTTGGATAAAGCAGCTTCCACTTTGTTGTCAGCAGCAGACAAAGCAGACAACAACACATTGAGCCCTATCTTCCTGTTGCAAGCCGGAGAAATCCTGGTGAAACAAGGTAAATTTGACGATGCAGTGAGCGCATATACCAAGATCAAGGACAAATACTTCCAGTCTTACCAAGCTATGGATATCGACAAGTACATCGAACAGGCTAAACTGATGAAAAAATAATATACCTTATTATATATAAGATATCAGGCACGGATTACACAGATTGACACGGACTAAAACAATTATCACAACCGTGAAATCCGTGTAATCTGTGCCTTTTTTCTCACCCCTTCCTAAACTTTCATTTTTTAATTTTTAATTCTCAATTTATTATGGCAACAGCTTATCATAATTTATCCGAATACGATTTTAACTCCGTTCCGAATGCTGAAAATATGAAATTCGGCATTGTCGTATCCGAATGGAACTACAATATTACAGGTGCTTTACTGAAAGGCGCAGTCGAAACATTAAAAAAACATGGAGCAAAAGAAGAAAATATTCTGGTGAAAACTGTTCCGGGAAGTTTTGAACTAACTTTTGGCGCGAACCAAATGATGGAAAATTGCGATATCGATGCAATTATTGCAATTGGTTGCGTAATTAAAGGAGATACTCCACATTTTGATTATGTTTGTATGGGAGCCACTCAAGGAATTACCGAATTAAACGCAACTAGCGATATACCAGTTATTTACGGATTAATTACCACCAATACAATGGAGCAGGCAGAGGATCGTGCCGGTGGCAAGCTAGGTAACAAAGGAGACGAATGTGCAATTTCTGCAATAAAAATGATCGATTTTGTTTGGAGTTTAAATAAATAGTTGTATCTTTGCACCGCAATTGAGAAACAAACTATCTCAAAAGCAAAAAAGGGCAAATACCAGAGTGGCCAAATGGGGCAGACTGTAAATCTGCTGTCTTTCGACTTCGGTGGTTCGAATCCATCTTTGCCCACAAAAATTGCGGAAGTAGCTCAGTTGATAGAGCATTAGCCTTCCAAGCTGAGGGTCGCGGGTTTGAGCCCCGTCTTCCGCTCTCCAAAGAGAATCTGAGAAATTAGATTCTCTTTTTTTTGTTTTACTTTAGACCGCTATGATTATGAAAGATTCTCTGACACAAACTCACGTGCTCCAGTTAGCGCATCCCCCTATCCCTACCGTCCATATAGGAATCATAGGATTGGGCAACCGGGGCTTGCTCACCCTGCAACGTTATCTGCAAATAGAAGGAGTAGAGATCAAAGCCCTTTGTGAAATTAGGGAAGGCAACCTTCACAAAGCACAGCAACAATTAAAAGAGGCGAACCGCCCCGAAGCCATCGGATATACCGGAACAGACGGCTGGAAGAAAATGTGCGAATCAGAAGGCGTGGATTTAGTTTTCATCTGCACCGATTGGCTGATGCATACACCGATGGCTACCTTTGCCATGGAATGCAACAAACACGTAGCCATCGAAGTTCCGGCAGCTATGAGCGTGGAAGAATGCTGGCAACTGGTCGATACGGCAGAGAAAACCCGACGCCACTGCATCATGCTAGAGAACTGCTGCTATGACCCTTTCGCACTGACTACTCTCAATATGGCCCGTCGGGGAATACTCGGAGAGATTATGCACGTAGAAGGCGCCTATATCCACGACCTTCGTTCGATGTATTTTGCCGAAGAAAGCGAAGGCGGCTATCACAACCACTGGGGAAAGAAGTACAGCATTGAACATACCGGCAATCCCTACCCCACTCATGGCCTGGGACCCGCCTGTCAGATTCTCGACATTCATCGTAGCGACCGGATGGAATATCTTGTTTCCATGTCTACCCACCAGGCAGGAATGACCGAATATGCCCGCCGGATGTTTGGCGAGTACTCACCGGAAGCCTGCCAGAAATATCAATTGGGAGATGTCAATACAACCCTTATCCATACGCTTAAGGGAAAAACAATCATGCTTCAATATGACGTATCTACCCCGCGTCCTTACAGTCGCCTGCAAACAGTGTGCGGCACACTAGGTTTTGCACAAAAATATCCGGTTCCATGCATAGCGCTGGATCCGAACGGTGACACACCGCTTACAGAAGAAAGACTGGAGAAAACACTGGCACGCTACAAACACCCTTTCAGCGCGACTATCGGTGAAGAAGCGCACCGTAAAGGGTTGCCCAATGAAATGAATTATGTAATGGACTATCGCCTTATCTATTGCCTGCGTAACGGGCTTCCATTGGATATGGATGTATATGATGCCGCCGAATGGTCATGTATTACAGAATTAAGCGAAAAATCAGTGTTGAATGGAAGCACCCCGATAGCTATACCCGATTTCACTCGGGGAGCATGGAAAACAAAATGAATAAAAGAAGATTCTTTTTTAAAAATTTCAAGGTGAGGTGAATATGCCGTTCTACGGCTTTTTCACCGATCCCGCAGTGAAGGGCAATCTCCCGATAAGTCATATTTTCCTCCCTACTCATCAAAAATATTTCACGCTGTCTTTTAGGCAATACGGCTATCAACCGGTCAATATATTCCTTCAAATCCTCAGCCACCATCCAGTCTTCTTGATTGTACGGCTCTTCATTTTCAATGGAGCGTAGTATCGTCATCTTGAACATATCTTCGCGTATCTTACTACGGACCTTATTAAAAATAATGTTCCGGGTAATAATAAATAAAAAGCCCTCCACCTTCTTGTTACTATCCAACAAATGGCGAGATTCCCAAAACTTCACAAAAACATCCTGTACAATTTCAGAAATACTATCAGAAGAAGTTACATATAGCTTAGTAAAATTATAGACTCTCTGCCAATAGTAATCATATAATGCAGCGAAAGCTATATTATTACCTTTTTTTACTTGCTCTATCAACTCTTCTTCCTTCATATTGTATAAAATCTTGCTGTATACAAAGATAATATTTTTACCGAGAATTACATCTATAAAATACATGAAAAATGCCATAGATTAATACAGCCGTCACAGTTATCAGATAAAACAGCCTTGTACCAATCTATGGCAAAATTTATAACTCCAGTCAACCGGCAACCGGAATCTCAGTCCGTTTTCCTACTGCCGAAACAGCATAAAGTTTATAGCCATCATTCCAGCCACCGGAAAGCGTAAACACATCGGTAGCAGAAGGCGTCGTTTCACCACTGGAAACAAAGACAAGATTATCTGCCTCATCTCTCACCTCATAAACCACTACATTCTGCCAATTTTTTATTGTAATGGTATTGCCGTTTCGGGTTGCACTTGCTCCAGGTATAACCTGTGGCTTGGTCTTGTACAGTTCCCATGTATTATCCGATATATATTCAAGGGCTGTATCCTGTAATTTACTATATCCCAGACTCTCCACTCTCTTCCTCAGTGCATCCACCATGCCTTCAGTCACTTTCAAAGTTTTCGTGTCATAATCTTCAATCAGCCTGTCCACTGGAGTCAGAAATCCCCATTTCTCAAAGAAATCAAGCAAATCCAACCGGGCTGCCACACAACAATTATACACGAAATCCAATTGGATTTCCCCTTCACTCATGCCGCTATAATCTTTTGTACGGGCATACTCGAAAACCTCCGGATAAAAGCCGCCACAATCCGACTGCTGAAGAGGAGTCAGTCCAAGTACCTTACCAAAGTAAAGTTCCAATTGCCAGAAAGGCACCAACTTGCAAAACACATCATTCGAATCATCCAGATTTGTAAAATCAGCATGAGAAGCTTTCGGAACAATAATGCCGTTCCATGCCTTCGAATACCTGTTACGGTAAACCGCTCCCATATCCTCGGTCTGTATTCGGGAAGGTTGACCGAAAACCGTTGTCTGCACATACTCGGACATGATATTATTAGTCACCTCCGTCAGTCCTATCCACTTGATCCCCGGACGAGTCTGGTTGCAATGCCCGATTTCATGAGCAGGTCCCCAGCAGCCGGTAGTTTTCAAAACATCAGGATCACACACATCTCCCATTGTCGTCTGATTGTAAGCTGTATGATAAGCAGTCGCGTACATAAAAGAGTGATACATGACATTGAGATAGATTCTGTTCCCGAACATCTTGCCATATTTCTCCAAGCCGAGAAGTTGCATTTCACTGTGAGCAATCTTATCATAAAGACCAATCAATTCATCACCGTTTGTAGCAGCATACTTCCTGAAATCATTGGTCTCAAATGTCAAATGTGCATATTGGCCTATCACATCAAAATATTTGTCCGTAGCTTTACCCAGCAATTCGCTCCAACGTCCCCGATGGTCTACATTCTGCGAATCAAAAAAACCATTCACCGTACCCGAAGCAAAATGAACCTTAACAGGCCGTGCCGTTTCCGCTTCTTCCAATGTCTTGGTATGATACATCACATACACCAGTCCCTTTCCAGTCATTGTCAACTTATTAATGCCTCGATACAACGGATACGTCACCCCTCCGAAACCGTCACCTCCCGGTGCGTCCAGATTCTGCACCTTCATTCCGATGTTCTGTCCGTATGTATCGCCCACCATTACTACCAGAGTCTCTCCTTCTTTCACCGAAATTCCCGTCGGATTATCAAGAAGGCTGTATGGATTCGTCTTGTGGGTTTCCGACTGGATATCCGGATGTGGGAATGCCTTATAGTCCGCCACACGGAAGTTTCTGTCATACTTACCCTTGAGCATGTAATACGCCAGATTCTTGAAGAAAGGATATTTACAATTTTCAATATCCGCTTCTGTGATTCCCGCTTTCAGGTTGCTACACGTTTCATCCTCAAAAAGAGTAGAATAATCAAAGGCATCCAAGTTCTTGGCATAGAACTCCATTTCGGCACAGGAAGCAAATCCCTGACCGTCTCCCGCGCCGCTTTTCACAATAAAACGGAAAGATTTAGCCCGGACCGTATTGTCAAAAGTGACCCTGGCAGCTGTCGCCGCCCCCTCAAAATCCTTATCAAGCAACTTCGTAAATACATTTCCGTCTTCCGAATACTGAATTTCCACCTCCTTAAAATTACCGTTATACCCTGACGGACGGGGATAATAAATCAGATAATCCACATCAGACGCTTCCGCAAAATTATAAGTCAGCGTAATTGGGAAATAATTCGCGCCGCCATTAGACCAGTTCGAATGATACAGCGTAGTATAATCACCGTCAAAAGACTTTCCGATAGCATCTTCCCCTTGATGGGAAGTATCGGTACCGCTCACAACTTTCACTTTGATATCCCCTTCTATATCTTCTCCCGCGCCACCATTATATTCATTCAAGCCATGCTGTACAATCAAAACCGAAGCAGAAACCGGAGAAGTTTCTTCTGAAGCCCCTTCCGGTAAAACTTCTGTAAAAACAATAGTTCCCTCTCTCTTTTCATCCAATGTGCTGCTTCTCACCACATAAGCATGGGTTGATGTCACCATCTCCGGTGCACGGGATTTTACTTTTTCTGCAATCCAATCAGGAAACCCGGCACTTACCTCCACATTGGCAGTGACATTAAAAGCAATCTCTTTCCCGATGACTTCCACTTCAAATACGCTTGTATCAATCAGTATAGCAGGCTCATATCCCAACTGACGAACTTTAACCGTCTTTCTCAAGCCTTCCGCCTTTATTGTAATGACAGCCTCACGTACCAATCTTTCTTCACTTTCGTCTACGAAGATTTTCAGAATCTTTCCTGCCACAGAAAGTGTACACCAACTTTTATCCGCCGTAGCCTCCCAAATCGGAGCATTCGTCGAAACCGTTATGTTCTGCGTGCCGGCTTCACATTTAAAGTCCACCACTTCCTTATTAACGGACAGCTCGACCACCTCCAGTGCCTCATCATCACTTGTACAAGAAAAAGCGACCGCCCAATGCACAAGTATAAGAAAGACAACCAAACATTTTTTTATATGACTGTTTATCATTTGCCGAAATCTTATTATTATGTAACTTTATTCGTATGCTACGCTCCTCACTAATCAGCCTCAGGATCGACCACACTTGCATCAACCTCAAACAGTTTAAATTCCGCCATACTGAAAAAGACAGAACCCGTATTTGTGTGATTTACCGAATAACGAATATAACGATAAGGTTTTGAACTATCTCCCATGATAGGCGACATATATGGAGTTGTACTCATCAACATTCCATTCTTAGCCTTTGTGAGATTCTCAATCAATTCAAAATTGACTCCGTCATTGCTACCCATAATATCCACATCATCAGGAATGTTGTTTCCATTACGTGCCACCGACTCATATTTAAAATAAGTGATTTCTTTTTTTGTATCTATCTGGAACCAGTGAGGAGACGAAGGAACAGTCCCGCTCCAGGCTGTATGAAAATAAGAACCGGTATTCCCGTCAATAAGATTTGCTATAGGCCCTTCCGAAGCTTCCTGAGCATTCGTCGACAACTGCTCCTCGGTCAATGCCAATTGTCTGGACTCTCCAAACACAATTTGCACCTTAGCCGGTTCCGAAACAGCCTTAATTGTCTGGACATTTCCCGCATCACCCGTTTCACTATAAGACTGTATCTTAAATTCATATTCTCCGAACTTTTTACGCGTATCCGGAATCAACACACTATCCGCATAAACACTTGCCAGCCTTACCACATCCTGTTCCAATAAATAATCATAATAAGATACCTTTATATATCTGATTGTATTATCATCAGGCGTAACCCAACGAAGCACAATATAACCGGGCTTATCTTGAGTATCGGCACTTAAATCAATCACATCAGAAGGAACAACAGACTTAGTATCTTCGTCACTGCAACCTGCAAACCCAGCCAAGAGTAGAGTGACAACCAATAAAAAAATATTTTTCTTCATAACAGTCATACTAAAATTTAATTAATAATTAGGATTCTGCACCATATTAGGATTCTTGCTCACTTCTTCAGCCGGAATCGGCAACAAATACTGGCGCGGAGTATCAAAATTACGCACGTCAGGAAGAGTTTTCACAGTAGCAAATCCATTGATATCCGTAGCATCAATATTCATCCCCTTTACCGGCACATTAAAGTACTTGTCCCCCAGTTTCCAACGACGGATATCCCAAAAGTTCTGTTGTTCCAGATAAAGCTCTATCATTCTCTCCTGTCTTACAATTTCTGTCAATTTGCCGTTCAGACCACCATTTCCCGTATAGCTCACTATAGGATTCTTCGCATTCTTCCAGGAATCCTTAACAGAAAGGAGTCCGGCACGCTGACGCACCCTATCCAATTTCTCCATCCCCTTCTCAAGATAGCCTTCTTTATCATAGGCGATACATGCTTCCGCATAATTCAGATACAATTCCGCCAGACGAATGACCGGCCATGGATAATCTTTGGAAGGTTCTTTTTGCGACTTGGAAGCAGCCACTCCCGGATGAACACCTTTTTTATTCAAGTATCCGGTTTTTGAGTAGTTATTATTTCTACCCTGCTTGCCGCAATTTCCCTGTTCCGTAAAATCCGTCAACCATTTCTTGCCTTCCGCACGCTCAGCTTTCGCTACATAAGCATTCTCCTTAGACTCTGCCTGGCATTCATAATACCCATTCTGGAATGCAATCCAGGCATAAAAACGGGGTTCACGGTCAATATTCATCTTCAAAGTTTGTCCTTCGCCATAAGTAGCATCATCGGGGAACGGAACTACCGAGAACCGATTCTGATAATCGAACTCGGGATCTTCGTCAATCGGAAGTCCGTTTTTCGTATAAAAGCGCTCCACCATAGTCAAAGTCGGCGCAACACCATTCCAGGAACCATCACTCAAATAAGGCAAAGATTTTGGCTGCAAACCATATGCACCTGCCTTACGCGTTTCTGCCATCAACACCTCTTTCGAGTTGTCTTTATCCATAAATGTAAAACGCATCGTACGCTGCGTCAAATCCTGAGGTTCAGGATAGCCACTCAAATCCCCTTCTTTCATCTCATATAAACTATGCCCGTTAGATTCAGCCAAATTAATAGCCTCAAGTGCGGCATCCGCAGCCTTTTTCCACTTATTTTCGTCATAAGAAAGAGGCATCAACGGACTACCGTCCGTGCCGACAAAATCACTGTAATATTCCGTATTACCATTGAACAAGGGAGAAGCTGCATAAAGTAACAGCCTGGCTTTAAGAGCTTTGGCAGCCACACTAGTTGCAAGACCATATTCCGACCCCGTCCGGGTTGCCGGCAGTCTTCCGGCAGCACTGTCAAACATATCACAAGTCCACTGCACACACTCCTCATAAGAGGTACGTCCCAATAAATTATCTTTTGGAGTATCCAGAACCGGCAGTTCCTTCACTAATACGACAGGACCATAGCATTTAATCAACAACATATGAAAATAAGCAATCAAGAAATCAGCCTGAGCCACATAACTGTCTATTGTTGCCTGGTCAATACGGGGAACAGAATTTATATTCTGCTTCAACAAATAACATTGGCGGATACCTAGAAACAAATCGTTCCAATAACTGATAATCAAATTTCCTGAAGTATAAACACCTTCGGCAAATTTCACGTACGATTCCTGTGTAAAAGGACTTATAATCTCATCTCCACTGAAATCCAGGCAATTCTGCACCATATTAATCTGCGGTATATATCCATAACATGAATATAGAAACCTTTCCGCCGCCTTAGGACTGGAAAAAGCATCTTTATCACTGGCTTTTTCCGCCGGCACCACATCTAGAAAATCACAGGACACCATTACAGTTCCCACTAACAATGCAAAAAACAGATATTTTATTATATTTTTCATACTATGTAAATTTAATTGTTGAAAGTCATTTGGAAACCTACATTAAAGACACGTTGTGTAGGGTATTTCAAGCCGCTTCCGCCTCCCTGTTCCGGATCCCATAAATCAAACTTAGAGAATGTCAACAAGTTGGAACCGCTGACATAGAAGCGCATTCTTTTAAATGTATATCCAATCTCCATATTTTTCAGTTTCAAGAACGAACCGTCACGCATCCAATAATCAGATGTACGACCGGAGTTGCCGGGATTCGTATTATTCAGACTAGTTTTACGGGTCAAACGCGGATATTTCGCATCTACATTCTGATTCGTCGGCGACCATCTGTCATCTGCCACAAATTGCAGCACATTACGCAACGAGTTATCACCGAAAGGATGGAATCCACTCATAAACAAAGACGTTTTCGCTACTCCCTGAAAGAAAAAAGAAAAGTCCCAGTTTTTATATTTGAACGAAGGACCGAAACCATATACGATTTCAGGAACCGTAGGATTTCCAATCCATGTCCAGTCGTCCACGTCCACTATATCATCTCCATAGCCATGCATATTCGATACATTGAGGTATTTGATGTCACCTGCTCCCAGAGTGGAACCCATCTGTTGATTGTAACGGTCAATTTCAGCCTCATCTAAAAATAATCCATTCGACAAATATCCCTGGTTGACATTGGCACTCTGACCGACTTTCGACTGAAAGGCATATTTAGGAGCTTCATCATATTTAGTAATCTCATTGTGGGCATAGGTAAAGGTTCCCTTAAAATTCATATAGAAATCCTTGCTGAACGCCTTGTTATAATCAATAGAGAAATCGAGTCCCTGATTTTTCATCTCGGCAAGATTACCAAACACATCGGTCGTTCCGGTTCCCAGATAAGTAGGAATAGTTCCTTTTTTCTGGAATATATCTCTACGAGTCTCACGGAAAATATCGACAACAATGTTCAAGCTGTTCAATAATTGCAAGTCAACACCAAGGTTAATCTTTTCTCCCACCTCCCAAGTGATATTAGTATTTTCATAACGGGTATAAACCGGTCCGCTCAATCCGTAGTTCTGGTCGATACCTGTAGTAAATCCCTTACCGGACAGATTTATCGTAGGCATATAAATAAACCTTTCACCACCAATCTGGTCATTACCGACCAATCCCCATGAGCCGCGTAATTTCATACTGGTAACAATCTTACGCAGAGGTTCAAAGAAACTTTCTTCACTGATATTATATCCCAACGCTATAGAAGGGAAAAATCCCCAGCGATGTCCCTTCGCAAAATTCTCAGAGCCATTATAACCCATATTGACTTCCGCCATATATTTTCCGTCGTATGCATACGAAAGGCGTCCGGCAAGACCTTGCTTACGTTTGGGCAGCGAATTGATAAGGTCGTTACCCGGCACATTGTTCACTAGTTCGTCTTGATTATAAAGCAACATAGCATTCACATCATGCTTTCCGAATGTACGGTTATAATCAACCATTGCTTCCAGATAAATCCGACGATCTCCCGCCGTCTCATTAGTATTGTTTAAGTCAGTCGACACTTCATTACCTACTCTGTTGGTGGTATAACTATACGAACCGTCTTCATTCTGTTCATACGACCCTAACAAATATTTATTCCATCCGGCACTATATTTATTGACAGATTTCGACCAGTTCTTGAACGTTCCCAATGCCTTAAACCGAAGTCCCTTGGTCAGAAAGTCTAATTTCTGTTCAAACTCAAGAGCAGCAATAACCGTACTTTCAAATGTATCATTATACCCCGTAGCCAACTGGGCAACCGGATTTCCCTGATATGCCGTAATCAAACGGTCGGTAGTACCCCATTTCACATGATTGGTTGTCCCGTCCGGTTCATAGAAAACAGGCGCTTCAACCGGACTTGAGTTCATAGCATCCGCAAAAATATCATCAATACCACGGTTAGGCTCACGCAAATCACGAAGTTGTACGTTCAATCTCACTGACAACTTGGATGTTTTGCTGAGGTATGCATTAATATTGTTCTGGAAAGCATAACGCATCACATCAATATTATTGTTATAAGAGAAAAAGTCCTTCGAACGATTCTTCAGCATACCCGATTCGTGATTGACCGAGATACTTGAAAAATAATCAATCTTCTTCCCTCCGCCACGGATGTTGAAGTTCACTTTCTCATTGAAAGCCACATTATTAAAAATCTCATCATACCAGTCCACATCCGGAAAAACATACGGGTTCAGTTTCATACGCGTCCCGTTAATCTTATCCTGACTATACAAAACGTCCGGACTGCCATCATTCTTCACAGCTTCATTGAACAGCTCCATATACATAGCTCCGTCCACGAACTTAGGAGTCTTGGTAGGTTGGCTGACCTGTCCCTCTACACGGAAGTTTATAATCGGCTTGTCCAGATTCTGTCCGGATTTAGTAGTGACAATCATAACACCGTTTGCACCACGAGTTCCGTACATTGCCGTAGCGGTAGCATCCTTCAAGATAGAGAAACCGTCAATCACTTCCGGATCCAATGCATTCAAATCAGCGGAAGATACCTGCACACCGTCAATGATAATCAAAGGCGATGTAGCCTGACTCAAGGTTGAAATTCCTCGAATCCAGAAGTCAGAACCATCCGCTCCGGGACGACCGGTACGCTGGACAGCAACCACACCCGACAAACGGCCGGCAAATGAATTGGAAAGATTCGTTGAAGGAACTTTCAATTCCGCCGGACGGATAGCCTGCACCGACCCTACCATACTCGCCTTTTTCTGTCCTGTTCCGTAAGCTGTTACCACAACTTCTTCAAGTGCCTGTGTATCCTCCGACAAGTCAATGGCAAGCACTTTCCGATTGCCAACTTTCACTTCCTTGGTTGTGTATCCCACATACGAGACTTTCAGAACATCCTGCGGATTTGCCTGAATCACAAACTTACCGTCAATATCAGTGATAACACCCGTCGCGGTTCCCACAATAGCGACACTCGCTCCAATGACAGCCTCTCCCGTTCGCGCGTCAGTAACGACACCCACAATTTCCGCTTTTTTGGCTTGTTGGACAGATTCCGTTTTACTCACTTTTAAAATAACATCATTACCTTGAATCAGCCAGGTGATTCCTGTATTGGCAAAGACTTCCTTTAACACCTTATCAATTGTACCCGAACAATTGACATTTTTCAGTCGAATGTTTTTCAAATCCGCTGCATTATAAAAAAAGACATAACTACTGTTTTTTTCAATGAGCATAATAGCTTCTTTGATAGTAATAGACTGTCCTTTTACCGTAATATGCCCCTGAGCTCCAAGGGCCGTCAACGGATAAAAAAGCAAAACTAGCACGATACACTTGAAATATCGTACGCAACTTTGAAAACTGAGTGATTTTCTCATGCTTTAATTAAGTTTGATTAGACATATGGTTAATAAAAAATAGACTAGTACAAAATGAACCGGTCATCTACTTTCCGGATATTCAAATTCAAGCTGAAACGAATCTTATTGAGTACATTATCCAAAGATTCATTGTAATGAATACTGCCGCTAAATGAGACTTCATCACGATGCACACCTTCCACAAGAATATCAGTATGGTACATCCGGCTCACGATTTGAATCAATTGAGCCAACGGGACATCCTTGAAGTTGTATCTCCCGTTTTCCCAACTGATATTGGCTATATTATCTAATTGTGTTTGTGAATTCATCGAATTGTAAGTCAGTTTTTGTAGAGAAAGCATTGCCGTTTTTTGGCGGGTAGACGGAATATTAAATTCTATTTCACCTTCAAACAGAGTTACTTCGCTACGATATGCGTCTTCTTGCTTCACCAAAAAACAAGTTCCTTTCACCTCTATAAATGCATCGTTTATATATACCTGAAATGTGCTGCCCTTATGTTTTCGTACTTCAAATAAGGAATTTCCTTCCAGCCACACTCTTCTGTCTTGCATGAATGCCTTTGCGTACCGGATTGAACTGCCCGGCTGCATCCATACTTTTGTACTGTCGGGCAGCACGTATAACTGATTCTTTTCAGCTATTATTTTAATGCTTTTTTCTACCCCTGTTTCATCATGTACAGATAAAAACAGCAAACCTCCTATTATCAGGAGAATAGCAACGGCAGCAGCCAACGAATGCCATAGTTCTATATGAACTAAATTAAAATAAGAACAGGAAAAAGGTAATTGAAGGGTAAATCAAGAAAATCTCCAGTTTTCTCAAATAAAATCGTCATTTATTGTAGGGATAAGCCAAGCTGCGGTGTATTTATATATGTAGCACCAATTAGCGAATAACAAGATTGAAATGGAAACAAATATAGATAAACGAAAAAGATTGATAAAAAGACTCCTGGCTGAAGAGTTGTTACCGGAAGAAAGACAATATCTGCTAAAGAGAAAATCGGTAGAAAAAGAGATGCAAAAACAATGGAAACAGTTTGCTGATGAACCGATTAAGTCCAGAATAAAAAAGAGAATATGGCAGAATATCCAGCACAGATGCAATGGTAAATCCAAAACTTTAGTTCATATAGAACTATGGTAATGTCCACAATAGATTCTACGACCTATCTACATTCACCACATAAAAAATCTGCCCGAAAGAAGGTAAATACTAAAAAAACTTTTTTTTTCAATGAAAGCGTAGGGTTACTGGCTAATTAATAGTATTTATGTAAGAAACAAGTATCTAACAAACTACAGAACGTATGAAAACACTCTTATCATTGAAATCAATTTTACTGTTTGCATTATTGTCTTGCACAGTCAGCATTTCAGCAAGTAAAATTATCTCAGTAACCGATTTCGGTTTAAAACCCGACAGCCGTATCAATGCGGTTCCATTTGTACAAAAAGCTATTAAAATCTGTAAAGAGAATCCCGGCTCCATTCTTGTCTTTCCCAAAGGGAGATATGATTTCTGGGCACAACATGCCATTGAAAAGGAATATCACGAGACAAATACATACGATGTAAATCCCAAGATCCTTGCAATATTGTTGGACGAAGTCAACGACCTGACTATTGACGGTAACGGCTCGGAATTCATCATGCACGGGCGAATGCAACCGTTCACTCTGGATCACTGCCAAAATGTTACACTGAAAAACTTCACCGTAGACTGGGATATCCCTTTAACCGCACAAGGCACTGTCGTTGAATCGACACCCGACTTCATGGAAATCGAAATCGACGCCTGCCAATATCCGTACATCATCGAAAACAAGCGACTGACTTTTGTTGGTGAAGGATGGAAAAGCAGCGTGTGGTCGATTATGCAATTCGCCCCTAAAACCCACTTCGTTTTGCCCAATACAGGTGACAATTTGGGATGGCGCGGCTATGACGCAGTGGAAGTGGGTCGCGGACGTGTACGCTTGTCCGACCCCAAAGGGGAAGCAAACAAGTTCTATCCTGTAGCAGGCACTATCCTCGTGTTGAGACATAGCACCCGCGACCATGCCGGCATTTTCATTTTCCATAGCACAAACACTAAAATGGAAAACCTGAAATTATTCCATACATGCGGATTAGGTATCTTGTCACAATACAGCAAGAACATATCTTTTGATGATGTCCATATTATCCCGAATGCTTCAAAAGGGCGTGTATTAAGCGGACATGATGACGGCTTTCACTTCATGGGATGCAGCGGGCTGCTCAAGATTGAAAATTGCAGTTGGGCAGGACTGATGGACGATCCCATCAACATTCACGGAACCTGTTCACGTATCATGGAAGTCCTCTCGCCCACCCGTATAAAATGCAAGTTCATGCAAGATATGAGCGAAGGCATGGAATGGGGACGTCCGGACGAAACGCTCGGATTCATTGAACACAAGACAATGCGTACGGTAGCCACCGGAAAGATGAATAAGTTCGAAACGCTCAACAAATCCGAATTTATCATCGAACTGTCCGCCCCACTCCCTACCGGAGTAGAAGCCGGATATGTAATAGAAAACCTGACATGTACTCCAGATGCGGAAATACGCAACTGCCGTTTCGGAAGCTGCCGTGCACGTGGTTTGCTTGTATCTACCCCCGGAAAGGTCATTGTCGAAAACAACATATTTGAATCAAGCGGTTCCGCTATTTTAATTGCCGGAGATGCCAATGCCTGGTATGAATCAGGAGCTGTAAAATATGTGTTGATACGTAACAATGTTTTCCGCTATCCATGCAACTCTTCACTTTACCAATTCTGTGAAGCCGTAATCAGCATTGATCCGGAAATACCGACACCGGAACAAAAGTACCCATACCACCGTAATATCCGGATTACAAACAACACCTTCCACTTGTTTGACTATCCGATTCTCTTCGCCCGTTCGGTAGACGGACTGACTTTCTCCAACAACACTCTGATACGCGATACAACCTATCAGCCATATCATTACCGTAAAGAAGGAATCACTCTGGAAGCCTGCAAGTCTGTGATTATTTCAAATAACAAGATTGAAGGGGATGTATTAGGGCGCACTGTAAAATTTGAAAACATGAAGTCGTCCGATATAAAAATAAGCAAGAATCCATTCTTTCAGAAAATCAAATAATTAAAAGATTATTGTGGCGCTTTAGGTTACTTAAAGCTATGCTTTCCAACCTCTAAAGCGCCGCTTTTCTCCATTACAATGAAGCTATCCCATAAATACAATAAACAAAGGCAGATTATCTTTAATAAACTTCAATGCCAAAGTAATTTGGCGTTCTATCGCCTTCTCCGTGACAGCACATTGTTCTGCTATTTCCTGATTAGACAGATGTTGCTCGCGACTCATCCTGAAAATACGTTGCCGTTGTGGCGGAAGTTGAGCAATCAGTCTATCAATATAGTTTTTCAAATCTGCCGCGTCCAGTTCCGCTTCTATATCGTATGAGTTCTCAAGCCCTTTCAAAGCTGTCATTTTAAAGTTCAACTCATTAAAATATCTACGCGAATAATTGAAAATGATATTACGGGTAATGATAAAAAGGAAACCATCAAAGTTCTTGGTTTCATCAAACGTCTCTCTCGATTCCCAAACTTTAACAAAAACATCTTGTACCACTTCAGATACCTCAGAAGAAGAAGTTATATAAAGCCGAGCAAAGTTATAGACCTTCAACCAGTAACGATCATATAACAATGCAAACGCAGTTGCGTCCCCGACTCTCACCTTCTCAAGAATAACTTTCTCTTCCATCTTTTTCTAATTACAATACAAAAATAAGGAAACAATTATTAAACACAACATTTTTTAAGGATTTTATTTCACATATAGCTGTCAATTTCTCTTCGGAAAGAAAACTGATAATTACTCAAATGGCTCATTATCACTAAGTCCTACAGGAACTCTGTTGCTTTTATATCTTTTGTGAATAGAATTAACTCATTTTTATTCTGTTTTGGGCTAATTGAGAGAAAATATTTCATTCTCATCTTTTCTCTCTCATACACAAAAAATGAAAATCCTCTTTCAACCTATCACCACATCTATCACCTATCACCATTTTAGAGAAGTGCATATTATGCTCTTTTCAGCTTTTCCCAAACCATGCCATACATATTCCAACATTTGACGTGCTTAAAACAACTTATAGTGAAACACTTCGTTTCATATGGTGAAACCAATTGTTTCATGCTTTGAAACAATTGGTTTCAAACAACAGAAACTTTAGTTTCTTACCGATGAAACTTTAGTTTCAAGTAATGGAAACTTTAGTTTCAAACCTCGAAACACTTTGTTTCAAGGCATGAATCGGAGTTGCCCCCTACGGATATACTATTTGCATATAAGCTCTTGTTTATATGTACTATGTTGGACGGTGATAGGTGATAGATGCGGTGATAGGTTATTAACCACCTATCACCGCTCTATAAGTGTGATGAATAGGGCGTTTCAGAAGAGTGGTGATAGGTTGAAAGAGGATTTTCATTTTTATATATGAGAGAGAATAGGAGATAATGCCAAACTTCTTGCATTTATTCGAGGACAATCATATCCAAAAATTAGTTTATTCCATTACGTTTATTAATAAACTCCTCCAAAATATTTTTTTCTCAAAAAAAATGAATCTTATATATTACACATATTCAGCGTATTACAAAATAATTTCATTTTTTCTTTCACTTTTTTACAAAGTCAATGTGGGGTTAGAAAGGAGTGCTGTGTATTTAATAGTATAAGAGCAAAAATAAAGTTTAAAACCAACAAGATAAAAATAAGATGGATAAGGTTGAAAAGAAAAGTTTAATCAAAAGCTTGCTATCGGGCAGATTAACCAAAAAGCAACGCAGAGAGTTTGCTGACTTGGAACCGGTAGATATAGAAATTAGAAAACAATGGGATGAATCTGGCAACAGCCTTGTTAATGTGGAGATAAAAGAACAAATATGGAAAAAAGTAAAAAACAGATGTGAATACAAGGAAAAAAACCAAGTTCCTGTAGAACTTAGGTGGTATTTTGCCGCAGCTTCATTAGCTCTTTTATTAACGATAGGTGGATTCTGGTTAAAATTAAATGGAGACAAGATTGCAGATGAGTTTATTAAAATCACTGCCCAACAAAGCCAGATGTACACTTTGCCGGATAGCACCAAAGTATGGATGGAGCCCGGAAGCGCTATAAGATACGCAAAAACATTTAATAAAGATAGAAAAGTATGGCTCAACGGTAATTCACTATTTGAAGTCTACAAACATGAAGGCAGTACTTTTCAAGTATACATTGATAAAGCTTTCATAGAGGTAAGGGGGACATGTTTCCACGTTAAACAAACTAACGCTGAGAAAAATGAAATAACCTTGTTTAACGGTAAGATAGAATTTAATGTGGAAGCTACCGGACAGAGAACTGTCATGAAACCTTTGCAGAAGGTGATATACAACCCCAGTAATGCTGAAACGAGAATAGAACAAATCGCTAACATAAAATGGGAAAACGGGAAATACAACTTCACCGATATTCCCTTGCAAGAACTAATCAGCATTATCAACCAAATGTATAACTCCTATGTCATTTTAGACCAAGGTCTTAATCATGAGTCCGCATTCACCGGCAGTATTCGCTACGATGAGCCACTGGAAGATGTTGTCAACAAGATTTGTTTCACGCTAAACCTGAATAAAGAAGAACATGCAAATAGAATCATTATAAAAAACTAATAATTAACTTATGTCTAATCTAAAATGCAAAAGCATGAGAAAAATTCATTTTTTTGACAAGCAACGATATCTGAAGTATATCGTATTGCTGTTGCTTTTTTACCCGCTCAACATTTTAGGAGCGCAAGGAGTAATCTCAGTAAAAGGGCAGGCAATGAGTATTAAACAAGCTATTCAGCTAATTGAAAAAAACAGTGATTACACATTTTTCTACAATGCTGCAGACTTGAAAAACACAACCAACAAAAATTTCAATTGTGAAGGTTCCATTGAAGAAGTATTAAAGGTAGTATTCAATGGAAGCGGAATTACCTACATGATCAAAGGAAACGAGATCATACTGAAAGTAAACAAAGAAGAAAGTACCCAACAGCAAACTAAAAAAAAGCGTAGTGTTACGGGTACGGTGGTAGACGCCGAAAATGGCGATCCGGTCATCGGTGCCACCGTTGTAGTGAAAGGACAAAAAGACGGAGTCATTACCGACTTGGACGGTAATTTCACAATCTCCGTGAGTGGTTCAAGAGTACAACTGGAATTCAGTTACATCGGCTACAAGAAAAAGACAGTCGATGTGGGCGATCTCGGTGTCATCAATGTAAAGATGGAATCGGATAACCAGGTGTTAAGTGAAGTAGTGGTAGTAGGTGCCGGTACACAGAAAAAAGTCAGCGTCACAGGTTCTATCACCAGTGTAAAAGGTATGACTTTGAAAGCCCCCAGTTCATCATTAACTTCTTCTTTTGCCGGTAAACTTTCCGGAGTTATTGCAATGACAAAGTCCGGTGAACCCGGAGCAGCCTCAGAATTTTACATCCGTGGCGTAAGTACTTTCGGTGGACGTGCCACTCCGTTGATTCTGCTCGACGATGTAGAAATATCCACTTCCGACCTGAATAACCTTCCTGCTGAAACCATTGAAAGTTTCTCTATCTTGA
Organism: Bacteroides acidifaciens; assembly: GCF_903181435.1. Classification (NCBI taxonomy): domain Bacteria; kingdom Pseudomonadati; phylum Bacteroidota; class Bacteroidia; order Bacteroidales; family Bacteroidaceae; genus Bacteroides; species Bacteroides acidifaciens. Next base: position 2,810,789 of record NZ_CAEUHO010000001.1, read on the forward strand.
AAGATGCTTCCGCAACCGCCATTTATGGTGCACGCGGTGCAAACGGTGTCATGCTGATTACCACCAAGACAGGTAAGGAGAACGAAAAGACACGTATCAACGTAACTCTCGAAAACTCTTTCAACAAGCCGATGAATATGCCGAAGTTTGTAGACGGAGCTACATGGATGGAACTCTACAATGAAGCACAAACTACACGTAACCCACAAGCTACCCCCAAATACACCCAACAAGCTATCGACAACACACGCAACCATATAAATCCTTATGTATATCCAGATGTAGACTGGCAAGACATGATTTTTAAAAACATGAACATGAACCAACGTGTCAATGTCAATATTTCCGGTGGTGGTAGCAAGGCATCTTATTATATGAGCTTACAGGCCAATCACGACACCGGTCTGTTGAATACCAAGAAGGTATATTCCTATGACAATAATATCAATAACTGGGGATATAACTTCCAAAACAACATTTCATACAAAGTCACTCCAACCACAAAAATCGACTTGCACATGAATGCGCAGATCCGCAACCAGAAAGGACCAAACTACAGTACTTCCACTCTGTTTGCTATGATGCTGTCTACCAACCCTGTATACTTCCCCGCCACATTCCCCGCACAAGAAGGGGACACGCACATCCGTTTCGGTAATGCACGCTGGGCAGGTTCAAGTTTGCGTACCAACCCCTACGCATATATGCTAAGTTCATTTAAGGAAAACAACGAGAACACATTAAATACTTCTCTGAAAATCAACCAGAAACTGGACTTCGTCACCAAAGGGCTGAGCATCCAGGCTATGGTGAACTGGAAAAACTGGTCATCATCCAGTTACAACCGTAGCATCAATCCTTATTACTATGGAGTGAAGGCCGGCAGTTACAATCCCGCCACCCCGACAGATTACGAGATGGAAGCGTTGAACACCAACGGGACTGACTATCTGGCTACTTCCGCAATAGGCAAATCTTCCGACCAGACATTTTATATGGACGCCCGTCTGAATTACGACCGCCAGTTTGATTTACATCACGTCACTGGTATGTTGATGTATATGCAGCGTGAATACCGCAGTGATGTACTGCCACAACGCAACCAAGGTATCTCCGGACGTTTTACTTATGATTACGGCCAACGTTACCTCGTTGAATTAAACTTCGGCTATAATGGTACCGAACGTCTGGCCAAGAAGAGCCGCTTCGAATTCTTCCCTGCCATTTCATTAGGATGGGTAATCAGCAACGAACAATTCTTCGAACCCATGACCGATATGATTGACAATCTGAAAATCAGAGGTTCTTACGGTCTGGTTGGTAGTGACGAAACCGGTATGGGTGCCGGAGCACAACACTTCCTTTACATCGACCAAGTATATCTCAACAATATCGGCTTCACCACCGGTGTAGATATGAATTACACCCTAAGCGGACCGCAGATGATTACATATGCCGTGCAGAATGCAAGCTGGGAACGAGTGAAGAAACTCGACATAGGTCTTGACCTTGAGCTGTTCCGCCAACTCACCATTACTGCCGACTACTTCAAAGAACGCCGTTACAACATCTTGCTGAACCGGGAAGCATGGCCGGAATCGTTGGCATACTTTACCGCAAAACCGTGGAGTAATAAAGGTAAGGTAGACAACTGGGGACTTGAGCTGAGTGTCAACTGGCACAAAGAAATCATCAAAGACCTCTTTGTCGACTTCCGCGGAAACTTCACTTACACAGAAAACAAATATGTCGATTTGGATGAGCCTATTTATCCGTACGTATGGAAAACCTCCACAGGAAAGCCACTTAGCCGTACCACCGGTTATGTTGCAGAAGGTTTATTCCAAAGTCAGGAAGAAATAGACAACAGCCCTGAACAAAATCTGGGCAGTGTAGTGAAACCCGGTGATATCAAATACCGTGACATCAACGGTGATGGCAAAATTGACGATAACGACCAGGTCATGCTTTCACCTTATGGTACAACCCCACGTATCCAATATGGTCTGGGTATGAACATTACCTATAAGAAGTTCGACTTCGGAGTATTCTTCAATGGTTCCGCCAAACGTAAAATCATGGTCAGCGGTGTCACACCATTCGGAGAAAGCGACTATAACGTGATGCAATTCATTGCTGACGAACGTTGGACGGAAGCTAACCCGAACCCGAACGCTACTTATCCACGTCTGGGATTGGTCGGTTCGCAAACAGCTAATAACAATGTAGCAAGTTCATATTGGATGCGCAACGGTAACTTCCTGCGTTTCAAAACATTGGAACTCGGATACAGTTTCAGATACGGTCGCGTCTACCTCAGCGGTGACAATTTAGCAGTTTTCAGCCCGTTCAAGCTCTGGGATCCGGAACTCTCTTACAATTCTTACCCGTTGCAACGCACATTCAACATCGGCGTACAACTTAATTTCTAAACAGTAACTTTAAATTTTATACTCACATATATGAGACTGAAAGATACATTAACCAAAATAGGCGGAATGCTTGCGATAGCAGCTTGCTGTCTTACATCTTGTGACTATCTGGACGTTGTTCCTCCCGAACAAGCCGGACTGAAAGATGCCACTAAAACGCCGGAATCGACTAAAGGTTTCTTATACTCCTGCTATGCCGGTATTAAAGAATTCTTCCCCTGGCAATATACAGGAGTAGAAGCATCAACGGATGAGTACGCCCTGCCTCCACTATGGAGTCACGACGGACAGAAGGTTGCATGGGGACTTGCCACGCCCGGCAATGCCTCTGCCTGGAAATGGGGTACGTTCTACCGCTATATCGGTCAGTGCCATTTGTTCCTCTCACAATTGGAGAACGCACAAGGCATATCCGATGTATTAAAGAAAGAATGGAGCGCAGAAGCCAATTTCCTAATCGCTTATTATCACTATCGCCTGCTGGAGTATTATGGACCGATTCCAATCACCGACTCATATATCGATATGGACACACCGTCCAACGAATATAACGGTCGTTCACACTTCGACTATGTAGTGAGCTGGATTTGCATGAAACTCGACAAAGCGGCAGAAGATCTTCCGGCCTCCCGCGTGGGCGACGAATGGGGACGTGCTACTTCTACTATAGCCAAAGCTATCAAAGCTCGTATACTACTCTATGCAGCGTCTCCGCTATGGAACGGTCAATTTCCTTTCCCTGAATGGAAAAATGAAAAATATAATACACCGGGATATGGCTACGAACTAGTAAGCAAAACCTATGACCCTGATAAATGGGAGCGTGCACTGACTGCTTGCAAAGACGCATTGGAATGGGCGGAAGGCGACGGCGGAAATGCATTAATGGGTATTGCATCCTGCGACAATTTGATTAGTAATGACCAAATGGGTGATCCTTTCAAGAAATTGAAAGCCCCGGTAGACAATGACGCATTTACAGACGATTTCAAGAAACGTATCATGCTGATGCGTTACATCGTAACGACCCGTTACTCTGACGGCAACAAGGAAATGATTTGGGGAGTGGCAGGAACGGATACTTACAACCAAAAATTAGCTTGCTTGCCCCTGCATTGCAGCAAACAGAACAATGGTACTTACTGGAACGATGGATATAGTGGCATATCACCCTACCTCAATGCCGTAGAAAAATTCTATACGAAAGATGGTATGTTACCTCGCATCGCTGCCGAACAGGGAACTTATGCGGCAGAAGATACATGGTATGAGCCTTATAAAGGTGACATCATTCGTCTTAACTCCAACCGTGAACCCCGTTTTTATGCTTGGATTGCATTTGACGGCGACCAGTATGCTGTGAAGTTAAACAACGGCGAACCATTGGAAATTAATCTAAAGGATCCTGCCAAGCAAGGAAAAAGCGTCACAGGCAACAGTGCACGTAACTATTGCGTAACCGGTTATCTCTGCAAGAAATTTATCCGTCCGAACACTAACTGGACGCAATACGGAAACCTTGACCAGAAAGATTATCCCGCTACGCTCGTCCGTCTGGCGGAACTTTATCTGAACCTGGCAGAATGTTATGCGTCCAAAGACAACCCGGATGAAACCAGCGCATTAAAGTATCTGAATACAATCCGCCGCCGTGCCGGTATTCCAGAATTGACACATGAAATAATCGAAGCATCAGGAATGTCTTTGGTAGACTGGGTACACAACGAGCGCTTTGTTGAATTGTATGGTGAAGGTCATCGCTACTATGATGCCCGTCGTTGGATGACCGCTCCGCAAGCATTTGCTGCCGGTGTACGCAAAGGACTCAATATAGAAAAGTTGGAAAATCCTTCTTTCGAGGAATTGAACCAACCTGTTGCCGTACAACAGGACTTCAAATGGGAGAATCGTATGTATCTGGCTCCGGTATTCGTGAATGAAGTGTATAAAAACACACAGATGGTTCAAGCACCGGAATATTAATCTTAAACAAGTATACAAATATGAAGAAATTAATATATTCATTCCTTTTCTTGGGAGCAATCACTGCACTCGGAGGCTGTAAGGAAGACAGCTACGAAGACTTGATCCCTGAGCAATATGACAAAATTCTCTATCTGAAAACCTATGGTCAACAGACTATAGAGCTCTTTGACGACGGATCACAGGTAGACTATTCACTGACTGTCGTAAAAACCGGAAGTAATCCGGCGGCTACCGCACAGGCGCAAGTAAAAATCATGTCGCAAGCTGAAGTTGACAAAGACACACGGTACCAAGGAAATAATTACAAGGTATTATCATCTGCTTGTTATACTTACAAGTCTGAACCACTCGAGCTTACTTCTGCCGACGCTTATAAACAGGTAAAGATGAAATTGTCTCCTGCCAAAATTTTGGAGGAAATAGCCGAAACAAAGGACGAAAATCCCAATTACATATATATCATTCCTTTCCGTCTCAGCAGTCCGAACGACCAGGTCAACCAAGATAAAAAAGATTTGATATTGAAACTGAATGTCACCAAGTTGAGCATTTATTTCAAGAAAGGAAGTCAAACGGTTAATTTGAACACTGTAACAGGAGACGAATGGGCGTTTGAAGCAGGAATGGCTATGGTATCAGGTGTACAGAATACGTGGAATTTCACCGCTCAAATAGAAGTAGACAGAAGCGATGAGGCATTAAATGCGTATAACACAGCTAATGGCACTGCTTATCTGATGATTCCTGAAGCGGCAATCGTAAATATCAATGAAGGCGTATTCGAAGCTGGTAATAACGAAGCCGCGGCTGCGATAAGAATCAGACGAGCCGGATTAGCTAAAGGATATACTTATCTAGTTCCTTTGAAACTTAAACCTATCACAGAAATAGAAACCATTTCTATTAATGAAAAGTTGCATTATATAATATTGGAATATCCGCTGGATCCGGAAGCAGACAGAATTGAATTGACAACATCCAGTTTCTTCGATGTTTACGGTTGGCATATCAGTAATGATTATGGCAATTTGATTGACAATAATAATGAGACTCATTTTGAGACTCAGTATTGGGCAATTACCGGAAACGCAACTTATGGTACTCCATTAGATGTTAGAATAGGCAAAGAGGTACACTCCGTCATGTTTGAATATACAACTAGAGGAGGCGGTAATACCAATCCACAAGATATATCACTCTGGGCCTCCAACGATGATGAAGTTACAACAAATAGCGAATCCGATACATGGTTCAAACTAGGTGATGTTTCAGGTGTTCCAGCACGATATGAAGAACACAAAAAATACTCATCCAAAGTATTTATTTCCTCCCAGCCATTTAAATATATAAGAATAGCTGTTAAAACAGGAAATGCACCAGTAGACGGTACAGGCTCTGTAGGCGGTTGCTGGGGTATAGCCGAACTTAAAATATGGGCAAACTAAAATTAACCATTAAAGATAACTATTTATGAAACATATATACAATTATCTGACTTTCCTCTTATGTCTCTTTACCATGACCGTTTACACCGGCTGCAAAGACGACGAAGAAGAACTTGTAGCCAAGCAATTTGAAATTGACGGAAGCGAACTGAACAAAGAAATCGACTTCCGTAGCACAACAATCTCAATACCCGTAAAGACTAACATGCGTGTAAGTGAGTGGTCTGTAAATTCCAATCAGAAATGGGTAACTGCATTCCAGCAAAAGGATGAAATAATTTTATCTATTCTGGACAGCAAATTGACAAACGAACGTACCGCCAAAGTCACTGTCACATCAGAAGTTGTTGATGCCAACTATACTATTACCCTGACACAATATGGTATTAATGACGTTCAGTTCAAGAATGACACCAGAGTTCCTATCATCAGCGCTATCGCAGATGCAAGTCAGGGCGAAGGCTGGAGCATCGAAAAAACATTCGATGGTATAAAGGACCCTGCCCTGACACAATCTGATGGAAATCATTTCCACTCACCATGGGGGGCGGGGAACACCGTCTTTCCATTCCACATTACATACACCGTTGATCCCAACAAGCAGATTGACTACTTTATCTATTACCCGAGAAATGGAAACGGAAACTTCGGGGAATTCAGCGTCAGTGTACTACCTGCCGGCAAAGCGGACAACGAACAAAATTATGTGGATGTCGGAAGTTTTGACTTCAAGTTTGCTGAAAGTACAATCAATGGAATTAGCGGTATTCTAACTAAAGGTATTATAGCTGATAAGGTAAAATTCACGATTCAAAGTGGATTAGGAGGTTATGTAAGTTGCGGGGAAATGGAATTCTATGAAAAGACTAACTACCGCGACATGAACGCTCCCATATTGAATGTCTTTACAGACCTTACTTGTTCTGAGTTGAAACCTGACGTTACCAACGAAGCAATCGAAGCATTGCCCAGCAATACCCTGAAACGCGTAGCTAAAGCACTCCAAAACAATACATACGATGAATGGGAGAAAAATTTCCGTATCCGGGAGTATGAAGCATATAGCAACAATAATTATTGGGCCAACCGAATACAGACTAAGAAATATTCAGATTTGGACAACCCGACGGGTATTTATGTGAAGAAGGATGAGGAACTGATGGTTTTGGTCGGCGCGATACCTGAAGGACAACAAGTTTCACTGCAATGTATATGGGAAGAGGGTGGAGTCAAACAAGACTTCGACCACCAAGACCCGAATGCGCAGAACTACGTACAAACAGCAGTCAGCGGAGACAAATACCCACTGGTAGAAGGTGTGAATATGTTGAAGATGAATGGACAAGGACAGCTCTTTATAATGTACAATGTGCAAGGAGAAGGGTTGAAACAAAATCCGGCTCCGGTCAAGATCCATATTCCACTGGGACGTGGTATTGTCAATGGTTTCTTCGACTTGAAAGAGCATAAGACCGATGCCAAATATGCGGAATTGTTGAGCAAAGCAACCCACAAATATTTTTGTGTGCGCGGTGAACGGATGATGTTCTACTTCCACCGTCTCAAAATGCTGGACGCAGCTCCTACTGAAATCTTGTCCGCAATTCATCTTTGGGATGATATTCTGAGATGGGAACAGGAAATGAGTGGTATTGAGAAATACCGTCAGGACGGATATTACAATAACCATATGTTTTCCATATCTCCGGAAGGAAGCTACATGTGGGCGTCAGACTACCGCATAGCTTTCGTTTACACCTACCTGAAAAACATTCTGCTTTATGACAACGTAATGGCAGCAGAAGATAATGCGTGGGGACCGGCACACGAAATGGGACACGTTCATCAATATGCCATCAACTGGCCAGGCTCGACGGAATCAAGCAACAACTTGTTCTCCAACTACGTTATCTATCGTCTGGGCAAGTACAAATCACGTGGACGCGGTCTGGACTATATGGCAAAAACGGTTTATGGAGACGGACGCGCATGGTATAACATGGGCAGTTCTACACACCAAAACGAAGATACCGAGGTGCATATGCGTATGAACTGGCAACTTTGGATATATTACGAATTATGTAAGGGAACTGCAGAGAATCCGACTATTTGGCCGAGAATATTCGAAATCATGCGTACAACATACAAGGATATTCCGGAAAGCGACCCGGGCAGACGTCAAATGGCATTTGTAAAGGCGGTATGTGATGCTACACAGGAAGACTTGACGGAATTCTTCGAAACATGGGGATTCTTCAAACCTGTAAGTGAATCTATCAATCAGTATGGTACGTTCCAATATACGGTTAGCAAATCGATGATCACAGAAACCAAGCAGTATATCAAGAACAAGAATTATCCGAAAGCCGCTCCGATCCAATATATCGAAGACCGTAAGCAGGAATTCTTCTCTGAAGGTGATTACCGCTTCAAGGAGGTAGGTAATGTAGGTTACTATACTACATTCAAAGATAATGTACAGATAAGCAAGACCCCGACTTACACAGAAAAAGCTTCCACACAGGGAAAAGCAATCAGTGTCAGCAACGGTGAACAAGCTGTAGCTTTTGAAGTCAGAAAACAAGAAACCGGCAGCAACGGGGAAAAGATTATGGGTGATATCGTTTACTTCTCCAATTCTTTCGAATTCTTTGTTCCGCGCACCGTCTCTATAGCAGGTTGCGGCATTTACGCCGTACAAGCAGACGGAGCACGCATACTGATGGAAAAGAAGTAAGTTAATCACTAAATAAGAGAGGAAATACTACAAAAACTATTTATACGATATTGTTGTATCATAATAGATAGACTTTTGCTGTATTTCCTCTTCTTTTATCAACCGCTAACATATGAATGACATGAAAAACATAACTACGCACTTATTAATTCTTTTTCTCTGCGGAAGCATACTTCACGCCTGTTCTTCCAGCGATAAAACCCTGACTCCACCTTCTCCCAGCTTTGAAGAAGAGGAAGAAATAAAAGAGATAACACTTCCCGAGGACATCCAGATTATCCCGGTCGGTGGAAAAGCCAGTGAATGCCAACCCGGTTCTGACATAGACAAATCATATGACGGCAAATTTACAACAGGAGCCGCCGAATCCCATTACCATAGCTCATGGAGCAACACCTCTTTTCCGGTTACTTTGGAGTACTTCTTCAAAGGAGATACAGAAATCAATTACCTTATCTATTACACCCGTTCCGGTAACGGTAATTTTGGTGAACTAGAAGTGTACACCTCTACCGACTCAGCCAGAAAGAATTATACCCTACAAGGAACTTATGACTTCAAAATGAAAAATGACCCAAGCAGGATCGTTTTCAAGGAAGGTATAAAAGCCACAGGAGTAAAATTCGTTGTAAAAAGCGGACTTGGCAATTTTGTCAGTTGTGATGAAATGCATTTTTTCCAAAAGAATACAGACAAGACATTAGAAAGCAAATTGCTGACTGTATTTAAAGATATTACTTGCAGCGAATTGAAGCCTGACGTTACTGATAAAGAAATCAACAAGTTACCTAACAAATATTTCATCCATATAGCCGAAGCATTGAAAAATAATTCGTATGACGAATGGGAGAAAGAATTTCGTATCCGCAAATACAACGCTTATAGCAATGTCAACGAATGGGCCGAAAAGCTAATGACCAAACATTACAGCAGTCTGGACAACCTGACCGGAATCTCAGTGAAGAAAGACGATGAAATTATCGTTCTCGTTGGTGACACTTATGGACGGGAAATCTCACTACAATGTGTAGGAGAAGAAAAAACGAACTTTGGGGAAGCAAAGGAATATGTGCAGACTGCCGCCTCGGGAGATGTCTATTATCTTGAACACGGTATCAACAAAATCAAGATACGTAACAACGGGCAACTTTTTGTCATGTACAACTGTGACCTGACCAGTAATCCGAAACCTATAAAAATACATATTCCGTCAGGAAGCGGAACGGTCAGCGGATTCTTCGACTTGAAAGAACATAAAACAGACAGTAAATATGCAGAACTACTGTCTAAAGCCACAGATAAGTATTTCGGAGTACGTGGGGATAAGATTATCTTCTATTTCCACCGGGATAAACTCCGGGAGTTCGTAAAAGATGAAATATTATCCGCCATCAGCCTGTGGGACAACATCATCGGATGGGAACAGGAATTGATGGGTATTGAAGATGTACGGCCCGCACTGGTAAACAACCACTTATTTGCCATTTCGCCCGAAGGTGCTTATATGTGGGCGTCTGATTACCGCATCGCATTTGTATATACTTATCTCCAAAATATCTTGTTATACGATAATGTAATGAGCGCCAAAGACAATGCTTGGGGACCCGCACATGAAATCGGACATATCCATCAACAGGCAATCGACTGGCCAAGTTCCACCGAATCATCCAATAATCTATTTTCAAACTTCATTCTATATAAACTTGGTAAATATTGCTCTCGCGGCACAGAATTAAATCTCCCCAAAGCAGCGGACAACCGTACTACCGACTCTAACGGAAATATAACCAAAATGACCCTTTCGGAAGCCCACTGTGTACTCAACCGCCCATGGTGCAATTTCGGCAGCAATTATCAAGGAGAAAATACAGAGCTACATATGCGTATGAACTGGCAACTATGGAACTACTATCACCGCTGCGGACATAAACCTGATTTCTGGCAAAGGTTGTTCAAACTCATGCGCGAAAACCGTACTACTTCCAATAATCCGGGAGTCAAACAACTTCTGTTTGCCCGGATGGCAAGCGAAGCGGCACAGGAAGACCTGACCGAGTTTTTTGAAATGTGGGGATTCTTCGTACCGGTAGATACACAATTAGACCAATATGGCAGCTACCAATATACCGTGACGGAGAATATGATTAAGGAAACCAAACAAGCTATGGCCAAATATCCGAAGAAAGCCAAGCCGTTCTACTATCTGGAAGACCGGAAAGCAGGTGATGAAGGACTGGACACTACCCCACCGGATGTCGGTTATTACACCCAGTTCCAAACGATACGACCTATCACTAAAGATATAAAAGGACATATCAACGGACGGGAAGTGACAATCACCAATGGAGATGAAGCGGTAGCCTTCGAACTTAGAAATAATAATGCAGATGGAAAACTGCTTTATTTCTCCACTTTCACCAAGTTTGAGGTTCCCCTGACGGTATCATTGACGTATGCAAAGCTATATGCTGTACAAGCAGACGGAAAACGTATTCTTTTGGAAGAATGAGTTTTCCGGCCACAAATGATTGCCATATACTTCGTTCATGCGAAAAGTTAAGTAATACAAAAAGAAGATTGATATTTTAGGAAAATGCTCTTGTAACGTGTCTTATTTTTGAATACGCTCAAATAATAACTGTAAACTCTAATATTAAGAAATGCTAAATAAATCGTTATCTCATAGGGGAGTACCCTTTACGACGTGTATTTATCTCGTATGTAAGAAATATCACCGTCACAACTCAAACACATTAATACAAGATGAAACCAATGAGAAAAGTAGAACTCATTTTCTACCCGAAATATGAATTTATAGTAAAAATATCTGTGACAAATATACAGAATTGACTATTAATTACTACTTTTGACAAATAAATGAAAAACGACAAATAACCCCCTATTAAAAACATAAAATTATGATGAAAAAGCTATTTACAGTCGCAGCTATCGGCCTTACTTTGTTAACCTGCCATACAAGCTGCACATCTTCGCAAAAAGCTCAGGAAGCTTTTGCACCGATCAAAGTTGAAATCCCTACCCGTCCAGCCGGTCAAGAGGATGTAGTCCAACTTATTGCTCCCAAAATTGATACCGTACGTGTCGGTTTCATCGGACTGGGAATGCGTGGTCCCGGTGCCGTAGCACGCTGGACACATATTCCGGGAACTAAAATCGTAGCTTTATGCGATCTTGCTCCCGAACGTGTAGAGAAATCACAGGAAATCCTGAAAAATGCAGGATTGCCGGAAGCGGCATCTTACAGCGGTTCGGAAGATGCATGGAAAAAACTCTGTGAGCAGGATGACATTGACCTCGTATATATCGCAACTGACTGGAAACATCATGCGGAAATGGGCGTGTATGCTATGGAACACGGCAAGCACGTAGCTATCGAAGTGCCTGCAGCCATGACATTGGATGAAATCTGGCAATTAATCAATACATCTGAAAAGACTCGCAAGCATTGCATGCAGTTGGAAAACTGTGTATATGATTTCTTTGAACTGACTTCTTTGAATATGGCACAGCAAGGTGTTTTCGGTGAGGTACTTCATGTAGAAGGTTCATATATCCACAATTTGGAAGACTTCTGGGGTGCATACTGGAACAACTGGCGTATGGATTACAACCAAAAGCATCGTGGTGACGTATATGCCACTCACGGCATGGGCCCGGCTTGCCAATTACTTGACATCCACCGTGGCGACCGCATGAAAACTTTAGTGGCAATGGATACAAAAGCTGTCAACGGTCCGGCTTATATCAAGAAACAGACAGGAGAAGAAGTGAAAGACTTCCAGAACGGTGACCAGACTTCAACATTGATCCGTACGGAAAATGGCAAGACGATGTTGATTCAGCACAATGTAATGACTCCCCGCCCATACAGTCGTATGTATCAGATAGTAGGCGCTGACGGTTATGCAAGCAAATATCCGATTGAAGAATATTGTTTAAGACCTTCGCAAGTTGACTCTAACGATGTTCCTAATCACGAAAATCTGAACGCACACGGCTCCGTACCTGCCGATGTAAGAAAAGCCTTAATGGATAAATACAAACACCCGATTCACAAAGAACTGGAAGAGACTGCCAAGAAAGTAGGTGGTCACGGTGGTATGGACTTTATCATGGATTATCGCCTAGCATACTGCCTGCAGAATGGTCTGCCATTGGATATGGACGTTTATGACCTTGCAGAATGGTGCTGTATGGCTGAACTTACCCGCCTTTCTATCGAAAACAACTCAGCTCCGGTTGAAGTTCCCGATTTCACCCGCGGCGGATGGAACAAGGTAAAAGGCTACCGTCACGCTTTTGTAGAATAACAAAATAGAGTTTTCTTTTTTACACGAACACTACGAACCAATCCGGCTTTTCCCCCAAAGCCGGATTATTCTTAGGTTCGTGTTTGAACATTTTATAGAACATCATAATCACATTTATGAAAACAGCTATTCCAAGGCCTTCCAAGCAAAGCATTATCCGCGAAGCTAAAGATTATGTAATGATTGCCATCGGCATGATTTTATACGGTATCGGCTGGACAGTTTTCCTGCTTCCTAATGATATCACTACCGGGGGAGTACCGGGTATTGCTTCTATTGTATATTGGGCTACCGGCTTCCCTGTGCAATATACGTATTTTACTATCAATTTCTTCCTGCTGCTACTGGCTCTCAAACTCCTCGGTTTGAAATTCTGCATCAAAACTATTTTTGGAGTATTCACCCTGACCTTTTTCTTATCTGTCATACAGAAATTGGCAGCAGGTATCAGCCTTCTTCACGACCAGCCTTTTATGGCATGCGTTATCGGAGCATCCTTCTGTGGCGGTGGTATCGGGGTGGCCTTTTCGGCCAACGGAAGTACCGGCGGAACTGACATTATCGCGGCCATTATCAACAAATATCGGGATATCACACTAGGGAGAGTTGTATTAATTTGTGATATGATTATTATAGTATCCAGTTATTTTGTCTTAAAAGACTGGGAAAAAGTAGTGTATGGATTTGCAACTCTTTATATTTGTAGTTTCGTACTCGATCAGGTAGTGAATAGCGCCCGGCAGTCTGTACAGTTTTTCATTATATCCAATAAATATCAGGAAATAGGAAAACGAATCAATGAATATCCGCACCGGGGAGTTACAATTATCAATGCAACGGGATTCTACACCGGACGAGAACAGAAAATGATGTTTGTATTGGCCAAGAAGCGGGAATCTACCATTATCTTCCGGCTGATAAAAGACATCGACCCGAAAGCCTTTGTTTCACAAAGTGCTGTCATCGGAGTTTATGGAGAAGGATTTGACCATATTAAAGTGAAATAAAAAAGAATGAGAAACCAATATTGAAAAACATGAAAATTCGATCGTATCCCCTCTTATTAACCAACATTTTTATGGGAATATTTTCCCTAGTGACAACCAATACCATAGCTGATAATGCTAAAAAGCCATATTGGCAAGATGTACAGGTGGTAGCAGTCAACAAAGAGTATCCCCGTTCTTCGTTTATGACGTATGATAACCGGAACGATGCCATGAGCGGCAAATTTGAACGGAGCAAATACTACCGGTTACTAAACGGAACATGGAAGTTTTACTTTGTAGATTCTTACAAGGATCTTCCCAACAACATTACCGACCCGAATACCAGTACGGACTCATGGTATGACATTCAGGTACCCGGCAACTGGGAAGTACAGGGACATGGAGTAGCCATCTATACGAACCACGGCTACGAATTCAAGGCTCGTAACCCGCAGCCGCCCATCTTACCAGAAGCTAATCCCGTTGGTGTATATCGCCGCGACATCGACATTCCTGCCGATTGGGGCGGACGGGATATTTATCTGCATCTGGCAGGAGCCAAATCAGGCGTATATGTATATATCAACGGCAAGGAAGTAGGATATAACGAAGATTCAAAGAATCCTGCCGAGTTCTTAATCAATCCGTATGTAAAACCGGGCAAGAACGTGCTTACGTTGAAGATTTTCCGTTGGAGTACAGGTTCTTATCTTGAATGTCAGGACTTCTGGCGTATCAGCGGTATTGAACGTGATGTGTTTGTCTATTCACAACCCAAAGCCGCCCTTAAAGACTTCAGAGTAACATCAACTTTGGATGACAGTTACAAGAATGGTATTTTCGACTTGAACGTAGACTTGAGAAACCATAAAAAAGAAGCAGCCAATCTTACATTAGTTTATGAATTATTGGACGCTCAAGGAAAAGTTATCGCTACCGAAGAGAAAACAGTTTATATCCCTATTGATGAAGTACGTACACTCTCTTTCGATAAAAAACTGGCTGACGTAAATACATGGACATCCGAACATCCGAACCTGTATAAATTACTGCTGACAGTAAAAGAGAACGGAAAAGTAAATGAAATTATTCCTTTCAATGTCGGTTTCCGTCGTATCGAGATTAAACCGATCGAACAGAAAGCCGCCAACGGTAAACCATATGTCTGCTTGTTTATCAACGGACAACCATTAAAACTGAAAGGCGTAAATATCCATGAGCATAATCCTGCAACAGGACACTATGTAACAGAAGAACTGATGCGCCGTGACTTTGAGTTAATGAAACAGCACAACTTAAACAGTGTACGTCTTTGCCACTATCCGCAAGATCGCCGTTTCTACGAACTCTGTGATGAATATGGACTGTATGTATATGATGAAGCGAACATCGAAAGCCATGGTATGTATTACGATCTCCGTAAAGGTGGCTCGTTGGGCAACAACCCGGAATGGCTGAAACCTCACATGGATCGTACTATTAATATGTTCGAACGCAATAAGAATTATCCCAGTGTCACATTCTGGTCGCTAGGTAACGAAGCCGGAAACGGATATAACTTCTATCAAACATATCTGTGGCTGAAAGAAGCGGATAAGAATATCATGGCTCGTCCTGTAAACTATGAGCGTGCCCAATGGGAATGGAACACTGATATGTACGTTCCCCAATATCCGGGTGCTGACTGGTTAGAGAATATAGGCAAGAACGGCAGCGACCGTCCTATAGCTCCTTCCGAATATGCGCACGCTATGGGTAACTCCACCGGAAACCTGTGGGGACAATGGCAGGCAATCTATAAATATCCGAATCTTCAGGGCGGATATATCTGGGACTGGGTAGATCAAGGTATCCTTCAGAAAGATAAGAACGGAAGAGAGTATTGGGCTTATGGTGGCGACTTCGGTGTGAATATGCCCAGCGATGGTAACTTCCTTTGCAACGGTCTTGTAAACCCCGACCGCGGTCCGCATCCGGCAATGGCTGAGGTGAAGTATGTACATCAGAATGTAGGGTTTGAAGCGACAGACGCCGCATCCGGCAAATTTAAGATTACCAACCGCTTCTACTTTACAAACCTGAAAAAGTACCAGATTCATTATAATGTCGTTGCTAATGGCAAGAATATAAGAGGTGGAAAAGTATCTTTGGATATTGCTCCGCAAGCATCTAAAGAGTTCGCAGTACCGGTAAATGGATTGAAAGCCCAACCGGGAACTGAATATTTTGTCAACTTCAGTGTGACAACGACAGAACCGGAGCCTCTGATTCCTGTCGGATATGAAATTGCATACGACCAGTTCCAACTTCCTATCCATGCTGAGAAAGGAACGTATAAAGTGAGTGGTCCCGCATTGAATACATCCACACAAGGAGATGAATTAATAGCCTCATCCTCAAAAGTAAACTTTGTATTTAACAAGAAAAGCGGATTGGTTACTTCTTACAAAGTAGACGGAACAGAGTACTTCAAAGATGGATTTGGTATTCAACCTAACTTCTGGCGTGCTCCAAATGACAATGATTACGGAAACGGAGCTCCCAAACGTTTGCAAGTATGGAAACAATCGAGCAAGAATTTCCATGTGACAGATGCCAGCATGACTACGGAAAATAAAGTCGTTTCATTGAAAGTGACCTATTTATTGGCTGCCGGCAATCTATATGTCGTAACTTATAAGATTTATCCGAGTGGAGTGGTGAATGTAAACGCTAAGTTTACCTCTACGGATATGCAAGCTGCCGAAACAGAAGTTTCCGAAGCTACCCGCATGGCTACCTTCACTCCTGGAGGTGGTGCTGCCCGCAAAGCTGCTTCCAAACTGGAAGTTCCCCGTATCGGTGTGCGTTTCCGCTTGCCTGCCAAGATGAATAACGTACAGT
Source organism: Bacteroides acidifaciens (assembly GCF_903181435.1). NCBI lineage: Bacteria > Pseudomonadati > Bacteroidota > Bacteroidia > Bacteroidales > Bacteroidaceae > Bacteroides > Bacteroides acidifaciens. Next base: position 2,827,592 of record NZ_CAEUHO010000001.1, read on the forward strand.
ACTTCGGTCGTGGCCCGGAAGAAAACTACATTGACCGCAATCATGGTACACTTGTCGGAGTCTACAAAACAACGGCTGACAAAATGTATTTCAACTACGTTCGCCCACAGGAAAACGGACATCGTACGGATACTCGCTGGATTGCCTTGTCACCCGACAAAGGCAGCGGACTGGCCATTGTAGCTGACAGCCTTGTCGGATTCAATGCTTTGCGCAACTCTATTGAGGATTTCGACTCGGAAGAAGCACTGCCCCATCCTTACCAATGGAATAACTTCACTCCGGAAGAGGTTGCCAACCATGATGAGAAAGCTGCCCGCAACGTATTGCGAAGAATGCATCACATCAATGACATCACTCCAAGAGATTTTGTGGAAGTTTGCGTGGATATGAAGCAACAAGGAGTGGGTGGTTATGACAGTTGGGGTTCACGCCCGGAACCTTTCTATCAGATTCCTGCCAACCGCGAATACAACTGGGGATTTACCCTGGTTCCTGTTCGTTCGGCCGGTCAAGCTAACGAAGCTGCCAAATATGATTATCAATAACCTTAGTATAAATTTTAAAGAAAAAACCCATGAAAGATTTATCTAGCATTGTAGCTAAATTCAAAGTCCAAGGCACGGTAGAGGAAATCAAACCATTAGGAGCAGGACTTATCAATGACACATACAAAGTAAACACAAAAGAATCAGATGCTCCCGACTACGTTTTGCAACGCATCAACCATGCTATCTTCCAGAATGTAGAAATGCTTCAATCCAATATTGCTGCTGTCACCGGACATATCCGTCAGAAATTGACAGAAGCGGGAGAGTCGGATATTGACCGTAAAGTCTTGTCTTTCGTTGAAACAGAAGAAGGTAAGACTTATTGGTTTGACGGTGAAAACTACTGGCGTGTTATGGTATTCATCCCACGTGCCAAGACTTATGAAACCGTAAATCCCGAATATTCAAACTATGCCGGAGAAGCTTTCGGTAACTTCCAGGCTATGCTGGCAGATATACCTGAGACTTTGGGTGAGACTATCCCCGACTTCCACAATATGGAATTCCGTTTGAAACAACTGCGTGATGCCGTTGCTGCCAATGCTGCCGGACGAGTGGCTGAAGTGCAATATTTCCTGGACGAAATAGAAAAACGTGCAGACGAAATGTGCAAAGCTGAACGCTTATACCGCGAAGGGAAACTGCCCAAACGAGTATGCCATTGTGATACAAAAGTGAATAATATGATGTTCGATGAAGATGGCAAGGTGCTGTGTGTCATCGACCTGGATACGGTTATGCCTAGCTTTATATTCTCAGATTACGGTGACTTCCTTCGTACGGGAGCCAACACCGGTGATGAAGATGATAAAGACCTTGACCGCGTAAACTTCAATATGGAAATATTCAAAGCATTTACCAAAGGCTATCTGAAAGGCGCCAAGTCATTCCTGACACCGCTCGAGATAGAAAATCTTCCTTATGCTGCGGCTTTATTCCCATATATGCAATGCGTACGCTTCCTTGCCGATTATATCAACGGAGATACTTACTACAAGATTAAATATCCGGAACATAATCTGGTTCGCACCAAGGCACAGTTCAAACTACTTCAAAGCGTAGAAGCACACACACCGGAGATGGTGGCATTTATCAATGAATGCTTAAAGAACTAAGAATAAAAAACAGAGAGAGTGGAGAGTTTATTTAGTAAAAGCTCCATTCTCCCAATGATACACAATAGGACGGTGGAGAAACGGTTTCAGTTTTTCCGCCGTTTCTTTTGACATATAGTCAGGAGTAGTAAGTGTTACGGTCAGCTCTGTATTCTCTTTGTTGAAATCAGCTTTCATTAAAAGTATATCAGCTGAACGGCTAGCTTCGTTAAAGTCATAGATAGCTGCCGAGTCCGGTGTGTTCAGAAAATCGCTCATTACAGGCAAACTAATGAACTGTGACTCGGTAAGAAGTTTCCAGTCAGTCGAATAAAAACGAATACTACTATCACAAGCCGGAGCGCAAGCGGTAGAAACCGTACAAATCACGTTCGTTGTATCATTCAATGCCAATACCTTCATCTGCCATGTAGTTTGCGGAGACATTTGCATACGGATATAGTCTTTGCCAAGCTCCGTCATTTCGGATTTCTTTCCAAAACGATTTTCCACTTGTGCTTTCATTTTGCTTTCCAGAAAATCGACACAATCGGCACGGTTCACTTTAGTCAGCAAGGGACTCAAAGAGTCAGGCATATTCACAAACAAAGTTTTGGCCTCTTGTGCCTGCAGGGGAGTCAGGGAAAATAACCCGACAACCGAAAAAAATATAGCAATAAAAAGTTTATTTATTTTCATATCAATCTTATTTAGTCCCCAAATATAAGAATATCATTCCGATTAACACCAGTATAAGGTCAATCGCCTTGCTTTTTAAATTCTTTTCACGGAAGAAAAGAGCCCCAAAAATGAAAGAAACGATGACACTTCCGCGGCGAACCATCGAAACGATAGAAATCATAGAATCATCATAACTTAGCGCATAAAAGTAGGCAAAGTCTGCTGCCGAAAGGAAAACAGAAATCAGAATAATCGTCCAGTCCCAACGAAACGAAGTGGTGGACTTTCTTTTCGGCCACCAAAGCAGCAACAAAATAGGACACATGATAAAAACCTGATAAACATTATACCAGGACTGCACCAGCATCGGATTCAACGACTTCATCAGATACTTATCGTACAATCCGCTGATAGCCCCTGTTATCGCAGCCAATACAATAAAAAATATCCATTTGTTATGTTTAAAATCAATCCCTTCTTTCTTTCCCGAACGACTCAGCATGAAAAAGGAAACAATAGCCAGCATCACACCAATCCATTGATAAAGATTCAACCGTTCGCCAAACACAAGCATAGCTCCGACAAGTACCATTACCGGGCGGGTGGCATTAATCGGACCTACGATGGTAATAGGCAAATGCTTCATCCCAAAATAACCGAATATCCATGAGGACAGCACGATGAACGACTTGATAATAATATATTTATGCTGTTCCCATCCCGCAACCGGAACATTGAATATCGTTCCATCCAATAAGGTAGGTTGATATACAGAAAACAGAATAAACGGCAGAAAGATAAGACTGGAAAAGAGAGTGTTCAAAAACAGAACGGGAAGTACCGCATTGTCTTTCAGCGATTTCTTTTTGAATACATCATAAAATCCCAGCAAAGTAGCCGAGAGAAATGCTAATAATAACCACATGAGGATATTTACTATTTTAGGATTTACTATTTATCACTTTCAAATATACTTTCGGGGTATTCCACATTTACCAGGAAAAGAGCATTTCCTGGTGCAGAAGTACCCGCTTTGCCACGGTCTTGCTGTTCAATGACCTTACGGAACCCTTCGATAGAAAGTTTACCACGCCCCACTTCAAGAAGAGTGCCCACTATAGCACGTACCATATTCCGTAAAAAACGGTCGGCACGGATAGTAAATACCCAGGTAACATCATCTTCCTGTGTCCATTCGGCATGAGTTATATGACAAATATTTGTTTTTACATCCGTATGCAATTTGCTGAAACTCGTAAAGTCGGTATATTCGAAAAGGGTACGTGCAGCCTCATTCATCCGCTCATAATCCAATTGATTGTAAACACGGCAACGGTATTGCCGGTTAAAAGGATATTTCGCCATTGTCACATAATACTTGTACGTTCTGGCAGTTGCGTCAAAACGCGCATGTGCATCCGGTCTGACCCGGCAAACCCGATAAACGGAAATATCCGGAGGAAGCAGACGATTCAACTTATCTGTGACAGAATCCGTATCCAGCAACTCTTCAAATTCAAAATGGGCGACCATCAAAGAAGCATGCACTCCCGCATCTGTCCGCCCAGCCCCTATCACCTCTATTTCATGACGCAGGAAAGTGGACAATGCTTTCATCAAACATTCCTGCACACTAATTCCGTTCGGTTGAATCTGCCAACCGTGATAGTTGGTTCCGTCATAAGCCAAATAAATAAAATACCTTTGCACGCTAATTCCTCTTTTTAGGGTTTTCGCGTGCAAAAGTAGTCATTTTATCCCATTTATCTTTGTATAATCCGCACAAACCTGTATATTTGGAGAACAATACATATAATTCACTAACAGTACAAAATTATGAGCAATACTATTTTTCTCATTATTGCCCTTGTCACAACAGGCATTTTTGTAATTCAATTTATTCTATCAATCTTTTTCGGAGACATGGATGCAGATATGGACGTAGATGCCGACATCAGTAGCGTAGTTTCTTTTAAAGGGCTCACCCATTTTGGTATTGGCTTCGGCTGGTACATGTACTTGGCAGGCAACACGGAAATTCAAAGCTATATCATCGCCATCCTAATAGGGCTCTTCTTTGTTTTCGCCGTATGGTTTCTGTACAAGAAAGCCTACCAACTGCAACAAGTGAACCGCCCCGAAACGACAAACGAACTTGTCGGACGTGAATGCACCATTTACTTCAAACAAAACGACAACAAATACACCGTACAGACCAATCGTGACGGGGCTATGCGTGAAATAGACGTAATCTCCGAATCGGGAAAGACGTATCAAACCGGAGATCGCACTGTTATCACCAGATATCAGGACGGAACATTATATATTCAATAACCATTCAAATTTACACAATCTTATGACACAAGAAATGCTAATCATGGCCGCAATATTAGTGGCGGTCATTCTGCTCACTTTTATCGGTATCCTTTCTCGTTACCGCAAATGTAAGAGTGATGAAGTCCTCGTTGTCTATGGTAAAACAGGAGGAGATAAAAAGTCGGCAAAGCTATATCATGGTGGCGCGGCTTTTGTATGGCCGATTCTTCAGGGATACGAATTCCTGTCCATGAAACCAATGCAGATCGAATGTAAACTGACCGGTGCACTATCCGCTCAAAACATTCGTGTAGATGTGCCGACTACAATCACTGTAGCTATCAGCACCGATCCTGAAGTGATGCAAAACGCTGCTGAACGTATGCTGGGATTAACGATGGATGACAAACAGAACTTAATTACTGATGTTGTATATGGTCAGATGCGTATGGTGATTGCCGATATGACTATTGAAGAATTAAATTCAGACCGAGATAAGTTCCTGGCTAAAGTGAAAGACAACATCGATACCGAACTTCGCAAATTCGGTTTGTATCTGATGAACATCAACATCAGTGATATTCGCGACGCTGCCAACTACATTGTCAACTTAGGTAAGGAAGCTGAAAGTAAAGCACTGAACGAAGCACAAGCCAACATCGAAGAACAGGAAAAGCTGGGTGCTATCAAAATTGCCAATCAGATAAAGGAGCGTGAAACGAAAGTAGCGGAAACCCGCAAAGACCAGGATATTGCTATTGCAGAAACAAAAAAACTACAGGAAATCTCCGTTGCAAATGCAGATAAGGACAGAATCTCACAAGTAGCCATTGCCAATGCAGAAAAAGAATCACAAGTAGCAAAGGCTGAAGCTGAAAAGAATATCCGTATCGAGCAGGCAAATACAGAAAAAGAAAGCCGCGTTGCCGAACTAAACTCGGATATGGAAATCAAACAGGCGGAAGCTGCCAAGAAAGCTGCCATCGGACGAAATGACGCACAGAAAGAGGTAGCACTTTCCAATGCAGAACTGGCGGTAACACAAGCCAATGCCGATAAGCAAGCAGGTGAAGCTGCCGCAAAATCGGAAGCTGCCGTACAAACTGCACGCGAAATTGCGCAAAAGGAAGTGGAAGAAGCTAAGGCACGGAAAGTGGAATCTTCATTGAAGGCTGAAAAGATTGTTCCTGCGGAAATTGCCAGACAGGAAGCTATCCTTCAGGCAAATGCCATCGCTGAAAAGATTACCCGCGAAGCGGAAGCACGCGCAAAGGCTACTTTAGCACAAGCCGAAGCGGAAGCAAAAGCTATCCAAATGAAACTGGAAGCAGAAGCGGAAGGTAAGAAACGGTCATTACTTGCTGAAGCGGAAGGTTTCGAAGCAATGGTAAGAGCAGCCGAATCGAATCCGGCCATCGCTATCCAATATAAGATGGTAGACCAATGGAAGGAAATCGCCGGCGAACAGGTAAAGGCGTTCGAACACATGAATTTAGGAAATATCACTGTATTCGATGGCGGAAACGGCGGTACAAGTAATTTCCTGAATACATTAGTAAAGACAGTAGCTCCGAGCCTTGGCGTATTGGACAAATTGCCTATCGGTGAAACTGTAAAAGGTATTATTAATCCGGAAAGCAAAACGGAGGAAAAGCCTACAACAAAAACGGAAGAGAAAAAGGATAAGAAATAATCCTGCTCCAACAATAATATGCGCTGATGGGAAAAGAATAAATACTTTTCTCATCAGCGCATTTTTTCCCCTATCATCATATTCTTTGTACTACATAAAATTGGCTCATGCATTCACTGATTTGAATTTAAATGCTACATAGTGAAAAAAATATCTATCATGCCATCATTCATTTCTATATTGCACTAATTATCAGAACAATAAGTATGATAGATGTATTTCTAAAAAGGCATCTATCATACTATACCATCAAAAACAAGGTATCTCTCATCAATAAAATAGCCGAATAAAGGTTGGACAGGCGTAAGATAGTTTATTTTTGTTGCAATGAATCCGTATAAATCCGACCATCATGGCTTAATAATCCCACTTGAATGGCGATAAGTTTATAGCCCACATTTGTGTGACGAACAACCTCCATACGTGGGCTGTATGGTTTACAGATGCGGGCTGTACAGCCTACATATATAGGCTATAAAAAGATTACCGTTTCCAATGGATTATTAAACTGCCAAATACAAATTATCATCCTATAAAGTGGATATCCTTGTAGTTTCATATGAGTATTTTTCCCTGATACTACACAAAAACGGATGCAGTATGGATATGATAGATACCCGTTTTTTGTTACGAAAGTATGATAGATACTTGTTTGGAAAACCATCTATCATACTTATTTCACTGACAATTAGTTTGATATAAAATTAAATGATAGTATGATAGATATTTTTTCATTATGTTGTATTTGAGTTCAAATTGTACAATTATCATTCAGCTCATTTCTGCGCCGTTTTGAACTTTTTGGGTAAGGTTACCTCGTTATTCTTCTTAATTTCATATGTATATTCCAACGTTTTCATATAACTTTGCGGGCAAAAAATATAAAATGACTATACATAAGCTTCGTGTATTACCCTTATTTTTGCTGATTACAGGACTTGCAACACTCACTTCCGGTTGCAAAAAGAAAGATATGTCGCTAAAACTGAACGAGCCCCGCAATATCCGTGGCGTAATCAGTTACAAACGTTCTTTCCCAGATTTGAATGACGCACATCTAGAAGTAGCCAAAAAGATTGGTATCCGTCCGCTAGCCGACCGTGACGCTGCGGAAGCTATGAAAGGGAAGCTCACGCATATTACCGATAATAACTTTTATACCGTGGATTCGCTGACACATTCCATTCCCTATCTCGTTCCTCGTGCTAGTGCATTGCTCGATACGATTGGTTCCAACTTCCTCGATTCACTGACTGCCAAAGGCCTGAATCCTAATCAAGTAATCGTCACTTCGGTGTTACGTACGGAAAATGACGTGAAACGTCTCCGCCGCCGGAACGGAAATGCTTCCGCAAACTCCGCCCATTGCTTCGGAGCCACTTTCGATGTCAGTTGGAAGCGCTTCAAGAAGGTAGAAGACGAAGACGGGCGTCCCTTGCAGGATGTAAGCCCGGATACTCTGAAACTCGTTCTGTCTGAGGTTTTAAGGGACTTACGGAAAGCGGAGAAATGCTATATTAAATATGAGCTGAAGCAAGGATGTTTCCATATCACTGCCCGATAATCGGAAGATGAGTATAAAATGCAATAAAATTCATCCCCAAACAATCAGAGAATCCAAAACGTTTCATTAAATTTGCAGAAATTTTTCTTTAATACGATTGAATGATAGAGAAAGCAATTGTTCTTGAGGATGTTGATCCTGTTATTTTTTACGGTGTAAACAACGCCAACATACAGTTAATTAAAGCTTTATATCCGAAGCTGCGTATCGTTGCCCGTGGCAATGTCATCAAAGTGCTGGGCGACGAGGAAGAAATGTGCGCCTTCGAAGAAAACATCACCAAGATTGAAAAGTACTGCGCCGAATATAATTCACTGAAAGAAGAGGTTATCATCGACATTATAAAAGGGAATACCCCGCAAACGGAACAGAGCGGAAACGTAATAGTGTTCAGCGTCACGGGAAAGCCTATCATCCCCCGAAGTGAAAACCAGTTGAAACTGGTAGAAGGATTCGCAAAGAACGATATGGTGTTCGCTATCGGTCCCGCAGGTTCAGGAAAGACATATACCGCTATCGCCCTTGCCGTACGTGCACTGAAAAACAAGGAAATCAAGAAGATTATCCTCAGCCGCCCAGCCGTAGAAGCCGGAGAAAAACTCGGTTTCCTGCCCGGAGACATGAAAGACAAAATCGACCCGTACCTGCAACCCTTGTACGATGCCCTTCAAGATATGATACCTGCTGCCAAGTTAAAGGAATACATGGAATTGAACATTATACAGATTGCCCCGTTAGCCTTTATGCGCGGACGCACGCTGAATGATGCAGTCGTAATTCTTGACGAAGCGCAGAATACTACCACACAGCAAATTAAAATGTTCCTCACCCGTATGGGTATGAACACCAAAATGATTGTGACGGGAGATATGACGCAGATTGACCTTCCCGCTTCGCAAACTTCGGGACTGGTGCAGGCTATCCGAATCCTGAAAGGGGTGAAAGGCATTAGTTTTGTTGAGTTAAACAAGAAAGACATTGTGCGCCATAAGTTGGTGGAACGCATCGTGGATGCTTATGAGAAATTCGACAAAGAAGCGAAAGCCGAACGGGAGAAACGGAAAAACGAGCAACTAGTTCTTAACGGCGAACGTCCAGTGAAACTGGCAAAAGAATAATCGTCTTTAGGTTCGGAATTCCTGTGTCGACTTATGATTTGGAACTTATAATTTGTAATTATAGATAAAACAATGAAAGCATTAACAAAAACAGATTTCAACTTTCCGGGACAGAAAAGCGTGTACCACGGAAAAGTGCGCGATGTGTACAACATCAACGGCGAAAAACTCGTCATGGTAGCAACCGACCGTATTTCGGCCTTTGACGTGGTACTGCCTGAAGGTATTCCTTACAAAGGACAAATGCTGAACCAGATTGCAGCTAAATTCCTCGATGCCACTACTGACATCTGTCCGAACTGGAAATTGGCTACTCCGGACCCAATGGTTACTGTCGGTGTATTGTGCGAAGGCTTTCCGGTAGAAATGATTGTACGCGGTTACCTGTGCGGTAGTGCATGGCGTGCTTACAAAAGCGGTGTACGCGAGATTTGCGGTGTGAAGTTGCCGGACGGAATGCGTGAAAACGAGAAATTCCCCGAACCCATCATAACTCCGACTACCAAAGCCGAAATGGGACTGCACGATGAAGACATCTCTAAAGAAGAAATCCTGAAACAAGGTTTGGCTACTCCCGAAGAGTATGAAGTACTTGAAAAATATACGCTGGCTCTCTTCAAACGTGGTACTGAAATCGCTGCTGAACGCGGATTGATTCTTGTTGATACCAAATATGAATTCGGCAAGCACAACGGTACTATCTACTTGATGGACGAAATCCACACTCCTGACTCCAGCCGTTATTTCTACTCGGAAGGTTATCAGGAACGTTTCGAAAAAGGCGAACCGCAGAAGCAGCTTTCTAAGGAATTTGTTCGCGAATGGTTGATGGAAAACGGCTTCCAGGGCAAGGACGGCCAGAAAGTACCTGAAATGACCCCGGCTATTGTACAGAGCATCAGCGAACGTTACATCGAACTGTTCGAAAATATCACCGGCGAGAAATTTGTGAAAGAAGATACCAGCAACATCGCTGAACGTATCGAAAAGAACGTAATGAATTTCTTGACTAAATAAGAATGGACTACCCACAACAACATATCAAGCCTTACGACGAGGAAGGAAAAAAGACCGAGCAGGTAGAGCGCATGTTCGACAATATCGCGCATGCTTATGACAAACTGAATCATACCTTATCTTTAGGTATCGACCGCAGTTGGCGTCGTAAAGCCATTGCCTGGCTGCGTCCTTTCCAACCGCAACGTATGATGGACGTGGCTACCGGCACAGGGGATTTTGCTATCCTTGCCTGCCGCAAACTGCAACCTGCCGAGTTAATCGGTACGGACATCTCGGAAGGTATGATGAATGTGGGACGTGAAAAAGTAAAGAAGGAAGGACTCTCGGACAAAATCTCTTTTGCCCGGGAGGACTGTACTTCACTCTCTTTTGCCGACAATGACTTTGACGCCATTACCGTAGCATTCGGCATCCGCAACTTCGAAGACCTCGACAAAGGGCTCTCCGAAATGTGCCGGGTACTGAAACCGGGGGGACATCTCGTGATTCTAGAGCTCACCACCCCCGACCGTTTCCCGATGAAACAATTGTTTTCCGTCTACTCTAAAGTCGTCATCCCATTGCTGGGCAAGCTTCTCTCCAAAGACAACAGTGCCTACCGCTATCTGCCGGACACCATCAAGGTATTTCCACAAGGGGAAGTCATGAAAGGGGTCATCTCACGAGCCGGATTCAGTGAAGTTAATTTCCGGCGGCTGACATTTGGTATCTGTACTCTTTATACCGCGACAAAATAGTGAGTTTTTATGATTGATTAATTTAATCCTTTCGTATTATGGAAAAATATGGTTTAATCGGCTACCCTTTGAGACATTCATTTTCTATCGGATACTTTAACGAGAAATTTAAATCCGAAGGCATCAATGCGGAATATGTGAATTTTGAGATTCCCCAAATCAACGATTTCATGGAAGTGATTGAAGAGAATCCCAATCTGCGCGGTCTTAACGTCACTATCCCTTACAAGGAGCAAGTTATTCCTTTTTTGAGCGAGCTAGACCCTGATACTGCAAAAATCGGTGCAGTGAATGTAATCAAAATTATCCGTCAGCCGAAAGGAAAGGTGAAGTTGATAGGCTATAATTCTGATATTATCGGATTTACCCAATCCATACAACCATTATTGCAACCCCATCACAAAAAGGCTTTAATTCTGGGTACCGGTGGAGCGTCCAAGGCTGTTTACCACGGTCTTAAAAATTTGGGAATTGAAAGTGTATTCGTATCGCGCACTCACAGAGCAGACGGCATGCTGACCTACGAGGAACTAAGCCCTGAAATCATGGCAGAATATACGGTAATTGTAAACTGCACTCCTGTAGGAATGTTTCCCAAGGTCGATTTCTGTCCTAATATCCCTTATGAGTTGGTTACTCCAAACCATTTGCTCTACGATTTGTTATATAATCCAAATATCACCCTTTTCATGAAAAAGGGAGAAGCACAGGGTGCCGTTGTAAAAAACGGTCTTGAAATGTTGCTTCTTCAGGCATTTGCCGCCTGGGAAATCTGGCACAAATAAATTCTCTCCTACCCCTTTTTCAAGACGAGAGAGTAAAAAAGGTTAAAGGTATCATATGAAGAGGAAAGTAGTCTATAGCATTATTATCATTATGCTGATAATGACCGGTTGCACTATCGGAGGAAGTTTCTATATGTTAAACTTCTCGCTGACGCCAGATGCGAAAATATTGTCTAAAGATGCTGACTCTTATCCTTTTATGTACAAGAACTATCCATTTCTGCGTTCGTGGGTGGATAGTTTGCGACAAGTTGATGCGCTGAAAGATACCTTCATCATCAATCCGCATGGTATACAACTTCATGCTTACTATGTCGCTGCTCCCGAACCGACCAACAAAACAGCAGTTATTGTTCACGGATACACGGACAATGCCATTCGTATGTTTATGATTGGCTACTTGTACAACCGTGATTTAGGCTTTAATATTTTGCTTCCTGAGCTTCAGCACCAAGGAGAAAGTGAAGGTCGTGCCATTCAGATGGGTTGGAAAGACCGCTTGGATGTGTTGCAGTGGATGAATATTGCCAATGAAATTTTCGGAGACAGTACGCAAATGGTAGTGCATGGCATTTCGATGGGCGGTGCAACTACGATGATGGTATCCGGTGAGCAACAGCAACCTTTTGTAAAATGCTTCGTGGAAGATTGCGGTTATACCAGTGTATGGGATGAATTTTCCCACGAATTGAAGTCATCTTTCGGACTTCCGCCTTTCCCGCTAATGTACACCACAAGCTGGCTATGCGAAAAGAAATACGGTTGGAAGTTCAAAGAGGCTTCTTCACTGAAACAGGTGGCGAAGTGCGAACTGCCAATGATGTTTATTCACGGAGACAAGGATACATACGTCCCGACATGGATGGTATATCCGCTTTATGAAGCGAAACCGGAGCCAAAGGAACTTTGGATTGTGCCGGGTGCCGCCCATGCCGTTTCATACCAAGAGAACAAGCAGGAATACACCGATAAAATCCGTGAATTCGTCGGGCGATACATTCATTAAAACTGTTATGAAATCAATATTTACATTTATACTCTTCACTTTTCTACTGATTCCTTTGCAGGCTCAAGAGAAAGTATATACGGTAGACAATCTTCCGAAAGTTCACTTACAAAACAAGATGCAGTATGTTTGTAACCCTGCGGGGATACTTTCACAAGCATCTTGCGACAGTATAGATGCCATGCTTTATGCTTTGGAACAGCAAACAGGCATTGAAACTGTAGTTGCCGTAGTCCCTTCTATCGGAGAGGAGGATTGCTTCGATTTCTGCCACCAATTACTCAACAAATGGGGCGTAGGGAAGAAAGATAAAAATAACGGTCTGGTTATTTTGCTGGTTACCGACCAGCGTTGTATCCAGTTTTACACCGGCTATGGTCTGGAAGGCGTTCTTCCCGATGCTATCTGCAAGCGAATTCAAACCAAATATATGATTCCCTATTTGAAAAACGGAAATTGGGATGCAGGGATGGTAGCAGGTTTGAAAGCGACTTGCCAACGGCTTGACGGTTCTATGGAAAATGATTCCCTTTCCGATTCAAGTGACGGCAGTTCGTTTGATTTTATTCTCGCTGTCTTCTTCTTTGCTCTGATTGGCGGAGGCATTGCTTTCTTTGCTGCACGCAAACAAAGCCGTTGTCCGAAATGCGGAAAGCATACATTACAAAGAAGTAGCAGTAGGATGGTATCCCGGATTAACGGTGTGAAAACCGAAGATGTCACTTACACTTGTAGAAACTGCGGGCATACTCTCGTACGTCGCCAGCAAAGTTACGAGAATGACTATCATCATCGCGGTGGTAGCGGAGGACCATTCATTGGCGGCATGGGCGGTGGAAGTTTCGGCGGAAGCGGCGGAGGCTTTAGCGGAGGCAGCTTCGGCGGCGGAATGGGTGGCGGAGGCGGTGCCGGTTCACGGTTCTAAAAATAAAACTCAAAAATCAGATTATCAATATCAATAAAAACAATAAACATGAAAAAGTCAATTATCATCATTTTAGCCGTTGTAGCTATCCTTGTCTTTTGGGCAATCAGCGTATATAACGGTCTGGTTACTATGGAGGAGAACGTAAGCGGCCAGTGGGCAAATGTGGAAACGCAATACCAACGCCGTGCCGACTTAATTCCAAACCTGGTAAATACAGTGAAAGGGTACGCAACACATGAAAAAGAGACATTGGAAGGAGTAGTTGCCGCACGCAGCCAGGCAACCCAGATAAAAGTGGATGCCGCTGACCTGACGCCGGAAAAACTTGCTCAGTATCAAAAAGCACAAGGAGCAGTAACTTCCGCATTAGGAAAATTATTAGCTATCACAGAAAATTATCCTGACTTGAAAGCTAATCAGAACTTCCTTGAATTACAAGCACAATTGGAAGGGACTGAGAACCGCATCAATGTGGCACGCAAGAACTTTAACGACGCCGCCCAAGCCTACAATACCAATATCCGCCGTTTCCCAAAGAACATCTTTGCAGGAATGTTCGGTTTCGATAAGAAAGCATATTTTGAAGCAGAAGAAGGCAGTGAAAAAGCACCTAAAGTAGAGTTCTAAGAAAAAAGTGCCGAAAAGATTTTGCCGCTGACTAATAAAGTTTCCGTATCTCATTAGACACGAAAACTTTATTAGTCAGCGGCATTTCTATTAAGATAGTTGGCTGTACGAAAAAAAAGCAGTACTTTTGCAGCCGTATACAAAATAATTCTATAACTCATGAGTAATCAACGATACATGATGCGTGGAGTAAGCGCATCAAAAGAAGATGTGCACAACGCCATCAAGAACATCGACAAAGGAATTTTCCCGAAAGCATTCTGCAAAATTATTCCCGATATATTGGGAGGTGACCCGGAATATTGCAACATCATGCATGCCGACGGTGCCGGAACCAAATCTTCTCTTGCTTATATGTACTGGAAAGAGACAGGAGACCTGTCTGTATGGAAAGGAATCGCTCAGGATGCCTTGATTATGAATATCGATGACTTGCTTTGTGTAGGTGCCGTAGATAATATCCTCGTCTCTTCAACTATCGGACGCAACAAGTTATTAATCCCGGGAGAAGTTATCTCCGCCATCATCAACGGAACAGACGAACTACTTGCCGAACTCCGTGAAATGGGCGTAGGCGTATATGCAACTGGTGGCGAGACTGCTGATGTCGGCGACTTGGTTCGCACTATCATTGTAGATTCTACCGTAACTTGCCGTATGAAACGTTCGGATGTTATCGATAATGCCAACATCCGTCCGGGCGACGTAATCGTCGGTCTTGCTTCTTACGGACAGGCTACTTATGAAAAAGAATATAACGGCGGCATGGGCAGCAACGGTCTGACAAGTGCACGCCATGATGTATTCGGCAAATACCTTGCTGAAAAATATCCGGAAAGCTATGACGCGGCAGTTCCCGAAGAACTGGTTTACTCAGGAAATCTGAAACTGACAGACAGTGTAGAAGGTTCTCCGATTGATGCAGGCAAGTTAGTGCTCTCTCCTACCCGTACCTATGCACCGGTAGTAAAGAAATTACTGGATGCATTACGCCCCGAAATTCACGGAATGGTTCACTGTTCCGGTGGTGCACAGACCAAAGTGCTGCACTTTGTTGAAAACGTCCGTGTTGTAAAAGACAATCTTTTCCCTGTTCCCCCATTGTTCAAAACTATCCAGGAACAAAGCGGCACCGACTGGGCCGAAATGTACAAGGTATTCAATATGGGACACCGTCTTGAAGTTTACCTGTCACCGGACCATGCGGAAGAAGTTATCGCTATTTCCGAGTCATTCGGTATCCCGGCACAGATAGTAGGACGCGTTGAAGAATGTGACAATACAGAGTTAATCATAAAGAGCGAGTTCGGAGAATTCAGATATTAAGGAATGGCAGACAACAGTACCATATTAGAGAAACTGGACGGACTTGTAGCCCGTTTTGAAGAAATATCAACCCTTATCACCGACCCGGCAGTAATTGCCGACCAAAAGCGCTATGTCAAGCTGACTAAGGAATATAAGGAACTGGATGACTTGATGAAAGCCCGCAAGGAATATATCCAATTGCTGGGTAACATTGAGGAAGCCAAGAGTATCCTTGCCAGTGAGTCGGATGCCGAAATGCGTGAAATGGCTAAAGAAGAAATGGATAACAGCCAGGAACGCCTTCCGGTATTGGAAGAAGAAATCAAACTGATGCTTGTTCCCGCCGACCCGCAGGACAGCAAAAATGCGATTCTTGAAATCCGTGGCGGTGCAGGTGGTGACGAGGCAGCCATCTTTGCCGGTGACCTCTTCCGTATGTATGCCAAATTCTGCGAAACAAAAGGCTGGAAGATGGAAGTCTCCAATGCAAACGAAGGAACGGCAGGCGGATTCAAGGAAATAGTTTGCAGCGTCACAGGTGACAATGTTTACGGAATCCTGAAATATGAATCGGGCGTACACCGCGTACAACGTGTTCCCGCCACAGAAACCCAGGGACGTGTACATACTTCGGCAGCTTCGGTAGCCGTACTTCCCGAAGCGGAAGAATTCGACGTAGTCATCAATGAAGGCGAAATAAAATGGGATACTTTCCGAAGCGGCGGTGCCGGCGGACAGAATGTTAATAAGGTAGAATCAGGAGTACGCCTGCGCTATATCTGGAAGAACCCGAATACAGGCATTGCCGAAGAAATCCTGATTGAATGTACCGAAACACGCGACCAGCCGAAAAATAAAGAACGAGCATTAGCACGTCTCCGTACTTTTATCTACGACAAAGAACATCAGAAATATATCGACGACATTGCTTCCAAACGCAAGACAATGGTATCGACCGGCGACCGTTCGGCTAAAATCCGTACATACAATTATCCGCAAGGACGTATCACCGACCACCGCATCAACTACACGATTTACAATCTGGCAGCTTTCATGGACGGAGATATCCAGGATTGTATAGACCACCTGATTGTGGCTGAAAACGCGGAACGACTGAAAGAAAGCGAACTCTAAAACATTATTATAAAGATGGATAAGCAACAATTATTTGAAAACATAAAACGCAAGAAATCATTCCTTTGCGTAGGACTTGATACCGACATCAAGAAAATTCCGGAACATCTGTTGAAAGAAGAAGACCCAATCTTCGCATTCAACAAAGCAATCATCGACGCGACAGCTGATTTGTGTATCGCCTATAAGCCCAATCTGGCTTTCTACGAAAGCATGGGAGTAAAAGGATGGATTGCATTTGAAAAGACGGTAAAATACATCAAGGATAATTATCCCGACCAATTCATCATTGCCGACGCAAAGCGTGGAGATATCGGAAACACTTCCGCTATGTATGCCCGTACTTTCTTCGAAGAACTTGATATCGACTCTGTCACAGTAGCTCCTTATATGGGCGAAGACAGCGTTACTCCTTTCCTTACTTATGAAGGCAAATGGGTTATCCTGCTCGCACTGACTTCCAACAAGGGTTCGCATGACTTCCAGTTGACAGAAGATGTGAACGGAGAACGTTTGTTTGAAAAAGTACTGCGCAAATCACAAGAATGGGCAGGCGATGACCGCATGATGTATGTGGTAGGCGCAACTCAAGGACGTGCTTTCGAGGATATCCGCAAGATTGTCCCCAATCATTTCCTGCTTGTTCCCGGTGTCGGCGCACAAGGTGGCTCACTAGAAGAAGTTTGCAAATACGGTATGAACAGTACCTGCGGATTGATTGTCAACTCATCCCGTGGTATCATCTATGTGGATAAAACCGAGAAATTTGCGGAAGCTGCCCGCATAGCCGCACAAGAAGTACAGGCACAAATGGCTGAACAGTTGAAAAAAGTGATTAACGATTAGTACTATGCAGCATATTGCGCACAGCCACTAATCACTAATCACCAACCACTAAACCGTTAATAAAGTGCCTTACGAAAGAAAGATAATCAATGACCCGGTCTTCGGGTTCATCAATATACCGAAGGGGTTGCTGTACGATATAGTACGGCATCCCCTTTTGCAGCGTCTTACCCGCATCAAACAGGTAGGACTCTCATCCGTGGTATATCCTGGCGCTCAACACACGCGCTTCCAACACTCCTTGGGAGCTTTCTACCTGATGAGCGAAGCCATCACGCAACTGGCATCGAAAGGAAACTTCATCTTTGACAGTGAAGCGGAAGCCGTACAGGCTGCCATCCTGCTACATGACATCGGTCACGGCCCTTTCTCCCATGTCCTGGAAGACACCATTGTAAAAGGAATCCCTCACGAAGAGATTTCCCTTATGCTGATGGAACGGATGAACAAGGAGATGAACGGCCAACTCAGCCTTGCCATTCAAATCTTCAAGGACGAGTATCCGAAACGCTTCCTGCACCAGCTTGTCAGCGGCCAGTTGGATATGGACAGGCTCGATTATCTTCGTCGTGACAGTTTCTATACGGGAGTTACGGAAGGAAACATCGGCTCGGCACGAATCATCAAGATGCTCGACGTGGCAGACGACCGTCTTGTCATCGAATCCAAAGGGATTTACTCTATCGAGAATTTCCTCACGGCACGTCGCCTGATGTATTGGCAGGTATATCTGCACAAGACTTCGGTAGCCTACGAAAAGATGCTTATCAGTACCCTTTTGCGTGCCAAAGAACTGGCTTCGCAGGGGGTGGAACTGTTCGCATCGCCCGCATTGCGCTTTTTCCTTTACAAAGACATTACTCCTGAGGAGTTCCACAACAATCCCGACTGCCTGGAGAATTTCGTCCAACTGGATGATAACGATATATGGACAGCCTTGAAAGTATGGAGCACCCATACAGATAAGATTCTTTCTACTTTAAGCATGGGAATGATTAACCGAAATATCTTTAAAGTGGAAATTTCGTCGGAACCGATTAGTGAAGACAGAAAAAAAGAATTAACTTTGCAAATCAGCCAGCAACTAGGCATAACACTTTCCGAAGCGAACTATTTTGTTTCTACCCCCAGCATCGAAAAGAATATGTATGACCCGGCAGACGACAGTATTGACATTATCTACAAAGACGGCACTATCAAAAATATTGCCGAAGCATCGGACATGTTGAACATCTCGTTATTGTCCAAAAAGGTAAAAAAATACTATCTCTGCTACCAGAGATTACATAGGTAAGTATAAAATATTCATGCAATAACACGGAAATCTGAAAAAAAAGTCCGTTATTTGTGAACTAATTAAATTTTAAATTAAAGACATGGAGTTCTCGGCTAAGCAAATTGCAGCATTTATCCAAGGGGAAATCATTGGAGACGAAAACGCTACGGTACACACATTCGCTAAAATAGAAGAGGGAATGCCCGGAGCTATTTCTTTCCTGTCAAATCCCAAATATACACCTTATATCTACGAGACACAATCAAGCATTGTCCTGGTTAATAAAGACTTCACTCCTGAGCACGAAATCAAAACAACCCTTATCAAAGTAGACAATGCATACGAAAGTCTGGCGAAACTGCTCAATCTTTACGAGATGAGCAAACCCAAGAAACAAGGTATCGACTCATTAGCATTTGTTGCCCCCAGTGCCAAGATTGGTGAGAACGTATATATAGGTGCTTTTGCCTACATTGGCGAAAACGCTGTGATTGGAGATAATACTCAAATTTACCCACATACTTTCGTTGGAGACGGTGTGAAAATAGGCAACAATTGCCTGCTTTACTCGAATGTAAACGTTTATCATGATTGCCGTATAGGGAATGAATGTATCCTGCACTCAGGTGCGGTAATCGGAGCCGACGGATTCGGCTTTGCTCCTACCCCGGACGGATACGACAAGATTCCACAAATCGGAATCGTTATTCTGGAAGATAAAGTAGATATAGGCGCCAATACCTGTGTAGACCGTGCTACAATGGGAGCTACCATCATACATAGCGGTGCCAAAATAGATAATTTGGTGCAGATAGCCCATAATGACGAAGTGGGTTCCCATACCGTAATGGCTGCGCAAGTAGGCATTGCCGGTTCTACAAAAATAGGAGAATGGTGTATGTTCGGCGGGCAAGTAGGTATAGCCGGACATTCAAAAATAGGCGATAAAGTAGGTTTGGGCGCACAATCCGGTGTACCCGGAGATATCAAATCGGGCAGCCAGCTTATCGGAACTCCTCCTATGGACCCTAAACAATATTTCAAGGCATCTGTTGTACAGAGGAGCCTGCCGGATATGCAGAAAGAACTGCGTAACCTGCGCAAAGAAATCGAAGAATTAAAACAACTATTAAATAAGTAAATAAGTAACCAATGCTGAAACAAAAAACGCTGAAAGATAGCTTTTCACTGAGCGGGAAAGGTCTTCACACTGGACTTGACCTCACTGTTACATTTAATCCTGCTCCGGACAATCATGGATATAAAATCCAGCGTATTGACGTAGAAGGACAACCAACTATCGATGCAGTAGCCGACAACGTGATAGAAACCACCCGTGGTACTGTGTTGTCGAAGAATGGAGTCAAAGTAAGCACCGTTGAACATGGTATGGCAGCCCTTTACGCATTGGGCATCGACAACTGCCTCATCCAGGTAAACGGTCCGGAGTTTCCGATTTTAGATGGTAGTGCACAATATTATGTACAAGAGATAGAACGTGTAGGAACAGTAGAACAAAATGCTGTCAAAGACTTTTATATCATCAAGTCAAAGATTGAATTCCGGGACGAATCAACCGGTTCTTCTATCATTGTATTACCAGACGAAAACTTTAGTCTGAATGTACTGGTTTCTTACGATTCAACCATTATCCCGAACCAGTTTGCTACACTTGAAGATATGCATAATTTCAAAGACGAAGTGGCTGCCAGCCGTACATTCGTCTTTGTTCGCGAAATAGAGCCGCTTCTCTCCGCGGGATTAATCAAGGGGGGGGACTTGGACAATGCAATCGTAATCTACGAACGCAAGATGTCTCAGGAAAGCTTCGACCAGTTGGCAGACGTCATGGGAGTTCCCCACATGGATGCCAACGAATTAGGTTATATCAACCACAAGCCATTGGTCTGGCCGAACGAATGTGCCCGCCACAAACTTCTAGACGTTATCGGTGACCTTGCTTTAATCGGTAAACCGATTAAAGGACGCATCATCGCTACCCGTCCGGGACACACCATCAACAATAAATTTGCCCGCCAGATGCGGAAAGAAATCCGTCTGCACGAAATACAGGCTCCAAGCTATGACTGCAACCGTGAGCCGGTAATGGATGTA
The DNA here is from genome assembly GCF_903181435.1 of Bacteroides acidifaciens. Lineage (NCBI taxonomy): Bacteria > Pseudomonadati > Bacteroidota > Bacteroidia > Bacteroidales > Bacteroidaceae > Bacteroides > Bacteroides acidifaciens. The sequence continues at coordinate 2,848,391 of NZ_CAEUHO010000001.1, forward strand.
AACCGTATCCGCGAACTGTTGCCGCACCGCTATCCTTTCCAACTGGTAGATAAAGTGATTGAAATCGGAGCCAACTATATTGTAGGTGTCAAGAATATCACTGCCAACGAGCCTTTCTTCCAGGGACACTTCCCGCAAGAACCCGTTATGCCGGGTGTGCTTCAGATAGAAGCGATGGCGCAAGTCGGCGGTTTGCTTGTTCTCAACTCTGTTGACGAACCGGAACGTTACTCTACTTATTTCATGAAGATAGACGGTGTGAAGTTCCGCCAAAAAGTAGTGCCGGGAGATACGCTGATATTCCGCGTGGAATTATTAGCACCTATCCGTCGTGGTATCTCCACTATGAAAGGTTACGCATTCGTTGGAGAAAAAGTAGTTTGCGAAGCAGAATTCATGGCACAAATAGTAAAAAACAAGTAATCAACAATTGGAAATTCAAATGATAAGTCCTTTAGCGTATGTTCATCCTGAAGCTAAAATCGGGGAAAATGTAGAAATTGCGCCTTTTGTATTCATAGATAAAAACGTGGTTATCGGCGACAACAATAAAATTATGGCTAATGCCAATATTTTATATGGCTCACGTATCGGTAATGGAAATACTATTTTTCCGGGTGCCGTTATCGGTGCTATTCCGCAAGACCTGAAATTTCGCGGAGAAGAATCGACAGCCGAAATCGGAGATAACAACCTGATTCGCGAAAACGTGACTATTAACCGTGGCACGGCGGCTAAAGGGCGCACGATTGTGGGAAATAACAACTTATTAATGGAAGGTGTGCATGTGGCACATGACGCATTAGTCGGAAATGGATGTATTATCGGAAATTCTACCAAGATGGCAGGCGAAATCGTTATTGACGATAACGCAATAGTCAGTGCCAATGTCCTGATGCATCAATTTTGCCATGTAGGAAGCCATGTAATGATTCAGGGCGGATGCCGTTTCAGCAAGGATATTCCTCCTTATATCATTGCAGGACGCGAGCCAATCGCTTTCAGTGGAATCAACATTATCGGCTTGCGCCGTCGTGGTTTTGCCAATGAAGTAATTGAAAACATTCACAATGCTTATCGTATCATTTACCAAAGCGGACTGAATACGACAGAAGCATTAAAGAAAATTGAAGATGAATTCGAAAAGAGTCCTGAAATCGACTACATCATCGACTTCATCCGCAACTCAGAACGTGGTATAATTAAATAAACACTTCAAAATAGTCATATTATGATATACAGATTTACTATCATATCTGATGAAGTTGATGATTTTGTCAGAGAAATACAAATTGACCCGGAAGCAACTTTTTTCGACTTCCATGAGACAATACTGAAATCAGTCGGGTACGCAAACGACCAGATGACTTCTTTCTTTATCTGCGATGATGATTGGGAAAAAGAAAAGGAAGTGACTTTGGAAGAAATGGACGACAACCCGGAAATGGATAGCTGGGTAATGAAAGAAACTCCTATCAACGAATTGGTAGAAGATGAAAAGCAAAAACTGCTGTATGTATTCGATTACATGACAGAGCGTTGTTTCTTCATCGAGCTATCTGAAATCATTACTGGAAAGGAAATGAAAGGCGCCAAATGCACCAAGAAATCAGGGGAAGCTCCCAAACAAACGGTCGACTTTGAAGAAATGGCTGCTGTCGGCGGCTCTCTCGATTTGGACGAAAACTTCTATGGAGACCAGGATTTCGATATGGAAGACTTCGACCAGGAAGGATTCGATATTGGTGGCGACGCAGGCGGGTCATTCGAAGAAGATAAATTTTAATTTAACGATTAATAGTTAGTGATTAATGATTAACGCAGTGCAGATATTCGTATTGCATTAATCATTAATCACTCATCATTAATCACTAATCATTTAAGTCCATTGCCTACTCTCATTGTTCTTATAGGGCCTACCGGCGTAGGGAAAACCGAATTGAGTCTACGGATAGCAGAGAATTTCCAGACAAGCATTGTATCTGCTGATTCGCGGCAACTTTATGCCGAATTAAAAATAGGTACAGCGGCGCCTACTCCCGAACAACTGGCACGTGTACCCCATCACTTAGTCGGCACGCTCCATCTTACTGATTATTACAGTGCCGCCCAATACGAAGCGGAAGCACTGGAAATCCTTGAAAAGTTATTTATCGAACATGAAGTCGTCGTTCTTACCGGCGGCTCAATGATGTATGTAGACGCTATCTGCAAAGGGATTGACGACATTCCTACCGTTGATGCGGAAACCCGTCAACTCATGTTGCAAAAATATGAGGAAGAAGGACTTGAACAACTCTGTGCCGAACTCCGCTTATTAGACCCGGAATATTATCGCATTGTAGATTTAAAGAACCCCAAGCGAGTGATTCATGCGCTGGAAATCTGCTATATGACGGGACGCACTTACACTTCTTTCCGCACACAACAAAAGAAAGAACGCCCATTCCGTATTATCAAAGTAGGACTAACCCGCGACAGGGAAGAACTTTACGACCGTATCAACCGCCGCGTAGACATGATGATGGAAGAAGGACTTCTAGAAGAAGTACGTTCCGTACTTCCTTACCGCCATTTGAATTCACTCAATACAGTAGGCTATAAAGAGCTATTCAAGTATCTGGATGGAGAATGGGAACTCCCTTTTGCCATCGAAAAGATAAAGCAGAATTCCCGTATTTATTCACGCAAGCAGATGACCTGGTTCAAGCGGGATGAGGAGATACGCTGGTTCCATCCGGAACAAGAAACGGAGATACTTGCGTACCTCCGTCGGGCTTTACAATAACCATTGATTCTACTTTAATAAAAAAGCCACATTACCTCTATTTATTAGGAATAATCGTTATTGAATCGGCTTTTAATGTAATCGTATCTTTAGAAGATTTCCCGACAACAATCACTTTATTCTGACGAATCTGATATTCTTCATCTGTAAGCATGTCTATAAGAATCACCCCACTTTTACCTTTATCCCCATATATTGCCTGAGCCGATTTATCCTTTAACACAGATATACTCCTTATACGATCCGGAGAGATTTTGGACAGAGGGTCTTCTCCTAAAACTTCTTTACCATCAATAATAACAAGTGGGTCTCCACCATTAGCTGAACGGAAGTGAACTCCCCAATTCTTTGTATTCCCATTAAGTGCATCTAACTTCTTGCTCACATCGGGTTTTAAAACAACTTTCGTCGACTGAAATTTTTCTTCCGAATACAATTGTATATCCATCACTCCCCCTTTTCCCCGTTCTCCATAATTTTTCATTGCGTCTTTAGCATCCGCAACAGATATGCTTTTTATACGTTTCGGGTCCAATGCATTGACTACCGTCATATCTGATTCCTTTCCATTGATAATAATCAATGGTGTTTCTTTTGGACTAGTCTTAGTCATAGACACAGACATCCCATTTCTCTTAAATCTAAAAAGAGAATCTTTTTCTTCCTTGCGATACCCCGCCACTACCACAACATCAGTCTTTGTTGTATCAACAGGAGCTTTAACATCATTTTCTTCAGTTTTCGTTTCAACAGTTTCCGCCAAATCATTAACTTTGACTGCTGAAATCTCTTCTACTTTTTCAGAGACTTCAGGACGGGCAAAAGCAGTTACTGCAATAGCTGCCAACGGAAGTACATACAAGTACTTCAAACGTGCCCACGGATTTGATTTTTCTTTTAACATCATAGTGATACGTTTTTTAAGTTTACTGTGATTAAAGCTGTTGGCCATAGAGTAGAGCCTTGTGCCAACGGCTTTTTTTATTAATAATAGTTGATATTCCTTCGCGTTTACTCCTTCATTAATAACCGTCTCGTCGGCTTCGTATTCATGGATATTCTGTAATTCCTGTTTGAGCAACCATGCACCGGGATTGAACCATTGGAAGAAAATACAAATATCCGCCAATAATAAATCTATGGAATGACGATGACGGATATGTGCCGCCTCGTGAATCAGAATTTCCCGCCCGTTCTCTTTCTGGTCTTTCTGGCTGATAACGATATACTTCATCCAACTGAACGGAGCTATCTCCTGCTCATGAACGACAAGCGTAATCCCGTTCTCTAATTTTTCCCGTTTACCGGAATGTATTAATCTGAAAAGACAGAATAAAGAATATAGATTACGGCATGCAAGGAGTATTATGCCAGCCAAATAGACAAACAGTACAATTTCTATCCAAGAAAAAGAAGCAGTTTCATTCACCGCCACTCCAGCCGCATCAACAGCGGTAGATTCCATTTCTGCCATCATCAACAACTGCTCGATGGTAAGCACCGTCTGTTGCACTTCAACCTGGTGATTCGTTGTTACTTCGATAAAAGGGATGAGTAGTGACAGGAATAGCACTCCCAATAAAGCAACACGATTAAAGCGATGAAAAGTCTCCTTGCTAAGTAATAACCGGAACAACAGGTAAAACAAAACAAGGCAGACGGATGATTTTAATATATAAATAAAGAATGCTCCCATAGTATAGATTGGCATTTTATTAATTGGTGTTTATTAAAATAGTGTCCATAGTGTTCCTTGATTAGTCTTTCTTGTCTGCCTTCTCCACTTCCTGAATCAGTTGTTTCAACTCATCCAAAGAAATATCTTCTTCTTTGACTAAAGAAGAGACAGCGCTTAAATAAGAATTATTAAAATACTTGCTAATCACATTCCGAAGCGTTCCCTTACGAAAATCTTCTTCGCTGACCACAGGATAATATTGATAGGTATTACCAAACGTATAGTGAGCCAGGAAACCTTTGTCTTCCAACCCACGCACGATAGTAGATAATGTATTGAAATGTGGCTTCGGTTCTTCATAGAAAACCAACATTTCTTTCACGAACAATGGACCTTTTTCCCAAAAAAAGCCCATGATTTCTTCCTCTTTTGCTGTTAATCCTTTCATACTTGCAACATTATTTGCTGCAAATAACGAAAAGTTTTAGTTCATAAACTAATTTTTCTAGTTAAAGTAAACTAAAGCTTATAGTTTACCCGCATAACTTATCAACAATGAAGTTGCCGATAAAGAACAAATCCCCCATAAAAACAATACTGAACACTAGAAAAGTAAAGCAAGTACTCCAGCGGACACCGCCTTCCTCTTCACCAAGTTTGATACGAAGCAGGGAACTATACAGGCAATCGCCCGCAATGAACAGTACAAATAGACTCGGTATCAAGTCACCCCATGACACCAGCCAAAGATTATCCCCCTTCCCCAACAGGAAGGTCAGCGCCACTGCCAACAAGAAAACAGAAGCATACTGCAAGTCTTTCCTCTTTGAATTCATAGTGGTAATATTTAAAGCCCTTTTCACAAAGATATTGAATCCCACCCAATAATCCTTATCAAAACCGCATAAAAATCCATCAGGTTTTGTTGAATCTAAGTTTATTGTTACTTTTGCATGTACGAATAAAAACCAAAACTGAATTATAAAAGCAATAATAAAAGCAGATGAAAAAAATCAGCATCACTTTATTACTCTGCCTTATCTGCCTGACCGGAATGGCACAAGGACAAAAGGCACTTGATTTAAAAGATATTACTTCCGGACGCTTCCGCCCGCAAAACATTCAGGGAGTCATCCCCACACCCGATGGTGAACACTACACACAGATGAACGCCGAAGGCACGCAAATCATCAAATACTCTTTCAAGACAGGTGAAAAGGTAGAGGTTATCTTCGACGTGAACACTGCACGCGAATGTGACTTCAAGAACTTCGACAGTTACCAGTTCTCACCCGATGGTCAGAAACTACTGATTGCCACCAAGACGACTCCGATTTACCGGCATTCCTATACAGCTGTACATTATATCTACCCTTTGAAACGAAATGATAAGGGCGTTACGACAAACAACATTATTGAACGGCTGTCTGACGGCGGACCCCAACAGGTCCCCGTCTTTTCTCCGGACGGAACAATGATTGCTTTTGTCCGTGACAACAATATTTTTCTTGTGAAACTGCTTTATGGCAACAGTGAAAGCCAGGTAACGGAAGACGGCAAACAGAATTCTATCATCAACGGTATCCCGGACTGGGTGTACGAAGAAGAATTCAGTTTCAACCGCGCTTTGGAATTCAGTGCTGACAATACACAGATTGCCTTTATCCGGTTCGATGAATCGGCGGTTCCTTCTTACACGTTCCCGGTATTTGCCGGTCAAGCCCCCCGTATCAATGCCCTCAAAGATTATCCGGGAGAATATACGTATAAGTATCCGAAAGCCGGTTATCCGAACTCTAAAGTAGAAGTACGCACGTATGATATCAAATCACACGTCACCCGTACGATGAAACTTCCGCTGGACGCGGACGGATATATTCCCCGCATCCGTTTTACCAAAGATGCCAGTAAGCTGGCTATCATGACACTGAACCGTCATCAAGACCGTTTCGACCTTTACTTTGCCGACCCTCGTTCTACACTCTGCAAACTGGTATTGCGTGACGAGTCTCCTTATTATATTAAAGAGAACACTTTCGATAACATCGAATTTTATCCCGAATACTTCAGCCTGCTCAGTGAACGTGATGGTTACAGCCACCTCTATTGGTATAGCATGGGAGGCAACCTCATTAAAAAGGTGACAAACGGAAAGTTTGAAGTAAAAGACTTCCTGGGATATGACGAGGAAGACGGTTCTTTCTATTACACCAGCAATGAAGAAAGCCCGTTGCGCAAAGCCGTCTACAAGACAGACAAGAAAGGGAAAAAAAACAAACTCTCCCAGCAGGTAGGAACAAACACTCCGCTGTTCAGCAAATCAATGAAGTATTATATGAACAAGTTCACCAACCTGAACACTCCTATGGTGGTGACCTTGAACGATAATTCGGGTAAGACACTCAAGACATTGATTACAAATGACCAGTTGAAACAGACCCTATCAGGATATGCAGTACCGCAGAAAGAATTCTTCACTTTCCAAACCACGGACGGCGTAACACTGAACGGATGGATGATGAAACCTGTAGATTTCTCCGCATCGAAGAAATATCCGGTACTGATGTATCAATACAGCGGCCCAGGTTCTCAACAAGTACTGGACACTTGGGGCATCAGTTGGGAAACATACATGGCAAGCCGCGGATTCATTGTTGTATGCGTGGACGGTCGCGGAACAGGCGGCCGAGGAGAGGCTTTTGAAAAGTGCACCTACTTGAAAATCGGAGTGAAAGAAGCTAGAGACCAGGTGGAAACAGCTCTTTACCTCGGCAAACAACCTTACGTGGACAAAGACCGCATCGGTATTTGGGGATGGAGCTACGGCGGATACATGACTCTGATGAGCATGAGCGAAGGAACTCCTGTATTCAAGGCAGGGGTGGCCGTTGCCGCACCGACCGACTGGCGTTTCTACGACACGGTTTATACGGAACGCTTCATGCGCACACCGAAAGAAAATGCCGAAGGCTATAAAGCGTCCTCCGCTTTCACCCGTGCCGACAAACTGCATGGCAACCTATTGCTTGTGCATGGTATGGCAGATGACAATGTACACTTCCAGAACTGCACCGAGTATGCAGAACACTTAGTCCAACTCGGAAAGCAATTCGATATGCAGGTATATACCAACCGTAATCATGGAATATACGGTGGCAATACCCGCCAACACTTGTACACACGCTTGACTAACTTCTTCTTGAACAATTTGTAATGGCGGATAGAGTACGTAAGCCCGAATGGCTGAAAATTAATATCGGTGCCAATGAACGGTACACCGAAACAAAACGGATAGTCGACTCCCACTGCCTGCATACCATATGCAGCAGCGGGCGTTGCCCTAATATGGGAGAATGCTGGGGGAAAGGCACTGCCACCTTCATGATTGGCGGTGACATATGCACCCGCAGTTGTAAATTCTGTAATACGCAGACCGGACGCCCGCATCCGCTGGATACGAATGAGCCGACCCGTGTAGCAGAGTCCATCGCTTTAATGAAACTTGACCATGCAGTCATCACTTCCGTCGACCGGGACGACCTTCCCGATTTGGGAGCGGATCATTGGGCACGCACCATCCGTGAAATAAAACGCCTGAATCCTCAGACTACCATCGAAGTGCTGATACCCGATTTTCAAGGTAAAACGGAACTGGTAGACCTCGTGATAGACGCTTGTCCCGACATCATTTCACATAATATGGAAACTGTGCGCCGTATCAGTCCGCTGGTGCGCAGCGCAGCCAATTATGATACAAGCCTGCAAGTCATCGGACATATCTCTTCCAAAGGAGTCAAATCCAAAAGTGGCATCATGGTCGGCCTGGGCGAAACTCCCGAAGAAGTGGAAATATTAATGGATGATTTATTAGTAGTCGGCTGCCAGATTCTTACTATAGGACAATATCTGCAACCCAGTCATCGCCATTATCCCGTTGCAGAATATGTGACTCCACAACAATTCGCAAAATACAAGACCATCGGTTTAGAAAAAGGATTTAACATCGTAGAGAGTGCTCCCCTTGTTCGTTCATCCTACCATGCAGAGAAACATATCCGTTAGCAAACAAAACACAGATACTATTTGTTTTATTAGTAAAACCGACAAATAAACATAAAGTAGAGATGGAGCATAAAGGAATACTTTCTTCCGCTTTTAACATGTCACTGGGTTTTATCCCCGTTATTATTTCCATTTTATTGGGTGAATTTATAACGCAAGACACGGCTATTTACATCGGTACAGGAATAGGTATCGTAGGTATATATCTTTCCCTGAAACAAAAGGGGATATTAAATCCTAACTTTATCCTATATATAGCGACCGGAATGCTGGCACTATTATCTTTAGCCGCACTTATCCCCGGTGATTATGTTCCGGGAGGCGCACTTCCCATCACATTGGAAGTCAGTATCCTCATTCCCATGCTGATACTTTATATGCATAAAAAAAGGTTTATCAACCACTTCCTGAAACAGATAGGCTCCTGCAACAAACGCTTGTACGCACAAGGCGCGGAAGCTGCCGTCGTTTCGGCACGCATCGCTTTAACCTTTGGCGTACTGCATTTCATCATTATCAGCATCGTTGTTGTTTTCCAAGACCCACCGAGCAAAATGAGCGAGCTTATTCTCTATAAAATACTTCCCCCTACTGTCTTCATTCTAAGTATCGTTTTCAATCAAATAGCTATCCATTTCTTTAACCATCTGATGTCTCACACAGAGTATGTCCCTATCGTCAATACCAAAGGAGACGTGATTGGGAAAACACCCGCCATTGAGGCAATCAATTATAAGAATGCCTATATCAATCCGGTGATAAGAATTGCCGTGTCTACCCACGGGATGCTATTTCTTTGCGACAGACCGTCAACAGCTATTCTGGAGAAAAATAAAGTAGACATTCCGATGGAATGTTATCTCCGTTACGGAGAGTCTCTGACAGCAGGCGCTACCCGCTTGATGAACAATGCGCTTCCTCAGGTTAATGACATCAAACCCGAATTCAACATCGTCTATCACTTTGAAAATGAAGTGACCAACCGGCTGATTTACCTGTTCATCGTCGACCTGGACGACGACTCCGTCCTCTGCACTCCCCGCTTTAAGAACAGCAAATTATGGAGTTTCAAACAGATTGAAGAAAACTTAGGCAAAGGCTTTTTCAGCAGTTGCTTCGAAGACGAGTACGAACATCTGAAAAATGTTATTTGTATAAGAGAAAAATACAAGGAATCTTAGACAAATCGGGCACGTGACCTTTCCAGTCTTTCACTGTACGCGTCTGTATATATTCTCCTTCGCAAGTGATATTGGCAGCAATACACAGCTTTGTCTGCGGACGGCAATTCTGTAGAATATCTTCCACCATTTTGTGATTCCGGTAAGGAGTCTCAATAAAAAGTTGCGTCTGGTTCTCGGCATAGACACGCTGTTCCAATGCCTTCAGTTTCTTTCCACGCTCTCCCGGTTCAATCGGCAGATAGCCGTGAAACGCAAAACTCTGACCGTTAAAGCCCGAACCCATCACGGAAAGAATGATAGAAGAAGGTCCTACCAATGGAACAACTTTCAACTTTTTGCGTTGAGCAATAGCCACCACGTCCGCACCCGGGTCAGCAACAGCCGGACAACCTGCCTCAGAGATGACTCCCATTGAAGCACCGTTCATCAAAGGTTTCAGATAACCGGAAATATCCTCGGGCGAAGTATGTTTGTTCAACGGATAAAACGTCAGTGCGTCAATATCAATCTCCCGATCTACCTTTTTCAGGAAACGGCGGGCGGAACGAACATCTTCGACAATAAAATACCGGATACCGAAGATAATCTCCTTATTATAGGAAGGCAATACCTTTTCAATAGGTGTATCGCCTAAAGTCACGGGCAACAAATAAAGGGCAGTTTCCACTTATTAAATTGAGAATTGAGAATTAAAAATTGAGAAATAAGAAAGAGAAACGATTCAAGAAGCCAAGTAGTTGGATTCATTCAGCATTTCGTGATAGTCGTTAAATTCCAAAAGGTCTTTCAACTTCATGTCTTTATGCTTTTTCATATATGCGGAAACGATTCTCGTACCTATCCATGTACCTATCAATGCAGGAGCCTGGACACCGAGCATTTCAACAGCCGGAGCAGGTTTCATATAATAACGAATCACCATCGGGTCACGCGCATGCAGGTGGTCATTGGAACAGACATACTCCCAAATAGCTTTTTCATTTTCCTTGCACCAGTCATTTTCCTCTTTTGAATAACCCATCGCTTCACCACCGTCATTGTATCCCAATAAGTGCTGTGTCACATAATTGATTTTCCCGGCATGCATCATCAGGTCGATAAGACAAGTCCCCTCGTGGTAATTCATGTCATAACGGCTTAAGAGATAGAACACGAAACAATCCGGTACAATCCGTTCGGGACGCATGGAACGGCATTGGTAATCGTAATAAAAACGTTTATAAAGCGGGTAATCCTCACCCATATATTTATCAAGGCTGATGCCAAGCAAAGAATCGACCAGAACAATGGATTCATTGAACGCAGATATTTGCGAATAGATAAACGGCACTTTTGTGTCGGGCACTTCCTTTTTCAGTTTCTTGAATCCCTTAGTCAGCTCCTTTTCCACTTCATCCAAATTAGGGAACTTAGCTTCCACGTCTCCCATCAGACGAACCAGTGTCGTATCCGAATAGAATTTTTGCAGGCGTTGTGAGATGGTATCATCCTTCACCGTGCCGATAGCCAGCACATCTTCAATCAGAATCTTCGTTGGCTGACGGTAATCCATCGACAACTTCTGCATAGCAGAAAAGCTGTTGGAGCGAACGTATTCGCTCAACAGCTTATCATATCTCAGAACAGAAATCTCTTCTTCCTTCTGCTCCATACCTTTTCCTGTGCTTAACCCACAGGCGGCGAAAAGCATACTTATTAATATAATAAGAAGAGAAATCCGTAGTTTCATAATTTATTATCCGTAAATGATGTTACCATTATCATCCATGTACTCATCAAGTCCTTTCTCGTAAGTAGCCATGGCACGAAGGCTCATACCCACGCTGGAGAATCCGCCGTCGTGGAAGAGGTTCTGCATAGTCACCTTGCGGGTAAGGTCGGAGAACATTACGATACAATAGTCGGCACACTCATCAGCAGTCGCATTTCCAAGCGGAGACATACGGTTGGCAAAGTCGAACAGTTTGTCCATACCCTTCACACCCGAACCGGCTGTTGTAAACGTAGGCGACTGGGAAATTGTGTTCACACGCACGCTGTGCTCGCGTCCGTAGATATAACCGAAACTACGTGCGATAGATTCCAGCAATGCTTTCGCATCCGCCATATCGTTGTAGCCGTAGAAAGTACGCTGTGCAGCCACATAGCTCAATGCAACGATTGAACCGTAATCGGCAATAGCGTTCAGTTTCTTGGCAGCCTGAATCATTTTGTGGAATGACACGGCCGAAATATCCAATGTCTTATCCAACATTCCATAGTCAAGGTCATCGTAAGTACGTTTCTTGCGTACGTTGGGAGACATACCGATAGAATGGAGCACAAAATCAATTTGTCCACCCAGTATATCCATTGAGGTCTTGAATACATTTGTCAACTCCTCTACGTTGGTAGCGTCTGCCGGCACAATCTGGCAGTTCAGTTTTTCGGCCAAAGCATTGACTTCTCCCATACGGATAGCCATCGGAGTATTTGATAATGTAATAGTTGCACCTTCTTCTACAGCACGTTCAGCCACTTTCCAAGCAATAGACTGGTCATTCAACGCACCGAAGATAATACCTCTTTTTCCTTTCAACAAGTTGTAACTCATATCTTTTAATAGTTAAATTTTGTGCAAAGATAGTATCTTTCCGCATAAAATCATGAGAAGTGCGCAAATAATAGACAGAAATGACAAAAAATACACGTATTCTATCAATTAGTCCACATCCCTTTGGGGGTTCGCTCCTATCTTTGCATTCGATAATGTCCAACGAAATACCATTGAAAACAATAGATGTATAACCCTATAGAAAATTAGATTACTAAATGAACACATTGACAAAAAGACTCTTTTGGATAGCTATATGCTGTTTGCCGTTTATCGCAGGATGTAAACCGCAAAGCGGGAATGCGACAAGTGAAAACGCAATAAGCGATGCCCTTTACCAAAATTTACCTTTTGAAATGCCGAAAGTACAACAGCCGGCTTTTCCTGCTTATGAGGTAAGCATTGTGGATTTCGGAGCCAAAGGGGACGGTTTGTTCCTGAATACGAAAGCCATCAACGATGCTATCAAGAACGTGAACCAACACGGTGGTGGCAAAGTGATTATCCCGGAAGGTATCTGGCTGACAGGCCCCATCGAATTGCTGAGTAATGTGAATCTTTATACAGAACAGAATTCACTGGTGCTCTTCACCGGAGATTTCGAAGCATATCCTATCATCGCCACTTCTTTTGAAGGGCTCGAAACCCGTCGTTGCCAGTCACCGATTTCGGCACGCAACGCGGAGAATATCGCTATCACGGGATACGGCACATTCGACGGAAACGGTGATTGCTGGCGTCCGGTGAAAAAGGGCAAACTGACCGCTTCGCAATGGAAGAAGTTAGTAAATTCAGGCGGTGTTCTCGATGAGAAGCAAGAGATATGGTATCCCACAGCGGGTTCGCTGAAGGGAGCTATGGCTTGTAAAGACTTTAACGTGCCCGAAGGCATCAATACGGATGAAGAATGGGCTGAAATCCGTCCATGGCTGCGCCCGGTGCTGCTCAGTATCGTAAAAAGCAAGAAAGTATTGCTGGAAGGCGTGACTTTCAAAAACTCTCCGAGCTGGTGTCTGCACCCGTTGTCCTGCGAAGATTTTACCGTAAATAATATCATGGTTATCAATCCCTGGTATTCTCAGAATGGTGATGCCATCGACTTGGAATCTTGCAAGAACGCGCTGATTATCAACAGTGTGTTTGATGCGGGAGACGATGCTATCTGTATCAAATCGGGTAAGGACGAAGACGGTCGCCGTCGCGGTGAACCTTGCCAGAATGTGATTGTGAAGAATAATACGGTATTGCACGGACATGGCGGATTCGTTGTAGGCAGCGAAATGTCCGGCGGTGTGAAGAATATCTATGTGGAAGATTGCACATTCATGGGGACTGATGTAGGTTTGCGCTTCAAGAGTACCCGCGGACGTGGCGGTGTAGTGGAAAACATCTACATCAATAACATCAATATGATTAACATCCCGAACGAACCGTTATTGTTCGACCTCTTCTATGGTGGAAAAGGTGCAGGTGAAGAATCGGAAGAAGATTTGCTGAACCGTATGAAAACAGCCATCCCACCGGTAACGGAAGAGACTCCGGCGTTCCGCAACATTCATATTTCAAATATTGCGTGCAGAGGTTCGGGACGTGCGATGTTCTTCAACGGTCTGCCGGAAATGCCGATTAGCAATATCACCGTTAAAAACGTTGTGATGACGGAAGCTACGGATGGAGTTGTCATCAGCCAGGTAGACGGAGTCACTTTGGAGAATATTCATGTAGAGTCTTCAAAAGGAAACAATATCCTGAATGTCAAAAATGCAAAGAACCTGACCGTAGATGGAAAGGTTTATGAAGAATTTGGAGCAAAAGGCGAGATTTTAAGTCTCAAATAAAGTTCAGTAAGAAAAGAAAACCACAATATCATTATATAGAGTAAAAAGCTCAAATAGCAGACTATTTTATCTTCAAAAGATAGACGGTCTGCTTTTTTTTCAGTTACTTTTGCAGGGAGAAATACGACGTATTATATCAGCCTTAGAATCATGAAGAAGAATCTTTTTATATTTGCTTTCCTTTTAGGCAGTTTTAGCCTGCCGACTTGGGCTCAGAAACAGGAGAAGACCATTACAGTAGAGGTGCACAATAATTGGAACCAAGCAAAAACGGATGCTCCGGTTGTCGTCAATCTGTGCGAACTGCACGCGGATTTCAAAATAAAATCGGCTGTTGTTATGGAAGGGACGAATGAAATTCCTTCTCAACTTGATGATTTGAACAGGGACAGAAAGATGGATGAACTTGCCTTTGTAACCAATCTTCCTGCCCATGGCAAAAAGACTTTTCAAGTGACGCTTTCTTCGGAAAAGAGTACAAAGACTTACCCTGAACGAGTATATGCCAATATGTTCATTGCTGATTTCCGAAAAGGAAAGCATCAAAGGGTACAGGCTATTACCGTTCCCGGAACTAGCAATATATATAGCATGGTACGTCCTCACGGTCCGGTTTTGGAATCGGAACTGGTAGGTTATCGTCTCTACTTCAATGAAAAACAGACACCTGATATTTACGGTAAATTCAATAAAGGGTTGGAAATCAAAGAATCGCAGTTCTATCCTACGGATGCACAGTTAGCCAAAGGATTCGGTGACGATGTGCTTCGTGTATTCGACAGTTGCGGCCCGGGTGCGTTGAAAGGTTGGGACGGACAGAAAGCAACCCATATCACCCCGGTAGAAACCCGTACGGAACGTATCATCTCTTACGGGCCGGTGCGTGCGATTGCTGAAATTGAAGTAACCGGATGGCAGTATCAGGGTGCAGAACTCGATATGATGACGCGTTACACGCTTTATGCCGGACATCGTGACCTTCACATCGAAACATTCTTCGACGAGCCGCTCGATAAAGAGATTTTCTGCACAGGTGTGCAGGACATCGTAGGTGCTTCCAAATCATTCTCCGACCATAAAGGCTTGGTAGGAAGCTGGGGTACGGACTGGCCTGTAAACGACACGGTGAAGTACGCAAAAGAAACCGTAGGGTTGGGAACTTGTATTCCTCAGCGTTATGTGAAATCTGAGGAAAAAGACAAGGCAAACTTCCTCTATACAATCACCGCTCCGGGAAACAATTACTTCCAATATCATACGACTTTCACTTCCATGAAGGAAACCTTCGGATATAAGACACCGGAAGCATGGTTCGCATATCTTCGCGAATGGAAAGAAGAACTGGCTCATCCTGTGACAGTGAAAGTAAAAGACAGCCGTGCTGCCAAATAAAGATAACCACACCACTAAATAAGGTAGAATACAAATACAACTAAACAAAAATTACGAGGTTTCTACCAATTTTTATACGACTCTGCACAATTATTACTCCCTGTGCAGAGTCTTTTTTTCTACCTTTGCCATCGTAAGACAAGCCAACGAATCATTTATATAAAACTATTAATCTACCTATATCATGAAACGATTGACACAGACTTTAGTTCTCTGCCTGCTGACTGCCTTCCCGGCATTGGCGCAGAAAAACTATGTATCCGAAGTATGGGTTTCCGACCTCGGAAACGGCAAATACAAAAATCCGGTTCTCTATGCCGATTACTCCGACCCCGACGCTTGCCGCGTGGGTGATGATTTTTATATGACTTCATCCAGTTTCAACTGTCTGCCGGGATTACAAATACTACATTCCAAAGATTTGGTGAACTGGACGATTATCGGCGCGGCAGTGCCTAACGCCCTCACTCCTATCGAAACGCCGGAACGCCCGGAACATGGTAATCGTGTATGGGCTCCCGCTATCCGCCATCACGACGGTGAATTCTATATCTTTTGGGGTGACCCCGACCAAGGAGCTTTCATGGTGAAAGCCAAAGACCCGAAAGGCCCGTGGAGCGAACCTGTCTTAGTTAAGGCAGGAAAAGGAATCATCGACACCTGCCCGTTTTGGGATGAGGACGGAAAAGTATATATGGTACACGCATACGCAGGAAGCCGTGCCGGACTGAAAAGTGTAATCACCATCTGTGAGCTGAACGCAGAGGCTACGAAAGCTATCACTCCTTCACGTATCATATTCGACGGTCACGAAGCGCATCAGACTTGCGAAGGCCCCAAAATGTATAAGAGAAATGACTATTACTATATTTTCCATCCGGCAGGTGGCGTACCGACAGGCTGGCAGGTGGTTTTACGTTCCAAGAACATCTACGGCCCTTACGAATGGAAAACCGTACTCGCACAAGGCAACTCTCCCGTCAACGGTCCCCATCAGGGAGCATGGGTAGACACTCCTACGGGCGAAGACTGGTTCCTTCACTTTCAAGATGTAGGCGCTTACGGCCGTATCATGCACTTGCAACCGATGAAATGGGTGAACGACTGGCCTGTTATCGGCATTGATAAAGACGGTGACGGCTGCGGTGAACCTGTATTGACTTACAAGAAACCGAATGTAGGTAAAACATATCCCGTCTGCACTCCGCAGGAAAGTGATGAATTCGACGGCTACACGTTGTCCCCACAGTGGCAATGGCACGCCAACATTAATGAAAAATGGGCATATTATGCAGGAGACAAGAGTTATGTCAGATTATACTCTTATCCGGTGGTAGAAGATTATAAGAACCTGTGGGATGTAGCTAACCTCTTATTACAGAAAACTCCTTCCGACAATTTCACCGCAACAATGAAACTCACGTTCACTCCTAATCAAAAGAATAAAGGCGAGCGAACCGGGCTTGTCGTTATGGGCAGGGATTATGCCGGACTGGTTTTAGAAAATACAGACAAAGGGCTTGTTTTGTCGCAAGTAGAGTGTAAAAGGGCGGACAAGGGAAAACCGGAAGAAGTGAAAGCTGCCGTTGACCTTTCCCAGAACACGGTTTATCTGAAGGTACGTTTCAGTTGTGACGGAAAGAAAATCAAAGCCAGCGAAGGCGGACACGACCTTATTGTGATGTGTAATTTCAGTTATAGCCTCGACGGAAAGAAATTTGAATCACTCGGTGCTCCTTTCCAGGCAAGAGAAGGACAATGGATTGGCGCTAAAGTCGGTATGTTCTGCACGCGTCCGGCTATTAAAACGAATGACGGCGGTTGGGCAGACGTGGATTGGTTCCGCATTACGAAGAAGTAAAAAAGAGTAACCAAATACTAAAAAGACGCCCCTGCACCATGAAAATCTTGCAAGGGCGTCTTTTCTTTTCTATCTTTGTGGACATCAAGGCCGGCCACGATTCTGTCTTTGTCCATATTTGAGATTTTTTAGTTACACTCCTTAAATATAGGACATTCGTAACAATTAAACGAAGTATGAAGCAGAGTTTGTGCGCTGGCCTCGGTTTTTATTGTGCCGGTGTAGAAAAAATCGATTTTTCTATATAATTTTGTAAACGAAGAGATTTTGAATTACAGGATTAACAATAAAACTAAGAGTTCAATGAAGAAACTAGCAATATTCGATTTGGATGGTACATTACTGAATACTATCGCCGACCTGGCACACAGTACCAACTATGCTTTAAATAAATTAGGATACCCCACACACGATGTGGAAAAGTATAACTTCATGGTAGGAAATGGTATCAACAAACTCTTTGAACGTGCATTGCCCGAAGGAGAAAAGACAGAAGAGAATGTACTCCGGGTTAGAAAAGAGTTCGTTCCTTACTATGATGTCCACAATGCAGATGACAGCCGCCCTTATCCGGGTATCTCAGAACTTTTATCTTATTTACAATCCGCAGGTATCCAACTTGCCGTAGCTTCCAACAAGTATCAGACAGCTACCGAGAAACTGGTTGCCCATTATTTCCCCGAAATCCGCTTCACTGCCGTTTTCGGTCAACGGGAAGGGGTAAATGTCAAGCCTGACCCAACAATCGTCTTTGATATTTTGAAATTAGCGAATGTAGAAAAAGAAGATGTCCTCTATGTCGGTGATTCGGGAGTCGATATGCAAACAGCAGCTAATGCAGGTGTGACAGCTTGTGGCGTAACATGGGGCTTCCGCCCACGGACAGAATTGGAAGAGTTTAGTCCGGCATATATAGTGGATACAGCCGAAGAGATTAAAAGGCTAATAATCTAGTGCACAGCAGAATATACGAAAAAATATCAATTCAACGAATATGAGCCACGAAGAAATCGCTCTTGCAAATAACTCATACTTGGTTATTATCTATGATGAATCTGAATAAAATCACCAATTATGCCCATATTCTCAATTTTAGATAATTTATTGGTTTCCCGCAGCACCAATAAAAAAGGCGCGGAAACTATTACGATATTATTTTGTGAAAGGCTCTGGTAAGCCTGCAATCAAATAATAAGTAATAGCTCCACGCCCATTGAGAGATATATAACAAAATTATATACAACATAGATGTGGAGACAGTCGTTCCAGAATAAAAAAATCAAAATCATTTCTAGTATAGCCTTACACTTCTTCACATACCGGCATATTCATCCCTTTAACTGCTTTTTATACCATAAGAACTGTAATATCAAGAATTGTCTATAACAACATACTAAAAAACCTAGAGTGTGGCATTCAAGCACACTCTAGGTATCTCACTACTGCATAATTACTTCAAAATCAACTCACCTACACTATTTTATCTATACCGTTTACATATATCTTATCGCTACAAGGCATGCCACCAGTACGAGAAGGACAACATTTGCACACAGGCTCGTACATAGTATATATATCATGGATTGTAGCTTATGCAAATCGATTTCCATCTTCGTGTCATCTTTACTTGCCGTAAGGACGTTATACAACACATCCATCTGTTCTTTTTCTTCTATCATAGCCACAGATTATTTGTTCGTGCCATTGTTCTTGCCGACAGGTCTGCTGCCGATCTCCAATCCTGTCCCCGGAACAAACCTCACCACTTTCTTGGCGGGTATCCTCATGCTTCCTCCCGTATACGGGTTATGGCCGTTACGTGCCGGACGTTCCTTGACAGCGAACGAACCGAATCCAGGAATCAGGATTTTCTCCTCCTTGTGCATCGCCTCCGTGATGACTTTCAGCACGGCGTTTACCGCCGTTTCCGATTCTTTCACACTCATACCGCCTGCGGCAGCCACATTACTTACAAATTCTTTCTTGTTCATTGGATTCGTTTTTACGTGATACTTTGTTTTCTGTTATTCAATACTTCGGATTGGCGCCCCATGCGTTCAGTTTCTTTTCACCGTCCAGACAGAAAAGATAGAGCAGATAAATCCCTCCCGCGACCGGAACAAGGGATATCAACAGCATCCAGCCGCTTTTGCCTCTGTCGTGGAGCCGGCGTACGGAAACAGCTAGTGAAGGGAGCAATACACCCAGTCCGTAAACCATACTGATCCACGGCAATTTTATCAATGTGCCGATAATGCCTAATAAAACCATGACACACATGTTTACCAGCATAAACATCCAGTACTCCTTACGACGTGCGCGTCCACCGAAGTCTGCGTAATGTTCTCTTATTACTCTCAAATACCAGTTCATATTCTTTTATTTTAGCTTAACATGTGATTAAAATCTTTCTTCTCTGATGAACCCGCCGTCAATCGAATAGATCAGTTCCAGACCGTTTCCGATGGATATCTCATAGCCTCCCGCTTCACGTTCGGCCTCGTAAATTCCGGCACCGGGATAGCGCACTGCGATATCCGCAACAATCGTTTCAGGCACGATGCCTTCGGGCAGAAATGTATATTTGCAGTCAACGCTCTTCCAGTCCCCGGACTCGTAGAATTCGATCTCGGTGCCGTTGCTCAGCCGGACCTCGTACTCCTTTTGCCCGTTATCCCGGTCGCGTTCCGCATACACGAGACTTTGTTCCGGGAAATAGGTTTCAATGAAGTTTCGCGCTTTTTCCGGTAGCTTTCTATAAGAGATCTCATCACTACAGCCGGTAAGGCAGAGCAGTGCCAGCACTAATGCTGACAAAAGCAACTGATATTTGCCGATCTTCTTTCCGTTGTGCTTGCCGCAGCGGGCAAAAGCATTTGTTGTTTCTTTTTTTGTTAAATTGTTCAGTTCCATATATTTTTAAGTTATCGGTTTGTCTGGTCCGGAACCTGCCGGAGTGCAGTCTCCGTTGGATTCCTTTAAAATATCGTTCCATCGGCTTTCACACGCAGTTCTACTTCCCGGTTGCCGCTCTCCAGCTCAATGAGGTAGTATTCTTGTTGCGGGGTCTGCACATATTCCATGTCGTCGATTTCGAAGGTGGCCCATTGCGATGCGGCTATGGCATCCTTCACCGCCTGGGGCAGCGCGTTCGGACGGATGTCCCACTCCGTGTAGACCCATTGGTTGCGTCCGTTGAAATATACCTCCTTCTCAAGGTATTCGTGGAATATCTCCACTTCCAGCAATCCGTCGTCATAGTCGTACTCTACGATGCGTGCACCGGGATATTTCTGATGGATAAACGATGATATCTCGACATTCACCATCTGGCCGTTGCCTTGTCCCGGATTGCCTCCCGCCTGCACAAGGGTAAGCGTTCCCTCCGGTGTAATGTCTACTTTGACATCGCCGTAGCGCGATTCGAGGTCGTAGCGGTAGAACTCGCTGTCGGGAGTTTTGTAGTGGTCGATGTCGTCGATCCGGTAGGTAACATAGTCGCTGGCTTGCAGCGCGGCGGCGACAGCCTGGGGTATCGTGTTTTTATCTTTAATCTCTGTCTTCGTATACTTCCATACGCCGTTTCCGGCGAAAAGCAGTTCGCGCCGCACCTGTCCGTCGATGATTTCAACCTCAGTCATGTCGCGCTCGCGGTCGATGTCGGTGATTCTAGCTCCAGGATAGTTGTCGCGGATGTATTGTTCGATGTTTCCGGAAGGTTTCGAAGGTATATAGTCGGAGTAATCGTAGTCGTTGCCCGAGTCTGTCACTTGCTTCACCAATACACCGTTGTCGGCGTAGTAGAGGTCCACTTCCGTTTCCCGCCCGTTCTCCTTTTTCTCCACTTCGATGACGTAGATGGTCTCCACGCCGTCACGCTCAAGTTTGTCCACATCGTCTATTTCCCAAGGGGCGTTGGCGTATTCGCTGCCGTTGAATGCCTGACGGACGGCGTCCGGAAGTGATGTGAAAGGAATATCAGTTTCCGTCATATACCATACGCCGCCATTGTCGAACCATGCGGCAAGATCGTTTTCCGTGTCTGGGACGGCACGTGTGGCGGGCATGGAGAAGACAGCCACCACATAGTCGCCTTTAGTCAGCCAGCGGACATTGCTTGCTCCCGGGTATTTGGTTTCAAGTGCTATCTGCGCCAGCCGGCTCACATCGTTTGTGCCCCCTGCGGGAGCTTCCTCATTTTCACAGGCGGCGAGGGTAAGCACCACGCCTGCCGCCATCGTCTTTAATAAATTTTTCATACCTGTTGAATGTTTTTTAATAACTATAAATGAAATTTGCCTTGATAAAGGTTCTGTTTTAAAAAGGGAGGAGGGTTAGACGTCCCTGAATTGTCTCCCCTAAAAGTATCTGTCCGATCCAGGGCACGTTCATCTCCGCCTAATCCTCCTCCAATCTGAAATTGAGTTAAGGTCCGTAATGACGCTTCATTCCGGTCAATCGTCGTACCCTATCACGTTGAACCGGCTGTCGAACTTGATTTCAAGTCCACCGGAAAGCTCAATTTCCCACGTATAAGGGTTGCGTTCGATTTCCTTGATGAACTGTCCGCGGAATAACTCGTTCTTTGCCACGAAGTCGGCAATCGGCTTCGGAACAATGCTTGCGGGAACAGGAGAATACTTCCGCTCCACGCTTTCCCAAGAACCGTCGGCGCGAAAGTCCACTTCCGTGCGGTCGGTGTAGGTTGCTTCGTATTCCACAGTCATTATTTTGTGGTCCGCTACGACGTAAGCGAGCGTAAGATCCTTGAAATGAGTTGTCAGGAACTCTTGAGCGGCTTTCGGAAGACGTTCGAAACTGATTGCCTCCTCACGCCCGTCGGCATGTGCCGCCTGGGTGCCTAATAGCAACAGTGCGGCAGCCATGAAAAACATTCTTGTTCTTTTCATAATTTAAAATGAATTGATTATTGAATATTGGGGTGACAGTTACTTTAGTATTCTCTAACAGGTAATATGGCATTGCAGTCGGACGTTCCGTCATAGTATCTTACGCAGATATGAGGTTGCGCGTTTTCGCCAAAACCAAAGTGGAGTGCACTCGCCCTACCAGTTGTCCAGTGCAAATCCGCCATCCAATAGACTCCTCTCAAAGCAGTATCGTAAATCTTAGGTGATTGCTGGTTTTCCCATCTATGTACGTTTGAGAATCCGGTGGAGGGTAAGAAAATGGTTTCCCAATCTTGTGCACCTCTTCTGACTCTGAATCTTGCACCATACTCTTTTATATATTCAGCTTGACTACGAATCTGCGCATTCCAGTAGCTAAGGTCGCCGTATGTCATGTCGCTCATTCCTGATGTCAGGAACTGTTCAAAGGCTCTTCCCGGAGGCACTGCGTATCCTCTTGGCGAAGGGTCATAAATTGTCTTCACAACTCTACCCGCAGAAGCATCATCATTCAATAACGGGTTGTTGTTCCATCTGTTGCGGTATTTATCGCTCTCCCAGTACCATGGCCATTGTCCCTGCCCGTTTGTGCCACTTGGGGCATATATTTCTTCGGGGTATTGCAGGACTTCCCACGTGTTAACGTATTTTAGTAGTACCTTGAAAAATTTACTTGAAAATCTATTCCCCCAATAGACTGTCTTCTGAGGAACTGGGGTCAAGTAGCTCGAGCTATCTACGTATGTACCACCAGGGATGGGTATAGGACGTCCCCACTGATAAATGAGAGTATTGCCGGGCTTTCGTTCGCGGAACTCCTGACGTTGCAGCGTGATTATTTTTTCAGTCCCTATCCTCGAGGTGAAACGTAGCTTTATGGTACGACGACTGTATGTCCTTGAGTCGCCTGTGCAATGACCCAACGGCATTCCCATCATCCGATAAGAGTTGTTGCTGTTGTCATAGATCGTGATATCCGAAAGAGGATTTCCATAATCATTATGTTTATCCTCCAGACCATAGGGAGTAACCCAAATATGCCAAGACCAAAGGATTTCACCATTATAGGAAAGCGCAGAAATTACAGCGTTTCCCTGCTTTATGTTATTTGGATTCACATAGAATTTTATATAAGTTCCCAGATGGTATTGAACATTGGTTACCAGATTAGGTGCGTCCTGCCAGAATAATTCAACGTCTCGTAACGCTGCGCTGTTATTATGTATCAACGCCTGTTTTACAGGAGCATTCGTAGCATCCCTCAAAGGATTTCTGATACTAGCGTGGGTCTGTTGGGGAATGTAGGACCTGGTGTTTAAAGAGCCATTTTTGAAAGAATTGCCAAATTTTATTGGGAACATATACCAGCCAGGTCCGTTGACGATATAGCAGTTTGCCGTTGACTCAGCCTCCCTCCCTCCTAAAGTGGAAAGATCATAAGGAGCGTTCTGAGTACCAACCGACGGCCGATATTGAAGAGTTTCATCCTCGATGTTGTACCATTGTCTTTCCACTACATACTTCGCACTTGCAGTAATTTTACCCTTCGTGCCATCATTTCCAGCCGGAATCACCTTGGTTAGTCCAAACGTATTCAAGATATTGCTGGAGCCTGCTATGGTCGGATCAAGCCAAGTCTTGCCATCATCCGTCGAGTACTCATAGTTCCAGTCGACTGCTGTTTTTTCGTTCGGTTTTCCTCTAGGGTTGCTGTAGCAGCGAACACCAATATCTTGCGTCGAAAGGTTGAAGTCAAGGTTGTAGATACCTCCCGTATTATCCACCTCAAAGGTATAGTCCCATTCAGGATTAGGTACGCTTTCAGAGTTGGAAATAGTATATGTGTAGGTATTGTTCTGGAACCAACCGGCCGTAGTAGGTGAGGTAAGGTCGAGCGTGAAAGTACGATCTTGCGTTTGGTTTTTCGGACGGAAAACTATTTCCAGTCGTATCTGATCACCGCCTTTATTGACATTTTGCGGAATCATGAAAAAGTAGCCGCCATCGATAAGGTCGGTGTTCGCCGTGATAGTCTTCCCGGTAGCGTTTTGATACAGGGTGATCGTTCCTTTGTTGCGACGAGCTAAAATGTTGTTTGATGTAGCACTTTGGGGATTGTAATCCGCTTCCATATATGCGTTCAGAATCTTGAGGCTTTTCAAAGTGCCTTCGAAAAAATTCGTACCATGTGTCTTGATTCTGATTGCAGCCAAGATGTGCTTGAATGTCAGGCTCACGGGCTGGCCGTTATTACGCGCAGGGACGTCAGAGTATGCATACACCACGTCCTGCGAATCAGTAGGCCTGATGGTCGCTTTTTGTGAGAGTGTTAATACAGGTCCTGGCTGATTCGTTTCTTTTTTGGCGGTTATGGTGAAGTTGGTGTTTCCGATCGCAGTACTATGCGGCGCATAAGCGTAGAATCTCACCCTGCCTGTGGTGGGCCATGTGACACCTGTCGCCCAGCTCTTGCCTTGCTCTACCTTGAGGTTATTCATTAAGTCGAAGTTCTTCGACGCATCAAAGGCTCCATCATAAGACACTGCGAACATACCGAATGTGCTGTGGAAGTTCGTTCCGTCTACCTTGACACCACGCGTAGCCGGTGAGTTTTCAGGTTCTTCCGTTCCTGCCAATCTTGCTGCTTCTACAGCTCTTGCCATTTCTTCCTGCATCTCTTCCGTCATTCTTTCACAGTCGATTCCGTTGCTAACGTGCGTATGCAGGTAGAGAGGCTCCCCGTCCGGAGTCTCATAGTCCAGCTTCACCACGGAGGCGCTGTCTGCACTTGGTCCGTCTACAGCAGAACGGGTCTGCGACAAATCATCCCAGCCGTCAGTCTGTTGCACAGGATTGAAACAGATGGTATCCCAGTTAGGGCGACCCTCCATGATCTCATCGTCATCACAGGCGGCAAACAACATGACTGCTATGAATGCCCCCGCCATACAAAAACGATTCAGCGAGTGTAAAAAGATTCTTCTCTTATTCATACGTTGTATCAATTATTATAATTATTGTTTTCATTCTGATGGCACACCGGTATAGCGGCGGCTCGGGTGTCAAGCAGACAACATGCAGGGATGCTGGCGGCTCGAATGCCAAGCAGATGGTGCTGCTTGGCGGCAGCTTCAAAATATATCCGCTGCCTGTAGTAGTAACCGGGAAGGGACAGAACGTCCGGCTTTCACCTCGGTACGCTCCCCAAATGGACTCGCAGAAACGATATACCTATGTCATCGAGACCTTTCCGCAACCCCATAGTCGGTCCAACCCCGCCCGGTCTAAAATTGCTTAAGATTATTTACTTTAAATGTATGGATTACATAGGCATCGTGGTGTTACCGCCCTCTGTCCACGGTTCAACAGAAACCTCGAAGTTGATCTGACCACCTTCATGCTCTTCTCCACCGTCACCACCATCTGGTAGTTCAATATCCGGGTCAACCGGAGTAGTCGGGTCAACAGCACCGGAACCGTTAGTAAAATCGAGTAGGAAAGTATACTTCATGCCTTGCTCCAACTTAAATGAAATAGGAATCATTGCCAGACCGTATTTATTTTCTGAACCTACAATATATTTTATATTACCACTTGTATCAGTCATAGTTACCTTACAAATAACGGAAAGATATGTTCCCTTAGGAGCATTTGTTGGATCGTATTTAGTTGTACCTTGCTCTTGAGCAGACTCAACTGTCGGGAACAGCATGAATGACTCGGCTTCAGGCAGGACTGATTTCCAGCTAGCATCCAAAGTAGTAGGTATTGCGTTCTCATGCCAACGAATCCAAGCGTCTCCTGAAGGATCAGTTCCCTCCTTCTCATGAGACCATGTACCGGTAAAATTAGAATGTGCCGTGCCTTCTGGTACATCTGCAACATTATACACCCAAGTTCCATATTGGTACAGACCTTTTATACGCGCACCCAGCACTTCCACTGTTCGACCATTACCATGTTTGTCGTTCTTAGCTTGTATTTCAACCTTTGATAAAAGGTGCTTAAAATTTAGTTTTACGGCACCATCTCCCTCTTTACCCTCATAGAAAGCGGCACAGATATCATGCATCGGATGATCTTTTGTAACTGTTGCTCCATCACCATTATATTGTGTATATTTGCCATCAGCGTCCATGTAATGTGGACCATTATGGATTTGCGCGTCCTTGAGGAATGGATATTTGTTGCCTGTAACTCCTTCATCACCTGCAACTGGTTCCTTGAAGTAGGCATTTGACGAGCCGTGAACTGCGAAAAATCTCAAAGCTTTGTCTTTCTTCTTCCAATTGTAAATTCTGTCTGTTACCCAGTTACCATCTACTTTATTCACATTTTCAGGACCAAAGTAGTGTTTATTCTCCCAGTCATAGCAGACAACCTTGAACGTAGATATGTTGTCTCCAGTAGTCGTATTGTTACGCGTGACAGGCGCTTTGTCCAAGATAGTTCTAAAAGTGATAGCACTACCGTTGCTATCAAGAGCAGAAGAATCGTTGATAACCTCATCCTGAGAACAGGAAGTCATTGCAATGGCTGCTAAAGCCGCTAAATAAAAACTTTTTTTCATATTATAACACAAATAATTGTTTAAATCCGGTTTAAACGGATTGGGATTAAATAACTAATAATTTATCAAACATTTGTTTTAGTTTCTACCCATAGGTAGGTGATCCGATTGTGTGACTTGCGTCCAGATTCGTTGTCTGTCCGGATTCCGGCAAAAGTGGCGGAACGCTTGTCGTTCACATCCACAAGTTTCATTACGGCATTTTTTTTTCATACCTTTGAAAAAATTAATAATTAACTTATATATGATAGCTTGAAAATTGAATGCTTGCTACATCGGGATCTCAATCTCATCACCGTCCATCCAGTCGCCCACGTCCGGGTTGAAACCGCCACCGTTTGTAATCGGCTTCGGAAGCTCCAGACCGTCAATCACGATCTCCACATTACATTGGTCGGTTGCCCCATGCACCTGGTCGGTGACGTTGAACGTCTGATAGAATCTGCTGCCATCCGCCAATATGGCATAGATGGTCAGTTGGTGCGGATTATCCAACGTGGGGCAATGACCGAACACGTGGAAGTTTGACGTGATGGTGGATTCCATATCCGAGTTTCCTGGGAACGACATCGTCACCAGCTCCTTGGTAAGTTCGCCACTTCCTGCCAGCAGTCCGCCCGCCATACTTGAAAGCGCCCCGCTTATGTCACGTGCATATTTCAGGTTGGTGACGTTAAGCACCTTTACCGTGTAGTTGCAGAGCTTTCTTTCAGGATAGAGCGTGATTTTATAGCTTTGGGTAGGGTCGGTGAGGTATATTCCCATCTCGCCGGCACTCCACAGCCTGTCGGGTGTGTATGCCGCACGCTCGTTTTCCGTACCTTCTGCTCTAGGCGGCTCACTTCCGCGCACTCCCAGGAAGGAAAGCAGCGAAGTAGTGACGGTACGCACTTCAAACGTCTCCCAGCGACCTGTGCCTTGAAGCTGGTTCGTCTCCGAGTCGCTGTTGATACCGACTACATTGTAGCGTCCCAGCGGCACGGAAATCTTGCCGCCATTCTTGCCTGCGAACTGAAAACGTTCGGCTGCTCCTCCTTCTTCGGGAACAAAGTATATGTCCATTGTCGTCGGATCAGCGTCAGGCGCGTTCTTCCAGTCGAAGACAACCTCCACATCCACAAAGTGACGATGGTCGTAGCACAGCTCTTTGTGCTCGCACGAGCTGAAAAGCAGTCCTGCCGTAAGCGACAATATACTTGCTATCCTTTTTATCTTTTTCATTGTTTCCCTCCTTTCTTCTCATTGTAGTTACCGCGTCCTATCAGCCACACGAGGGATACTTCTGCCTTGGTGGGTCCGAACCAGTGGCGTTGCTTGGTCTGCTCCCATACGTAGTGTGTGTCAACAGGATTATATTTCCTGTATTCACCTGTCAGATAGCCTACACCGACACCGAAGTCGAGATTCAGCCTACGTGCAACAGGAAGCGAATAACCGTATTCGATACCCACGCCATAAGATGGCTTATCCAGCAACTTTCCGCCCGGCTTGCCACCCATGTAGCCTTTTCCTCCCAACTCTACATCGTAGGTCAGTGCTTGCAGGTAGAGCCCGAGATGGTGACCCTCGAATGCTTTTTGTTTGGCGCGTTTGCCTAAATACTTGCGAACATCAAGTTCGCCACCGTAAATTCTCCAGTAGTTGTGGGCACGGTCGTTTTTCCACCATGCGTGCATCCATGAAGCACCTATCGTCCAGCCACGACCCAAATAAAATTCTGCTCCTACATTAGGTACAAGCGCTGCGTCATAAAGCAGATTGCTCTTGACCGCCATCTGGAACGGCTTGCGCACACGTTCTTCCGCTTCCACCGATATTTTTCTCGCCATTGCAGCTGCTTCGGCTGCTTCAGCGGCAGCACGTTTTGCCTTCTCGGCTGCGGCACGTGCACGCTCCACGGCTTCATCGGCCTGTGCCTGTGTCTTGGCTACAACCGCTTCGGCATTCACCCTCGCCACATGGTCGGCAGGAACGTCGCCTATGACAGCAAGCACCTCCTCGGCATTGCGACGCGCTTCGGCTGCTTCCGCAAAGGCTTCATCGGCAGCTGCGATGGCTGCATCCGCTGCGTTCTGCGCCCTGTCTGCCGCCACCGAGGCACGGGTTGCCGCCGCAAGAATAACGTCCGCCTGCTCCTGAGTGATTTTTTTGCCTTCTACAAACGTCTCTTTCGCTGCTGCTACCGCCTCAGCAGCGGCAGCCACGGCAATACCCGCCTCATGTTCCGCAAGTGCGGCTGCTGCAAGAGCCTTGTCGGCCGAAACATTCGCCTTGAACGAAAAGTCGGTAGCCTGAGCGATGCTCACACTATGATCGGGGATGGTATCGTACTCGCACACCACACTGACACTTGACCCACGCAGTTCGGGGAAAAAGTGCTTGAACATATAATTCCACGCCTTCCCTCCACGAAGCACACTCAACTGTCGCTTACGACTGTCGACCACCTTTTTATTTTTGAATACCCACTCGGGGGTATTGTGCAGAATATTGAGAACCTCTTCTTTATAAGGCATCTGTGAGGCAGTCACCAATCTGATAAGCCCGTCCCAATCCACACCTTGAGAGTTTAATGAAACAAGAGAATCTGCTAGTGGGACTTCACGGATAAAATAATTCCGAATAACCGTACCACGATCTAAACTCAAACGTTCATTGATACTACTGGACCCTTCCGGAGAAGCACCAGATTCCAGACGCAACTGACGGAAAACAATCGCAGTATCACCCCTAAGCTTTCTTAGCAACTCCACGGCACCCGACAGCGATGCCGCATTATTCCGGTACGACGGCTCCAGTTCTGAGCGCCCCGTTCGGAAATAAATTCTCGAGGATAGCGTATCAGCACACGAGAATTCCTGTCCCGAGACTGATTCCAAAGCGAGAATCATCACCATTAATACTACTAATACTTTTCTCATTTATAATATTATCTAATTTATTTCTTTAATATATATACTGCTCTATTCTATATAGAGCGGCAAAACGAACATTTGTTTATAATCCACTGATTTACAAAAACTTGCTTATTAACTGAAGAGTTGTTTGTTTCATTACTATGACAAACTAATAAAAAAATGTTTTTTTTACATATAATAGCATGTTATTTAGCTGTTTATGTGGGAAAATGCTGAAACAATGCTGAAACAATTAAAGACATAAAATAATAAACTTATGGATAAGAACCATTCATTACATTATTTCACAGAACATCGTAATTGTAAACATTATCTTTCTAAGGTGAATACCGGATTTGTTTACAGAGAGTTTGAGGCGGAGACGGAGTTTGTACTGGATAGCTCCACTCATCACTTGCTTATTTTTATGGAGGGCAGTTGCTTCATTGATTGTAACCGTTTTACAAACAGACTTTTCTCCGGCGGAGAGATGGTGTTAATACCAATGTCGGCAACGTTTGTCGGAAAGGTTGAGAAGCGGTTGCGCTTCATAGATATGTGTTTTGAAACACCTTTAAGTTATTGTGACAAGATGGTAATACAGAGTTACTCTCATTTCAGATCAAAGATATGCTATACTTTCCGTTCCTTGCCGGTGCGCAAACCTTTACCGGAGTTTTGCAACATGTTGGCATACTGTCTGGACAGCGGTTTTTCTTGCGAACAGTTCCATGAAATGAAACACAGAGAATTATTCTTTTATTTGAGGGGATATTACTCAAAGGAGGAAATAACCGAACTGCTATACCCGATAGTGGACCGATCAATGGATTTCAAAGTTTTCGTGTGCAAGAACTTCAGCAGGGTGGATTCACTTGATGAGCTTGTCAAACTTTCTAATATGAGCAAGAGGACTTTTTTTCGTAAATTCAAGGCTGCATTTAATACAACTGCATATCAGTGGATGCTGAAACAAACGGTGAATACTATCATAGATGAATTCTCAAAACCGGATGCTGTTCTCAATGAAGTAGCCGAAAGACTAGGCTTCCATTCAATAAGCAACTTTAGTAATTTCTGTAAACGGAATACTGGCTATACACCGACGGAACTTATACAAAAATGCCGAAACAATGAGATTGTGAAAGAAGATATAGGATGCTAAGGGTTAGTAAAATATGCGGGATTTATTCCCAAATCAGTGAGAAGGAATAAATCCCAAAATGGCAATATTTATAAAGTGAAAATGTCTCTTTTTTGCAACTGATAATTGAAAAAAAACATCTATCTTTGCAGCCGGAATGATAAACAAATGGAAGCCGTTTTCCCACATGCCGCTCTATATAGAATAGAGTTGGATGCAAAATTAGTATTTTTTGCTTTTGTAGTCAAGACCCGTTCCTGAAAATTCGTGTTAAATTAAATATCTGACACTTGTTCGTTTACCTTGTCCACTATGTTGTGGTCGAAATCTTTCAGATATATCCTTGTTGTTTTCTCAGTTGTATGTCCGAGTCCCTCACTGATGACTGCGGCCGGTGTTCCCATTTCTTTAGCGAGAGTAGCCCATGTATGGCGCGCGACATAGGTAGTCAGCGTAGTATCTATGCCGCAGAGTTTTCCGAGGTGTTTGAGATTTCTGTTTACACGTTCCAATACCTGCCTATACTGGTTGTGGAGCTCCCATTCGTCTTCCCCCAACAGGACAGGGAAAATATAGGGTGAGTGCGAATCGTATTTGGCAATCAATATGTCCAGTTGCGGTGTAATCCCCACTTGCAACCACTGGCCGGTTTTACGTCTGAAGTAACCGATGGCACCGTTGCTCAGACTGCTTTTCTTTAAATAGATGACATCTACAAAAGGCATCCCCCTGCAGAAATAGCTGAACATGAAAATATCCCTTGCGAACTCGAGGTGCGGAGATTGTGAGAGATCAGTATGGTAAAGTCTTTGGAGCTCTGTACGTTTCAAGGCACGCTTGACGGTTTTGCGGGGTTTTGAACGCACATTACCGAAAGGATCGACATCCGTCACACGGTATCCTTCGTTTTTTGCCTGCCGGTATACCGACTTCAGGTTGCGCATATAGTAACATACCGTGTTGGGGCTTACACCGCGTTTATACAGGAACACCTCGTAGTCGCTGACAAAACGGGTATCGATTTCAAGTATGCTTACCTTACGGCTACCGACAAATTCGGCTACTGAGGCACGTGTGTGCTGCAAAGCCGCTTCCATACCGAAGCGCTTCAACGCATGCTTGCAGGTGATCTGAAGGTCCATATAGTGCAGAAGTCCCAGTTTATCACGGTCAATGTCATACCTCATAACGATGTCCGAAACGGTGTAAGGCTTCCGGCGCGCTTCCAGTGTTGCGATATAGTTGTCCAAATCACCCTGTATCTGTCTGAGCTCCCGGTTTAACTTACCGACTTCTCTTTTACTGCGTACAGCTTTGGAGATAAAGCGAACGCCTTGCTTCCGGGAGTCAAATTCATCCTCGAGAAGTTTATAAGAGGTGTAGATAAGTTTTTTCTGACGCCGATGTATGAGTTGGAACACCAGTGGGTAAGCACCGTTCTTGAGAACACGGTAGCGGTTCAAAATTAATTTAACTGTTGCCATTTCTGTACTTTTAAAATTTGAGCGGCAAAAATAATATTAAAAGTGACGACAGTCTGTTTTATGTTGAAACTGAAAAATATTTCAGATATTTACATACCTATATAATATATAATAATAACTACCCTTGCCGCAAATAAGAAACAAGAAGTAGGGAAAATTGGTTCTGTCCATTTGGCTTTATTATCACATATCATCATAGTCTAATCATTAACGCTTAATGAACTGCAATAAAGCCACCGTTCATTTTCATTATAACTAACTGACAATCAAAGATTATACTACTATAATCAATAGATTTCCAATAAGACATCTCTATCGTTTCACTCTAGTGAACAGGCTTATGCACTCTAGTGCACAAGTCTATTCACTCAAGTGAAACGATCTGTTCACTAGAGTGGAATAATACCGATAAAGGCAGGAAAAAACAATAATACCAATTACAAAAGATATGTTATCTATCGACTTAACATACAAACTACGGTTATATTGCCTTCTACATATTAGCTACTTGAAACAAAGACAAGCATAATATGCAGCATGAGAAATGCGAAATAGAGTATGAGAAATACCTTCTTTAAAGGCATTTTATAGCTATAAACTATGAGAAATACATGTAAACATTTTAATTCTCATAATTTATACATCTAATTATCAATTAAATACAATTCTTTATGAGAATATGAGAAATGATTTTGCGAAATCGTTTCTAGTATTGCCTTACACTTCTTCACATACCGGCATATCCATCCCTTTATACACTACCACAATCTTGTGCAATTTCGTAGTGCCAACAGCTCGTTTCACAGTCTCCGTTTCTGCATAGCGGTTAGCTTGTTCGATAGCTTCCTGCCGCAATTCATCCACACGGCTTTCAGAGTCCTTGTATTTTGCATACTTCAATTCTATAATATAACTATGCGTCATGTCGGAATAGATATCCAACAAGGGACATAGGAATATATCGACATAGCCTGCTTGCGTGTCTTGCTCGGAGATAGGACGGTAAAAGCGGTTCTGCGCTGTCATGGCAAGGGTGAAGCCATGGACGAAAAATTCACCTTTCTGTTTGTCACGTTGGGAAGCGTAACGTTTCAGGCAGTCGGCAATGTAGCCGAAATAGGCTTTCCATTCGCCATCGTAGGCAAGTCGACTAGAAAGTTCGTTCTTCTCGTAGCTGCTGAAACTCAAGTCTGCATCATTGTATGTATTCAGCAAATAAGTATAGAGTTGCTCCTGAACCACTTGATTAGGGATGGTCAACTTAGTCTTTCCCTTATGTAATCCGCTAATGGTGAGCATACCGAAATAATAGAGTAAACTCACAAAGTTGTCAGGATTGGTGATGCTGACAGCAGGGAAGCCTTTCTTCAACTCTCCCGTGATATAGCCTTGACTTACTAAAGTCTGGACGACAGAAGCATCATGTGCAAACTCCTTGTCCTTGCGGATAAGCATACGCAATTTTTCATAATCGATACGGATATTATCTTCTACCATATCCCGTGGCGCCCTACCACTCATAATATAGTTTTTAACAAAATAGAGCACCATATTAGAATTATACATCGTGGTATCACCGTAACATTCTTGAGCAAAACAATAGTTGTCATACCACGGCTTCATTATTCCTATCAGTTCATCTACAGTATGCTTGAAAGGACTGTTTGTTGAATAGTAAGTCAGCATTTCGCGCACTTCCTCTTCAGTGAACCCCATCATTTCGTTAAATTCGGATGTAAGCGAATAATTAGTACCGATATTGAACCCACTAGTCAAATCATCCATTGTTACAGGGCTTACGCCCGTTATGAAACAGCGTTTGATGCTGGAATAGGTTCCTGCCTTAATCTTATTGAAGAAGGCGCGGAGATAACCTTCACCATGTGTTTCATTGGTATAGCGGTGCAAGCTTTCGGGGTCGGCAAGTATGGCATTGGTGAAATGGTCGTACTCGTCAATAAACAGATAAATATCCCGACCGGCACGCTCACACTCATGATAAAGAAAGTCGAGCTGATTGACTGCCCCATCCTTTTCATCCAACCTCTCTTTGATACCTTGCGGCAGAAGGTCGGCATAGACTTCGCAGAAATAGTCAAAACAGATTTGGCAATGCGCATCCAGTCCTTCACGGTAGTTACTCAGTTCACCGACAATTCCGGAGAAATTGAGATAAAGCACCAGATAACTATTACGGTCACGCGTGGGATACTTACCTATATATAAGTCTCCGAAGAGTTCATCGAATTTGTCTTTAGTACGCACATCATAATAATGTTGTAGCACATTCAGCGTCAGGCTTTTTCCGAAACGTCGGGGGCGCATGAAGAAAAAGAAACGGTCTGCCTGTTCTATCAGAGGTATGAAATGGGTTTTGTCAACATAATAATAGTCTTCACGGCGAATTAATGCGAAGTTCATCATACCGTAGGGAATGCGCTTTCTGTCCGGAAATAAATATTTTTCCATTACTTTATACTTTAAAGAAATGAGTACTCTGTAAATGACAGAAACAAAGATAATCTCTTTCTGCCATTCTCACAAACAAAAGCACTTCCTTTTTGGGATACTCTTTCACAAAGGGAAGGATTATTCCTCACATGATTTGTTTTTATTTCGTAAACACAATCTCCCCTTTACGTCCCCCACCGCGAAGAAACAATTCATAAATATTATTACCTGAATCTTTTACTTCAAGAATATCCAGTTCTGTTGTTTTAGTTTGTTCACCACGGACAATCGTCTTAAGGATAGCGTCCGACTTCTTTCCGGTCGAAAGTCCGCCTTTCCATGTCAACAGATATTGTTTGCCTTCGGCAATATTGGTTATGGCAACTTTCTCAGAAAATGCGGTTACAGACCAGTTATTCGGCTGTTCCAGTTCCACCGTAATGTCCCAGGTGAAATGGGGACTTACATCTGTGTCTGTTCCTTCCGTTAGAAGTTCCTCTTTACTGCATGATGTGATAAAAACACATAGCAACAGTATGGCGGTTATTGTTCTCCAAAGCATATTCAATTGTACGGTCATCATCGTTTTACTATTTTTATAAGTCTGTATATTCCATTATCTGACTATTTTCAGTTTAGCAATTCCACCATTATCTGATGTCGCTTTTAAGTCTATCTCCCCGCTATATGAGGACAAGTCTATCTGCCCTTCGGATAATGAGCACTCTTTTCCATTGACATAAAACCGGGTGAATGCTTCTGCTCCGATACCTACTACCCTGGCTATATTTCCTTCAACAAGGATAGCGGCTTCTTCCAGCCAGTCGTAAGTAGTATCTTCATTTCCTTTCCCAGCAAAACAGCCGAGCCCGGCATTATACAATTTACCATTCGCCTTTAACCGCAGAAAATCTATCTCCGGGAGACTTCCGTCTGCTTTACGTGAGAAGGTAAGTTGGCCAGCGTCCAAACTGATAAAATCATCATCTGTCACAGTCATTTCTACCGGAAGAAAAGAGTTATTGGTAATCTCACATTCCGCCTGATTGACATCTACGATATGTTTCCCCGATGACCTCGGTTTATGAGACAAGTTGTTCTTTATAATATGTCCATATCCCGGCACGTCAACAGCTTCCGATACAGTCTTCCTGTTCAGCATACAGAAATTAGAAGGATTCTGATACCCTGTATTATTATGCCAGGCTATTCCGCCCAAATGATGATTCGCATAAAAACCTTTATTCTTGTTCATATACGCCAAGCAGTACTGAACCACATGCATAGGAATCACACTCGGAGCTTTCGGACTATCACTCATACCATAACCGCCCGACTTAAATCCGGTGCCGTCGCCCGCCTTTACTCCCTCTTTCGTATATCCATTCAAGAAAGACCAGCAATTCTCGATTGTAAAAGGCGCCTGACAGTTTATCAAATCAAATCCGTCATCGCTATTATACCAAGCACGGCATCCTCGAAACACATTGCCTGTATATTGGGGAGAAGTGAGATGTCCACCGAATCCGTCGACGTTTCCACCTTTACCGCCGTCGGATATAGGGTCATAATTATTATACGCATCACAATTCAGTATCAGATTATCTTTGCCTGTCACTATATAAAAACCGATAGCCATGCCGTCATGCATCGACAAATGCTCATAAATATTATTGCTTCCGCCTTCATTACGAAAACATTCGGACTGGGTATGACCTACGATAGTCACTTGCGTACCTATGACTTCTATATTTCTGAAATGCAAATAAGAGCCACTCACATAAAACACAATGACACGCTCATTTTCCGGTTTTACCTCTGAAAGGTCAAATACGGGACGTTCATTCTTATAACCGGAATAACAGATACGCTTATCAACCCCTGTCCCACTCTTCGACATCTTAAATACCCGGCTCCAAGTCGTGCTGCCTGCCGTATAATGTTCCATTATTTCGGCTTCCGACACTTTGTATGTCCCTTGCCGTATATAAACCGTATCTCCGGCTACAACTTTCGATTGAGCTTTGCCCAATGTGGCAAAGGGTTTGTCAATCGTTCCGCTGTTCGAATCGCTTCCATTGGTGGCTACAAAATAGTTCGTTGCCGAAAGAGAAAAGAGATACCCTATGAAAAAAAGAAAAAGGCTGATGCGTTTCATGGTTTGATGGAATTACTTGTAATTAATCTCAATCTTGCTGTCTATATTATCCGTTTGCTGCAATCTGCTCTTATCTTTCACAGTCAAACGGATATCCTGCAACTGGAAATTCTTTCCATACGTTATTTTTCCGACAGATTCGACTTCTGCGTCAATGTTGGACAGATAGAAGTTCTCGATACGATGATTTTCATTCCAGCCCGAGGCAGAGATGAAACGTTTCGCTCCGTCTGCTTTCACATGCGAGAAATATACATTGCGGAAATAAGGATAGCCTTTTTCCTTCGGTTCAACAGGAGTCAGCATCGTAGTCCAGTGTGCGGGGATTTCTTTTCCTTCGTACTCTTTGGGTAAGGCAGAATAGCTATATTTCGGGTTCCAGTTCAAGTCGACAGCCAGGATACGGGTTACGCTATCAGCCTCAACACGCGTCATATAAATATTCTCAACCGTTCCGCCACGGTTCATGGACGATTTCAAGCGTAGGGCAGTGCCCGTGCCACAGGCTTTGAGGTCATATGCCAGTACGTTACGGATAGAGCCGGAAGTTTCACTTCCGCAAGTCAGTAATCCTGCGCCTTTGCGGGCGATGCAGTTGCGGACTACCACATTCTCCGTAGGACGGTTCACACGCAAACCGTCTGCATCACGACCTGCCTTGATACAGATATTGTCATCATTGCAATCTACGTCACAGTTTTCTATCAGAATATTGGTAGACGAGTCAATGTCGATGCCGTCCGTGCTCGGGCCGTGTCCGCCTACATTATTATTAATGGTAAGTCCGCTCACCGAACAATGGTCTGAATAGAGTATTTGGCAAGCCCAAAATCCGGTACGTACCAATGTAAAGTCCTTCAGAGTGACATGCTTGCTATTGGAAACGAGGATTCCCCGTACCCGCTTGCAGTCGTAGTCCACAATCCAGCGCAAGTTCTTTTTTTCGTACTCTTCGCGCATTGTCCAGTATTTATCCCAAAACACCTTTCCACGGCAATCAATAAAGCCTTCGCCCGTCAGGGCGGCATTTTCCGCATCCATGATATTGATAACAGCCGAAGGCCAGGTCATCTCAATACCGGCGATACGGGAAGGAAATTCCGGATAATCCTCTATGTCCTCACTTGCGAGTAAGGTTGTGCCTTTGCTAAGATGCAGGTTTACTCCGCTCTTGATAAACAGGGCGCCTATCTTATAATATCCCGGGGCAATAGTCACCGTTCCCCCACCCTGCCGGTGACAAGCGTCAATGGCAGCTTGAATGGCGCGGGTGCTAAACGTAGAGGTGTCATTCCGTAGTCCGAACTTCCCGGCATCCCATGCTGTGTTTCCCGGAGTTGTTTGCGCTCCTACCTGATTAGCCCACGACAAATCCGGTTTGGCGGACACACTTCCCCAATCATAAGCGGGAGCTGTCTTTTTCGGAGCCGTAAAGCCAATCAATGCAACTAGTACAATAGATAAAAGATATTTCATAATTACTTCTTTTTGTTCACATTGCAAAATTATCGCATATCATACAAGAGGACATGGACGGATGTACGTAAAAGATAGAAATTTATGTAGAGTGGACAATTAATAGGGACGGATGCACAATTGTATATAGTCTTTGTACATTTCTCCATTACATACATTTAAAAAAGGAGTAATTTTGCAAGAGAATAAAAAGAATAATAGGAAAAGTCCAAACCGATAAGACAAATATGAGAAAAATTACAATCTATCTATTGTGCCTGTTCCTGTCAGTGCCTATGATGACAATGACGGCACAGCCCGGTTATAACT
This sequence comes from Bacteroides acidifaciens, assembly GCF_903181435.1. Classification (NCBI taxonomy): domain Bacteria; kingdom Pseudomonadati; phylum Bacteroidota; class Bacteroidia; order Bacteroidales; family Bacteroidaceae; genus Bacteroides; species Bacteroides acidifaciens. The sequence goes on from NZ_CAEUHO010000001.1 coordinate 2,887,186, forward strand.
ACTCTAAGTTACAGCGGGAAAAACTGAACCGTGGCGTAATTGCTATCCGTGAAAACCCTTCGGAAGTAGTCGTTTCATGGAGATACCTGTCTTCCGACCCGATAAAGAGCGGATTCAATGTGTATAGGGACGGGAAGAAAATAACAGATACGCCTGTCACGGTGAGCACGATGTTTCGCGACAAGAACAGTAGCCGGAAAGCGGCTGTTTACGAAGTACGCCCTGTGGTAAAAGGAAAGGAGACGCATCATATTGACGGCAAATATACGCTTCCGGCGGACGCACCGCTCGGATATCTGGATATTCCTTTGCAAAAGCCGGAAGACGGGACGACACCGGCGGGAGACACTTACTCTTACACTCCCAACGACGCTTCTATCGGCGACGTGGATGGTGACGGTGAATACGAGATTATCCTGAAATGGGACCCGAGCAATTCACATGACAATTCGCACGATGGTTATACCGGTGAAGTATATATAGATTGTTACCGTCTCAACGGCGAACGTTTGTGGCGTATCAACTTAGGCAAGAATATACGTGCCGGAGCCCACTATACCCAATTTATGGTATATGACCTTGACGGTGACGGCAAAGCGGAAATTGCGATGCGCACGTCAGACGGGACAATCGACGGAAAAGGGAAAATGATAGGAAATCCCGATGCGGATTATCGCGAAGCGGGCACTTTTGATAAAAAAAGAGACAGGCTCGTCAATCAAGGACGTATTTTGACAGGCAAGGAATACTTAACCGTATTCTCCGGTCTTACAGGGGAAGCGCTGCACACCGTTGATTATATTCCCGAACGCGGCAATCCGAAGGACTGGGGAGATAACCGTGCCAATCGCAGCGACCGTTTCCTGGCTTGCGTGGCTTATCTGGACGGGATTTATCCGAGTGTGGTGATGTGCCGCGGATATTATACCCGTACCGTACTGGCTGCTTTCGACTGGAACGGGAAAGAGCTGAAAAACCGTTGGGTATTCGACAGCAATAATCCCGGATGCGAAGATTACGCCGGACAGGGAAACCATAACTTGCGGGCAGGCGACGTGGACGGTGACGGATGCGATGAGATTATCTACGGTTCATGCGCCATCGACCACGACGGCAAAGGGCTTTACTCTACCAAAATGGGGCACGGAGACGCCATTCACCTGACGCATTTCGACCCTTCACGCAAAGGTCTGCAAGTGTGGGACTGCCACGAGAACAAACGGGATGGAAGCACATACAGGGATGCGGCAACCGGAGAAATATTGCTGCAAATAAAGAGTAACACCGATGTAGGGCGTTGCATGGCGGCTGACATCGACCCGACGCATCCGGGCGTAGAAATGTGGTCGGGAGATTCGCAAGGAATCCGGAATGTAAAAGGAGAAATCATTGCTCCTAGAATGAGAAATATGCCGATGAATATGGCAGTATGGTGGGATGGAGACTTGCTGCGTGAGATGCTGGATAAAAACGTTATCACCAAATATGACTGGGAAAACAAGAAGTTTGTCCAGCTTGCCAAATTCGAAGGAGCCCTTTCCAACAATGGAACCAAGGCAAACCCGTGCCTGCAAGGGGATATTATAGGCGACTGGCGGGAAGAAGTATTACTCCGTTCCGAGGACAACACTTCACTACGGTTGTATGTATCGACTATCCCGACCGAATACCGGTTCCACACTTTCCTTGAAGAACCGATATACCGAATCAGTATCGCTACCCAAAACGTAGGTTACAACCAGCCGACGCAGCCCGGATTCTATTTCGGTGCGGAGCTGATAAAAAAGAAAGGTACTTTCAGAGGTTATCAGTTCAAATAAGTAACACATCAAATTAGTATCGTGTTACAAAGTATTAGCACAAACCACGAATACACATCTCTTGCCCTTGGTATATCTACTATACAAAGGGCAAATTTGTTTAAAATCCGAAGAAATAACTATCTTTGCCTGCATATAACACATATAAATCCACTATGAAAAAGAATACATGGCTTATATTCTCGCTTTTATTTCTTTATCTGTATCCACTGTCCGCTTCTGTCGAAATCCGTTCGAACAAGCTGACTACCGGAGACGGGTTGGCTAATAATTCTATCCGCTACATGATGCAGGATAGTAAAGGATTTATCTGGTTGGGGACTCTCAACGGATTAAGTTATTATGACGGTAACTCTTTCGTCAATATCTATCCGGACATCAATAATCCGCTTTCCCTCGCCGACTCCCGCATCCGCAGCATGGAAGAAGACCCGAACGGCTTTATGTGGATTTCGACGATTTCCTCATTTATCAGTTGCTATGATTTGCGTCACGGCTGTTTCGTTGACTTCACAGGCAAGGGGGAGTATAAGGAGAACTATTCCAAATTCATCATCGCTTCCGACAATTCCATCTGGTTATGGCACAATCAGAACGGATGCCGCCGAATCGTTTATCAGGATGGCAAATTTTCATCGCAAGCGTACAAAAAAGAATCGGGCACTCTGCCGTCCGACAGGGTACAGTTCGTCCTGGAAAGTGCCAAAGGAGAAGTATGGATTGGTACAGACAAGGGACTGTTGAAGTATCACAACGGACAGATAGCCAACCTAGACCCGCAAGGACAAAAATGGGAACATATCAACTCGTATGACCAATATACCTGTATCATCACCAATAAGAATGAAATCTACCGTCACACTTATTCTGCGGACAAACTGGAAAAGGTAGCGTCACTGGCGGAAAGTTTCGATGATGCAAGCCACGTCACAGGCAGCTTCCTCTTACAAGACAAATGGGTATTGTTCACAGCCAACGGCAGCTATATATTGGATATCCCCACCGGAAAACTAAGCCGCTATTCCGAACTGAACATCAAGAACGGTGCCGTCACCCGCGACAACAAGAAAAACGTATGGGTACACAACTATACCGGAGATATCTGGTATGTCAACATAACCACGGGGGAAATCAAACCTTTCCGGTTCCTTTCTTCCAAACATATCGGGTACATTGACGTGGAACGTTACAGCATCGTGCATGACTCACGGGATATTCTTTGGATATCGACTTACGGCAACGGACTTTATGCTTATGAGTTATCGACCGGCAATTTGCAGCACTTCACCTTTGAAGTCAACCAGTCCAGCCATATCAACTCCAATTATCTCCAGTTTGTAATGGAAGACCGTTCCGGCGGCATTTGGGTAAGCTCCGAGTTTTCGGGATTATCCCATCTGGAGATTCTGAACAAAGGCACGCAACGCCTTCACCCCAGCGGTGAAAACAGTTCCGACCGCTCCAATACCATCCGTATGCTCTTCCAGGCTCAAAACGGTAGTATCTACATGGCAAACCGCATGGGCAGCCTCTACGAATACAACCCTACCCTGACCAAGATAATCCGGCAGGAAGACTTCACACACAATGTATATAGCATGAATGAGGACTCCGAAGGCAACCTGTGGTTGGGAATGAGAGGAATAGGACTCCGTATCGGCGCAAACAAGTGGTACAGGAACGACAGTAAAAACCCTCATTCACTATCCAACGACCAGGTTTACTCTATCTATCGGGACAAAAAAGGGCGTATGTGGCTGGGGACTTTCGGCGGCGGACTGAACCTGGCGGTAAAGACAGCCAATGGTTACGAGTTCAAGCATTTCTTGCAGGATAATTACGGCGAGAAGCGTATCCGCGTCATCGAAGAGGACAAGAACGGGCGCATGTGGGTAGGAACCAATAACGGTATCTACATCTTCCACCCCGATTCACTGATTGCTTCGCCCAAGAATTATGTGATATACAATCATGCCAACGGCACATTTCCCAGCAACGAGATACGTTGCCTGATGAACGACGATAAAGGCAATATGTGGATTGGGACTTCCGGCGCCGGATTTGCGGTCTGCCGTCCGGAAGACAATTATCAACATCTGACGTTCGACTGTTATGATATAAAAGACGGATTATCCAATGCCGTGGTGCAGTCTATTGTCCAGGACAAAGACAATAAGATGTGGATTGCCACCGAATACGGAATCTCCCGCTTCACTCCGGCAACCAGACAAATCGAGAATCATTTCTTTTCCTCTTATACTTTAGGAAATGTATATAGCGAGAACACTGCCTGCGTCAGCAACAACGGTTATCTGCTGTTCGGAACGAACTACGGGCTGGTGGTACTGGATGCCAACAAGATAGAGAACCTCGACAAACCTGCTTCCGTCATCTTCACCGGACTTCAAATCAACGGCGCGCATATGCTTCCGGGCGTAGAAGATTCGCCTTTGCAGGAAGCAATGCCTTATATCAACGAACTGAATCTGAAATATTATCAGAGTTCGTTCGTTATCTCTTTCTCCACTTTCAACTATCTCGACGGCATATCCAAATACTCTTACTGCCTTCCGCCCTACGATACGGAATGGAGTTCGCCTTCCAGCCTGAACTTTGCCGGTTACCGGAACTTGCCACCGGGCAAATATGAACTTCACGTGAGAGCCTGTAATGCCGCCGGTATTTGGGGAGAAGAAAATATCATGGAGATTGTGATAGCACCACCCTTCTGGAAGACCGGTTGGGCGTATCTGATTTATGCGATTCTGATTGCCATAGCAGGTTATTTCAGTTTCCGCATTATCCGGAACTTCAATGCCTTGCGCAACCGTATTGCCGTAGAGAAGCAGTTGACAGACTACAAGCTGGAATTCTTTACCAACATTTCCCACGAATTCCGCACTCCGCTGACGCTGATTCAAGGTGCTTTGGAGAGAATCGTCAATATGGGGAATCATTCCAAGGATATGCAGCACTCGCTAAAGATTATGGACAAGAGCACGAAACGGATGTTGCGGCTTATCAACCAGCTACTGGAGTTTAGGAAGATGCAGAAAAACAAGCTCGCCCTTTCACTGGAAGAGACGGATATTATCGCTTTCTGCTATGAAATATTCCTTAGTTTCAAAGACGTAAGCGAATCTAAAAACATGGATTTCCGTTTCGAGCCTTCACAGAACTCTTATAAGATGCCTGTCGATAAGGGAAATCTCGACAAGGTGATTTATAACCTGCTCTCCAATGCCTTTAAATATACTCCTTCCAACGGCAAGATTGTATTCAAGGTAGACGTGCAGGAACAGAAGAAACAACTCTGCATCCAGGTGACAGACACAGGACTGGGCATTCCGAAAGAGAAACGTGCGGAACTGTTCAATCGTTTTATGCAAAGCAGTTTCTCACACAGCAGTGTGGGCGTAGGTCTGCATCTGACCTACGGGCTGGTCAATATGCACAAAGGAACGATTTCTTATAATGAGAACGAAGGCGGCGGCTCTATCTTCACAGTCGAACTGCCAACCGATGCCGGTGTCTACGAAGAAAAGGATTTCCTTGTCCCCAACCAGCTATTGATTGAGGAAGAAGAACAACGCCACAAGGAACTTGCCACAGACGAAAAGGCGGACGAAAAGACAGGCGAAGAGCCGGCTACTCCTACTGAACCATTGAACAAGCGGAAAGTATTAATCATTGAGGATGACAACGATGTCCGCGAGTTCTTGAAAGAGGAAATCGGACAGTATTTCGAAGTAGTGGCGGAAGCGGACGGTATCAGCGGATTCGAGCGTGCGCAGACTTATGATGCGGACTTGATTATCTGTGATGTATTGATGCCGGGCATGACCGGATTCGAAGTGACCAAGAAACTAAAGAACGAGTTTGCCACCAGCCACATCCCTATCATTCTGCTGACCGCCCTCAACATGGAAGAAAAGTATCTGGAAGGTATTGAATCCGGTGCGGACGCTTATATTACCAAGCCGTTCAGCATCTCTCTGCTACTGGCGAGAATCTCCAAACTGATAGAGCAACGGGACAAGCTACGCGAGAAATTCTCCAACGAGCCGGGAATGGTTCATGCGGCTATCTGTACGAACAACAAAGACAGCAAATTCCTTGCGAAGCTGAATGATATGCTGAACGAGCATATGGTAGAAACGGAATTTTCCGTAGATGACTATGCCAATCTTATGGGATTGGGACGTACCGTGTTTTATAAAAAAGTACGCGGTGTCACGGGATATTCGCCGAACGAATACCTGCGCGTCATCCGCATGAAGAAAGCTGCAGAGTTATTGTTGACCGAGGATTTGACCGTTTCCGAGATTTCGTACAAGGTAGGTATCAACGACCCTTATTATTTCAGCAAGTGTTTCAAGAACCAGTTCGGGATTGCTCCCTCTGTTTATCAGAAGAACGGTGGTAAAGCTCCGGCTTCTATTGATACATCGGACGATACGGAGCAATCTGCCAAGGAAGAGAGCAATGAAACGGATGCCTGAAAAAATACGCGATAACCGGCACATAATAGTATTTCATTCCCCTTTTCAACGGGGAATGTGTACTATTATCCGAAATTGTGTACAAATACCCGTCCCGATTTTTTCAGCGGAAGATAAAAATTACATCCTTTCCGTACGGTAGTATAGGCGTATTTTCTTTCAATGTACTTCCTTTGCAGCAGAACATTATTTAATTGATTATCATGAAACACAAATTATCTCTTTTTGTATTTCTGCTGGCTGCACTGCCTTTCATCAACGGTCAGGCATCCGAACGCCAAAAATACAATTTCAATAGCGAATGGAAGTTACAGGTAGGAGACTTTCAAAAGGCTAAAGACGCTAAATTTGACGACAGTAAATGGAAACAAGTAACTTTGCCTCATGCCTTCAATGAAGATGAAGCATTCAAGCTTTCCATCGAACAACTGACGGATACGGTGGTGTGGTATCGTAAAAGTTTCCGGATACCGGGGCTGAAAAGTAACCAAAAGGTATTCATCGAATTCGAGGGAGTACGCCAGCGTGGAGACTTTTATCTGAACGGGCATAACCTGGGCAGACACGAAAACGGTGTAATGGCGGTAGGGTTCGACCTGACTCCGTATATCAAAGAAGGGGAAAATGTGATTGCCGTACGCACCGATAATAATTGGATGTACAGGGAAGAGGGTACAAACTCCAAATTCCAGTGGAACGACCGTAACTTCAATGCCAATTACGGTGGTATCCCCAAGAATGTATTCCTTTATGTGACTGATAATGTATATCAGACTCTTCCTTTATACAGCAATCTGAAAACGACAGGTGTATATGTATACGCCAAGGATATCGACGTGAAAGGACGCAAGGCGACGATTCATGCCGAGTCGGAAGTAAGAAATGACAGCAAGGCACCCCGGCAGTTCAGTTATCAAGTGACGGTACTTGATGCGGACGGCAAGCTAATGAAAACTTTTCAAGGGGATAAGGTGACTTTGAAAGCCGGAGAGACAAAGACGGTAAAAGCTTCCGCACCTGTCGGCGGACTTCATTTCTGGAGTTGGGGATACGGTTATCTGTACACGGTAAAAACAGCATTGAAAGATGAAAACAACCAAGTATTCGATGAAGTAAGTACCCGTACAGGATTCCGCAAGACACGCTTTGCCGAGGGTAAGATTTGGCTGAACGACCGTATTATCCAAATGAAAGGATATGCGCAACGCACCAGCAACGAATGGCCGGCAGTAGGTTTGTCCGTACCTGCCTGGTTGAGCGATTACTCCAATGACTTGATGGTGAAAAGCAACGCGAATCTGGTTCGCTGGATGCACGTCACCCCATGGAAACAGGATGTGGAATCTTGCGACCGTGTGGGGTTGATACAGGCAATGCCTGCCGGAGACGCTGAAAAAGACCGTGAAGGACGCCAATGGGAACAACGGGTGGAACTGATGCGCGACGCGATTATCTACAACCGTAACAATCCGAGTATCCTGTTCTACGAATGTGGCAACAAGGCTATCAGTCGCGAGCACATGATAGAAATGAAGGCTGTCCGTGATAAGTATGACCCGTTCGGCGGACGTGCTATCGGTTCGCGCGAAATGCTGGACATTCGCGAAGCGGAATATGGCGGCGAGATGCTGTATATCAACAGAAGTGAGCATCACCCGATGTGGGCGACCGAATATTGCCGCGACGAAGGTCTGAGAAAATACTGGGACGAATACAGCTATCCTTTCCACAAGGAAGGTGACGGCCCGCTTTATAAAGGCAGACCGGCTACCGACTACAACCGTAATCAGGACGAACTTGCCATTACCATGATAGCACGTTGGTATGATTACTGGCGCGAACGTCCCGGAACAGGCAACAGGGTCAGCTCCGGTGGTACTAAGATTATCTTCTCCGATACCAACACCCATTACCGGGGTGCGGAAAACTACCGCAGAAGCGGAGTGACGGACGCTATGCGCATCGAGAAAGACGCTTTTTTCGCACATCAGGTAATGTGGAACGGCTGGGTGGATACGGAAGCAGACCAGACATACATCATCGGTCACTGGAACTATCCTGGCAATACGGTAAAACCCGTACATGTGGTATCTACCGGAGAAGAGGTGGAACTTTTCCTGAACGGTGAATCACTGGGTAAGGGCAAACGGCAATATAATTTCCTCTTCACTTTCGATAAAGTTCCCTTCAAACCGGGGAAACTGGAAGCTGTCAGCTATAACAAGGCAGGAAAAGAAATCAGCCGTTATGCAATCCATACAGCCGGTGAAGCTGCCAAATTAAAACTTACCGCTATCCAAAATCCCGAAGGATTCCATGCAGACGGTGCGGATATGGCATTGATACAGGTGGAAGTGGTGGATAAAGACGGAAGACGTTGCCCGCTGGATAACCGTACGGTTCAGTTCACGCTCGGCGGCAATGCCGAATGGCGCGGCGGTATTGCGCAAGGCGAAAACAATCATATCCTCGATACGAATCTTCCGGTAGAATGTGGCATCAACCGCGCACTCATCCGCAGTACGACCACTGCCGGAAAGGTGACTCTGACCGCACAAGCGGAAGGACTTCCCGCCGCTACCCTCACTTTGGAAACAGTGCCCGTGAAAGTGACTGAAGGTTTAAGCGGTTATCTTCCTCAGACTACTTTGAAAGGCAGACTGGATAGAGGTGAAACGCCTTCTACCCCTTCCTATAAAGATAGTAAAAAGGGAGTACGCATCGTTTCGGCAAAAGCGGGAGCCAACAACCGAGATGCGGAAAAGAGCTTCGACGACATCGAACTGACCGAATGGAAAAATGACGGTAAACTCAGCACTGCATGGATTACCTATACACTGGAAAGGGAAGCCGAAATAGATGATATATGTATCAAGCTGCAAGGATGGCGCTCACGCAGTTATCCGCTGGAAGTGTACGCAGGAAATACTCTGATTTGGAGCGGTAACACGGAAAAGAGCCTGGGATATATTCATCTCGATGTAGAAAAACCGGTACGCGCCAATACGATTACCATTCGTCTGAAAGGAAATACGAGTGATAAAGACGCTTTCGGACAGATAATCGAAGTGGAAGCCAAAGCTGCCAATAAAATGGAACTGGAAAAGAGCAGTAGCAGGAACCAGTTAAGAATCATCGAGGTAGAGTTTCTCGAAACTATCAGATAAATCAGTTTTCAACAGGTATTAGTTTTTTCAACAGGTATTAGTTTTTCCAACATATCATATTTCTATCATGAAGAATTTTATAATCCTTTTAATATTTGCATGCAGTTGTAACTGTATGGCAGGCAACAATGAGCCTGCACACGTGATCATCACCGCCGGACAATCGAACACGGATGGACGCGTACCCAACGACCGCTTGCCGGATTATATCAAAGCTATGGCAACGGACACGGCTTTCACTACCGGCGCTTACAAGTATTGCAGAATTGCGCAGAACCGTACAGACGGAAAGTTCCGCCCTTTTTGGCCTAAAAGTAAAAGAAGAGCCAAGCCTACCACTTGGGGATATGACGCTATCACTTATTATTGGCTGGAACAACTGTGGCAGGAACCTTTCTACGTTATCAAATGGGCAATCGGCGGAACTTCTATCGAGCCTTCCGCCACTTCGGACAAATCGGTTCACTGGTCGGCAAATCCTGAATGGCTGGCGAATAACGTGGCGACCAGCCAGAAAGGGCGTTCATTGCTCCTGTCTTTTATCAATGACATAGACGGCTGCATTGACCATACATTATCCAAGTTGAAAAACGGTTATCAGATTGACGCATTCCTATGGCACCAGGGAGAAAGTGACCATGCTTATGGAGATAAATATTACGAGAACCTGAAAGCGGTAGTGACCTATGTGCGCAATCATTTAAGCGAGAAGACCGGAAAAGATTATTCCAAGCTTCCGTTTATCTTCGGTACGGTAGCCAGAAAGAACAAACAGTATGGCAGTGAGGTTGAAGACGCCATGAAACGCTTCGCCAAAGAGGATAAGAATGCCTATCTGATAGACATGTCCGACGCGGAATTAATGGGCGACCGATTGCATTTCAACCAAAATTCGGCCGAATATTTAGGCAAGCAGATGTACGAACGGATAAAGGCACTTCGCTGAAATGGCTATATTGTACTTTCATAGGGGGTAGCGTACAAATACCGGGTGTGTTTTTCTGCAATCAGTATGAAAATACATCTTTTCCGTACGAATACTTGAGCGTAATTTCTTCTAATACGCTTCCTTTGCAGAGGAAGTCAGACAAACAGTAAACCGTGTCTGCATCTTCCGTTATTTACTAATTTAATCACTTAGAGATATTAACATGAAAAACATTTTGCATGGAAATGGCAGTTTGGGAAGAAAGATACAATATCTTCTTCTGACAACTCTGTTCGTAGTACAATCTGCCCTGTCGTTTGCACAGAACCGGACGGTGACAGGTGTAGTGGTAGATGAGAAAGATGAACCGATTATCGGTGCAAACGTCATGGTGAAAGGAACCGCCAAAGGTACCATTACCGATTTAGACGGAAAATTCGTACTCTCCGCTCCCAAAGGTTCCAAACTGCTGGAAGTATCCTTTATCGGATATAATACTCAAACTGTAACAATCACTGACAAAACGCTCCAAATCAAGCTGACGGAATCTGCTATCGCGTTGGACGAGGTGGTGGCTATCGGATACGGTAGTGCCAAGAAAGGAAACGTGACCGGTGCTATTGCCAAAGTGAACGCCGAAAAGCTGGAAGATCGGGCATCGACAAACATCGCCTCCTCTCTGCAAGGACAACTGGCAGGTGTGGAAGTGCGCAGCACGACCGGCGAACCGGGTTCCGAATTGCAGATTCGTGTGCGTGGAGCCGCTTCTATCAATGCGGACGCCACTCCTTTATATGTAGTGGACGGTATTCCCGTTGATGACCTCGGCAGCCTCAACCCCGGGGATATACAATCTATCGAAGTCTTGAAAGATGCTTCGTCATCCGCTATTTATGGTTCGCGAGGTGCTAACGGTGTAGTTTTGATTACTACCAAGCAAGCCGGTGCGGATGATAAGGTCAGAGTGCAGTTCCAGGCTTCATTCGGTATTCAGTCATTGGAGAGAAAAGTAGATGTGCTGTCACCGGAAGAATGGATTGAATTCCGTACCGCTTATAATAATAACAGATATATTTCCCAATATGGAAGCAAGGGGGCAACTATTGAAGATGATTACAACACCCGCCTGGCAATGATTGGGGGCAAAGAAAGCTATTACTTCCTGAACGACCCCCGCTGGACAGAACCCGGTTATGGAAATCTCCGGCTAATTGACTGGCAGGACGAGTTCTTCCGCCTGGCTCCGATACAGAATTATCAATTATCTCTTTCAAGCGGTCGCGGCAATACCAAATATCGTGTATCAATGGGATATACAGACCAACAGGGTATTGCTATCGAGAGTAACTATAAACGTCTGAATTTCCGTGCCAATGTAGAGTCTAAAATATTCAACCGGATTACTGTCGGAGTGAATTTGGCTCCTTCAGCCAATTGGAGTGACGGTGGACGTGTAGACGGCAAAGACCGCCAGGCGACTAACGTATTGACTATGGCTCCGCTGGCCGAACCGGAAGAAGGTATCTATACAGGTGCAGGCTCACGTCGCTATTATCGTTGGACAAGTTCCAGCAAGGTAAGCCCGATTGCTTATATGGAAGAGGTGACTAATCACGGTGAAAGTGTCCGCCTCAATTCGGCAGCCTATGTTAAAGCGGACATATGGAACGGGCTCAAAGCAGAAGTCACCGGTTCATATAATTTCAGCAGTACTCAAAGCCGTTCGTTTATTCCAAGCAGTGTCACCAAATACAGAACTGACAGTGAAGGATACAAAACTACTGCAAACCGCACGGAAGCGCGTAGCAATAGATTCCTTCTTCAGTCTATCCTGCATTATGGCAAAACATTCGGCAGACATACCATCGGTGCAATGGCAGGTTACTCAATGGAAAGTTCCAACGGTTCTTCCAGCAGATTAAGTGCTACCCAGTTCCCGGACAATTCACTGGAGGTATTCGATATGGCAGATGTTGTATTGACTGCCGCATCAGCATCCATATCCACTCCTTCCCGACTGATGTCTTACTTCGGACGTGTACAATACGAATATGACGACCGTTACCTGTTGACAGCAAGTATCCGCCGCGATGGTTCTTCCCGTTTCGGTAAAGCGAACCGATGGGGCGTATTCCCTGCCGTTTCCGGTGCTTATCGTATTTCAAACGAGAAGTTCTGGCCGAAAGACTTCGTTATGAATTCATTGAAGTTGCGTGCCAGTTGGGGAGCAAATGGTAACAACTCCATTCCAACCAATACAGCCCTTGCTAAGTTAAGCAGCGCCAATTATTCATCCGGTACTATCATCAACGGTTTTGCACCGACTTCTCTCGCCAATCCCGACCTCGGCTGGGAAAAGACTGAAAGTTGGAACGTTGCTTTCGATATGGGATTATTCAAGAACCGTATCTTTATTTCTGCCGACTATTATGTAAAAACAACTAAAGACTTGCTGTATCAAGTGAGTGTTCCCGCATTGCTCGGCTTCACCAAGGCATGGGGAAATATTGGTTCTATCCGCAACAAAGGTTTCGAACTGGAAGTGACGACACAGAATCTTACAGGAAAGTTGAAGTGGACTACTTCTCTGAACGTTTCTTACAATCAGAATAAGGTACTTAGTTTGGGAGATGACAACAGCACAGTATTTACAGGATACGACGGAACAACGCAAGTATTTATGGTGGGACAGCCTTTAAGGTCTTTTTATATGTATGATGCTGTCGGGGTTTACCAAACACAGGCTGACTTAAAGAAATATCCTGTAATGCAAAACACCAAAGTGGGTGACGTTCGCTATCGGGACACAAACGGTGACGGAGTTATCAATGACGGCGACCGTACCTTAATGGGTAAACCCGACCCGGACTATACTTTCGGTATGACAAATACCTTCAAGTACAAGAACTTTGACCTATCTATCCTGATTACAGGACAAACGGGCGGACATATCTACGGAGTGCTGGGACGTGCAATGGACAAACCGGGTATGGGAGCCAACGGTAACGTACTTTCACACTGGAAAAATATGTGGAAATCGGAAACCGAACCGGGCGACGGTAAAACTCCGGGTATCGACAATGCAAATACAGGACAGTTCTACGACAGCCGCTGGCTATATGATACCGACTTTATCAAAATAAAGAACGTCACATTAGGCTATCGCCTTCCATTCAAAAAGAACTTCATACAAAATGCACGTGTTTATTTATCAGGCGAAAATCTCCTGATGTGGGACAAGTACGAGGGTGGTTTCTCACCGGAAGCGAACAACGGCGGTTCGAGCGGTGACTATGATTACGGTTCATATCCGCAAGCACGGGTTATTACTTTAGGAGTTAATGTTACATTCTAATAAAAGAAAGAAACTATGAAACTATATAAATATCTTATAAGTGGAGGATTGGCTCTGACATTAGCACTGTCCTCATGTGAAAGCTGGTTGGAAGTAGAGCCGAACGACACGCGTACTACGGATTATTTCTATTCAACTCCCGGTGAAATGGAACAAGCACTGATTGGTATCTACAACGGTCTGCTCCCTATTTCGGACTATTCTTGGCTTATGTCTGAAGTTCGTTCGGACAATGCATGGACGGATAAAACAACGGATAAACAACGCGATTATATCGATATAGGAACGTTCAATCCGAATATTTCTACAATCAGTACACTTTCGAGTGCTTGGAATGATTTGTACGAGATTGTAGCGCGTGCGAATATGTTCCTTAGCAAAACAGAAGGAGTTACTTTCTCTTCAGAAGCTATCAAAGACCAGTTTATCGGCGAAGCCAAATTCCTGAGAGCACTCGCTTATTTCGACTTAGTACGTTACTTCGGACGTATCCCTATCGTACTGGAGCCGGTATCCGTCAATGAAGCAATGGCTATCAAGCAATCGGAGCCCGTGGAAATTTATGAAACAGCAATTGTCCCGGACTTGGAAGATGCGGTAAAGAAACTGGTAGATACTCCACTGAATTATCAAGGAAACGGCGCTTCAGCCGGACGCGCTACACTGGCTGCCGCAAAGTCCTTATTAGGTCGTGTCTATCTGACAATGGCGGGATACCCCGTACAGGATACATCTAAAAAAGCACTAGCCGAACAATTATTCAGTGAAGTGATTGACTATGCCTTTGCCAACAATAAATATTGGGCTAGTACGTCCGATGAATGGATTAAGGTATGGATTAGCGACAATGATAATAAATATCATATTTTCGAAATCCAGTATATTGCAGCCAAAAACTACGGCAACCCTATGGTCTTCAATTCCGTACCGGCAGTCAACGACTCTTACACGAATATAGCAATGTCCGGAAACAGAATATGGTGTGAAAGCCAGTTGGACGCTATCTTCAAGCAAACCAACGAAGAAGGAGCGTTCATTGACAAACGTTGTGCCGGAACTATCAACACAACAGAGTTTATTGATGAGGACGGTACCCCTTATACGGGTGGTGACTTCTTCCTCAAATTCTTCGAGCATAAGATGAAACGTAAACTTTTGGGATATGAGGATATTGACGGTCAGATTGCCGATCGTACTTATTTCCCTATCAATTATCCGCTCATCCGTCTGGAAGATGTCATGTTGATGTATGCTGAAATCGTAGGACCCACCGATAAAGGCAAAGAAATGGTGAATAAGATTCGGGAACGTGCCGGACTGGATGCTTTGGATAATGACATCACAATTGAGAATTTCACAGATTCTGTAGACATTGAACGTCGCCGTGAATTGGCATCCGAAGGAATCCGCTGGCATGACCTGGTTCGTCAAAACCGATATGTATCCGTATTACAGGATATGTTCAAACGCAATGGCTCTGATGCAAATGGCGTTATTACCAAACCGGAGACATACGAAATGTACAAACAGGTCACTAAAGACTCATACATCTATCCGATACCCGATTCGCAGATGAAGGTAAAAGAAGGATTGTATGAACAGAACAAAGGATATAATTAAGCGCAGCAGATTAATTTGTTTGAAGGTTAGTAGTAAAAGTCCTCGGGCGGTAGCTTTGAGGACTTTTACTTGTATATACAAAAAAGTTCCGGCAATGTTGTTTATTTGCCTGCCATCAAGTATCTTTGTTCATAAACTGAATTTTAACGCTTATGTGTAAACAACCGGATATCCTAGAAAGTGAAAAGATTCACTTTGCAGTCATGGCTATAGAAGCTGGAGCACGAGAAATGGGAATTTTTCCTATGGAAATGCGCCGACGTTTAGAAAAAATGAACCTAATTAAACGTCTTCTATTAGACAATTACGAGGTGATGCACACGCAAAGCCTAAAACATGTAGGCGAGGATGTGGCCGAGGCTTTGAAAAACTGGGAGGCACAGGAGGGCAGTAAGATATGAAAAGAAAGCTTTATATATGAGAGAACAAGTACTGTGGAGAAAAATCAGTCGCATCATCCTATTATTATCAACCCGATTAGAGATAAGCCCGGAACGGGCATTAAATCTGTTTTATGAAACAAATGTATGCGCCATGTTACACGATTCCCGCTACGGTCTGCATCTAATGAGTGATACCTATATTATAAATGATGTATTACGTGAATTGCAAGATAGGCAGTAATCTTAATGTCTATAAAAAATGAGAAGTCAGCCATTATTCAAAGAGGGGGAAAATTGCCTGCAATGCAACTTTCCCCCTCTTCTTTTTAACAGATTTATCTATCCTGTTATTTTCCTATAACACCAGCCCAGTCTTTCGCAAAGCGGAAACTACCGATATTTCCCTTGAAACCACTACGGTTTCTAAATGAAATAGCTTTCAGACCGGCTTTCAAAGCACCTTCTTCACCAACTGCCACCGCATCGGCTTTCGGTTCATTCTGACCTAATTCGGGGTCAACGAATAAAGAAACCTCGTTCTTGTCATAATCAACTTTCAATACGAGCAGATGCGTTGTATTATAATCATATACCATAGGAGCCTCGTTGCGTTCTTTCAGCAAGCCGACAGCAAATTTGATTTTATCATTTCCTTCGCGTCCGACATATACCTGTCCACGATTTCCGCCGCCGACATAACTGGCACTTACTGCCAAAAAGTCTGCCAAATTGCTTGAACCGACTTTAGCAAAATTCACCAGACAAGCCAGATAATAAGTTCCTTTGGAATACATCTTCCCTGATTCAACTAAGGAATACGCACTGATGCGGGAACCTTTCACACCTTGTGGAAAACCAAAATTAATAGATAATCCCGCTTCATTATACCCTGCATAAGACAGAGCCTTTCCGACAGTAGGACTTACCGCTCCTTCTACCGGTTTGGCTGTAAAGCCGCCGCACCAGGTATCTACGTTAATAGGAGCCCGTTTATCATCATAAACCGTTTTCTCCAAAGTATCACCTACCTTATAACCTTTCAACAGGTCATTCTTCAAAACTTGCGCCTGGCTTCCCAATGCAAGTACCGCCAACGCCATTGATACAAATACTTTTCTCATAATTCCTCTTCTATTTTATGTTTTTAATCCGCGTTATTTATATTAATTACCGTCCGGTTTCTCTATCTCCGTAAACGGGCAAAGATTCCATTTGAAGTCTTCGAATCTGTCGGGACGAGCAGGATTGAATCCTTTATAATCCTTTTTCAAGAACTTCACCGCATCCAAATCAGCTTTCTTCATACCTTCAATAATACATTTAGCCAGTTCATAAGCACCGAAAGTATTGGAGTGGGAATTATCTTTCAGTTCCTTTGTCTGTCCCGGATAAGTATTGGCTGGATAATGCACGAACGCATGTTTAGAGCCGTCTTCACCCATTGCTTCATAAAGCGTACGACTGATTTCATTCAAATCAATCAAAGGTACGTTTTCTTTTTCTGCCAACCAACGAATCGCATCGGGATAATCAAGGTGAGTGTTCATTATCTTGCCATTCTTGTCGAAGCGACGGCGTTGCGTCGGAGTCACTAATACAGGATACGCACCTCTGGAACGTGCTTCATCAATATAAATTTTCAGATTATACATGAAAGAATAGAAAGCTCCTTTACCGGGACCTTTCTGCTTCTGGTCGTTGTGCCCGAACTCCATAAAGAGATAATCGCCTTTCTTCATCTGTGTCAGGGCTTTTTTCAAACGTCCGGCACCAATAAAGGTATTAGCGGATTCTCCGGATTCGGCATAATTGGCAATAGCTATCCCGTCGGTGAACCAACGTGGGAACATTTGTCCCCAGGCAGCCCAAGGTTCGTTGTCATAATCCACTACGGTGGAGTTGCCGCAAAGGAAAATGGTGGGAACTTTATCTGTACGTTCAATAACCAAGGAAGTTATGCGCGGAGCATCACCGTTGAATTCGAGTGTCAGCTTTTCATCCCAGTTCAACTTATTCTTTTCACGCGGTTTGATTTTGACTTTTTGCTTCCCGTTGATATACATATTCCGTTTGTTGACAGTGAAAGATTCAACAAGCGTTTCTCCTTTCTTAGTTGGAAGATTCTCTATAAACAGACGGCGGGATTCGGCACGTACCGTAGTATTTCCGGCTGAATCCTTGCTGCCAAGAGTGACGGTTACTTTATAGTTACCGTCGGGAACATTGACGGAGAAGAAGAAAGGTTGGTTGCTTTTTCCGTCCCATGCCGGTTGCAGGTCGTATCCGTAACCCTGTTCTTCGTTGAACAAGGTTCCAGACGTCACTTTAGTATATCCCTCTTTTACTTTCTTGTCGGAAGTAAAGTCGAATTTATAGACTTGTGCCTGTACAAAAGAGTGGCCAACTAATAATAAGATATTTATAAAAAGAATTATCCTTTTCATTATCATACAAATATTATAGAATTAGAATCCCAAGAAGAAACGATAAGTGTAGCTATTCGTCTTTATACCTCCCGTTCCTGCCGAGCCAGCGGTCTTTGAATAAGTAACAATATACATATTCTTATTATTTCGCTCTGTACTACTCCAATAGGTAGCAGATATATCCATTATGTTATCCGATACTTTAATCAGTTTAGAATTCAACTTAGTCTCTAAAGAATTTTCTTTATCTTGCAAAGCAATAAGTTCTCCACTAGAAGGTACATACCAACCTGTAGAAACAGGTGGTGCCGGAAAATCATTCTCACAATCATTCTGATAACTGAAACATTCAAAATCAGTTTTGAATTCATTGTAATACAAATCTAAGATTTCCGAGTTATTATATCCTAAAAAACGAAGCGGCTTATTCTTACTACTTTCGTTCGTATCATAATATCCTGTTATTGCAACATATGAAGAAGCAAACGGAGTTGTTACAAACCAGTCATGCATACTTTTAGTCAAAGCAGGAGAGAATTTGCCTGTCTCTGTGTAAAGACTTAAAACTAATCCATGAACACAATTAGGATGTGAACGAAGTAATGCATCATTTTCGGCTGTATAGGGAGTCCCTACAACATCTTTATATAATACGGAAGGCATTGGATTTCCTACCCAACAAACTACTCCAATACAATTATCTTTGGAAGGTTCTCCTTCACTGCCACTTACCACACTGCCATCCGCATAATAATAATCACCTACCTGTAGATGATGTGTCACCTCTTTATATCCACCATCAACAACAAAACGTTTATACTTTCCTTCTTTCATCTTTTCCGCCGTATCAAGCGTACATTGCTTGTCATTGTAATGACCGATAATCTGATTCTCCGATGACGGTTTTCTTAATAAACGGTATTCATCCTGCTTTGCATCATAATAAGGAGCTATTTTATTTCCTTCGCCCACATTGTCAAGATAGAAAGCTACATCAACAGGCATGGCAACATAAGGAATTTCTTCCGGCATTGCCACTCCTTCGGCATCCGTAAAGATATAACGGGTGGAAGGCAGCTTCACAACCACCAGACTCATACGGTGCGTCAACTGAAAGCTTAATGAGTAGTTTCCGTTCTCACCAATCAATGCGGTTGCATTTGAGGTCATCAAATCCTGTTTCGCATACGCTTTTTGGTCACTCTGCTCCGTAGTCAGTTCCCAGGCGGCTACCAGAGGAGCAAAGAAATCATCGCCTGCCAAATCTGTCTTACCGCTCATATCCGGTTGATAAGGGTAATAAGCATAGAAAGTCACTCCCGCCAGGCGCTCATCATACAATATCGGTTTGCCCGACCAACTCGAACCATTGAAAGTAAAAGGCATATTATTGATTTCGTCCAATATCGCACCGTCTTTCACGGCAAACAATCCGATTTGGTCGCCCTGAGTAAAGGTCGTGACGAATCCCGTATCTTCCGTACGTGTAGACGGTTCATTGCTAATCAGACCTGTGTCAGTCACATTTAGTACAATTCCGTTCTGTGCATTTCCCGGAACTTCTTCTTCATTCTGAGAACAACCAGCCCAACTGAACAACAGGATTGCCAGCAAAGCTACTTGTATAAGTTTATATTGTTTCATCTTCGCTTCAAATTTTGAATATTATTCCTTATCAGTTCCTTCCACTTCCTCATCATCACCATCCCACGAAACAGAATCTTTCTCTATGGTCACTTTCAGTCCCGGCTTACCAACTCCTACATTGTATGTATATTGGTGTCCGCCTTCCAAGATTCCCTCTCCATTGCCCGGTGTATGCCCGAAAGTCCTGCCGTCTTTCAACACAACCTTAAAGAACAACTTACTGGACATATCTTGTGGAATCGTCAACAACTGGAAAGAATAGGCATATCCCTCTCTAGCGTTTAACAGATAAGGTTTCATCACTGCCGTTCCGGCACCTGCGACCGATTGCAATTTACCCTCTGTCATTGTCCCCTTTGTCACTGCATTTACAGTAAAGACAACGCCATTCAAATCTTCTTCGGACACCGTATCGCCGTCACCCTTCACGTTGATAATCAGTTTTACCGTTCCATGACGGAATTTAAGCTTCCGTTCGCTACGGAATTTCATCTTCTCATAGGCATAAAGAAAATCCGAGTTTTGATAGGCTTCATCAGTAGTCTGGTCGGCGGCTACCGCCCATTCAGTCAATAAGGTTTCCGAAGAAGGATACCAGGCAAACAAAGTTTCTTCCTCTGTGGTCGTGTACCAATAAAGAGGGTCGTTATTCTTGGCACTCATTTCTCCCGACTGAGAAACCTCATACAGTTTCTGTGAGAAACCGTCATAAAGGGAAACGGATTCTCCCCCGTTCCACTCAGTCTTTTCACCGATACCGCGTGTGAAAGTCATACCGGACTTTTCCGCTGTCAACTCCAGCGGATATTTATTATTCTGAAACTCGTCTTCCACTACATTGGTACATGCTCCGAAGAAGCCTGCCACCGCCAATAAGCTGCCGAGCCATAAGTCTTGTCTTTTCATATCGTTCCTTTTTGAATCCTTATCACTCGTTTATTCAGTAACCGAAGCTGTCACATCTTTATCATCTTCGACTATCCAATCTTCAATCTCCGCTTTGGTGATTGTCATTGCCGGATTTTCGAATGTCACATTATAAGGATAAGCATGTCCGCTCTCCAAATTCTGAACAGGCATATATTGAGTATATGTCTCATCATTCATCCTTACTTCCAGCAATACTTCCGCCGGCATATCCTGCGGGAAGAGAATAATAGACGCAGTCATTTCACCTTCTGCCGGTTTAGTAATATCCATACTCAATTCAGAGTTAGGGGTAGCGACGCCCTTGGCAACAGCCTCACCGGTAGTCACGTTGAAAGTTCCTTCGAGTTGCAGGCTTTTCAGATAGACTTTCATATTGTTCAGTGTGGCACCGTTGGTTGCCTTGAACTTCAGTATTATCTTGGTCATTTTGTGTGAGAAGTCAAATGTAACGGGAGCTTCGGCACGAATCCCGGTAGCCTTCGCGAATAAGAAGTCTATTTGAGGCTGTTTGTCCGCAGTCTGGTCTGAGCCGCTTATCGTTTTTGCTATCACACCTTCCGTACCCGGCAAAGTTCCATTCTCACCCTGATAAGGATAATAAGCATTCAAGGTAAACTCACCTTCTCCTTTCAAACGGATATTATTGTCTGTCGAACCTTCATTCACAACACGAAACGCATTTCCGTTTTCATTGCGGTACTGGATATTAATATAGGTGTCCACTGCGTTAAGCGTCGCATTATCCTCGTCCGCTTCAACAGTCACTCCGATACGGTCGTCCGTCCCCCACGCCGCACCGACAGCACGGAATTTCTGAACATTGTCCAACACTTCGTCGATATTTCCAAAAATTTCGATGGGCTTATAAGCGCGGTCTGCTTTTCCCGATTCTTCGTCACTGCAAGCTGAGAAAGCTAATGACACTAGCATAGCGGCTGCTAAATACATGTTTTTCATTGATGTCTTCATTTTAAGTTATTGTTCTTTTGATTTTTTACTTCCGCAAATGTAGACGTACTTATTGAAGTACACAATGGACGATTGTACGCAAATACCTTGGCAATTATCCATTCAAGGGAAGTAAGCCCGCCGGAGTATAATTACCTAGGGAGAAGTGTATATTATTCTATTATTTCAGCTTGTACACTTCCGTCCCGGCAAGCAGGAAACAACCTACACCGTAATCCTCAAAGTCGGGTACACTCTTATAAGTAACAGGCTGCCCGTCTTTAGGCTCCTTACCCGTGCCCTGTACATATCCCAGGAATCCGTTCGGATGAACGGCATCTCTCACCATTGCATTCCATGCCTTTAAAGCAACCGGAAGATACTCCTTTCGGTCAAGCAGTCCGTTGCGAACTCCCCAAACCATTCCGTAGACAAACAGTGCCGTGCCGGAAGTCTCTTTCCCGCCGAAGTTCGTAGGGTCATGAAGGCTGACATTCCAGAAACCGTCTTCACGCTGGCACTTCTTCAATGCCTTGCTCATGGTCAGGAAGTCGTTAATATAGTCCTGACGGTGTTTCTCGTCAGCAGGGATTTCATCCAGTACACGTACCAAGGCGGCATATACCCAGCCGTTCCCGCGGCTCCAGTAACAATCCTCGCCATTCGGCTCCTTATATGGCGGGTTAAAATCCTGGTCGCGCCACCACAGACCGTCTTTGGGGTTGAACATACCCGTCTCGTCGTGCTGGCTGCGTGTATAATAATACATGTCCCACATCTTGTCATAGTATTTCTGCTCTCCGGTCATTTTGCCGAACTTGGCGAAGATAGGCATTGCCATTTGTACGGCGTCAATCCACCACCAGTCATTTACTTGCGGAGTGTTCACCACCATGTCGATGCTCGCCTTGATATTCCGAATCATGTTCGGGTCGGACGGACATATATTATACAGGTCGATATAAGTTTGTCCGCAGCAGTGGTCGTCCGCGTTGCGGGTGGTGTTGCCGTTTCTCATTCCCCATTTGTGGAAGTCCGCCCAGTCGTAGGCATAGCGATAATAATCTTCGTGCGGATAAATGCCATATAAAGACATCAGTCCTTCATAATATACACCGCGTGTCCATATATTGCTGGGGCGTACACGGCCATAAAAACTGGGGATGGTATAGTCAGCATACTTCTTCATAAAGTAACCGTTCACTTTCTTCATTACCGCCAACGTTTCTTTTTGGTCGGGTAATGTCTGAGCATTCACACTGACAGAACCTGTCAAGATGAAAAAGAATAATAGTACGAAAATATTCTTCATGGACATTCTTGGATTATTTATATTTAAAACTTACTTTGATTTTCCCTGCATACGGATTGAAATCGAAAAGGACTTTCTCTCCTGAGATATGTGCCGGCAGTGGCTTCCTGCCTTGTTTCACGAATACTTCCCCTACTCCTTTACATTCAATCACCATTGTCAACGGTTCTGTAAACAGTTTCTTGTCTACTGTCATTTCAGGAGTAATCGTCAAGCCTTTCTTTGTTTCCGATACTTTCAACCGAATATCGTCTCTCTCCCTTATATAAGCGGCCACTTCACGGAACGTACCTACCCAAATCTTATCTTCCAGGCTTTTCACCTTGTCCAAATGTTCCCAAAACAGGGACGGTTCCTTAAAAGCATCATATCCGTAATTGATTCCATGCGTCATGCCTACTCCCCATTCCCCTTTTTTCATCAAATCATCCAACCATTTGGCAAATCGTTGGGGAGTCGATTTGCTACCGATTGAAATCTGCCTGGTACGTGTTCCGACCCTGTTTTTGGAAGCCAGTTCCACGATTTCATCGGTTTTATAATTATAGGGATAGCAGTAAGTGACAGGCATCGCACCTATATTGGCAAAAATCGCACTGTCATTCTTTTCTATTTCCGTCTTCACCTGTTCCAACGTCAGTCGTTTCGCATTCTTATGTGTCCAGCTATGGTTGGAAATCTCGTGTCCGTTCTTTGCCATTTTCCTCAGTTCGCCCCAAGTCATCCGGGGTAATTTGGACGATGCCCCTTGTTCCGTATAATAGCCGCATATCCAAAATGTCCCCCTAAAGCCACGCTTTTCCAATTCCGGCGCAGCTACCGTGGAATGTTCCGCCAAACCGTCATCAAAAGTATAGGAGATAGCGCAAGTCTTGTCCTGCCTGTATTTGGCGACATAGACTTTCCAGTCCGCTGCCGACAAGGTAGTACCGGTACAGAAAATGCAGAAGAAAGAAACTAGGATAAAGAAAGAAAGAGTTTTCATGGTTCTATCAAATGATTAAATATATGGATACAAAAATCTAGTGACGCACTATTTACTTTGCAAAAATAGGCGTACTTCCTCTCTTGTACAATAGACTATTGTACACAAATACAAGGAAAATTATCCAATATGTAATATTATCGCTATGAATCCGATTCCTGTGGCTCCGAAGAAGCGGCATCCGTATTCACCCCACGCTGATAAACAGACGGTGCTACGCCGAACTGCGCCTTAAAACATTTGCTGAAATAGAACGGGTCGCTGATACCAACTTTATAGGATACTTCCGCAACAGTCAGGTTATCTTCCGAGAGCAGCAGTTCCGCCGCTTTCTTCATCCGCACCACACGCAAGTATTCATTCGGCGAATATCCGGTCACACCGCGCAGCTTCCGGTAGAAGACCGTTCGTCCCAACTTCATAAGCTGCGCAAACTCGTCAATAGAAAATTCAGGACGGGCGAGGTTCTGTTCAAGGATAGCAGCCAACCGGTCGGCAAATTCCTTATCCCGGTCGGTAGTGCACATGGCAGGACGCACGATACCCGGTTCGCTGGAGAACTTCTCACGCAGTTTGTCGCGTTGCTCTATCAAACGGAACACACGTGCCAATAGCAGTTTTACGCTGAATGGCTTTGCGATATAGGCGTCCGCTCCCGCTTCGATACCTTCCAAATGTTTTTCCGGTGAGCTTAATGCAGTCAGCAGGATGATAGGGATATGGCTTGTATCGAAATCCGATTTCAGTTTCCGGGTTACTTCAAATCCTGTCATTCCCGGCATAAGCACATCGCAGATTATCAGGTCTGCTTCGGACGTACGCGCTTTCTCAAAGCCGGATGTTCCGTCGGCAGCCACTTCTACTTCAAAATAGTCTCCCACTTCTTCTTTCAGGAATTCACGGATATCGTTGTCGTCCTCAATAATCAGGACTTTCCGTTTGTTCAAAGGAGCAGGCAGCTTTTCCGGGTCGGGAAGTTCTTCCGAGAGTTGCAATAAATGATGCGCCTGTCCGTCCGCTTCTTTCAGCAATACGTTGCCGGGAATCAAAAAGTCTTTCTCCGCATAAACCGCCTTGTCCGTCGGGATACATACGGTAAATACGGAACCGCCGCCTTCGTTGTCCTTATATTCAATCGTACCCTTATGCACCGATACCAGTTCGTGGCTCAAATGCAGACCTACACCGATACTGTCACCGGAGAAGTTGCTCTGCATAAAGCGCTTGAACAGTTCATTCTGTTTCTCTTTGGGGATACCGACTCCCGTATCCGAAACTTGAATCTGCAATGTTTTCCGGGCTTCGTCCACGTTCACCGAAAGGATGATAGTGCCGTTGGAAGGCGTATATTTGAATGCATTGGAAAGCAGGTTGTAAGTCACCTTATCCAGATTTCCCTTGTCGATGAACATCTTATAGGAAGGCACGGAAGGCAGGAAACGGAAATTCATGTTCTTCTGTTCCGCCACGTCGCCGAAGCTCAGGAATATTTCATAAAGGAACGAGATTACATCGGTTTCTTCCAGAGAAAGTGCCAGTTTATTGTTCTGCATCTTTCTGAATTCCAACAACTGGTTGATAAGCCTCAACATACGTTGCGTGCTCTTATCCATCGTCTTCAACGGATATATAAGTTCGCGCGGAATATCCGTGACGCGCTGTATTTTCTCCAGTGCTCCCTGAATCAATGTAAGCGGGGTACGGAATTCGTGGGAGATATTGGTGAAGAACACCAGTTTATATTCGGTCAACTGCTTTTCCACATTGATGCGGTTGCGCAGCCCATTAAAGTTGCGGACAATGCGGAAAGCAAAATATAAGGCTACAATCAACAGCAATACATAACACAGCATCGCCCAGGTAGTCTTCCAAAATGGCGGGACAACCACAATCTTCAATGTAGTCTCGCTATCGTTCCAAATGCCCGACCCGTTGCTCGATTTGACATGAAGCACATATGTCCCCGGATTCAAGTATTTGAAAGAAGCGAAATTCAAAGGAGAAGGCGCACTCCAACCCTGGTCGTAGTTCTCCAGCCAGTACATATACTTCGTATGTCCGCTATCGGAATAATCAAAGGTAGAGAAGTCTATCAGAAATGAGTTCTGAAAATATTTCAAAGTGATTTCATCCGAATAGGCAAGTGACTGCTTCAAGGGAGAATCTTCCATTTGCGGATTCATCTGGGTTCCGTTGACATACAAGTCGGTGAAGACCACCGGAGAAAAACTCTCACTATCCTGTATCTTTTCGGGGTCGATGACAATCAGACCGTAGTTTGTTCCAAACAATAACTTTCCGTCTTCGCGCATGCAGGCACTATTCTCGCTGTACACATTCCCCAAGGTATAGGAAGAGAAGAAATAATTCTCGAAAGAATGATTGGCCGGGTTAAACTTGGAGATACCATACTCGGTAGCCACCCAGATATTTCCGTTCTTGTCTCCGAGAATAGATTGAATCACATCGTTGACCAGTCCTTCGGAAGTGCCGTAATGCTCATACTTCAAAGAGTTGTAATTATCCTGAGGCTCACAAAGATTCAGTCCCGAACCGGATGTGCCAATCCACATACGTCCTTTCGTATCCCGGTAGATGCACTTGATTTCGTTACTGCAAAACTTGCCGTTCGTGTAGCTGAACAGGTGATAATTATCAGAATCGGCAATCAATGAATCGGGATGAAAGATGCAGATGCCTTCGCTGGTTCCTACCCAAACCATCCCGTTCTCGTCTTCCTCTATCACGCGCACCATTCGCAATCCGAATGTCTGCTGGAAGAAGTGACGGAATTTATACTTGCCGTCCGGCGTAGGTTCTGCCAGTTCAAGCCCGCCGCCGAATGTCCCTATCCACATACGTTCTTTGCGGTCGCGGTAAATCGCAAAGACATTATTGTCGGACAAAGCCGTGAGGTCGGAAGGATTATTATAATACCAGGTATCCCCTACTTTCAGTCCGTTTCCACGGGTTCCCGTCCACATTCGCCCTTGCCCGTCCTCGGCAATAGCATAAATATTGGAATGGAAATATTGATTGGTCATCTTCGAGCGGAGATTGGAATCGAAGGTGTAAAGCCCCCCTTTACGTGTACCGACACAGATATCACCGTTCGACATTTTAGTGAGCATACGGATGGTGTTCGAACGGTCAAACAAATCACGGGATTCGGGATAGATACGGGAAGTTCCTTCATTCAAGACGGAAATGCGGGATAAGCCCGAATACTCGGAAGCTACCCAGATACCACCGGCACGGTCTTCCATGACATAAAGCAGGAAGTCCGAACTGATATGGCTTTGGTCATTTATATTGGCAACGAAGTGTTCCAGTTTGTCTTCGGCGGTATTATAGGCGAAAAGACCGTTACCGTAGGTCGAAATCCAGATAATTCCGCGGGAGTCATGGACGATGTGATAACGTTCGAAGTCGATGTAGCTTATCTTGTCCTGCGGAATCAACTGGAAATCCTTGATTTCTCCTGTTTCGGCAAGTACATAGGTAAGGTGTCCCGTATGGTTGTATATCCAATAGTCACCGTGATTGTCACGTATCAGTTCGCCTTTCTTGATGTCCATGCGGGAATCCGCCTGAACGTCACCGGTGTTAAAATCGTACGTATATACTCCGGTAGTAGTCAGAATGACCCATTTATCCTTTAGCAGAAAGTTGCCGGTGGGCGAAGTCTTTCCCGCGACAACGGCAAGAGAAGCTTGTTTCTGCATCTTTTGGGTGGCAGACTGATAAAGATAGATGTCCCCGTCGGCAGTCAGGAAATACATATCATCTTTGTAAGCCAGGGAAGAAGTGAAATGGATTAGACGGTCTTCTATCCGGTATTGTCCGTTGGTGACAGAGACTAGGCCGCATTGCGTTCCAATCCAAATGCGACCGCTGGCATCCTCATTAACAAATTTCACCCTGTTGTCCGGCAGATTGCCACGTTCGGTTCTGAATACGGTAGAGGTCATTCCGCCATCCGGTTGATGGTTCATTTGGCGACAGCCGTTTCCCGAATGGTGCAGCCACACATCTCCGTTGGCGGCTACGAATACTTTCGAATAGTTCTGTCTCGACTCGCCACACCCGGTATAATCAATAAAACGGGCACGTTGCAAATCGTAACAGCTATATAATTCCGGTGTGGTGGAAATCCACAGGAAACCGTCTTTATCTTCGGTCAGGTCATAAATCCGGTTGTCTGCCAAAGAAACCATGTCTCCGGCTTCCGGACGGAAGGTAAGGAAAGAGTTGCCGTCATAACGGCTTAGCCCGTTCAAGGTAGCCAGCCACAGGAAGCCTTTGCTATCCTGGTAAATGTACCGGACAGAGTTATTGGGAAGACCGTCACTGGTTCTCATTTGTGTGGAACGGAGTTCTATTGCACCATAAGCATTCAGCACAAAACAAACGAGAAAGAGGAAGAGTGAAAGGTGTCTTTGAGTCATAATAGATTCCAAGATTAATAATAAATGTTGGACAAAAATAATCAAGATAGTTGGAATAAGAAAGAAACACTCCATTAAAATGGCATGAGGAGAATGCTTGTATTTCCTACCAAACATTCCCCTACACTATCAATTCAACCTAATTACTAGAAAAATCAATCCATATGAAACACTTCCGGCAAAGGAATGGATACCGGCGAATTGTCCGGATTCACTTCCATGATGTCCGCCATGTAATCCCACCATTTCTGTACAATCTCCGTATTGCCCAAATCCTGTGAACCTGCATCCCCTTCCGTCTTTTGGAAGGCGAAAAGGATATTCGTCTCCTTGTCCCAGTAAATGGAGTAGTCCGACACGCCGTTCTTTGAAAGCAACGCTTTCAGTTCGGGCCAGATGGCGGCATGTCTCTTTTCGTATTCGGCTTCGCAACCGGGTTTCAAATACATCTTAAATGCTTCTCGTTTCATGGTTCCAATCTATTTAAAGTTAATTACTTAGTGTCTTCCGTATCGACGGCGAAGATAGGAGCCGTCGTCTTTTGTTTTACTTGATAATATTGAACGGCGCTGTCGTTTATCTGCGGATACTGGTTCTTCAACAAGCGAATCATTTCCGCACCCGCCCAAAGCACCGGGCCGTATCCGTGCGCCGCATATACATTGACCGGACGGTAATAATAAAAAGCAGGGTCGAAAGCCATTCCCGTACCGACACAAGTACCTTCCACCTGACCTTCCGCATTGATTTTCCCGGCTACGGCATGCCAGCCCAGATGAGCGACAGGGCCATAAGCGATTGCATCAATCCAGCCTTTATTAATGGCATGCGCCAGGCAGTAGACATAAATTGCGGTAGCGGAAGTTTCAAGATAAGAATCGTTACGGTCGAGCAGTTGGGGCCAAAGCCCTTCTCCACTCTGCAAGGCTGTCACGCCACGCACATGAGCACGGAAGTAGTCCATAACTTTCGCACGTTGGGGATAGTTTTCCGGCAATACGTCGAGCAGTTCGCAGGCTGTCAGCATTGCCCAGCCGTTGGCACGTGCCCAGCAGAAAGCAGGATGGTCGGTGCTGCTTTCCACCCAACCGTGGCGATACAGTCCTTTTTCAGGAATAAACATACGGTCGGCAAATTGCAGGAATTGTCTTACTGCTTCTGCCAAGTATTTCTCCTTTTGAGCCTTATCATAGCAGCTCATCTGCGCTACTGCGGGGATTCCCATAAACATATCATCCAGCCAGAGCGTATTGTGCTGTGGGCGATTACGGGCAAAAGTTCCGTCCGCCAGACGGTATTCCTTGTTTATGATAAAGTCGAAATAGTTGTCAATCAAGCCGTCTACAGGAAGCGAACCGTCTTTCAGACGGACTTTTATCATGGCTGCGCATACCGCTCCTGCATCATCCAGTGCATGAGGAGTAAGGATTTGCAACAGTTGGGGGTCGGTTGTCCCTTTCTCTTGGTACACTCGCTTGAAATGTGGCGCTACTTCCGCCAGAAAGCGGAAACGGTTCTGTACATAGTTCATATAACGCTGGTCGCCGGTAGCTTCGGTTGCCGCTATCAAGGCGGAATAGGTCACTCCCCATTCGTAGCTTGCCAGACGGAAAGCACCGCGTTCCAGTTGCGCTTCCTCTCCCATGGCAGTATAATCGGTTATCAGTTTTCCTGTGTTCTTGTCTACTACACGGGCGGGAGTCTCCTTATCTATATAGGCAAACACACGGTCTACGTCTTTCTTCACCTGTTCGGGGGTCAAGTCACCGTAAGTACCCTGATAGGCAGGTTGCAGCAAATGCAAAGGTATATTTGAGTCATTTACTACCGTTTTCTTTTTCTGCGCGCTGACAGGCAAGGCTATCAGTAATGAAGCAATGGCTATGATACGGATATTCATATTTTATTTTTTAGGTATTTTACATCCTCTGAATACGGTACCCTTTAATTCGGGGCCGAAGTAGAATCCGGGTTGTGTGGGCTGGTTATAAGCGACATTTTGGGTCGCAATGCTGATACGGTACACCGGGTCTTCCAGGAAAGTATGGAAGCGGTAGTCTGTGGGAATGGTGGAAACGTAAAGTCGCAAAGCTGTGTTATCGGCTGTACGTAGCAGTACTTCTTCGCGCCAGTCACCGATAATGTCCCCTTGCAGGCAAGGAGTCGCTTTCGTTCCGTTATTGGAGAGGGCGCCCTCGAAAATGGCGATGCGTTCACAGATTCCTTTCTCCCAGTTGTATTTGCTCACGATATTCTTATCCAGCAATTCACGCAGTAAATCACCGTCCCACCAAACAGCCATATTACAAGACAATCCCCTCACCCGTTCTTTTACGACTTCTCCTTTCACACTTCTGATTCCACCGGAAGCTAAAGACCACATTTCAACACCCGGATAAGTAGGGTCAATATCGGCCGCCATGCAGCGTCCGACATCTATATTACTCTTTATTTGAAACAGGATTTCTCCGGTTGCCGCATCCCTGTATGTACTTCCGTCCCGTTTGTTTTCGTGGCAGTCCCATACTTGCAGGCCTTTGCGCGAAGGGTCGAAATGAGTCAGGTGAATAGCGTCTCCATGTCCCATTCTGGTAGAATAAAGCCCTTTGCCATTATGGTCGATAGCGCATGAACCATAGATGATTTCATCGCATCCGTCACCGTCCACATCGCCTACCCGCAAGTTATGGTTTCCCTGTCCGGCATAGTCTTCGCATCCGGGGTTGTTACTATCGAATATCCAACGTTGTTTCAGTTCTTTCCCGTCCCAGTCGAAAGCTGCCAGTACAGTACGGGTATAATAGCCGCGGCACATCACGATGCTCGGATGAACTCCGTCCAGATAAGCTACGCATGCCAGAAAGCGGTCACTTCGGTTTGCACGGTTATCGCCCCAGTCCATTAAGTTGCCACGTTCGGGGATATAGTCAATCGTTTTCATGGCTGCTCCTGTCAGTCCGTTAAAGACGGTGAGATATTCAGAGCCTGTCAGGATACGTCCCTGTGGATTCCGGTAGTCGGCATCGGCGTCACCAATCATTTTTCCTGTTCCGTCCACAGTTCCGTCTGAGGTTTTCATCACAACTTCCGCGCGACCATCACCGTCCAGGTCATAAACCATAAATTGAGTGTAATGCGCTCCGGCACGTACGTTCTTTCCCAGGTCGATACGCCACAGGTGCTGTCCGTTCAGTTTATAGCAATCAAAAATGACAGCTCCCGTATAGCCGTCATGCGAATTATCATGCGCGTTGCTCGGGTCCCATTTCAGAATAATCTCGTATTCACCGTCGCCGTCCACATCACCGACACTTGCATCATTCGGAGCATAGAAATAACTTTGTCCCGACGGGGTTGTTCCGGCTTCCGGACGATTCAACGGAATATTCAGATAACCTGCCGGGGCATTTGCCGGCAGTTGATAGTTGCTTTCGGTCTTTCCTTTGACAGCTTTGACGGTATAAAGGGCAGGCTCTGTCCCTGCATAAGTATCCTGAAAGAAAGTGGCGTCTTTCACCGGGTGCTTATTTATCTTTTCACCATTCCTATATATATCAAATGATTCATTCATCGGGTCGGAAGAAAGATAACGCCAGGAAACGGCTACCGTAGAAGGGTTCTCACGAATGGCAATCACGCCACGTCCCAAATGTTCACGTTTCAATTTCGTAAAGTCGTAGTTTGGCTGGGCTACTAAAGAAGCAGCCATCAGACATAGATTTAAAAAGACAGTTATGTACTTCATAGTTTTATCGTTTATCAAATTACAACACAAAAGTAAGGGACGCGGGCTATCGATAAAATAGAATATCGTACAGATATATGTAGAAATATACTTTTAAAGCAAATTCCAGCCACTTTGTGAACGAAATTAAAGACATATGCACGGAAATCCATTGAAAAAGAAAAGAACGTCCCTTACCTTTGCGATTGGAATTTATTATAAACAGTGAACTAATAAAACATAACTATTGCACCATGAAGAAATCACTATTCTCATTCTTTACAGTAACACTTCTTTTTTGCCTGACGCCCGCAAATCCGGTCGCGGCACAAGAGCTGCCTGCACAAAAAGAGACTTTAGAGACTATTATAAAGGTAAACGACTACTTTATGAAGAAGTATGCCGATTATACCATTCCCAGTTTCTACGGTCGTGTACGTCCCAGCAATATATGGACACGCGGTGTATATTATGAAGGACTGATGTCTTTATATGGCATTTATCCGCG